>DATNDJ010000037.1:0-30376 GCA_035553255.1 Candidatus Acidiferrales bacterium | reverse complement strand
TGAGGTGAGGAACGCTAAGCATTTCCGGCCTTACGACAACCATCCCCAGTGCCGCGCGGCAAAGCCCAGACGCGACTCACTAGGATTGTCGTTTTTGAATAATAAAAGAGGGGAGTAAGCCTGTCAAACGCAGCTTCGTAGTGGGAGAGCCTACTCACATCGTATCCCCCTAGCGAGATTGAAATGCATTAGCCCGAGGCGGTTCGAGGAACTCGCCGCCCGGCGGAGGGGGGAGGAGCCGGGCGGCGCGGCGCGCGTAAAATCCGGGCGCCATGATTACCCCCGCTCGTTATTTCGATCTGGTGCGTGATATGAAACACCCTTACGATCATCGCCTTCGACTTGTCGAAAGCGCCAAGCAGCGCGGCATCAAAGCCACGACGCGGCTCTTCGCCACCACCGTTCCCACCGTCCGCAAATGGCTCCGCCGTTTCCAGCAGCACGGCCCTTCCGGCTTGCTCGAGCGTTCCCGCGCCCGCGTTCATCAACCTCACAAAACTCCTCCCACCGTCGAAGCCCAGCTCATCGAGCTCCGCAAAATGCTTCCCACCTTCGGAGCTCGACGCCTGAAACGCGAGTTCGATCTCCCCGTCGGCCACTCCGCCATGGAACGCATCTGGCGCCAGCACGGCCTGATGAAAAAGCGCCGCAGAAAATATCAACGCAAGCAGGATCTAGCCCACATCAAAGCGCAGTGGGCTCTGTTCCAGCAAATCAGCGCCGATACTAAGGATTTGGACGATATTCCCCACTACTGGCCCCAAGCTCAGGCCCTGGGCTTGCCCGCGATTCAGTACACCGCCCGTGATGTGCGCAGCGGCCTGTTGTTCTGGGCCTTCGCTGAAAAGCGTTCGGCTTCCGCCAGCGCCGTCTTCGCCTCGCGCATCCAGCAGCATCTGCATCGCTACGGCGTCTCGCTGCGCGATCTGGCCTGGCAGACCGACAACGGCAGCGAGTTCAAAGGGGATTTTCCTGCCGCTCTCGGCGACAGCCAGCATGTCCGTATTCCGCCTGCCGCTCACACTTTCCAGAGCGACGTCGAAACCGTCCACCGTCTCGAAGAAGACGAATTCTTCGATCTGGAATCCTTCCATAGTCGCGGAGACTTCCTGGCCAAAGTCCACACCTACCAGCTCTACTTCAATCTCGCCCGGCCCAACTCCCACAAGAAATTTCAAACTCCCTGGCAGATCATCGAACGACTTCATCCACGCTCTCCCCTCGAACTCTGCTTGCTTCCTCCCGTCATCCTGGATTACCACCTCAACCCACAGGGGGGATACGATGTGCCCAGGCTCCCCTATTCGCACGCTGGCCATCGGAACGGCGATCCGAAGATGAGCGAAAGCGAAGCGATCTCGCAGGAAGATCTCGAACTTGTCGCCGCCGCGAAGGCCATCATCCGCCAGCGATATAAGCCGGATTGGCATGTGGCGGGCGCGGCGCTCCGAATGAAGCCGGGGCGCGTCTTTACCGGTGTTCATTTGGAGGCGTCCATTGGGCGAATCGCGATTTGCGCGGAGGCGGTCGCTCTTGGCCGGGCGATCTGCGAAGGCGACGCGGGCATCGCAACCATCGTCGCCGTCAGGCACCCCGCGGCCGGAGCCGCAAATCCCGAAATCCAGGTGATCCCACCGTGCGGCATGTGCCGAGAGATGATCGCCGGTTACGGCGCCGATGCGCGAGTTCTGCTCATTGAAAATGGCGCGTTGGCGAAACGAAAGATTGCCGAGCTTCCGCCGCACAAGACCTTGTCTCAGCCTTGATCGTCCGGGTGGAGTTGAGATTCGGAAAACCTGGCAAAAACGCGCTTGCCCGATCTTCGCGGCCGCCCTTACGATGAAGGCACCACCCGCTGCTTCGCTCAGACGCGGGGCCGCGGAAAGGCGGTGCGCGTGGTAACCCTCTGTTCGCAGTGCGATAAGCCGGAGCAACAATGCACCTGCGAGAAATACTGCTGCTTCTGCCAGTCGCAGCAGCACATCCGCCTCTGCGTGGACGGGCTCTACTATTGCCCGGAATGCCGCGAGGCGTGCGACGTTCGCACGGCCGAAACCGATCGGCCCTGATCCCGCCGCGCCGTGAGCCGCTTTCAATCGAGAGCCTTGCCCTTGGTTTCCGGCAGCGCCAGTGCCAGGACCGCCGCAATCAGAAACGCCCCAGAGAGCAGAAAGAACGAGGGGCCTAATCCGAAGCGGTGCGCCAGCACTCCGATCGTCACGGGCGCGGCGGCGGATATTCCGCGGCCGATGTTGTAGCTTGCGCCCATGGCGGTGGCCCGTATCTCGGTGGGGAATATCTCCGAGACGATCGCGCTGAATCCCGAAAAATAGCCGGTGCCGAAAAATGCGACGGGCGGCCCCAGCAGGAGCAGCCACAGCGGGCTGCGCGAAAGCCCGTACACTGGCACGAGAATCGCCGCGATCAGCAGATAGGCAACGTAGCTTTTCCGGCGACCGAAAGCGTCCGCGGAAAATCCAAAGACGGCGTAGCCCAGCCATTTTCCCCCGCCCATGGCGATCAGCCACGTCATCGTCTTCACCATGCTCAGCCCGCGGCCGCCTTCCGACGCCGGCAGCGAAAGGTACGCCGGAATCCAGGTGAAAAGGCCCCAGTAGCCGAACATCGTGCAGGCGTTCATCGCGGTGGCGACCAGGCCGTTGCGGCGCAAATCGGGGCGCCAGAGCAAGCGAAGCGATTTACTGAACCGGTTTGGCGCAGCGGACGCCTTCGCGCGCCAGATTTCGGGCTCGGGCACCCTTCGCTGAATCCAGAAGACCACGAGCGCGGGAACTACGCCGGCGAAAAAGACGGCGCGCCAGCCGTATCGCGGCAGCACGGCGATGGCGACCAGGGCGGCGAGGATCTCGCCAATGGCATAGGTAGACTGCATGATGCCGAGCGCCTTGCCCCTGTGCTCGGCGGGCCACGTCTCCGCCACCAGCGCCGCGCCCGCCGTCCACTCGCCGCCCATCCCCAGCCCGAGCACCAGCCGGCAGGCGGCAAGCTCGAAAATCGTGGTGGAAAGCCCGCAGCCGGCGCTCATCACGGAATAGATCAGGATCGCGGCCATCAGCGAGCGCGTACGACCGATGCGGTCCGCCAGATAGCCGAAGAGCAGGCCGCCCACAGCCGAAGCAATCAGCGTCAATGAATTGAGCAAGCCGCCGAGCGCAGGGCTCATTCCGAAATCGCGCATCAGGTAGGCGAGGACGAGGGAATAGAGCGAAACGTCGAATGCGTCGAAGAGCCAGCCCAGCCCCCCGGCAACCAGGGAGCTGCGCTCGGCGGGGGTCATCTGCCGCGGCCATTCCAAGCCGAGCAGGCGGCGGGTGGCGCGCGGGGATTCCGAAGGCGCGGGCGTCTTTGCCGTGTGCAAGGGCGTATTCATGGCGTTGATCGGGTGCGCGAAGGCGGCGCCATTCTATCCCGGCGCGGGGATTACCCGCAGGCAGATGCGCTATAATGAAGATTTGCGCGCCACCTGCCGAGGCGCCCTGAGGAGCTTCATCATGAATTTCAGGCTTGCCAGCGATTACGAGCCGCGCGGGGATCAGCCGGAGGCCATCGCGCAGCTCGTGCACGGGGTGCAGGATGGCGAGCGGCACCAGGTGCTGCTGGGCGTCACCGGCTCGGGCAAGACGTTCACGATGGCGAAGGTAATCGAGGCGATCAATCGGCCGGCCATCGTCCTGGCGCACAATAAGACGCTCGCGGCGCAGCTTTTCCACGAGTTCCGGTCGTTTTTTCCGCAGAATGCCGTCGAATATTTCGTCAGCTACTACGATTATTACCAGCCGGAAGCCTATGTCCCCGCGAGCGATACATATATTGAGAAGGAGTCCACGATCAACGACGAGCTGGACAAGCTGCGCATGAGCGCCACGCGTTCGCTCTTCGAGCGGCGCGACGTGATAATCGTGGCATCGGTCTCGTGCATTTATGGCCTTGGCTCGCCCGAGGCGTACTACGGCATGCTGCTGATGATCGAGAAGGGCCAATCCATCGCGCGCGAATCCATCCTGCGCAAACTCGTGGAAATCCAATATGACCGTGCGGAGGACCTGCGCCGCGGAACCTTCCGCGTGCGCGGCGACATGATCGAAATCTATCCACCATACGACGATTACGCCCTTCGCATCGAAATGTGGGGCGATCAGGTGGAAGTGATCCGCAAGATTGATCCGCTCACCGGCGCAATCCGCACAGGAGAGGAAATCGGCCGCGTCGCGATCTACCCGAAGACGCACTACGTGATGCCCGCGGAGCAAAAAGAGCGCGCCATCCAGAGCATCTACGAGGAACTGGATTGGTGGCACAGCGAGGTCGAGAAGCAGGGAAAGATCGTCGAGGCGCAGCGGATCGAGCAGCGCACCCATTTCGATATCGAGATGATGCGCACCATCGGTTTTTGCCACGGCATCGAAAATTATTCGCGGCATCTTTCCGGCCGCCTGCCGGGCGAGGCGCCGCCGACGCTGCTCGATTACGTGCCGTCGGATTATTTGCTCTTCATAGATGAATCGCACCAGACGATTCCGCAGATTCGGGGGATGTACCACGGCGACCGCTCGCGCAAGCAGACCCTGGTGGATTATGGCTTCCGAATGCCTTCGGCGCTCGATAATCGCCCGCTCACCTTCGAGGAATTCGAGCATCGCGCGAATCAGGTGATCTACGTCTCCGCTACGCCAGGACCGTACGAACTGACGAAGGCCGGCGGCGTGGTGATCGAACAGGTGATCCGGCCGACCGGGCTGGTGGACCCGCAAGTGGAAGTGCGCCCCGTGAAAGGTCAGGTGGACGATCTGCTCGAGGAAATTCGCGTGCGCGCCGGACGCAACGAACGCGTGCTGGTCACGACGCTCACCAAGCGCATGGCCGAGGATCTCTCGGAGTATTTTTCGGAGGTTGGCGTGCGCTGCCGCTATCTGCATTCGGAAGTGGAGACGCTCGAGCGGGTGCGCATCCTGCGCGACCTGCGGCGCGGCGAATTCGACGTGCTGATCGGCATCAATTTGTTGCGCGAGGGGCTCGATCTGCCGGAGGTGTCGCTGGTGGCGATTCTGGACGCGGACAAAGAAGGATATCTGCGCAGCGCGACGTCCTTGATCCAATCCATGGGCCGTTGCGCGCGCCACCTGGAAGGGCGCGCGATCTTGTACGCGGACGTGATGACCGATTCGATGCGCCAGGCCATCGGCGAGACGAGCCGCCGGCGCGCGAAGCAGGAAGCCTACAACCGCGAGAACCATATCACGCCGCAAACCATCATCAAGTCCGTGGATATGCAACTGGCGAAAATCGTGGAGGCGGATTACGTCACGGTGCCCGCGGACGACGCCGCGCTGGGTGAAATCACCAGCGAGGCGCAATTGCAGCAGGTGATCGCGCAGCTCGAGGCGCAGATGCGCGAAGCCGCCAAGAATTTCGAGTTCGAGCGCGCCGCAGCCCTGCGCGACAAGGTAAAGGCCCTCAAGCAGCGCGATCTGAGCGCCATCCTCGAGGCATGACGCCCCACTCGTTGGTAATGCCCCTCAGGATTAGTTAAATCGAATCCAAAAAGTGAGATCAAAAGGCAGGGCGCTATTTGCCTGCCGCGACAGATTGTTCTTGACACGCTCAGAGCGCGAGCGGGCATGCGACGAAGCGGTGCTGAGCGTGGGCAGCGCGCCGCGCGATTACGCCGGCGCGATTCTCAACGCCTGCAAGCCCTACGTGGAATCGCCGGTCGCATGCGTCGCGGGAATCTCAGGCGCGGACCCCGAAACCGGCCCTTTGCGAAGACCCGCGGTTTCCTCGTGCACCGCCCCCGTCCTCGATGCGAGCAGCACTCCGAGTGGTGATTCGAATGATGGGGTTACCGCGACACCGGGATTGGTGTAATCTCTGCGGCTGCGATCCATTCTGAAGCCTCACGAGGGGTACACACATGCGACGTTTTGCGCAACGTGCCGCGATGCTGACGATTTTGTCCGTGCTGGGACTGCTCTTACCTGCCGTGGCCGGCCTGCCCGCCGCGGCGGACCAGGAGCCGCTGCAAGGGTTCACGGCGGCGCACGCCACGTCCGAGCGCCAGTGGGAATCGAAATTTCGCGCCCTTCCGAGCGCGGAAAATGAGCGCGCGGACGATCAGCGCATGAGCGCGCGACCGCACAACGTGGGCACCGCCTTCGACAAAGAGAATGCCGAATGGATTCTCGCGCAGTTCAAGGATTGGGGCTGGGACGCGCACATCGAAGTCTTCAACGTGCTCTTTCCGACGCCGAAGCAGCGGCTGATCGAATTGGTCGAGCCATCGCAGTTCACGGCGAAGCTCCACGAGCCGCCCATCGCGGTGGACCCCACTTCGTCGCAGCAGGATGAGCAATTGCCCACGTATAACATCTATTCGCCGGATGGCGACGTCACGGCGCCGCTGGTCTACGTGAATTACGGCGTCCCGGCGGATTATGAGGAACTCGACCGCCTCGGCATCTCCGTGAAGGGCGCAATCGTGATCGCGCGCTATGGCGGATCGTGGCGCGGCGTGAAGCCGAAGGTCGCCGCGGAGCATGGCGCGGTGGCCTGCATCCTTTATTCCGATCCGCGCGACGACGGATATTTTCAAGAGGACGTGTTCCCGAAGGGGCCGATGCGCCCTGCCGAAGGCGTGCAGCGCGGCAGCGTGATGGATTTCCCCACGTTCAGCCCCGGCGACCCGTTGACGCCAGGCGTCGGCGCCACGGCGGACGCGAAGCGGCTGGCGGTGAAGGATGCGCCTTCGATCGCGAAAATTCCGACGCTGCCGATTTCCTACGGCGACGCGCAGCCATTGCTCGCCGCGCTCGGCGGCCCCGTGGTTCCCGCGGCATGGCGCGGCGCGCTGCCCATCACGTATCACGCCGGCCCCGGCCCCGCGAAGGTGCATCTGAAGGTCGCGTCGAATTGGGACGTGAAGCCGACCTACAACGTGATCGCGAAAATCGCCGGCTCGGAGTTGCCCGGCCAGTGGGTGATTCGCGGCAACCATCACGATGCGTGGGTGAATGGCGCGCAGGACCCGCTCTCCGGCCAATCCGCGATGCTCGAGGAGGCGCGCGCGATCGGCGAGCTGGTGAAGCAGGGCTGGCGCCCGCGGCGCACCATCATCTACTGCGCATGGGATGGCGAGGAGCCAGGGCTGCTCGGCTCGACCGAATGGGGCGAAGCGCACGATAAGGAATTGCAGCAGCACGCGGTCGCCTACGTCAATAGCGACGGCAACGGCCGCGGATTTCTGCGCGCCGAAGGCTCGCACACGCTCGAGCATTTCGTGAATGGCGTGGCGCGCGACGTTCAGGACCCCGAAACGCACACGTCCGTGTGGCAGCGGCTGCGGCTGCACGATATCGCCGCTGCCGCCACCGCCGCCGCTCGTAAGGAAATACGCCAGCGCGCGGACCTGCGCATCGGCGCGCTCGGTTCCGGCAGCGATTACACCGTGTTCCTGGATCACCTCGGCATCGCCTCGCTCGATTTGAGCTACGGCGGAGAGGATCCGAGCGGCATCTACCATTCAATCTACGACGATTTTTACTGGTACTCGCATTTCGGCGATCCCGGGTTCGTCTATGGCCGCGCGCTTTCGCAGACGATTGGCACGGCCGTGATGCGGCTCGCCGATGCGGACCTGCTGCCCTTCGAATTTACGGACCTGGCGGACACGATTGAGCTCTACACGAAGCAACTGAAGAAGGCGGCGGACGACGCGCGCGACGAAGCGACCGAGCGCGACCGCGAGCTTCAAGAAGGCGTCTACGCCGCGACGAACGATCCGCGGCATCCTACCGTCGCGCCGCCGCATGAGGCGATTCCGCCGCATCTGAATTTTGCCCCTCTCGATAACGCAGCAGACGCGCTCACGCGCGCCGGCCAGCGTTATCGCGACGCCCTCGCAAAGGCCTGGTCCGCCGGCGTGCCCGATGCGAAGCTGCGGTCGCTCAATCAAAACCTGATGGAAAGCGAGCATCGCCTCACCAGCGAAGCCGGGCTGCTGCGCCGCGGCTGGTACAAACACATGATCTACGCCCCCGGCATCTATTCGGGCTACGGCGCCAAGCCCATTCCCGGCGTGCAGGAAGCCATCGAGCAGAAACACTGGGACGAAGCGAACTCCGAAATCGCGCGCGTGGCGCAAACGCTGACGGGCGAAACAACTCTGATCAATTCTTCCGCCGCGGAATTGGAAAAATAAACCGGCGCGCCCGCGCCTTGCTTTCGCTGGAAGCAGCCGCTAGACTTGCAATGTCGCACGAGGAAATGGGGCTGAAGAGGGAATGCTTCTATCGCGGGATTATGTCGGCTACATGGCGAAGGAAATCGTGAAGCGCCTGATCGCCGAAAAAATGATCGAGACGAAGAGCGCCGAAAATCTGACGCAGCAGGTCCGTCAGGTGATGGCGGAGGAAATCACCATCGAGGATCGCCTCAACGAGGAAGTGCGCGAGATTCTAGCCCGCTATTCGGACGAAATGCGGCGTACCGGCGTCTCCTATCAGGACATGTATAAGAAAGTAAAGGGCCAGCTCGCCCGCGAAAGGAAACTGATCCTTCGCTGATATGCGCCTCACCAGAGAAAAGACGGTCCGGCTTTCCCATCGCATCGTGGACCACCTGGTCTCGTCGGCGGAGGTGGATTTCGTCGAAGACCGCGACACCATCCGGCAGGAAATCGTCAATATCATCACTGCGCTCCTGAAAATCGAAGAGCAGGTGGACGCGGACGTCCGCGCGAAAATCAGCTCGCAGAAGAAGGAAATCCTCGAGGGCAGCGAGGAGTGGGACATCCTCTACCGCAAGTATTACGCCGAAGGACTGAAGCGGCTCGGCGTGGCCGAAGTTCACACCCGATAGCAGCCGCCCGCAATATTTTACGTGATGGCGAAATTTGCGCGCGATCGTGTGGCGTGCCCGTTGCCGGATCGCGAGCCTTAGGCGATCGCCGGCTGCGGCGCTGGCCGCGCGCCCCAATCTGTGGCACACTCGTCAGTTTGAGAGGCGCCGCGTTGCGCGCAGGCCCGCGCTCTGCGCGACGGCATTGCCCATTCGCCTCGCCTGGCCGACAAGGAACGCATGGACCCGCGGTTCATCCGAAATTTCTGCATCATCGCGCATATTGACCACGGCAAATCCACGCTGGCGGATCGCCTGCTCGAACTCACCGGCGCTCTCACCCAGCGGGAGATGCAGGCCCAGGTGCTCGATTCGATGGACCTCGAGCGCGAGCGCGGCATCACCATCAAGGCGAAGAGCATTCGCCTGCACTATGCCGCGCGCGACGGCCGCGAATACCGCTTGAATCTGATTGATACGCCGGGCCACGTGGATTTTTCCTACGAAGTGTCGCGCGCCCTTTCCGCCTGCGAAGGCGCGCTGCTGGTTGTGGACGCGAGCCAGGGCGTCGAGGCGCAAACCGTCGCCAACGCGTTTCTTGCCTCGCGGCATAATCTCGAAATCATTCCCGTCATCAATAAAATTGACTTACCCGCCGCGGAGCCTGACCGCGTGAAGGAGCAGATCGAAAACGTGCTCGCCATTCCCGCCGACGAAGCGCTGCCTATCAGCGCGAAAAGCGGCCTCGGCGTGGACGAAATCCTCGAAAGAATCGTGCAGCGCATCCCGCCTCCCAGGGGCTCGGCGGACGCGCCCCTGCAGGCGCTGATCTTCGATTCCTGGTTCGATATTTATCGCGGCGCGGTGGTGCTGGTGCGCGTGCTCAATGGGCGCATCGTGCCGCGCATGAAAATCCGGCTGTGCGCGGGCGCCGAAGTCTACGAAGTCGAGACGCTCGGCGCGCTCACGCCGAAGCCTGTTGTCCTGGACGAGCTGGCCGCGGGCGACGTGGGCTTCATCGTCGCCAATATCAAGCGCGTGGCCGATGCGCGCATGGGCGACACGGTGATTGAAGCCGGCAGTTCCGCCTCGCCGCTGCCTGGCTTCGAAGCGATCAAGCCGATGGTCTTCGCCGGACTCTTTCCCGTGAACGCCACCGATTACGAAGTCCTCCGCGACGCCCTCGGAAAATTGCAGCTCAACGACGCGGCGTTCTTCTACGAGCCGGAAAATTCCGTCGCGCTCGGCTTCGGCTTCCGCTGCGGCTTTTTGGGCCTGTTGCACATGGAAATCGTGCAGGAGCGGCTCGAGCGCGAATTCAATATTGACCTGATCACCACCGCGCCCAGCGTGCAGTACCGCATCACCACCACCGCCGGCGACGTGCTCGAAGTGGATAATCCCACCAAATTTCCGCCGCCCGCCTCAATCCAGAAAATCGAAGAGCCGATCCTCACGGCGATGATCATCACGTCGGAGGAATCCGTCGGCGGCGTTCTGCAATTGTGCGAGGAAAAGCGCGGCGTGCAGAAGAAGTTCGAATATCTGTCGCCCACGCGCATTATGCTCACCTACGAATTGCCGCTCAACGAAATCGTCCTTGATTTTTACGACCGCCTGAAGAGCGTCTCGCGCGGCTATGCCTCGCTCGATTATCATCTTTCGGGTTACCGCGAGTCGGACCTCGTCAAGCTCGACGTGCTGGTGGGCGGCGAACCGGTGGACGCGCTCACGATCATCTGCCATCGCGAGCAATCCTACGAGCGCGGCCGCGAGCTGGTCGCCCGCCTGCGGAAATTGATTCCGCGGCAGATGTTCGAGGTGCCCATTCAGGCCGCCATCGGCAGCCGTATCATCGCCCGCGAGACGATCAGCGCCATTCGCAAGAACGTGCTCGCCAAATGCTACGGCGGCGATATCACGCGCAAGCGCAAGCTCCTCGAAAAACAGAAGGAAGGCAAGAAGCGCATGAAGCGCGTCGGTCGCGTGGATATCCCGCAGGAAGCCTTCCTCGCTGTCCTCAAAGTCGCCGCCGGCCCCGGCGACGAATAGCCGATTGCCTGTCTGATTGCCAGCGGTATATTCCGAGTCGCAAAAACGGCAGCCGGATGTTTGCTGAACCGGAGGTTGCGGCATGAAGGAAAAGTCAGACCCACGCGCGGTGATTTGGGTTGGTTTCGTGATCGCCTTCGTGCCGGCGCTGTTTGCAGTCGGTTGGCTGGCAGCCATGTCCGAATGGAAATCGTTATCTTACGAGCTGGGAGAGTTGGTGATTTTTATCGTTGTGTTTCGGGCCTTCGTTAAATGGCGCTCGGCCGTGAGAAGCAGACCCGTGGATGATTCCGTCAGGACGGCGGTTATGCGGCTTTCGGGCATGGCCGCCAACGGCATCGGCATGTCGAGCTTCGCCGCGAACTCCATAATCCTGTCCTTGCTCTTGCAGAGACCTCATACCCCGCTGTTTCGCTTGCTGACCGCCAAGGTTTTCTGAGCGCGTTCGATTAATGTTCAGCGGTGAGCCGACGCACGCGAGAGAACAGCGGCGATTTAGGGACGCTCACTGCCCTTTGCCGTTGCGTCTAGCATCCCGCCGGCGAGTCGCACCCTGATTTCATCGCCCGCCTCAACCTGATCCGGCGAGCGCAGCACCTTCCCTTCGGCGTCGTACGCAATCGCGTAGCCTCGCTCGAGCAATTGGAATGGGCTTCGCTCCTGCAAGCGCAGCGCGGCGGCTTCCAGGCGGCGGCGCTTCGAAATCAGCAGGCGGTCCATGCGGACGCGCAGATCGGCCGCGCGCATTTCGAGCGCGCGATGAAGCTGGCCCACGCGGGCGCGCAGATCGAGCCGCGCGAAGCGCACGTGCGCGATTTCAAAGCGGCGGTGCTTGCGGGCGACGGCTCGTTCCAGCGCCGCCGCCATCGCGCCGCGCTGCTGTTCGATCCTTCGCCGCAGCACGGTGGCGCGCGCGCGCAAATCGAACGAGCCGACGCGCGCCGCGGCGTGCGTCACCCGCCGGTGCGAAGCCGCCAGCCGCTGGCGCAGCGCCGGTGCGAGTTTCGCGGAAAGCTCGTCTACCCGCTGGCCCCGGCGGCGCAGCAGCAGCTCCATCTGCCGGAAGCCGCGATGCGTCCGCAGGTCCCGCACGCGATGCCTCCATTCGGAAAAAAGATAGCGCATCTGCTTCACCAGATGCCGCTGATGCTCCGCGATCTGCCGCTCGAATTCCTGCCGCGATCGCACCACGACTTCCGCCGCGGCTGAGGGCGTGGGCGCGCGCAGGTCCGCCACGAAATCCGCAATCGTGAAGTCCACTTCGTGTCCGACGCCGGTGATCACCGGAATCGCGGAGGCGGCAATCGCCCGCGCCACAACTTCTTCATTGAACGCCCACAGGTCTTCGAGCGAGCCCCCGCCGCGCGCCAGAATCAGCACGTCCGCGAATCGCACGCGGTTGAAATGCCGCAGCGCCGCCGCGATTTCGGCCGCCGCTCCGTCCCCCTGCACCTTCACCGGAAAAATCTGCACGTGCAGATTCGCGAAGCGCCGCTTCAGCACGCGAAGAATGTCGCGGATCGCGGCGCCCGTCGGCGACGTGATCACGCCGATGCAGCGCGGCAGCACCGGCAGCGGCTTCTTGCGCGCCGGATCGAAAAGCCCTTCGGCCTCCAGGCGCTTTTTCATCTGCTCGAAAGCGAGCTGCAGCGCGCCCAGCCCGGCGGGCGCCAGATGACTCACGTAAATCTGATATTCGCCGCGCTGATCGTACACGCTGATCGAGCCGCGCGCCGTCACCAGCAGGCCGTCCTCGGGCCGGAACTTCAGCAAACGCGCCTGATCGCGGAAGCAGACGCAGCGAATCTGTGCGCGCGCGTCCTTCAGCGTGAAATAGAGATGCCCCGATTGCGCCGCATGGCAATTCGAGATTTCGCCTTCCACCCACACGTCCTCGAACGCGCCCTCGAGCAATTCGCGAATTCGCCCGGTCAGCTCGCTCACCTTCCAGACGTGCCGCTCAGGTTTCAGGTCGAAAAGGGAAGTTTGATTCATTGGGTCGGGCAGGCGTGCGCTGCGCTCATCGGCGGAACAAAGTGACGATCCACAAGATCAGCGTGAATGCGGCGCTCAGGACGATGCACGTGACCACCGGAAAATAAAAGCTGCCATGTCTGCCATGATACGCGATGTCGCCCGGCAGCCGCCCCAGCCGGAAGGGAAGCCTCGCCCCTAGCATCAGCACCACGCCCGCCGCGACCAGCAGTATGCCGATGCCCAGCAGCAGCTTGCCGATTTCGCGCAGCGGTTCCATCGTTACTTCACCCAGCCCTTGATTGTACTGCCCGGCGCGCGCGAACTTGCCGGGCCTACACCAGCTCCAAGCCCGCGAAAAAATATCCCAATTCGAACGCCGCGGTTTCCGGCGCGTCCGAGCCGTGCGTGCAATTGAATTGGATGCTGCTGCCGAGTTCGCGCCGAATCGTGCCCGGCGCGGCCTTGGCGGGATCGGTCGCGCCCATCGTCTCGCGCCATTTGGCGATCGCGCCTTCGGCCTCCAGCCCCATCACCACAGCCTTGCCGGAGCTCATGAAATCCGTCAGCTCGCCGAAGAATGGCCGCGCGCGATGCACGGCGTAAAATCCCTCCGCCTCCGCCTTCGTCAGCCGCAGCGATTTGATCGCCACGATCTGAAATTTCGCCGCATGAATGCGGCTCAGAATGTCGCCTGTCAGCCCGCGCTGTACGGCGTCAGGCTTGATGATTGCCAATGTGCGTTCAATCGCCAATTTAGATTCTCCTGGAATGTAAATGCGACGCGCCGTCGGCGCGAATCCTCATCGCCTGGCGCGCTTGCCCTTACTTCTGCCCCCCTGCTTCCTTGTCTCCTTGCTTCCCGTTTTAGCCAGAACTTTCGCCAGCGTATGCCCAATTTCCGCCGGACTCTGCACCGTATGAATCCCCGCGGCGCGCATCGCCTTATATTTGTCGGCGGCCGTGCCTTGGCCTCCGCTGATGATCGCTCCCGCGTGCCCCATGCGTCTGCCCGGAGGCGCCGTCTGCCCCGCGATAAATCCGACCACCGGCTTCGTCACGTGCTTCTTGACGAATTCCGCCGCGATTTCCTCGGCATTACCGCCGATTTCGCCGATCATCACGATCGCATGCGTCTCCGGATCTTCGTGGAACATTCGAATCGCATCCAGAAACGTCGTCCCAATAATCGGATCCCCGCCGATGCCGATGCAGGTGGATTGTCCGATTCCCAGCCGCGTGAGCTGGTCCACGGCTTCATAGGTCAGCGTCCCGCTCCGGCTCACCAGCCCCACGTGCCCTTGCTTGTGAATCGAGCCCGGCATGATGCCGATCTTGCACTTGCCCGGTGAAATGATGCCTGGGCAGTTTGGCCCGATCAGCCGCGTCGCGGAATTTTTCAGCGCCGCGTCCACGCGCACCATATCGAGCGTCGGAATGCCTTCGGTGATGCAGATCACCAGCGGCAACCGCGCGTCCATCGCCTCCAGTATCGCGTCCGCCGCAAAGGGTGGCGGCACGAAAATCACCGACGCATTCGCGCGCGTCCGGCTCGCGGCTTCCTCCACCGTGTCGAACACCGGCACGCCCAGATGCTTCGTTCCGCCCTTGCCCGGCGTCACGCCGGCCACCACCTTCGTGCCGTAATCCAGCATCTGCTGCGCGTGGAAGCTTCCCTCGCGCCCGGTCAATCCCTGCACAATCAGTCGGGTACTTTTATCAACCAGCACGCTCATCGCGCACCCCCTGCCAACGCCACTGCCTTCTCCGCCCCATCCTTCATTCCCGCCGCGATGGCGAAATTCAGCCCCGAATCGCGCAAAATTCGCTGCCCCTCTTGAACATTCGTCCCTTCCATCCGCACCACCACCGGCACCTTAAATTTCAGTTCCTTCGCCGCATTCACCACGCCGCTCGCCAGCACGTCGCACCGCAAAATCCCGCCGAAAATATTGACGAACACCGCCTTCACGTTCGGATCGCTCAGCAGTATCCGAAACGCGTTCTTCACCTGCTCCTCAGACGCGCCGCCGCCCACATCCAGAAAATTCGCCGGGCTCCCGCCGGAAAGCTTGATGATGTCCATCGTCGCCATCGCCAGCCCCGCGCCGTTCACCATGCACCCGACGTTCCCATCCAGCTTGATGTAGTTCAGCTTGAATTTTGAGGCTTCCACTTCGAGCGGCGTTTCTTCCTCCAGGTCCCGCAGATCTTTGAACTCCGGATGCCGATAGAGCGCGTTATCGTCGAAATTCACTTTGGCGTCGAGCGCCACCAGCCGCCCATCGCCCGTCACGATGCACGGATTAATCTCCAGCAGCGACGCATCCGTCTCGAGAAACGCCCGGTAAATCGCGCCGAAAAATCCCGCCGCCACATTCGCCATCTGCGGCGGAAGCCCCAGCCCGAAGGCCAGCTTGCGTGCGTGATACGGCTGGAATCCGGTCGCCGCTGGAATCGTCTCGCGCAGGATCGCCTTCGGATCTTTTTTCGCCACCTCTTCGATTTCCATCCCGCCCGCGGTGCTTGCCATGAAGACGGGCGCCCCCGTCGCGCGATCCACCAGCATGCTCACGTATAGCTCGCGCTGGATGTCGAGCCCCTCTTCCACCAGCAGCCGCCTTACGATCCGCCCCTCTTCGCCCGTCTGCGGCGTTACCAGCTTCATTCCCAGCATCCGCTCCGCCAGCGCCGCCGCCTCGCCCGGCGACTTCGCCAGCTTCACGCCCCCGGCCTTCCCGCGCCCGCCCGCGTGAATCTGCGCCTTCACCACCACCACGGGCGTGCCCAGCCGCTCCGCCGCCCCCCGCGCCTCTTCCTTCGTAAACGCCGCTTCGCCCCGCGGCACCGGCACCCCAAACTTCCCCAGGATCGCCTTGGCCTGATATTCGTGAATCTTCATCGCACATCCGATAGTGCTAGAATTTGACTTCGCTCGAAACAAAGCAGTGTAGCTGAGAAGCGCGAAACGGGGCAAGGTTACGTGGAGTATTGGAACAATTTTATTGTTCCCTCGGGGATGCTGACGTGCGGAATCCTTTCCGTAGCGTGCGGCATTCGCGGGTGCATGTTCCGCCAGCGTGAATTCCTGATCATCGGCAAAAATTCGCTGCCCCCCGAATCGCTAACGCCAACAGAACGCAAAGTGTGGTTTGGGGGAGGAATTGTCTCCATTGTTCTCGCGGTCGGACTCCTTACCCTGGGCGTCTATCGCATCTGGCGCCCGCATTTCAGAATCCACCTATGATCCACGCCGCGCTCCAAAAAATTATCGTCGGAGAGGACCTCTCGCGCGTCGAAGCCGAAGCCGCCATGGAGCACATCCTTTCCGGCCGTGCCACCGACGCGCAGATCGCCGCCCTGCTCACCGCGCTGCGCATGAAGGGTGAAACCGTGGATGAAATCGTCGGCTTCGCCACCGCCATGCGCCGCCACGCGCCGCGCATTTTCGCCGGCGGCTATTCCCCCGCCGACGAGGCCCTGGTGGACACCTGCGGCACCGGCGGCGACGCCTCCGGCACGTTCAACGTTTCCACCACCGCCGCTTTCGTTGTTGCCGGGGCGGGCGTGCGCGTCGCCAAGCACGGCAATCGCTCGATCAGCTCGCGCTGCGGCTCGGCCGACGTCCTCGAGCAACTCGGCGTCAAAATTGACATGTCGCCCGAGCGTGTCGCCTGCGCCATCGAGGAAACCGGCATCGGCTTCCTCTTCGCGCCTCTCATGCACGCCGCCACACGCCATGTCGCGGCCGCCCGCCGCGAGCTTCGCATGCGCACCGTCTTCAATCTCCTCGGCCCGCTCACCAATCCCGCCGGCGCCTCCGCCCAGATTGTCGGAGTCTACGACGTATCCCTCATCGAACTCGTCGCCCGCGCCCTGGGCGAATTGGGCGTCCGCCGCGCCTTCGTCGTCCACGGCGCCGATGGCATGGACGAAATCTCTCTCTCCGGCGAAACCTACATCGCCGAATTGCGCGACGCCTCGGTCCGCAGCTACACCATCACGCCCGAGGATTTCGGCCTGCGCCGCGCCCCGCTCGAATCCATCCGCGGCGGCGACGCAAAGCACAACGCCGAAGTCATCCACAAAGTCCTGGGCCGCTCGCTGCTCTATCGCCCCCACGGCCCGCACCGCGAAATCGTACTCGCCAATGCCGCAGCCGCCCTGGTCGCCGCGGGCAAAGCCGCGGACTTCCTCGAAGGGGTCCGCATCGCCGCCGATTCCATTGACTCCGGCGCCGCCCGCGAACGCCTCGAAGCCCTCGTAGCCTTCTCCCGCGCCGAAGACGCCTCCTCCTCCTAGGATTTTCCAAGATGCCGCACGAAGGCTTTCGCGCTATGCCCTGCCGAATTTGATTTCACCGAGGATGCTGCGCATCTTGTCGGCCAAAAGAGAAGAGCCGTCATTCTGAGCCGATCCGATGAGGATCGGCGAAGAATCTCAGCGTATAACCTGGCGAAAAGTTGCGTTCCCGCCCGAAGGGTCTTCCGTCCTCGCCGACTCAATATCAAGAAACGGCGTCCCCGGGCCCTGCCCCGGCGCGTAGCAATTTCCGTCGCGCCCATACGTCCCGCTGCACGCGCCCGTATACTTCCGCCGCCGCGGCGATTGCGCGAATTGCCACACGCTCGCGAACGCAATCCCGCTCGCAGCAGGCGACGGCGGCTCCTTCGCATACGCGCATCCCGGCGATGGCGGGCACGCATCGTTGTAAACAAAAAACGCGATCCCCTCGGCCGCACCTCGCGGCTCGAATCGCGCGCGAATATCCGCCGCCGTCGTCACGAGCACGCCCTTCCCGGCCGCCGCCGGCATCCCCGAGCAATAAATTCCCGTGCGAAATCCCGCCGCGCGCACGCCCTTCACCCAAGCCTCGATGTACGCCATCTGCTCCGCCTCCATCGCCCCGCCCTCTTCCTGATCGAGGAAAATCGTTGTCCCCAGGGGAAATCCCTCGCGCCGCGCAGCCTGCGCCGCGGACGCGGCGTCGCCTTTACCCAGCATCGTCGCGCGCGACGGATTCCGCAGATCGCGCTGCAACCGCCCGTTGAAGAGCACCAGAAACCCGAATCCCGCGCGCCGCAGAATTTCGCGCTTGCCCGTCCATGGTTTCGTGCTTCCCCCCGGCGGCGCATTCAACCAATAACCCGCGAACGCAAACGTGCGCCGCAGTCCCGCCAGCGCCGCGTCGCCCGGATAATCATTCGCATCGAATCCCAGATAGCTGGACTGCGCCGCGCCCGCTGTCCCGGTTTGCCCTGCGCCGCGCCCCCGCGTCCACCCCGCGCCCACGGCCACAACCAAAACCGCCACCAAGGCTAGAAACGCAGCCCCGCCCGGCGCACGGCCCCGCCGCGCGCCCCGCAACCAATCGCCATAGGGAATTGAGGGCTGGGTGTCTCTCACGCTAGGTTAGCCCGCGTGGGCTGTTTGCGGAGGCGGTCCGATCATCTTCATCACTTCGGCAAACATCTTCGGATCGCCGAACGATCCGTGATAGTGAACCTGCTTCCATCGCCCGTCGCTCTTCACGAAAATCCGCGTCGTGCGAAACCGGAAGGGCGCCGCCTGGCCATCCTTCGCGATTTCTCCCTTTTCGTATCCGGTCATGTAGAAGACGTCGCCCTGTTCGTGGATCGAATAGTCGCTCAATTCCACCCGCGCCTTCACCGGCCCGCTGAAGAGATGGCGATATTGCTCTTCGATCGCTGGCCAGCCGCGCTCCACGTCGCCCGAAGGCCCTGCCACCGTCGCATCGCCTGTCGTCGCCCATGTCGCCGCCGTTTTCTGCAGGTCGCGGTGGTTGAGCGCGCCGTAGAATTCGTTCAGTGCTTCGAGCGGACTTCCCTTGGGAAATCCATGTTGCGTGCCATTGATAGGTGTCTTTTCTGGGGATGTTCCTTGCATGGTTGGTACCTCCGCCGTGCAGTCTGTCAGGCGGTTTCGGGTATGGCTCTAGGGTATATGCTGTAGCGAGTCAGACGCTCAGAAAATTCTCGAGCAGCCGAAATCCCGCCTCGGTGAGCACCGATTCCGGATGGAACTGCACGCCCTCCACGGGCAGCGTGCGATGCCGCAATCCCATGATCGTCTGGTCCGCGGGGTCCGCCGATTCCGCCGAAATTTCCAGCTCCTTCGGCAGCGACGCGCGCTCCACGATCAGCGAATGGTAGCGCGTCGCGGTGAAAGGCTGCGGCAGATCGCGAAAGATGGTTTTCCCGTCGTGGCGGATTTCGCTCGTCTTGCCGTGCATGATTTTCGGCGCGCGCACCACCCTCCCGCCAAACGCCGCCCCAATCGCCTGATGCCCCAGGCACACGCCCAGTATCGGAACCTTCCCCGCAAACCGCTGGATCAGCGGCACGCTGATTCCCGCCTCCTTCGGTGTGCATGGCCCCGGCGAGATCACGATCCGCTCCGGACGCATCGCTTCGATTTCCCCCAGCGTAATCTGGTCGTTCCGCCGCACCTCCAGCTCCTGCCCCATCTGCCCAAGGTACTGCGCCAGGTTGTAGGTGAAGGAATCGTAGTTATCCAGCAGCAGCAGCATCCCGAAAGTCTAGCAGAAGCGCGGCCTGCACCATATTCGCCAAAATCACCAAGTGGTGACGCCATCCGGCGAGGGTGGTCATCCTGAGCGAGCAACGCGAGCGAAGGATCTCAACTCGCATTCACGACCAGCCCCCGCCGCCCTAGAACCGCGCACGCGGCTCGCACGCGACCGTCACCGCAACCCAAACCCCACGGCGCATCCCTCGCACCCCCGCACCTATTCCGGCGTCATCAACGGATACCCCAGCGCCAAAACGCCAATCACCAACGCCGCCGGCGCCAGGCTCGCCAGCCCATAAGCCGGCGCCGGCAGTTGCGGCAAGGCATCCACCAGAAACCGCGCGGCCGCTCCCTCGATCGCAAACCAATTCCACGCAATCCATCCCGCCAATCCCACCGGCACAGCCGCTACCGCCGCAATCTCCGCCCATTCCAGCGTGGCGCTCACCCGTTCAACCTTCGCGCGATCTTCGAACGCACGCGCCCGCTGCCAGAGTAGCCGCGGATCAGGCAGCGGCGCCTCGTCCCCGCCATCCGCGCTTGCAAACGCCTGCATCCAGCGCGCCGCTCGCGCCACCCCGCCGCACACCGCGCAATTCGCCGCATGAGCCGCAAGCTCGTCGCTCCATGCGTTCGTCCGTGCCGCCTGCGCTGTCGCTTCCTCCCGCGGACAATTCGCTCGCTTCATCGTGTCACTCCATTGCCGCGCCCGCCGGCGCGGCGCCTTCCTTCCGCAGCGCATTTTCCAGCCGTTTCCGCGCGCGGAACAGCAGCACCCGCACGCTCTTCTCGCCCACGTTCACGGCCGCCGCGATTTCCCGATGCTCGAATCCCTCCACGTACGCCAGCCACAGCAGCGTCTGATCCTGTAGCTTCAAGCGATGGAACACGCGCATCGCCCCTGTTTCGTCTTTCGTCTCCGCGCTTGGCTCGCCCGCCGGCTTGCGCCGCATCTCCGCGGCGTCGGCGCTCCATCGCCGCTCGCGCTTCGTCCGCCGCCAGTGATCCGCTAGCAGCGAACCCGCGATCCGATAAAGGTAGGCCTTCAATTGCCGCCGCTCGCCGCGCGGCAATTTCGCCCGCAGAAACCGATAGAAGGTTTCCTGCAGCAGATCATCCGCCAGCGCCGCATCGCCGCACGCCCGCCGAATGTACCCTCGCAGCCCCGCCGCACTCTTCCGATACAGCTCGGAAAACGCCGCCTCGTCCATCGCCGATCCGAACGCGGCCATGTCGTCGGAGCCTTCGCAACTCCCGGAAGGCTCGCCGGAAATTTCACCCGCGAACGAAATCGAGCCGCTCAAGCGCATCGTCGCAACCGGATTCTCTCTCCTATACGAGCGGCTTTGGATGCCGATCGGAGCCGCCCTCGGCCGTCTCACCATCTGCCTCCGGAGCAAACTTACGGGTAGTAGCTGCGAGAATCAGAAACCCGATTCCCACCGCGAGCACGACGACGCCATCGGTCGAGCGCCCGCGATGCGCTAGCTCCGTCCCGAGCAGCGCCAACCCCAGCATTGTTAGAACCACGCCCCACCCAAGGACCCGCAACCACCACCCGCGCTTGCGCCCAACGCCTTGCAGCAATAGCTGCCCGCTCTTCGTTTCCAGGAACGCGGTCAGTTCCTGCGCCGACCCGAATTTCTGGATGATTTGCGCCCGGACCTCCGCCTGCGCCTGAATCGCGGCTTGGTCCCTCCGGCGATTCAACCAGATGATCAGCACCGCCGCCGCGAATACGATGAAGGGAGCGCCCACCGACTCGAGAAAAGTAAAGAGTTGTCCCTCGCTGCCAAGCATGTCCGTCCTCCCCTTGTGCAAACCCCTATAACTTCTCCAGCCTCCTATAACGCTCTCCGAACCTCGAAGGTTAACAGCTCACCGCCGCAAACAGGTAAATATTACCAATTGACAAATGGCTGAAAACGTGCTACCCTCGCTCGTTTTTATATGACCGCCGAACACACACCGACCCACCCAGCCGCCAAACCTACCCGGAGGGGAGCATTTCTAATCTACGGTACGGGGATTAGAAATCCGTCTAAACCATTGAAAACAAAGGGCGGAAATGTTTCTAATCTACGGTAAACCCCACTGTGCAGCCGGCCCGCAATCAGTCCTTCGGCCCCTGATGGGCAATTTCCAGGGCCCGCAGCGCCGCCCGCGCCTTATTCACGGTCTCCTCATATTCCCGTTCCGGCACCGAATCCGCCACGATCCCCCCGCCTGCCTGAACGTACGCCCGCCTGTCCTTTGCCACCAGCGTCCGCAGCGCGATGCACGAATCCAGATTGCCCGAAAAATCCAGGTAAAGGATCGCACCGGCATATATGCCGCGCCGCGTCGGCTCGAGTTCGTCAATGATTTCCATCGCGCGCACCTTCGGCGCGCCCGAAAGCGTTCCCGCCGGGAAGCAGGCCATCAGCGCATCGAAGCAATCCACTCCCTCGCGCAGCCGCCCGCGCAGCGCGGACACGAGATGCATCACGTGAGAATATCGCTCGACGAACATCAGCCGCTCCACCTTCACCGATCCGTACTCGCACACGCGCCCCAGATCGTTCCGCCCCAGGTCCACCAGCATGATGTGCTCGGCGCGCTCCTTCGGATCGGCCACCAGCCGCGCTTCGTTTTCGCGATCTTCTCTTTCCGTCCGCCCGCGCGGCAGCGTTCCGGCGATCGGCCGGTAGGCGGCGTCCCGCCCTTGCACCTTCACCAGCATTTCGGGCGAACTGCCCACCACGGCCACGTCCCCGAGCCGCAGAAAATAAAGGTACGGCGAGGGATTCACCACGCGCAGCGCCCGGTAAATTTCGAAGGGGTCCGCGCTGATCTCGGTCGAAAAGCGCTGGCTCGGCACCACTTGAAAAATGTCGCCCGCGCGGATGTATTCCTTCGCCTTCCGCACCGCCGCCAAAAACTGCGGCTTCGTGAAGTTCGACCGGATGCGCAGCGGCTTCGCTCGCGCCGGCCGCGTGGTGCGGGGCAGTGGTCCCTCCAGCGCGCGACGCACGCGGGCGATCTCGCGCACCGCGGCGTCGTATTTCTCGCGCAGGCTGCCGGCCCCCTCGGTGAACACATTCCGAATGATCCATACGCGATGCCGCACGTGATCGAACACCACCAGCCCGTGATAGAACATCATCACGCAATCATCGAGGTGGAGATCGTCCCTGCCGCGCGCCGGGATGCGCTCGACCAGCCGCACCATATCGTAGGAAAAGTAGCCAATCGCGCCGCCGGTCAGCGGAGGAAGCCCCGGCACGCGCACGGGTTTATACCGGGCCGTCAAGCGCCGCAGCTCTTCCACCGGGTTGCCGTCGAATTCATGCCGGCGGCCGCCGCTTTCGAGGACGCATTTCCGCCCGCGCGCGCGAAACACCTCGATGGGATTCGCCCCGGTGAAGGTGTATCGCGCGATATTTTCGCCGCCCTCCACGCTTTCCAGCAGGAACGAATATTTCGCGCGATGCGCGATGCGCAGGTGCGCGCCCACCGGCGTCAGCAGGTCGGCCGTGAACGTGTCGCACACGGGAACGAGGTTGCCCCCGCGCGCGAGCTTGCGAAATTCATTAAAATTGGGCTGTATCATTCGGCGTCAGTTCTTCCGCGGCGGTTTTGGCGTACGACCGGCCGCCCGCTCTTCGCGCGCGAGCGCCTCCGCCACGGCTTGCCGCATCGCGTCCACCGGGGCGCGCTTTCCGGTCCAGAGCTCCCACTGCGCGGCCCCCTGCGCCAGGAACATCTCGACCCCGGAGACGGTCTCGATTCCCTTACGCGCCGCGAGCTGCATCAATCGCGTGACGCGCGGGCGATAGATCGTGTCAAAAAGTAGGTGACAATTCAATTCCCGCGCCTCCAGCGGCGATTCCCGGTCCAGCGGGTGCATGCCCACCGGCGTGGTATTCACGATCACGTCGAAGAATTCGCCTCGCAGCGCGGCGCGCTCGATGGCGTGCCCGCCCATCGCCCGCGCCAGCGCCTTTGCCTTGGCAGGCCGCCGCGCCACGATGCATACTGCCGCCCCTGCCTTTCCCAGCGCGAAGGCCACCGCCCGCGCCGCCCCGCCGGCGCCCACGATCAGCACGCGGCTGTCGCGCAGCGGAATGCGCCGTTCGAGCGTCCGCAGCACGCCGATATAATCCGTGTTGCTCCCGTGCAGCTTTCCGCCTCGGACAATCACCGTGTTCACCGCGCCGATTTCCGCGGCCAGCGGATCGCAGCGATCCAAATAATCCATGATCCGTTGCTTATGCGGCAGCGTGACGCTGAATCCCGCAATCCCAAGCCATCGGATCGAATCGGCGAAATCCCGCAGGTCGTGAACCAAAAATGGCAGATACACCGCGTTCACGCCGTGCGCCCGAAACCCCGCATTGTGCATGCGCGGCGAAAGGGAATGGCCGATCGGATCGCCGATCACGCCATACACGCGAGTCGCCTTTGTCAGCTTGTCCGCGCGATAGACATCCTTCATCTCCGCGAGGCTCACCTGCCCAGGCGCCGTCGCCTTTTCCACGGGCGCATAGGCCAGGGCGCTGCCCTGCCGAAGCGCCAGAATCCGTGCGGGCAGGGCCACGTCCCCCATTGGAACGATTACGGCGCCTCGCCTTCCTCCGCCCGCGCCATCGAGCAAGCGCCGCGCATCCCGCAGCGAATCGCACTGCGCGGCCACCTTGATCGCCTCCGGATCGTATTTGAACGCGGCCTTCACCGCACCCCGCACGCTTCGCGGCATTCCCTGGAAGAAATGCGCCGAGGAAAGTCGGCGCCCCTGCCCCAGCAACACGCCGAGCAACTCCGGCGGGCATTTCGACGACGTTTCCACCTCGAGATCGAACCACGAGCAGCCGGAGCGGAGCGCCTCAAGCAGGATCACGAGCTGCTGCGCAATCGAGCCGCGATATTGCCCGCCGCCGGGGCGCCGCCGGCAGGTTGCGATCAGCGTGGCGGGCAGTCTCCTGCGCGCCAGGCGGCGCAGAAAGCGATGGATTTCATCGTCCGTGGCGAGCCAATCGAGGCGCAGTTCCACCGTGCGCGACCTGCGCAGCGCCTCGCGCAACTGCCGCTCCATCTCAGCAGCCGTCGCCGCAGCCGCCACGGCACAGATTTTGTCTCGGCCAAACAAGCCCAAACTCCTCGCCGCATCTTCCTCTCACCTGTCCATGCGGCCAGTAGGACAGGGAGAGTTCAGGCTTCTACCATGTGGTGCACAATGTGTAAAGCTCGGCCATTCATTGCCTTGACGCTCCCTGGGCCCTTTGTTACGGTCAGCCCATGGGGGCTTTCCTGCCCCAAACCGCACGTTTCGTATAAGGAGCGAGCATTATGCGCGGGAAACTTGTCCTTGCAGGTCTGATTTTGAGCCTCTCTGGCGTGGCGGCGCAGGCGCAGACCGCGAATAGTCCTGTCCCCATCAGGGACGATATCTACTGCTCGGGAGTCATTTCGAATCAGGCGGTTCCGCGCGGTACTTATATCATCAGCGGGGAAGGCTCCGACGTCCGCCTTTCCTGGATTGACGGCGCGCACGTCTATATTAATCGCGGCACGGACGACGGCGCGAAGGCCGGCGACACGTTTCTGCTCGTGCGGCCGGTGCAGGATACCATCCAGGTTCAGTGGACCAAGTGGCAGTCTTCCATCCTGAAGAAGATGGGCACCGTGTGGGAGGACGAGGGCCGCATACATATCATTGTCCCGCAGGCCAAATCCTCGATCGCCGTCGTGGACCACGTCTGCGACTACATCCAGCGCGGCGATGTCGCCATTCCCTTTGCTGCCCGCCCTGTTCCGAACCTGAAATCCGAAAAGAGTTTCAATCAATTTGCGCCCTCGAGCGGCAAGCAACTCGCCATGGTGATCGCCGGCAAGAAATTTCGTTCGGTGGACGGTCGCGGCGACATCGTTTACGTGAATCTGGGCAACTCCCAGGGCGTTCGCGTCGGCGATTATTTCCGAATCTTCCGCTACACCGGCACGCAGCATGAAACGGCGTTCCAGGACCGCCGCTATGCCTTCGATACGGAGCTGGATGGCGGCCTTCCGAAGGTCGGCTACGCGGGTTATACGGGCTTCGGCACCGTGCCGAAAAAATGGGATTGGCAGAATACGCCTCGCGAAGTGCTGGGCGAAGGAGTGGTGCTCCGAACCGGGCAGGATTCGTCGACCGTGCTGATTACCTTCAGCCTAGGCGCGGTTTTTTCGGGCGATTACGTCGAATTGGAATAGCGCGGGACCGGCCTCATCGGCCCGCCATTTGATTCGCCGAAGATTTCCGCTGTAAACGCGGAAATCTTCGCGGCGGGATCCTTCCACGCGTTCGGTTCGAGTCCTGCCTTCCGGCAGGTTTCTTCCAGGAAGCGCGCCGTATCCCAGCCAAATTCTGAGGCGACTTGCGGCAGCAATACGCCGCTTCTGCCACCGCGGCTGACGATCAGCCCGTGGCGTCCCGTGACGATTTCTTCCGGGGCAATCGGGGCGATTGCTGAAAGCGCGGAAATCTCTATGCGCATTTCCGGCAGTTCCACAGCCGAAAGAGGCTGAAATCGGCAGTCCTCGAGTGCCGCTGATCGAGCGCAATGCGCAACAACTTCATCGAGCGGGCACGCCGCATAAACTTGGCCAACGCAGCCCCGCAATCGCCCGCGCATCCGCAGCGTGACGAACGCACCGCTGCAAGGACACCGATCTGGAAAGTGGGTTTCGGGAAGTGTACTCGAACTTTGTACCGCCAGTTCTATCGCCCGGCGCGCCAGCCGGAGCAGCAGGCCTTTTTCCCGGTCAGCGAGTGAGGACATCCTGCGGCTTTTCCTTCGGCTCCGCGGAAACGGGAATCACTGCGCCACGGCGGCGTTGCTGCACTCGAAAGTTGATCTGGCTCCAGAACATCTGAAAATAATGGGCGGCCGAAGCAACCGCGCTCAGCACTACCAGCCAGAGCAGGGTCTGCCCCAGCGTGGTCAGCGCCGGATACTTCGCCGTGAGGATCACCGCGCAGCCCGCCATCACCTGGAGGATCATTTTCCCTTTTCCGAGCGCCGACGCGGGAATCACCAACCCTTCGCCGGAGGCGATCTCGCGCAGGCCCATCACCACGAACTCGCGGCCGATGATGATCACGGCCATCCACGCCTGCATCAGCCCCATGGATACCAGCGAGATGAATGCCGCCGAGATCAGCAGCTTATCCGCGATCGGATCGAGCAGAATGCCAAGGGTGGTGATCTCGCCGCGACGCCGGGCGATGTAGCCGTCCATCATGTCCGTGGCGGCGGCCATCAGCAGGATCAGCACGCCCCAGACCTCGAAGTGAACCGGGAGCCCCCAGAAATTCCAATTTGGCTGGCGCGTCAGCAGAACGACGACGAGCAGCGGCACGAAGAAAATCCGCAGCACCGTGAGGCTGTTCGGCAGGTTCATGCGCATTTTAGGGGAGACCTCGCACCTAGGGGCCGCTGTCTGCGTCCAAATAATCTGCTCCAATATAGTCCTGCCGCGAACATGGAGTCAACGCCAGCTCAAAGCTCGGCGAGAACGGGTCAGGGATCGTCCGGGCTATCTAAGGTGTTGTACAGTCAACCCCCTATTTTGCCGTGCCTTAGCGGCCAAGATGCTGCAAATCTGTGCAAATCGGGCGGCGTGCAATCGTTAAATGCGGACGGACGATTCGGATTTGCATCGAGGCGCTTGTTGTCTAACATCCCTTGTGATATCAGGGAGTTATGATACCAATCTGGTGCGGCTCAATTCCGGCGCTCATTTTCAGTGCAAAAATTTCATTGGTGTGGAGTGCCAGTTTTTCCACAGTGATTTCCACAGGAAGGGCCGATGTCGGGCGCCTCGTCAGTGGCTGGCGTTCCAGGCACAGTGAAATGCCCAACCCTTGACGCAGGCGTTGGCGCAGCCTAAAGTCAATCAAAGAATCCGCTACGCTAGAGGAGCATCATGGCTACCGCGCGCGCAATGATCGAGCGGCGACGCTCCAGCCGTATCCCGGTCCGCATTCCGATCAGGCTTTTTCATGGCCGGGAATCGGAAATGCAAGAATTCTCCGCCGAGGCAATCCAGGTGAGCCGCTGCGGGGCGCTATTGCGCACTTCCGTCGCGCCCACCCCCGGTTCTCACCTGGAGGTTCTTCATGGGCTATCGCAGGAGCGGCGGGGATGCCGAGTGATTCGCGTGAGAGGCGCTGGTCCGGGCGTTTTTGAACTGGGCGTCGAAATCTATCATCCGTCGCGGAGCTTTTGGGGCGTGCGGTTCCCGGGCGAGTAGTGTGCCAGGGACTCTTCCCTTGCTTCCAGTGCTATAATCCCGCCAACGTTTGAAGGTGGCCCGCAGGGGCCGGTTTGCCGTCGGGGCAGCCCTCCGCGTCTGCGGGCGGGAGGTAGATCGTCATGCCGGAGAACACCCTTCCTGCATTGCTGATCATTTGGGGAGTTGTGACTACAGCGTTGCTGTGTGTCTTGATTTACCGCAGCGCGCTCGCCGCACACGAGGGAGACCAAATTTTCCTCAATAGCAGCGGCGAGGCAATGGCTCGTGAGCAACGGGCGCTGGTCGCGCGAATCGAGCGGCTCCGCCGTCCGATTGTGGGGCTCACGGTCCTTTCGGGTGTGCTGCTGCTGTTGCTGGCCGCTGTGTGGTTGTTGCAGGGTTTCAGAAGCTTCTGAACCTGCAGACCGCCATGGGCTAGCGCGGCGTGGAGGGCGGCTGGACTTGCGCCGGGGCTGCGGGTGTGCTTGCGATTCGATTTTGCGGCGGGGCGGTGTTTTCGAGCGGGCATATCTGCGACGTGTGGTTGTGCACGATCAGCCAGTTGCCGGCGACTTTTTCGAAGACGAGCGTGGTGTGGCCGGATATCGAGTACGGCGCGCCGCCCGCGTTCCCCAAAAACCGCCATTGATAGGAGGCCCATGCCACGTCTCCGTGCGTGTAGACGAACGTGTTCCGCCGGACGATCTGAATGCCCTGGAACGCGGCACGCTGCCTCTGGTACGCTACTTCATAGTTTTGCCAGCCCATAATTGGAGGCTGATCTATGTCGCTGACGAACGTGGCGTTGTCGGCATAATATTTGTGCATGGCTTCGACGTCGCCGATCTGAAACGCGCCGAGCATCTCGCCGATGTCCCGATTGATCTGGTTTTCCTCGGCGCCGGGAATGGCGGGCATCAGCGGCGCGTTATCCGCGTTCTTGTCCTTGGACTTTTTCTTTTTTTGACCGGCGCACACGCCCGCGGCGACCGCGAGGATCAGGATTGCCGTCAAGATGTGCCGCGCCACGGATCCGCGTGTGTTCGAGTTCATCGCTTTCTCCCTTCGTTTCGCCGAGTTCGCCCGCAGCATAGCACGCGCGCGAACGAAGGAAGAGGCCGCAAACCGCAGGCTTGTTGCCGGATTCATCACACGCTGGACGTCCGGCGCGGATGAGGTTAAATGCAGTCGGACGACTTTTCCACAGGTGTCCTGAAATTCACAGGGCGCGCCCGGGAATCCCTGAAAAAGACTTACGGAAAGCTTGACGGGAAAAGAAAACCTGATATACTCCGCTGATGTTGGTGGCGCCCTGATTCGCGGGGAAGTCTGCTGACGGACCGGGCCCGCCGATTTCGAGAGGTGCGGTTGGTTACGAACACCGGGTACCAAGCAATCGAGCTTCGAGCATATCCGTTCGGGAGGGTGCGCGACTAGAAGGCCACCCAGCAGAATGGACGGACATGCCCGGCGCTCGTTGGCCGGGTTTTTTGTTGCACGCGGCATTGGCTCCAAATCAATGACGCGCTCCGCCTGGAGCGGAGACGTTCCGACCGGAATCAGTTGGCCGGGACGACGATCTTTGACAACCGAAGGAAGCTGGCATCCCGATCACGAGCTGATCTGGCTCGCGCATCGGGATAACCGCAATATTTGCTCAAAGTAGCGCAATGTGGAAAGGCGAACTTGTCCACGCCGTGCGCTCGCTGACGCTGTGAAGCGCAAGCGAACGCAAACGAGCCGGGTGCGCGCGCGATGCGGCCGAGAGGCCCCTTGGCGCGATGCTCTTCGGAAGGACTATCTTCGGATAGTCGCGTTGGGTAAGTTTTATGGTCAAGCTACTAAGGGCGTACGGTGGATGCCTTGGCGCCAACAGACGACGAAGGACGTGGCAAGCTGCGATAAGCCTCGGGGAGCCGCAAGCAGGCTTTGATCCGGGGATTTCCGAATGGGGAAACCCTGTCTGGTAAAACCAGGCAACGGCCCGCTGAATACATAGGCGGGTGCGAGTCAACCCAGGGAAGTGAACCATCTCAGTACCTGGAGGAAAATAAATCAAACGAGATTCCGAAAGTAGCGGCGAGCGAAATCGGAACAGCCCAAACCCCGGTATTTATACCGGGGGGTTGTAGGACCGCGTAAGTAGAGTTATCAATCCGGAAGCTAGGCGAACCCGCTGGAAAGCGGGGCCAAAGAATGTGAAAGCCATGTAGCCGAAAGTTTGCCGGACTCGAAGCGGTATCCTGAGTACCACGGGGCACGAGAAACCCAGTGGGAATCCGGGGAGACCACTCTCCAAGGCTAAATACTCGTTGGCGACCGATAGTGAACTAGTACCGTGAGGGAAAGGCGAAAAGCACCCCTGCGAGGGGAGTGAAATAGAACCTGAAACCGTATGCTTACAAGCAGTCGGAGGGCTATGTCCCGGCTTGCCGGGAAATTGCCTGACGGCGTGCCTCTTGCTTAATGAGCCGGCTAGTTATTCTCACGCGCGAGGTTAAGCGAAAGCGAGCCGTAGCGAAAGCGAGTCCGAATAGGGCGCGAGTGCGTGGGAATAGACGCGAAGCGGGATGATCTACCCTTGGCCAGGTTGAAGGTCGCTTAACCGCGACTGGAGGACCGAACCGTTGTGAGTTGAAAATCGCTCGGATGAGCTGAGGGTAGGGGTGAAAGGCTAATCAAATTCCGT
>DATNDJ010000036.1:0-29385 GCA_035553255.1 Candidatus Acidiferrales bacterium | reverse complement strand
CTGGTTCAGCTCGGCTTCTGCCTCCCGCAGCTTCGCGATGATCTCCTGCGGCGTGTGTCGCTTCCTTTTCATCGAGTCCTCCGGCCTTTCCGGCCTCTCAGACTCTCATAACAGCTGGTACAGTTTCAGGGGGTCAGGTCACGCGCACTTGTCCCAAGCATAGCGCGGGCAACGGAACCTATAGATGCCACATGAGCGATATTGAGCAAACCCAAGTTCTTCTCACGGAGCTAGCAGCCGCGCGTTTCTACGGCTCCGTTGAGGTCCGGTTCGACAACGGCAAGATCACCGTGATTAAGAAAACCGAAAGCATTAAACCCACATCGGGCGATCCCCGAAACAATCGAGGTTCTAACCATGAGCACCCCAGCCATTAGCCCTACTGTGGATTCAACTCTCCCCCCTAAAGATTTGAGCGAGGCCAATGACTCGCAGCAGTCAACTCTCGCGCGCCAAAAACAACTGCTGTCATTGCGCGTGCTCTGGCCCGCCGAATTGGACCGAATCTGTGCTACTGAGACATCTACGAAATTCCTAGTTGAAGGGTTTCTCCCGCAACAGAGCATTGCTATCGCGGCTGGGGATTCCACCATCGGAAAAAGTGCGCTCGTATGTCAGCTTGCACTGTGTGTGGCGGCTGGCGTTCCGTTTCTCGGAATGAAAACGAATCCAGGCACAGTCTTGTATTTCGATTTGGAGAACTCGCTTCCCGACTGCAAGGCAATGCGCGATGCACTGGCAGGCTTCTTAAAGCTCGACAAAATGCCGGATGACTTTCTTTTGAAAGCGGAATCGTGCGGGAATTTGGAAAACTGTGTGTGGAGATCAAGCCAAGCCTGATTGTGATTGACTCCCTTCGGGCGTATCGGCCAGGCGCGACGGAAAAGAACCCGGAAGCAGCCAAATTTCTAGGTGAGCTTCGCAAGCTAGCGCGAAAGTTCGGCTGTTCGTTTCTTATCGTTCACCATATCCGCAAACCTTCCGCCGAACGAGTACTGCGGGTAGACGAAGAAACATCGGTCGCCAGTGCTTTGCAGGAAATGGAAGGTCCGAGAGCCTTAGTCAACCAAACAGACGTGCGTATCGCCATTGCTGAGGGCGACGGCAACCGATCCGCGCTCAAGCTCAAATGGTCGCGGCGCGTACATGGAGATTCGCCGTTGGTATTGCTGGAACGCATCTTTGATGCCGGAGAGCCTGCGGGGTATCTCCAATTGACCGGCACGGACTTCCTCAACCGGCAGCAAGCCGGAGCGTTCGCGCGCCTTCCATGCGATTCCGAGTTTGGATTTAAGAATGCCAAACAAGCATTAGGTGAAGCTGATAACCGCACGAATGAATTTCTCCAAAAGTGCCAGCATCACGGTCTCATAGAAAAGCTAGGTAAGAATCGCTACAAGAAGGTCTCAACACCCGGAGTGGGCGGGGTAGCGTGTTAATCACAATTGTTTCAAGCAGATCGCACTCCGAATCTGGCCTGGAGCGGGCCGGAGTTTGGACAGAATTAGGAGCGCACTCCCGGTCACTCCGAATCACTCCAAAACCGGATTGGAGTCATATTCTCTTGATATACGGACACCTACACAGCTACTCCAACTACTCCGGCGCTCGCAGTATTGACGCGAATTTGTCAGTTTTGAGCCAATGAGTGATACCAATCGAACCCACCGAAAGATTCCGTTCGGGACTGAAATCGCGTGTAGGAACTGCGGACGACAGTTTGTTTCAGGCTTCCAAGCTGGGCGGTACAGCCGAGGCGAATTTTGCCGTCGCCGTTGTGCCCAGAGCGCCCGGCGCAAAGGAAAGAGGCTCGCTCCGTATCACGTCGCGTGTCTGCGCAATGGCTTCCGGGGGTGGATAAGGAGAAAGGATCAAAGCCTGGTTGAACTAGCCCATCTCTCCGCTGACGCGCCACCCAGAAAAGGATAATTCGACGATAATCGCCACAGACACAGCACAGTACGGGTAAATTCTCCAATCGCAACACTATCGCTATAAAGTTGCGCTGTCATCCTTCAGAGTGCTCGCACACACACCCTCAAGGGACGCCATCGAGCAATTTAACCGGCCTGACACCAAGAGCGCGAGCCAATTTCACCACGTTTAGCAGCCCGATATTGCGTTCTCCGCGTTCCACTCCGCCTACATAATTCCGGTGCAGTTCCGCCAATTCCGCCAGTTTTTCCTGAGACAATCCGCGTTGCAGGCGAATCTCTCTCACACGCTTTCCGAACGTGGCTCGCGGGTCGGGGCTTCGCACCCGCCGCTGATTCGCGTCAGACCACTATCAGTCTACACACTATGAGTGTTACCGGATAGGCTACAGTACCATTGCCGATAGAGGGGCTATTCGCCGATTCTTGTTCCGTAGCGCATACCGTTTTCTTGGCCGCGAGGATGCTTGGGACAGATTCGATAGGAGACTGACCATGATTCTGTTTGGCTTGGAGCTTGTGTTAGGAATCGCGCTCGGCCTAGCAATACTCTGGTTCGCGGTCGCAGCCTGCATCTGGATTAAAGACCATATAGAGCCGCCAAGCTCTGAGACTATGATGGGCTTTATCGTTATAGTAATTCTTATTTATCGTTTGCTTAAGGGGCACTAGGCCAGGAGCTTGGATGCTCGAAAAACCCGTCAAGCCTGAATATCTCTGCCGAGGTTCACTATGAGTATGGAGGATGTTGCGCCGCACGGCCATCTGATAGAAGCGCCCCCAATTGGATCAGGCTCAATGGAGAGCCGACTCGTCGGCACTCGCGGTTGGCTCCTTGTCTTCTGCCTGATTCTCACCGTGTTTAGCCCATTTCGGGCGCTTGCAGTTGCTCTGTCCCAACCATTCGCGCTGTCGGCCTTAAATCTCGCAATCTCCGCCTACGGGGCCTTCGCGGGCGTTATGTTGTGGAGAGAGCGAAAGGCTGCCGCGCGGAAACACCTGAAGATTTATTTCGGGATTCTTTTAGTGGTGGGCACCTTCGCGGTGCCGCTGCTCCGCTTGTTTGTCGCATGGATGAATGCGACCTCCGTCTCTGAGACGGTATCGTCTACAGTGCTGGACGCACTGCGAATATTCGCGTTCGTCGCGTGCTGGACTGCGTACTTGAAGGGTTCTAAGCGCGTGAAGGCCATCTTCGGCGAAAACTGGTTCTAAAAGCATCGGAGACGGCGATCCCAGGGCAACGCGGATGCAAACACTTTTTGGCCTAGCGGTTGGCGTTTTCAAGTTGTGGTTCATCGCCGTTATGTCGCTGGCACTATTTGGCCTCATCTTTTCTGTGCTAGTTGGACTCGCCGAGCTTTGCGATACGGAGGAGCGCGGCCGAAAGGCGTATAGAAGACAGTGCGAGAAATGGGCGAAAGAAGATATTAAAAATGCCGGAAAAACCGATACACCGTGCCGGTCTGCGTTCTATGTCTGGGCCAAGAGACTGCGGTCCATGCCGCGCATTTTGGGAGAGCAGGGGTACCGTGCCGAATCGGATGCCAACAACAGGTAGTCTGGGTGACAAGCACCGCTAGACTCTTGCCACCCCAAGGGGCGGCCACACCCGGCTGTCTGGCGGTACCATTTCGGAGCGCCTTTTTGCGACGCTACGGGCACTCTGGCGCGGTCTGAAATCCCTGTGCCGCGAGCTGTGCCGTAACGCGGCCTACTAGCCCCTGTAAACGTCTGCGCGTGAGTGTACGCCAGCCCTACTGCGTTGCACGCTATCTCTACGCAATTCCAACGCTCACGGCCAATCAGTCCTCGCCCTTCTTGCCATCTGCAAGTTCACTTGGAGAACTGTCACGGCAGAGGTCGCGAGTTCGAGTCTCGTCGTCCCCGCCACTTATTCCGAAGCAGTTAGGAATGCTGGTACTAAAAGCTTCAATAGGAAGCCCGCGCCGCACAGGCGACCGGATTGCGTTCAGTCTTCTCGAATCCCAGGATGATCGCTTACGTCAACGCCTCCTTCACGGCGCGCAGATTTGCGAGGCGCATCTCCGAATATTTGCGCGATAGGATGACGCCGTCCGCACCGCCGCGGAAGGCGGCCCGCACGGCGTCGCGGACGTCTTGCGGCTCAGTCTTCTTCTGATCGCGGCCGGTGGGGACGTCAATATCTATGCCTGGCCAGATTTTCACCGCGCGTTTTACGCCTTCGACGGCGCGCCGGGTCTCCCGCTCGACATAATTGGACGAAAGTCCGCGTCGCGGCAGGTCGCCCAACGACGCTTCGTTGTAGTTCATGATTTTGTAGGTCAATTCCAGCGCCTCTTCGGGGGAGAAATCCGCGAAGATCGTCCGGCTCACGCTATTGATGTATGAAGCGAGGCGCGGCCCTCCGCAGTTGTTGTACATCACGACCTTCAGGAAATCGGAGTACTTCGCGAAATCGGCATAATCCTGCTCGGCGCGATAGAAGGGGCTGAAGGAATTGTTGTGCCAAATGTGCCATCCGACCGGCAGATCAGGGCGCAGCGATTTCACCATGGCGCGAATATTCGCGTACGCCGTCTTCTGCCCGTCGTTCCACAGTTTTTCCCAGCCTAGAATTTCCGGGTAATCCACCAGCAGGCGCCAGTACGAGACGAAGTAGCCGTCCGAGGGGCGCGTGCCGGCGCGGCTATCGCGGACGAGATTTGCGAGCTTCGTGTATCCCTCTGCCGCACGGTCCGCATCGAGGCCGCGCGCTTGCGCCGCCCGCCGGCAGAATTCGCAAAAGCAGGTCACTTCGAAGGGGTTGTCGCGGGCGCCGCCATGCGATGCCCCGAGCGCGTTGCCAAGCGGTCCTTGCCGTTCGGAACACCACATGATCCCGTCCACTGGATAGCTGCGGACGTAATCCTCGGTCAACGCCTGCCAGAAGGCCTGGACGCCGGGATTATGAAAGCAAAGGTCGGTGGCCCGTCGGCCGGAAAGGGTCACTTCCTCTAATTGTTCAATCCCTTCGAGGTCGCGACGGAACACGTCTTCGTACCAACAGTAGGTCTTCATGCCGCGCGCCTTGGCGCGCGGCAGCACCGCTTCGAGAACGTCGAAGCCCGGATGGTCCGGCGACTGGATTTTTTTGAGCGGCGTACGCTCGTAATACTGCTCGTGGGTGGTAGCGTAATTGCCGCCGTGGAAATTCGTGTCGTATTGGCGGCTGCCGTGGTCCGGCAACGGCTGCCCTGGGATCTGCCGCCCGGCAATGCCGCGTCCGTAGCTGAAGGTGGCGACGCAAAGCGTGTTGATGGCGGCGTCGCGCTGAAAAATATCCAGCACTTGGTCCACGCCCTCGTCCACAAAGGAGACCGCGCCAACCTGTATCGCGATCGTCCTGCCCGCGGCTTCCGCGTGCGCCGGAAAACCGGCAGCCATTCCCGCGCCGGCGCCTGCGACCAGCTTAGTAAACTCCCGTCTCGAAAGGTCCATGTTCGAAATCCTCCCCCGGACTTGAATAGAGTGCGATTGCTCGGCGAATCCTACTCCTTCTGGGGAGCGAACTGGGGATTTCGGGAGGGGGGACTGGGGGCGCAACATAATCTTCCGAGGGGTGGTTACCGTAGATTAGAACGGAATTTGTGGTGCAAACACGGGAGTTAAGATCATTTCTAATCCCCGTACCGTAGATTAGAAATTGCGCGGGCGCCTCTTGCCGCAGCGCATTGCTGATTGTCATCGTGCGCCTCGCCTCCCTTTCGGCCGTGCCGCGCCACATTCAATTCCAAGGCACACCCTTAGTGCCATCGAGCGGGCCGGGGAACGCCCGGTTCGCCCACGTGCTATCCAATTGTTATTGGATACTGGCCTTTATAGCATAGTAATGCTGGAAAGTCAAGGGATTTCTAGCGACCGTAAGGGCGGGGCTGGGCGCGGGGGATGCGTCGCTGGCGCAAATTTCGGCTTTGACGGGGGGACGTGCGTACCTCCCCAAGAATGCCAAGGATTTTGCGCGAGCCTACGCTGAAATCAGCCAGGCAATCCGAGGGCAATACACGCTGGCGTTTGCGCCCGCGAAACTCGATGGGCGGCTGCATAGGCTTGAGGTGAGGGTGAAGCATCATCGGTGCTGCGTCGCGCACCGGGTGGCATATTTTGCGGAGAGGCAGTGAAGGTGCGATTGGTGATTGGCGCCTACTCGGGGGTACTCACAAAAGCGGCTGCCCTTGACGCTGGGATTGCTGGCTCATAGGCTTGGCCCATGGACGTGCATTTAACGGCCGGCCAAAAAGCGTTCGTCCGCCAGGCGATTGAAAGCGGGCGGCTGGAGCGCGAAGAGGATGCGGCGAGGAGGGTGGCTGATGATTGCGAAGATTCGAGTGCCGGTTATGCTGATTGCGTGCCTTTTGCTTGGCCTTTCCGTGGCCAAGGGAAGGCCGGCCGTGCCTGCCGCGCGAGATGGAATCTCGACAGGAAGAACGACGGCGCAGGTAAAGGCGGGTCCCGAGAAGCAATGGCAGCTAATCGGACAGGACTTTGTGCGTTCGCTCAGCTCCATCGAGCGAGCGAACTACTCGCAGCACGGTAAATACGAAGCCACCATGACCCTGTACAGCACGCGAGCGATGAGCGGGACGATGCAGGGCTTGGCCAGGAAATTCGGCATCAGCGCGCTGCGCAACTGGGGTTGGGACTTTTTCGTGGATCTCTCGCCCAACGGCAAGGAATATCAGGCGTCCGTGCACGCGACGAGAATGCCCGTTACGCCCAGCGGCGCGCAGGCATTGCATTGCCTTCCTGTATTCTTCGCCGATCAAACCGGAGCAGTTTACGAGGGGAAGCAGCTCGGTTGTCCGTGACGCGCGGCGAATCGCGGGGGCGTGCCTTGACAGCGGGGTGGCGGCGGATTATATGTTTATCGTTGTGAAGATTCTTCTTTACGGTCCCTCCGCGCGGCCGGTTCGATGCACACATGAGGTGAGCGCATCATGAGTTCTCGCAAAGGCATGTCTCGCAGGGAATTTGTGGCGGGTGCGGTGTCGGCGGCGGCGGCGGCAGCGATTGCGCCGAAGGCCGCTGGGGCGGCGCTTGGGCAGAGCCGCACGCAGGCGCAGGTGGCGATCGTGCCGCCGCTTTCGCAGCTGGACTATTCCCAGGTGCAACTGCTGGACAGCGTGTTCCGCACGCAATTCGACCACAATCATCAGCTGTATCTGAATCTGGATGACGACGCGCTGCTGAAACCCTTCCGCGAGCGCGAAGGGCTGCCCGCACCCGGCCCGGATATGGGCGGATGGTACGACAACTCGAACGACTTCAATCCGGCGAACAATTTTCACGGGTTCATCGCCGGCCACAGCTTCGGGCAATATCTTTCCGGGCTGGCGCGCGCCTATGCCGCGACGGGATCGAAGCCCACGCAGGAAAAAATTCACCGGCTGGTGGCGGGATTCGGGAAGACGGTGGAGCCCTCGGGAAAGTTCTACAAGGGGTATCACCTGCCGGCCTACACGTACGACAAGACGAGCTGCGGGCTGCTGGACGCGCACGAATTCGCGAAGGACCCCGACGCGCTCGCGGTTCACTGGCGCGCGACGCAGGCCGTGCTGCCGCACCTGCCCAACCACGCGATGAACCGTTACGAGCAGCGGTCGCGCGGCTACACGAACATCGCTTACACGTGGGACGAAACGTATACGCTGCCGGAAAATCTGTTTCTTGCGTACCGGCGCAGCGGCAATTCGCGGTATCGCGATCTGGCGCGGCAATATCTGGAGCAGGATTACTTCGGGCCGCTTTCGGAAAATCACAACGTGCTGCCCTTCGAACACGCGTACAGCCACGTGAACGCGCTTTCGTCGGCGATGCAGGCGTATCTGGTTCTGGGGGATGAAAAATATCTGCGCGCGGCGGCGAACGGCTTTGGGATGGTGCGCGCGCAGAGCTTCGCGACGGGCGGATGGGGCCCGGACGAGGCCTTCACCGAGCCGGGGCGCGGCGGGCTGGCGGCGAGCCTGAACAGCACGCATTCAAGCTTCGAGACGCCGTGCGGCGCCTACGGACATTTCAAAATCACGCGCTACCTGCTGCGCACGACGCGCGATTCGCGCTACGGAGACAGCATGGAGCGCGTGCTCTACAACACGATTGCGGGCGCGCGGCTGATCCGTCCGGACGGGATCACGTTCTATTATTCCGACTACAACGATCACGATGCGAAGAAGGGGTGGTACCGCGACAAGTGGCCGTGCTGCTCCGGCACATTCCCGCAACTGAGCGCGGATTACGGCATCAGCAGCTACTACGGCGCGGCGGACGGAATTTACGTGAACCTGTTTCTGCCGTCGAAGGTGAAATGGTCGCAGGGCGGCACGGCGTGCATGCTGACGCAAACGACGGAATATCCGCGGAAGAATACGACGAGCATTGAGGTTTCATTGCCGAAGCCGGAGACCTTCACGATGTATGCGCGGATTCCGGAGTGGGCCGGGCCGAAGACGATCGTCTCGGCGGGAGGAAAGCGAGTGGCCGGCGAAGTCGCGCCGGGGAAATTCCTGGGGATCGGGCGCACGTGGACCAACGGCGAGCGAGTGGAAATCGAGTTCGACATGCCGCTGCGGCTGGAAGCGATCGAGCCTGAAAATCCGCAGATCGTGGCCCTGATGCACGGGCCGCTCGCGAAATTCGCGATTGGGAAGAATCCGCCGCAGCCCTCGCGGCAGCAGTTGCTTGCGGCGAAGGCTTCGACGCAATCGGCGGACGATTTGCTGGTTGCGGCGGGAGGCGCGCCGCTCGTGCTGCGGTCGTGGTCCGCGATTAAGGACGAGCCTTACCGGCTGTATCACGACACGGGCAAGCCGGGGGTTTCGTTCGGGGGATGAAGCTGGCAGCGGAGCACGGCGGAGAAGGCGGGCACAGCATTCCTTCGCACGGAACGCTCTGGACAGGGCTGGGCCCCTGCGGGCAGTCGCGGGCTTAGCGGACGTGGATGATGAGTGTGGCGGTTTTCTTGTTGCCGCTGGCGTCAGTGGCGGTGAGGGTGTAGGTGGTGGTTTTCCTTGGGGAGACGCCGACGCAGCGGCTGTAAGAGGGCCACACGGCGTTGACCTGGGGATCGAGCTTCACCGATTTCGTGTTCGACACGCCGTAGCAAAGCTGGGCGCTATCGCCGCGCTTGACGGTTGCGGGCGAGGCGTAAAAATTCAAAATGTCGAATTTGCCGCCGCCCATCATTGCGAGCGTGCCCTGGTCCGCTTCGCGCTGCTTGGCGGCCTGATCGGCGGCCTGCTTTCGGGCGGCGTCCCTGCCGCCCTGCCAGCGCAACCACAGAATACCGGCGGCATAGAGCACGGCGAGCGCGATCACCACGGCCGAAATCCGCCAATAGGTTCTCATTCCCTTGCCGGGCTCCGGCTGGGAAACGGGACCCTTGCCGCCGGGAGAATCCATCAGCATCGTTCGCGTCCCTTTCCGCCGGCTTGCGCCGCGGCCTTACCACTGCGCGGACGCTCGGCTTCGATCACAGCGGCGAAATCATCGTCGCCATAGCCGGAGCTGGCGGCTTGCTCGAAGACTTCGATGGCGGGCGCGGCCGTCTTTAATTTGAGGCCGCGCTGCTTGGCTTCCTCGACGGAATACTTCAGGTCCTTCGCCATCAGGCGCAGGACGAAATTGGGAGTGAAGTCGCGGGCAGCCGCGCGCGCCCAGAGCGTCTTTACCAGCGGGCTGCCGGGCGCGCCGCCGCCGAGAAGCTTGGCCGCCTGGTCGCGATCGAGGCCGCCGGCTTCGGCGAGCGCCATTCCTTCCGCGAACGAGGCAGCTTGCACGCCGCAGAGAAAATTATTCACCAGCTTCATGATCGCACCGCTGCCGGTGGGGCCGAGGTGAACCACGTCGCGGCTCATAGCCGCGAGGACCGGGCGCGCCGTCTCGAGGGCTTCGGCCGAGCCGCCGACAAGGAAGAGCAGTTCGCCATTGGCGGCGTGAGGCTTGGTGCCGGTGACGGGGGCGTCCAGCAATTCGCATTTGCGCCTGGCGGCTTCCGCGGCGAGTTCGCGCACCCAGGCGGTGGAAAGCGTGCTCGATTCGACCAGGACCGTGCCGGGGACGGCGCCCGCGAGCGCGCCATTTTCGCCGAGCCAGACGGCGCGCGAGGCGGCGTCGTCCGCGACGATTGCGAGGATTACGCGCGCTTTCGCGGCCGCCTCGCGAGGCGATTGCGCCACGGTTGCACCGCCGGCGGCGAGGGCGTCCGCCTTATCGCGGCCGCGGTTGAAGACGGTGACCGGAAACTTCCGCGAGAGAAGGCGCCGCGCCATTCCCGCGCCCATCAAGCCCAAGCCTAAAATCGCCACGCGAGGTTTCGACATCTGGAATCACCCCATGGAACGGACGATTACCGGCTTGGGCGCATCCCGCACCGCGCGCACCGGATTGCGCAGCGCGCGCCCGAAGCCTTCGAACCGCACCTGCATTATGTCGCCATCGCGCAGCTCGACGCCATCGCCAAAGCTGAGGCAATCCGCGCCCAGGAAATGAACGTGCAGATCGCCGGGGCGGCGGTGGGTTGCGAATTTGAAATGATGATGCTCGATATTGCGCAGGCTGTGGCACATTTCGGCCTCGCCGGTGCGAATCGCTTTCGACCACAGCGGCTTGCCATCGCGTTCGATCGCCGCTTCGCCGGGAACGGATTGGAAGGCGGCGTCCAGCACCAGTTCGGGGCCGATGGCGCAGGTGCGAATTTTCGAGCCGGCGAGATTCAGATAATTTTTCTTCTCGAACTTGTGGTCAGAGAATTCGTTTCCAACCGCCATGCCGAGGCGGCGCGGGCTTCCCTGCGCGTCAATGAAATAGATGCTCGCGACTTCGCCTTCTTCGCCGCCGTCTTCGGCATAGGCGGGAATTTCGAGGGCCTCGCCGTGCGCGCGGAGGATTGTGCCCGTGCCCTTATAAAACCATTCGGGCGCGGCGCCGATCTGGCCGTCCGCGGGGCGACCGCCTTCGATGCCCCAGCGGAACATCTTCATGCTGTCGGTGAGGTCTTCGCTTTTCGCGTGCATGGCCTGGCGTTCGCGGGCGCTGCCCAGATGCGTGAGGCCCGTGCCGGAGACGAGGCAACGCGCGGGCTCGCGCGGGTCGTCCACGGGGGTGAGGAGGCGCCAGTCCGATGCGCCGCGGTAGACCGGGTCGTAATCGAGGACGTCTTGCGCAGCCTTGCGCTGCGCGAGGGCGGCGAGGGCGGCGCCCGCGGCGACGGCTTGCTCCGCCAGCGCATAGACGGAATCGCAGCCGCCCAGCAGGCGCAGGCGCGGCTCTTCGACGATGGCCACGCGGCGCTCAGTTCCCTTCTGCAATTGGACGAGCCGCATCATGCCGCGCACCTCATTCGATCACCTCGAAATTCTGGAGCGCCTTTTCATTCACGCGGACGCCGAGGCCCGGAAGATTTTCGTCGAGGTCCACGAAGCCGCCGTGCGCCTTCGGCTCGCCTTCGAAGATGTACCAGAAGAGTTCGTTGCCAACCTCGACGTCCACGATAGGGAAATATTCGGCCATGGGCGAATTCAGGCTTGCCATCACCACGTGATAATTGTGCATCTGCCCGGCATGCGGAATCACGGGCACGGAATACGATTCGGCGAGCGCGGTGATCTTGCGCGCCTGGGTGATGCCGCCGACGCGATTCGTATCGAATTGAATATAGTCCAGGGCGCGCGCGTGCAGCAAATCGCGGAAGCCGTACTGCGTGTGCTCGTGCTCGCCGCCGGCGATGGGGATTCTGCCGTAGGATTTAAGTTCGGCGTATCCGGCGAGATCGTCGGGAATCACAGGCTCTTCGAGCCATCGCAAATGGAAAGGCTCGAGGAGGGGCAACATGCGCTTGGCGTAATCGAGCGTCCAGCCCATGTAGGCGTCCGCCATGACGTCAATTTCATCGCCGACGGCTTGGCGCACGGTGCGAACGAGGTCGAGATTGCGCTGCATGCCGACCGCGCCGTCCGTGGGCCCCCAGCCGAAGCGGAGCTTCATCGCCTGGTAGCCTTCGGCTTTGTACTTTTGCGCCTCGGCGGCGAGCTCATCGAGCGGCACGCTATAGAGGCGGCTGGCGTAAACGGGGATGCGGCGCTTGGTGCGGCCGCCGAGCAGGCGATAGACCGGCTGCCTGGCGGATTTGCCGAGAATGTCCCAGAGGGCGATATCGAGGGCGCTGATCGCGGCCATGCCGATTCCCTTCCGGCCGAACGCCATCGTCTTGCGGTACATGTGCTGCCATAGAAATTCGATGTCCCAGGGATCGGCGCCGATGAGCAGCGGCTTCAGGTAGAGATCAATCACCTGCTTGGTGACGTGCGGCGCAAGGGCGGCGTTGCCGACGCCGGCGAGGCCATCGTCGGTGAAGACCTCGGCGATGAGCCATCCGTGAAAGGTGAACGTGCTCATCGAGGCTTCCGGCAAGGAGAGCAGGTCCATCGGATTCGTGCAGAAATGCGGCGGCAACGGAACCGTCTTCCCGCGCCAGCGGACTACCCGGGTGCGAATTTCCTTGATCTTCATCAGGCTCCTTCATATTCGAGGCTGCGCCGGCCCCCGAGGGGTCGGATCGCGGGGACCATCGCCAGGATCACGAAGAAGGCGACGACGTGCAGCGTTCCGGCGATCGTAAATACGACGCCATAGCCGAAGCCGTGATCGAGCAAATAGCCAAACAACTCACCAAAAGCGATCCCGCCCATCGCCCCGCCGAACCCAACCAGCCCCGCCACAGCGCCCACCGCGTTCGTCGGAAAGAGATCGGCGGGAACGATCATAACCAGAGTGGACCACGATTGCTGGCCGAAATACGCGAGGCTGAAAATCGCGATGGCCCAAGATACGGCGACGTGCGGAATGAAGAAAACGCTGGGCATCACGGCCGCGCTCAACCCCAGCGCGATTTTACGGGATGCATTCACGCCCCATTTCTTCTGAACCAGATAACTGGAAAACCATCCGCCCGCAAGGCATCCGACCCCCGAAGCGGCGTATGGAATCCAGGCAAACATCCCGACGGCTTTGATGTCGAAGCCGCGTGCGTCGTACAGATATTTCGGGAGCCAAAAAAGATAAAAGTACCACGCGCCATCCGTCAGGAATTTCGCGATCACCAGGCCCCACGCCTGCCGTATCCGCAGCAGCTCAATCCAGCGATATTTGTGCGCCGATGCCGACGATTCCGAAATGCCGCGAAGCTGGTCGCGCTCGGCGGAGGTGATCCTGGGATGTTCGGCAGGCGGAAAATAGGAGAAACGCCACCAGATGGTCCACGCGATTCCGAAGCTGCCGGTGATAATAAAAATCCAGCGCCAGCTCAGAAACGCCAAAATGATCGCGATCAGCGGCGTGGCCACCGCGGCCCCGACCGCGGTGCCCCCATTGATAATGCCCATCGCGGTGGAGCTTTCGCGCGAGGTAAACCATTCGGAAACCGCGCGCGTGGCCGCCGGAAAGCCTCCGCCTTCGCCGATTCCCAAAAGGAATCGGCTCACCATCAACATGGTGAAGGTCGCCGCGAGCGAATGGCTCATGCAGGCCAGCGACCAGAACGCCATGATGATCGTGAAGCCCTTGCGCGTCCCGAGCGCGTCGGTCAGCTTCCCCCCGCCCGCATACATGAAGGCGTAGGAGAGCAGGAAGGCGGAGGTGAGTCCCGAATACTGCTCGTTGGAGATGGGAATATCTTTGGCGATGGCCTGGATCGCCACGGGCAGCGCCTGGCGGTCGAGATAGCTGATCGCAATCGCCACACTGATAAGGATTGCGATGCGCCAGCGCAGCAATTTTCCTCCTTCGGGCGGTTCGCGCCGCGCAAGGCCTTGCGGCGAGCAGCAAACGAGCGAGCATCATAGCAAACAACCGTTTGCCGCCACACCCGGCTATTCGCGGGCCGGCGATCTATGCTTTAATCGCATCCATGCTCACCAGACTGGCTGTGCTCTTCCTGATTGTGGCGGCCGCGACCACCGATCCATGGGCGCCTGCCGCCGTTTCCACGCGCGCCAGCTTTCGCGGCCTGAGCACGCCGAGCGGCAGCGTCATCTGGGCCAGCGGCACGCGAGGCACCGTGATCCGTTCGGTGGATGGGGGCGCGACGTGGGACGTCCATCAAGTGGCGGGCGCCCAACGGCTCGATTTTCGCGGCATCCACGCATTCGACGCAAATCATGCAGTGATCTTCAGCTCGGGCAACGCGGAGCAGGGCGGCACATCCATCTATCGCACAAGCGATGGAGGGGCGAGCTGGCAGCTCGCATTTCAATCGAAGCTCCACGGAATGTTCTTCGACGCCATCGCATTCTGGGATCGCCGCCACGGAATCGTGCTGAGCGATTCGATTGACGGGCACCTGCCGCTATTTGCCACCGACGACGGCGGAGCAACCTGGAAGCAGATCCCGCCGAACGGAGTGCCGCCCGCTTTGCCCGGCGAAGGGGCATTCGCCGCGAGCAACTCCTCATTCGCGGTTTACGGATCGAAGGACATTTGGCTGGCCACGACCAAGGGCCGCGTGTTCCATTCCAGCAATCGCGGACGGAAATGGACTGTAACGCAAACACCGGTGCATCCACCGACCGATTCCTCGGGGCTATTTTCGATCGCGTTTCGAGATGCGAAGCACGGCATTGCGGTTGGCGGCGATTATAGTCATCCAGATAAATCGCCGGCGCCCAACGTGATCGTGACCGACGATGGCGGCAAGAGCTGGCGGACGGGGACGAAAACCGATACGCCGGGACTGTTCCTTTCGGCGGTGGTGTTTATTCCCGAAGCGCGAGGCAGCCATTCCGGCGAGCCGACGATCCTCGCGGCGGGGCCGCTGGGCGAAGTGATGTCTGCGGCAGGCGGGCCGTGGGTGCGCGAGAGCAACAAGAACTTCAACGCGCTCGCCGCGCCTACCGCCGGGAGCGCCTGGGCCGCCGGGCCCCGGGGATTTATCGCGCGGCGAAGCATTCCGTAAGGCAATTGCGCAAAACCCACCTCTCGCGAGGGACTGAGCCAAATCAAGGCGAACGTATCGCCCCAGCGAGCGTTAAGGCAAACGTATAAATACACCGCCGCGATCAAGAGCGATCAGATCGAATCGCGCTGCGCCAAGCGCACGCGAGTGCTGCTATTTCGCCAGCTCGAATTTGATGTTTTGCTCGAGCGTGGTTTTATCGCCGCCTACGAGCGGGCGGCCGTTCACGAAGACGGTCGGCGTGCTGTTCACCTCAAGCGCCACGCCCTCGGCGCGATTCGCGTCCACCGCATTTTTTGACGCGGGCGCGGCCATGCAGGCCTTAAAGCTATCCGCGTTCAATCCCGCCGCGGTGGCGAACCCGACCAGCTTGTCCCATACGTTTTCGGGCGAAATCAGATCCTGGCTATCGAAAATGGCGTCATGAACCTTCCAGAAGGACGCCGGGGATTGCTGGAAGGCGCAGCGCGCGCCGATCGCCGCCGTTTCCGCCCAGGGATGAATCTGCACGAGCGGAAAATTCTTATAGACGACGCGCACCTGCGGAAATTCGACTTCGACCGTCTTCATGGTTTCGTAGAGCTCGCGGCAATGCGGGCACTCAAAATCGCTGAATTCCGTGAGCGTGACGCGCGCGTCCGCAGGTCCCTTCACCGGCTCTTCGGCGGGATGATCGGCGGCGCGGAGCTTTGCTTCATTTTCCGCGAAGGGATCAGCGGACGTCTGGTAGAGATCGCCGCGCAAAAACACCTTGCCATCCTTGCTGACGTAGAAGGTTCCCTTGTCCGACCGCCCGTTGAAGGTGACCTCGACGGGCAGCGAATAAAATTCCGGCGATGCGGAAGGGCCGAGCGGGCCAAGCTTCAATTTGAAATCCGGGCCCCACGCGAAGAGGTTGCGGATGAAGGCCTCGGCGGATTTCAGCAGCGGGCCTTGCTCCTGAGCGGCGGCGGAATTTCGCGGCGCCGCGGCGGATTGCGCCCGCGCGGGCATCGCCGCAAGAAACAGCGCCAGGCCCGCCGCGCATAACGATCGCTTCATCTGGGTGCTTCCTCCCGTCTGTTTTGAGCCGTATGGGCGCGCTACACGGAGCGCCCGGACGATGCCGCGCCGGCAATCGCGCGCCGGGCGCGCACGCGAAGCACCTTCCGCTGATTCGCTTCGAGCACTTCGAAGCGCAAGCCGTCCGCCTCGATCACCTCGCCGATGCGCGGAACGTGCCCGGCCACGCTATTCAAGAGGCCGGCGAGAGTGGTTGCGCCCGCTTCTTCCATGATGGCATCGAAATCCACTGCGAAGAGCTCGCCGATTTTGTTTACGGGCACGCTGCCGCGCAGGACCATCGCGCCACCCTGTTCGCGGATCACGTCGGGCGAGGGGCGACGGTCTTCTTCGCCGATTTCGCCGACGATCTCTTCGACCAAATCCTCGAGGGTGACGATGCCGGCCATCAGGCCGTATTCGTTGATGACCACGGCCATCTGCTGATTTTTGAGCTGCATTTCCTTCAGCAGTTCGGAGCCGAGCTTCGTTTCCGGGACGAAGAGGGCCGGGCGAATCAATTCGCGCACGGTGCGGCGCCCGGCTTCGCCGGCGGGCACCTCGAGCATGTCGCGCGCGACGACGATTCCCGCGACGTCGTCGAGATTTTTGTCGTAGACCGGCACGCGGGAAAATTTCGTCTCGACGACGAGGCGGCGCAAATCATCAAGCGAGGCGCCGGCGGAGATCGCGACGACATCCGGGCGCGGCGTCATCACTTGCGCGATGCGCTTATCGCCGAATTCAACCACCTGCTCGATCAGGCGCGCTTCGTCGCGCTCGATGATGCCTTCTTCGGTGGCCGCGTCCACGAAGGCTTCGATGGCCTGCTGGTCGTCCACGGGCGTGCTGGTTTCCTCCTCGGAAATTCGCAGGACCGAAACCGCCAGTTCGAGTACGGCCTGAACCGGCCAGAGAATCCAGACGAACACGCGCACCGCGGGCACCAGAGGGGCAATCCAATTGCCGCGCACGCCCATCAGCAGGAGCGCGGGAAGGAATTGCATCGCTACGACGACTTCGGCGCCGAGGAACACAACCATCTCGGCGACGGCTTCCCAGGTGCCCGGAACGAAGAAGATGATGCCTCGCGCCGTGAGCGCGGCGACCAGCACCAGCCAGAAGCGGGCGAGGAGGGTGAATCCGAGCGCGGCGCGGCGGCGGTCTCGCCGGAAGCGAGGCTCGATTTCCGCCTCGAAGACGTCGAGGTGCTCGCGGGCGCGGCCCGTGACGGGGCGGCCCAGATCGCGGTAGACGCGATCAAGATAGGCGAACACCACCAGGCCCAGGACCAAGCCCAGCACGCCTAACGTGTAAAGCAGGATGGGCATCGCTATTCCAGACCCATTTCCCGGCGCAATTTCCGCTCGATGCGATCCATCTGGCCGCGATCGGTTTCATGATCGTAGCCCATCAGGTGCAGCACGCCGTGCAGGACGAGAATGCGCATTTCATCATCAAATGCGCGGCCGAAGCGCCGCGCGTTGCGCTTCGCCACCGCCGGTGCGATGGCGATATCGCCCAGATATTCGCGCTTCGCGGGGCTTGGCCGCCGCGCGGCGCGTCCGCTGGCATCGCGGTCTTCTATCGGGAAGGACAATACATCGGTTGGTTTGTTTTTACCACGATAGGAGCGGTTCCACCGGGCGATGCGCGCCGGGGAGACCAGGGAGACGCACACCGCGCCTCTGCGGAGGCGCAGGCGGCGATGCACGCGGGCCAGGAATCGCTCCATCGGCGCAACGGCGATGGGCACCTGGCGCTGCTGATTGAGAACTCCGGAAGGATCGGCCGAGGGGCGCGTCAATGGCCTTCGCGTCCCTCGCGCGGGCCGTGATTTCCGGGGCCATTGGACGGGCGCGCCGAGGCAGAGCCCGGAGTGCCCGCGCCGCCTTCATATTCATCGTATGCCTTGATGATGCGCTGCACCAGATTGTGGCGGACGACGTCGCGCTCATCGAAATAGACCAGGGCGATGCCGTCAATTTTGCCGACCACGTCTATCGCTTCCACCAGGCCCGAGCGGCGCTCGCTGGGCAGATCAATCTGCGTGACGTCGCCGGTGATCACGGCTTTCGAATTGAATCCCAGGCGCGTGAGGAACATTTTCATCTGCTCGCTGGTGGTGTTCTGCGCCTCGTCGAGAATGACGAAGGAGTCGTTGAGCGTGCGGCCGCGCATGAAGGCGAGCGGAGCGACCTCGATGATGCCCTTCTCGAGAAAGCGTTCGAGCTTATCCGCTTCGAGCAGGTCGTGCAGCGCGTCATAGAGCGGGCGCATGTAGGGATCAACCTTCTCCTGCAATGTGCCGGGCAAAAAACCGAGGCGCTCGCCGGCTTCCACGGCAGGCCGCGCGAGAATGATGCGGTTCACCTGCTTCGAGAGCAGCGACGCGACGGCCATGGCCACGGCGAGATACGTCTTCCCCGTTCCGCCGGGGCCGATGGCGAACACCATGTCGTAGGTTTCCAACGCTTCCACGTAGCGCCGCTGGTTCATGCTCTTCGGCGTGACGCTCTTTTTTCCCATGGTGCGGGTGTGCACCGGGGAAAATGCGCCGTGGAGCGATGCGGCGCGATCGCGTTCAGCGCTTGGGTGATTCTCCGAAGCGGGCGCATCGGAGGTTGCAACGCGCAAGAGCGCCCGCACTTCCTGGCTGGTAGGGGTGCGGCCCTCGCGGACGCGTTCGTTATATTCGCCGAGGATTTTAGCGGCGCGCTGCACCTGCTGCGGCTCGCCTTCGATTTCGAGGTCGTGCTCTTTCAGTTGCGTGGTGACGCGCAGGGCGGATTCGAAGAGCTTGAGATTTTCATCGAGGGTGCCGAAAAATTCGCTGATCCCCCCTGCCATTCGGACGGTCTGTCTCATCAAGTGGGCGGCTGCAACTCCTTTAGCCGTGTCTGGCCTTGCGGCGGAACGCGTGCCGCAGTCCGATTCGTATGGTTGTAGCGTAGCGCGGGAGGAAATGCCGGTCAACCCGCGATCCAGAACGCGGGGATGGCGGTCAGGGAGAAGTTCGGCAGAAAGCGCGGCTCAGCAATTTTTTTGCGCGAGCGGGTAGCGGCGGCCGACGCTGAACGCCTTCGAGGTGATTTTCAATCCCGGCGGGGCCTGCTTGCGCTTGTACTCGCTTTGGTCCACGCGGCGCGCGACCGAACGCACCAGATCGAGCGGCACGTCCAAATGGCCGGCGATTTCCTGGGGGCTGCGGAGGTCCTCGACGTAAGCCTTCAGGATGCGATCGAGCAGATCGTAGGGCGGCAGCGTATCCTGATCGGTCTGATTCGGGCGCAACTCGGCGGAAGGCGCCTTGGTGAACACTTCCCGCGGAATAATTTCGCGGCGGCGATTGGCGTAGCGCGCCAGTTCGTAGACCATCGTCTTCGGCACGTCGGAGATCACGGCGAGCCCGCCGGCCATATCGCCATAGAGCGTGCAATAGCCGACGGCCATTTCCGATTTGTTTCCTGTGCTGAGCACGAGCGAGCCGGATTGGTTCGAGATCGCCATCAGCAGATTGCCGCGGATGCGCGCCTGCACATTTTCTTCGCAGACGCCCGCGGGCCCTTCCTGCAGCGCCGGGGCGAGAACTTCGCGGTAGTTCTTGAACGTGCCCGTAATCGGCAGGACCACGATTTCGACGCCGAGATTTTCCGCGACGCGGCGGGCGTCGCGCAGGCTTCCCTCCGATGAATACGGGCCCGGCATCGCCACGCCGAGGACGTTAGCGGGGCCGAGGGCCTCGACGGCAAGGGCGGCGACCAGCGACGAATCTATGCCGCCGCTCATCCCGATCACGACCTTGCGGAAGCCGCATTTGCGCACGTAATCGCGCGTGCCAAGCACGAGGGCGCGGTAGGCTCCCTCGAGTTCGTCATCGGATTGATCGCGCAGATCGCCTTCGCCGGTCGCGGTGTCGAAGAGCACCAGGTCCTCTTCGAGGAATTTCGCGCAAGCGGCGACGCAGCCGTCCGCGGCGAAGGCGACGCTCGATCCATCGAAGATCAGGCTGTCGTTTCCACCGACCTGGTTGACGTAGACCACCGGGACGCGGTATTCGCGCGCGATGGCGCCCAGCATTTCCTTGCGCAGATTCCGCTTGTCGAGCGTGTAGGGCGAAGACGAGAGATTCAGGAGCACCGTCGCGCCCTTGGCGCGCAGGTCCGCGGCGGGATTGCGCTCGTAGAGGCGCTGGGTCCAAAAGCTCGCGTCGTTCCAGAAATCCTCGCAGATGGCGATGCCGAGCGTTTCATCGCGAAACGCGAACACCTCCTGCGAACTCGCGGGCTGAAAGTAGCGGGTTTCGTCGAAGACGTCGTAGGTGGGCAGCAACACTTTCTGCTGCTCGAAAAGGACGCGGCCATCGCCGATCAGCGCAGCCGAATTGGCGCCGGGCTTGCCGGTGGCTTCCTGCGCCTTGCCGACGAATCCAACAATCGAAGGCAGCACGATTTTCGCGGCCAGGCCGGCGACGGCGCGCAGATTGCGCTCGCGAAAGATGGGGCGCTCGATCAAATCCTGCGGCGGATAGCCGCAGACGCATAGCTCCGAAAATACCGCCACGTCCGCGCCCTTGGCCTGCGCTTCGCGAGCCAGTTCCAGGATGCGCGCCGAATTGCCGTCGAAATCGCCGACCGTGGGATTGAACTGCGCGAGGGCAATTTTCATCAGCGGATTAGGATACGAAACGGCGAGGCTTGTGACAACTCAGGCAATGCTTTGGCGACTGCGCGGCGCGACGCGAGGCTCACGCGCGGGCGAGTTCGGCATAGAGCGCCTCGAACTGCGCGGCGGTGAAGTCGGCATTCTCCGCGAGCGCCCGGGATTGGGCCGCGGCGGCGATGGCCAGGCGCACGTCTTCGTCATCGAGCAATCGGCGAATGGCATCGCCCAGCGCGGGGGCATCGCCGATCGGGACGCAGAGCGCAGCCTTCGGCGCCCATTCGGCAATGTGCCCTACGGCGGTGCCTGCGGTTGGCACGCCCGCCACGGCCGCTTCGAGCACGACAACCGGGCCCGCCTCGTGCAATGACGAGACGACGTTGATGTGCGCGCGTTCGAGCAGCGGGCGCAACTGCCGCTGCGTGAGAAATCCGTGGAACGCGACGCGCTTGCCGAGCCCGAGCCGCGCCGCGAGGGCTTGCATTTCGCCGTGAAGCGTATCCTCGCCGGCCACGTCCAGATGAAAATCGGCGCGGGCTGTGGCGAGCACGGCCATCGCATTCAATAGCGTCGGCTGGTCTTTCACGCGATTCAGGCTCGCCACATGGATCAGGCGCGGCTGGTCGCCGGGCGCGCGGCGTACGGGCGCGCGCGACGGCCACACGTTCATATCCACGCCGAGAGGAATACGCCGCGCTTTGCAGCCGAACGCGGCAATCCGGCTGATGGCCGGCTCGCTTGCGGCGGTGACGGCCGCCGCCCCGCGCAGGACCCACGCCTCGCGCATCCTGCCCTTCCACGTCAGCGTGCCGCCGTAGCGAATCCGCGGCAGCGCGGCCAATTCTCCGCCCGCCACGTGGACCGCCGCCGGCAATCGCAGAATTTTCGCGGCGGTCACAGCTACGGCGCCGCACCAGCCGGCCCAAATCGAATGCACGAGCTGAAACGAGCCGGCCCGGTTTTCGCGCAGGATGGAGGCAATCGCCCGCGCCCTGGTGAACGGGCGGCCGATATTGTGAATGTGCGCTCCCTCGAAATTCCATTTCGCGGGGCGCGCTTCCTGGGCAAGCGCGAAGACGTGAAGTTCGTGCCGCGACGCGAGCCGCCTTACCAGCGCGAGCAATGCGGGAATGACGCGATATTCGCCCGAAGGGTCAATGCCGCCGGGAACCACCATGGCGATTTTCATGGCGAGGGTAGCGTCAATATCCGCGGGCGGCGCCCTGACGGCGCGGATCGGGCGCGCCGAGCCGTTCGTGCGTCCGAGGGTCTACGCCGATCGCCTCGACCTCGCCGATCCATGTGCGCCGGGGCGAAATCACTTGCCCGCGGTCGCCAAGCCCCTTGGCGACGGCATCGGGAAAGCCGGGCTCGAGCACCACGACGTCCGGCATCCACTGCTCGTGGAAACGCGGCGCGTTGACGGCCTGCTGAGCACCCATCCCGAGCCGCATCCAGTTGAGGACCGTCAGGAGCGTCGCCGAAATAATTCGCGGGCCGCCCGGCGAGCCGGTGACGAAGCTGACGCCGCCATCGCGCAACAGAATCGTGGGCGCCATCGAGCTGAGCGGGCGATGACCGGCGTGAATGGCGTTCGCCGCGGATTGGATCAGGCCAAACATGTTCGGAGCGCCCGGCGCGCTGGTGAAATCGTCCATTTCGTCGTTCAGCAGGAAACCGCCGGGGGAGGTTACGGCGGAGCCGTAGCTGTCGTTGAGCGTATATGTGTTCGCCACGGCGTTGCCTGCGGCATCCACGACGGAGAAATGCGTGGTGTGGCCGGGTTTTTGCGCCGTTGCCGCCATCCACGCCGCGGCATCGGCGGGCGCAAGCCTTTCAATTTTCGCCTGGCTGCCGCCCGCGCCGCGAGAAACATCAAAAGGCGCGGGATTCCCAGCTTCGACCGATTTGCTGGTGCTCGCTTCGTGGGGATTTATCGTTGCGCGCCGCTGGGCCGCGTATTCGGGGCTCGTGAGGCCCTTTACGGGCACATTCGTAAAATCCGAATCGCCCAGATAGGCGGCGCGGTCGGCAAAGACGCGCCGCAGCGCCTCGATTGTCAGGTGCACGGACTCCGCGTCGTCCCAGGACTTCAGATCGTACGGCTGCAAAATATTCAGCGTCTCGAGAATCGCGATGCCGCCGGAGCTTGGCGGCGGACTGGTGATCACGGTCCAATTGGTCCCTTGAATGCGATACCGGCCCGTGAGCGGCTCGCGCACCTTCGCGCGATAGGCCGCAAGATCGTCCATGCCGATCAATCCGCCGTGCCGCGCTTCCTGCGCGGCAAGATCCCGCGCCGTCTGGCCGCGATAGAACTCGCTCGCGCCCCCCCTCGCAATGCGTTCGAGCGTGGATGCAAGCTCGGGCTGGCGGAAGGTTTCGCCCGTGCGATAGAAGTCTCCGTTGCGCAGAAAAATCCTTTTGCTCTGCGGAAATTTCCCGAGCCGGTCCGCGGACGCCCTGAGCGATCCAGCCAGCTTCGCGCTGAGCGGAAAGCCCTGCCGAGCCAGGCGAATGGCGGGCTGCATATCCGCCGCAAGCGTCAATTTGCCGAAGAGCTTCACGGCGAGTGCCATTCCGGCCACGGTACCCGGCACGCCGGTGGAAAGGTAGCCGGTGGTCGAAAGCCCCGGCACGGGCTTGCCGTCCGCGCCGAGATACATTTTGGGAGTCGCGCGGCGAGGCGCCTCCTCCCGGTAATCAATGAACTTCGCTTCGCCGGAGGCTTTGCGCACCAGCATAAATCCGCCGCCTCCCATATTGCCGGCTTCGGGCTCGACGACGGCCAGGGCGAAGCCGACGGCCACCGCGGCATCCACGGCATTGCCGCCTTTCTTCAGTATTTCGACGCCCGCTTCGCACCCGAGAGGCTCGTCGCTCACCACCATGGCGTGGCGGCCGCGCACCGGCGCTGAAGGCCAGTTCGGCGAATTCACCTCGCCCGCCGCGGAATACTCGCGCGGCTGCCGCGCCGATTGCGCCGCTTGGCTCAGCGGGCGCGCAAATGCCGCGGCGCAGGCAAGCGCCAGCAGCAGGACCATGGCCGAAAACTCCCGCCGAATTTTCATGCGATGCATAGCCGCTCGAATCTATGCGCCTCGGCGCGGGCGGTCAAGCGCATCCTCCCCGCTTCCCTGCGGAGCACTGGCCGGCGCGCCTAATCAGGCGGCCACGCGCGGCATCGCCACCAGTGGAACGTCCTGAGGTAGACTTAGCGGCTGCCTCGGAGCCCACGCGTGCAAAATCCCCGCGCCGAATACGAATCGCGACTCGCAGCCCGCAATGCCCTGAGCGCCGCGAAGGAGCGCGTCCACATCCGGATCGGCAACGCAAAGCTCGCCGCGGTGATCGCCGGCCTGATCGTGGTCGCGCTCTGGTTCGGCGGGCATCATCTTTCGGGCTATTGGGTTCTCGCGCCCGCCGGCATCTATGCAGTCCTCGCCTTCGCACACGAACGCGTGCTTCGCGTGCGCAACCGCGCCAACGCCGCCGCGAACTTCTATGCCCGCGGAATTGCGCGCATGGACGACCGCTGGGCGGGCTCGGGCGACACAGGCGAGCGATTTCGCGACGCGAAGCATGTGTACGCCGAAGACCTCGACCTCTTCGGCCAGGGCGGGCTTTTCGATCTGCTCTGCGCGGCGCGGCTGCCGATGGGACAGGACCGCTTGGCGCAATGGCTGCTTTCGCCTTCGCCAGCCGCCGCCATTCTGGAACGCCAGCGGACCATCGCCGAACTCCGCGCGAATCTCGACCTGCGCGAGGAACTTGCCGTGGCGGGAGAAGAGCTGCGGCCCCGATTCGCGGCGGAGTCTCTGGCAGGCTGGGCCGAAGGGGCGCCCGCGATGCCGCGCGGCGCCTGGCCTCGCATCGCAGCCGTGGCGCTGGCGGCGTGCGCGCTGGCCACGTTCGTGTTCCTGCTCGCAGCGCGCGACTATCGGCCGCTTGCCGCCACGCTTTTCATCGAAGCGCTCGTCCTCTCCCGCTGGCATCGCAAGGCATCAGCCGTGGCGGACGCGCTGCAATCCAATGCCGAGGGGATCGAACTCTTCGCGCGCATCCTGGCGCGGATTGAACGCGAATCCTTTTCTTCCGAACGGCTCCGCGCGCTGGCTGCAACGCTTCGCAGCGGCCCCGTTGCCGCGTCGCAGGCAATCGCCGCCCTTGCGCGCATCGCCTACTGGATGGACGGCCGGCATGGCTACCTGATGAAGCTGCTCGAGCTGCCGATCCTTTACACGGTGCAAACCGTGCTGGCGGCGGACCAGTGGCGGCGCCGCCATGGCGCGAGCGTTCGCGCATGGATCGAGAGCACCGGCGAAATGGAAGCCCTGCTTTCGCTGGCCGGGTATTCCTTCGAGCATCCTGGCGATCCCTTCCCTGAAATCGCGCCAGCCGGCTCCGGCCTGCTGTTCGCCGCCGAAGAGATGGGGCATCCGCTGATCCCCGCCGCGCAATGCGTGCGCAATTCGTTGCGGCTGGATGGCGCGAGCCAGCTTCTGCTGATCAGCGGCTCGAACATGTCCGGCAAAAGCACGTTGCTGCGCACGGTGGGAATCAATGCCGTGCTCGCGATGGCGGGCGCGCCCGTGCGCGCCACGTCGCTGCGGCTTTCGCCGCTCCGGCTTGGCACGCGCATTCGCAGCACCGATTCGCTGCAGGAGGGCCGCTCGAATTTTTACACGGAGATTCTGCGCATCCGGCAGGTGTACGACCTCGCCCGCGGCCCGCAGCCGCTGCTCTTCTTATTCGACGAGCTGCTCGAAGGCACCAACTCGAAGGATCGCCGCACCGGCGCGGAGGGTCTGCTCGCGGCGATGCTCGCGCGCGGCGCGATGGGCATCGTCTCGACGCACGACCTGGCGCTCACCGAAATCACGCAATCGCTTGGCCCGCGCGCGCGGAACCGGCATTTTCAGGATTACGTCGAGCAGGGCAAGATGCGCTTCGATTACAAGCTGCGCGATGGAGTGGTGGCGCGCAGCAACGCGCTCGAACTGATGCGGCTGATCGGGCTCGACGTGTAAGGCAGCCGCGCGACACTGACGCTCGCGCTCAAATCAGCTTGTGATTCCGCAGGATCGCGCCGGCAATTCCCGCGAGCGAATCCTGGCCTGCGTGCTGCATCATCCCCGGGCGCAGGCTTTTCGACTTCACGGCAAGGATGCCGAAAAGCGCGCCGTAGATCGTGATGGCGATCGCATTCTTCGCACCCTGGTAAAGATGCGCGGAGCCGAATACCAGCGCTTGCAGCACGATGGCCGCCGCGTAATTTCCCGTCAGCGCGAAAAACTGCCGCTGGAGATAGCCGCGAAAAAGCACTTCTTCCACGAATCCCGCGGCGATGCACATCACGAGCCACATGACCATCTCCGCCGCGCCCTGCGGAAGCAGCGCTTTCACCGTGGCAGGGCCGGTCACGTTGTGGCCCAGCAGTTGCGCCACCCCGGCAAGCACGACCAGCACGATCACCCAGAAAATCGCGGCGATGGCCACGTCGCGCCCGAAATCCCCCGCCGTCGCCCACTTTCCGCCGATCAGGTCGCGCAGCCGCTTGCGCGCCGGCAGCAGACCCGCAAGCCACACGTAGGCGAGCAGAATCAAATCGAGCGCGATGGTGCTCGCGTAGAGCGGCATGCGGCTGCGAAACTGGAGCTGCTGCATTTTGGGCTGCTGGAATGCTTGGAGCGCGCCAAGCCCGAGAAAGATCAGGATGAACACAACCGTGTGCCACCACGCCGCCACGGGAGCTCGATCCGCGCTGGCGGGCGCGATCGAAGGGGGCGGAGGCGGGACTGTAATCTGCTCGCTCATGGGCCGGACTTGCGACTTTAGCAAGCCGCACCGGCCGTGGCTACTGCCGCTTGCGGCAGCTTCTGCGCTGCCGCGGCCATGCATGCGGCTGCGCGGCGGCCGCACATCGCCAGCGCGCATTTTTTGCTTGCGCGAAGCGAGAGAGAGTAGGTAGAGTGTGCCTACTCGTGGTAGGAATGCGGCTGCGGGAGGCCATATATAGGCCCGCGCCTGCCGCGCGGGGGAGCGAGGGCGACTTGTGACCTGCGTCCTGTCGGTTGCAAACCAAAAAGGCGGCGTCGGAAAAACCACCACCTCGATCAATCTTGCCGCGGCGCTCGCGCTGAAAAAAAGAAGAACGCTGCTGATTGATCTCGATCCTCAGTCGAACGCCACCATTGCGTTCTTCGAGGCCAACGATCTGCAATCCACCATGTTCGACATCTTCGCCGAGCGCCCCGTGGAAATGGCGAAGATCATCCGGCCCACGAAAGACGAAAACCTCTTCGTCGCGCCGGCACGGCTGGCCCTGGCGCGGCTCGAGCAACAGCTCGCCGGGCAATTCGACGCGCCTTTCAAATTGAAGGACGCGCTCGCGCCCGTGCTGAAAGATTTCGATTTCATCGTGATGGATACGCCGCCGGCGCTCGGCATCCTCACCGTGAACGCGCTGGTCGCTTCGACGCATCTTCTGGTGCCCATTCAGGCCGCCTACTTCGCGATCGAAGGCACCGACGACCTGCTCGAAACCTACGCGCGCATTCGCGCGCGTCCCAACCCGGATTTGAAGGTGCTCGGCGTGGTGATCACGCTCTTCGACAAGCGCACCAACATTTCGCGCGACACTCACGAGCAGATTCGCGCCGTCTTCGGCGAAGCGCTCTTTAAGACGCGCATCAGCAAGAACGTCCGCCTCGAGGAAAGCCCGGCCTACAAGGAAACCGTTTTCAGTTATGCGCCGAAATGTTCTGGCGCGGAAGAATACAAGAAACTTGCCCAGGAGGTATTGCAACGTGTCCAAGAGGATCGGGTTGCCCGTCACTCTCAAGATGCGGCATGACGCGCATTACGTCGAAACCCTGACGAGCTATAGTGGCGCATCGGTCGGGCGCATGATCCCGATTGAGAAGATTCGTCCGAATCCGGATCAGCCGCGGAAGAATATCGGCGACGTGCGCGAGCTTTCCGATTCGATCCGCGAAAAGGGCGTGCTCGAGCCGCTGCTCGTTCGTTACATTCCGCGGGAGGACACCTACTACATCATCTCCGGCGAGCGGCGCTATCACGCGTCGAAGGCCGCGGGCCTGCACGAACTGCCCTGCATCGAAAAAATCGCGGACGACGCCGAAACCCTCGAACTCGCGCTGATCGAAAATTTGCAGCGCAAGGACCTGACTCCCTTCGAGGAAGCCGACGGATTGCAGCGCCTGGCCGATCAGTTCGATTACACGCACGACGACATCGCGAGGAAAATCGGGCGCGCGCGCTCTTCGGTGACGGAAACGCTGTCGCTGCGCCTGATTCCGGACGAGGTGCGCAGGGCCTGCATCGAGGGCGGCCTCAGTTCCAAATCGCTGCTGCTGCAAGTGGCGCGCCAGCCCACCGAAAAAAAGATGCACGAGCTGGTGCAGCGCATCGCGCAAGGCGGTATGACCCGCGACGACGCCCGCCGCGCGCGCAAGCAGGAGACCGAATCCGCCCCGCGCCCGCAATCCTTCGTCTTCGAATATCACGCCGAAGATGGCGCGTTTCAGGTCCGCATCCAGTTCCGCAAAAGCCACGTCAGCGAGGAAGAGCTGGCCTCCGCTCTTCGCGAGGCCCTGCGCCAGATCCAAGCAGGCGCCGTATCCTCCTCCGCCGCCTGACGCAAGGCAAAACGATACGATCAGTCAACCTCTACGGCAGGCCTCGCTCGATCCGCCGTGCCGCAGCCGTTACCTTTTCGCGCGAGTCCCATTGCCGCCGGCGATTGTCGCGGGCACCTTGAATCCTGGGAGGTGACCAGCCCGTGCCCGCAACTCTCGAGGTTCCAAAGCATGAGGTCCCCAAGCAGATCGAGCTAAAGCTGGGGATAACGAGTCCCGAGGGCTTCCACGCCCTCAATAATCATCCCACCCAGAGCGCAACGACCATGGAGGGCTGGAAGTCCGCAATTTTCGGCCTTCCCTTCATGGCGGCCGGCATTTTCATTGAACTCATCGCGCGGCATCCTGCGCATCCAGGCCGGGAAACGCCTGCGTGGTTCGCCGCCGGATTCGCGGCGCTCTTCTTTTTGGGCGGTCTCTTCTTTTTCGTGCATGGCCTCGCGGGCATGGCGCGCGGGCGCGCGTACCGCCGCCAACTGGCGAACGATCCCGGCGAGCCGTGGCTTGCCGACCACCAGTGGCGCCGCGAAGGCATCGCCTTCTCCGCGTTTCACGAGATGTTGCGGCGCCTGTTCGCGGCGATGATGTGGACGGCGTTCCTCGTCCCCTTCGGATGGGTGGGGCTCAACGTGCATGGCGCCTGGGTATTTCTGGTCGGCACTTCCCTTTTCGGATTGTTTGGCCTGATTTTCTGGTACCGCTGGGCGGCGATGCTTTTGGACCTTCTGCGTTACGGCAATAGCTATCTCAGCTACGAAGCGTTTCCTTTTTTTCTTGGTGGAACGCTGAACGTCCGGCTGCGCGCACCGCGCCACGTCGCCGCGCTGGACGCGCTGACGCTCACCCTGCGCTGCGTCGAGGAACAATACGTCACCACGGGCGCCGGCAGGGATCGCACCACGAGCGTGGTCTGCTACGAGCGTTACAAGGACGCGCTCACTTTCGATCGCGACCACCTCACCGGCCTCGCCGGCGGCGATGTGCCCGCCGAATTTCGCTTGCCCGCGGATCAGCCGCCGACGGCGCTGATCAATCACCCGCCCATGTATTGGGAAATCGAAGCGAAAGGCAATGCTCGCGGCGCGGACTACAGCGCCTTCTTCCTTGTGCCCGTGTATAA
>DATNDJ010000035.1:0-10070 GCA_035553255.1 Candidatus Acidiferrales bacterium | reverse complement strand
ACGTAATCCCGCAGCGAATGCAACTCGTGGCCCCGTCCGCGAAAATAGCTGGCCATTTCACCGCTTAGCAGCGGCAGCACGTCGTAGAACTGCTCGGCCGGCTCGATGCGCGGATACACGGTGATTTCGATATTCGATTCGACGCGTCGCGTTTTTTCCAGAAAGCCGAAAGGGAAACGCGTGCGAATTCCGAACACGTCCTGGCGATATACGCCGCGCCGCGGGAAGACGGTCTCGACGCGCTGCCGCGCCGCGCTCCGCCGCGGAATGTGCGGAAAGAAAACCGGCCGGGGCAGAATTGCCGCCGCACCATTCTTTTTTTCCGCCACCACGCTCAGCGAGAGCGAGGGCCAAATCTCCTTCTCGTTGCGCAGCTCCATCTGCGCCAGCACCGGCTGTTCGGCGAAGATATGTTCGGGCAGATCGAAGCGCAACTCGATGCCGGTGAGCACCACGCGCGAGAGTACGCCGGAGATCAGGATGCCAGCCAGCAGGCAGCCGAGCACCAGGAAGAGCAGGTTGTTGCCCGTGTTCACGGCGGCGAGGATCAGCACGAATACGGCCGCGAGGTACACAACGCCCGCGCGCGGCAGCCGATAATCCACCTGGTAGGCGAGCCAGCGCAGGCTGCTGCGCCGCGCGAGCGCCGGCACAGTGGTTACTCCCACCCAGCCCGCCAGCACCAGAGCAAACGCCGCGGTGATTCCGGCGGTCCCGGTGCGGCCTTCTTCCGCCACGGCCGCGGAGAAAAGCGCGAGCAGCAGGGCGACGGCAAGCGCTGCGATCGCAATTCCAAAGCTGCGCCATGCGGGCCGGTCGAGCCCGCGCCGCTGCCTCGCTACTGCCGTGCTTTCCGCCAATGGAGTCTCTTCAGGTGAGCCTTATTTCAAATTCGCGCGCCGTTCGGTCAGATGGGAACGCGCGTCGTCTCCACAATCTCGCGAAGAATCGTTTCCGCCTGCTCGGATTTCCGGGCCGTTGAGACGTACCGCGAACTGACCACCACGCGATGCGCGAAGACGGGCACGATCAGCCGCTTGAAATCGTCCGGCAAGCAATAATCGCGGCCTTCCAGAAACGCGCGCGCCTGCGCCGCCCGGTGCAGCATCACGGAGCCGCGCGGGCTGACGCCGAGGCTGAGCTGTGCTGCTTCGCGCGTGCGTTCCACGATCTCGAGCGCGTAATCGAGCAGGCTTTCCTCTACCTTCACCTGCGCCACGGCCTCCTGCATCGCCAGCACCGCGGCTGCGTCCAACACTGCCGGGGCCTCCGGCTCGTCGGGCGCGCCCGAATGGTTGCGCAGGATCGCCTTCTCGCTTTCGCGCGATGGATAGCCCATGCGAATGCGCATCAGAAAGCGGTCTAGCTGCGATTCCGGCAGGGGATAGGTGCCATGATGTTCAATAGGGTTCTGCGTGGCCAGCACCAGGAACGGCTTCGGCAGCGGGTGCGTGCGATTGTCCACCGTCACCTGCGCTTCGCTCATCGCTTCCAGAAGCGCGGATTGCGTTTTGGGCGTGGTGCGGTTGATTTCGTCCGCCACAACGACGTTTGCGAAAAGCGGGCCCTGCTTGAACTCGAATTCGCGCGTGGCGGGGCTATAGACGCTCACGCCGATCACGTCGCCCGGCAGCATGTCTGAAGTGAACTGAATCCTCTGAAACGAGCAACGCAGCGAACGCGCCAGCGCCTGGGCCAGCGTCGTCTTGCCCACGCCGGGCACGTCCTCGATCAGCAGATGGCCGCGCGCGAGCAGCGAGGTTAGCGCCAGCTGGATGACGTCGTCCTTCCCCTTCACCACGCGCGCAATGGCGCGCCGCAATTCGATCAGCATTTCCTTGCTGGCGGCGCCTGGGGCGTTCGTCACGGTTTGCAATTCGGCGGACCTTTTGTTACAAGAAATGTGTGCCGCGAGCCGGTCCGCGGGGTGCGATGCGGGTTGCGGCTGTCCTGTTCTTCGATTCGGGCGACTAGCTCAGTTGGTTAGAGCGTTCCCCTCACACGGGAGAGGTCCAAGGTTCAAGTCCTTGGTCGCCCACCATGCCCCCAATTCCATTTTGCCATCATCCGCGCTTCCGTGCAGCGCGTTCAGCCGCCGCTGTGCTCAACCCCGAACGCCAGCGGAATTGCCGGCGCGCGGTTGTGCGCCGGGCCAGTGCTCCGCTCCTGAGGCTTGACGGGGAAGTGCTTAGCTAATATTCTTAGCTAACCATGTATACCGTGCATCAGGCGAAAACCAATCTCTCGCGCCTTATTTCCGAGGCGTGCGAAGGTGGCGACGTGGTGATCGCTCGCGGAAAGCAGCCCGTGGCGAGGCTTGTTCCGCTGGCCGGCAACCGAAAGAAGAGGCTTCCCGGCAGGCTCAAGGGGCGCATTCGCGTGCCCAAGGCATTCTTTAAACCCGTGTCGCGGGCGGAACTGGCGCGATGGGGCATCGGGTGAGGATCTTGCTCGATACGCACGTTCTGCTCTGGTGGGCTGAAGGAAGCCCGAAGCTGTCCAGGCGTGCACGCCTCGCGATTCAGAATCAGGACGCGACCATTCTGGTTTCCGCCGTCTCCGCATGGGAAATTGCAAGCAAGGCTCGTTCCGGCAGGCTCGCAGCCGGCCCTCTCCTCGCCGATTTTCAGGGCGAACTCGAACAAGAGGGCTTTGCCGAATTACCGATTTCGGCGGCCCATGCTGTTCGCGCGGGTTTGCTCGGCGGCGCCCATAAGGACCCATTCGACCGGATGCTGATTGCTCAAGCCCAAGCCGAAGATCTCCCGATCATCAGTGGCGATCGTCTCTTCGATAGCTACGGCGTGCGGCGCATTTGGTAAATGGTTCAGTTTGTGTCGCTCGCGCGGGCGAACCTTCTTCTGTTTACGTGGCCCTCTGAATCTGATACGAATACGGAGTCTTGTGCGGGCGGTAGGGCCGGTTGGATCGGAGCTGCTCGATGAAGACCATTCTGCGGTTTCTGCAGGTCCTCGCGCTGGGCGTCTGGCTTGGCGCGCTGATCTATTTCGCGTTCGTGCTCGCGCCCACCGCCTTTCTCAGCTTGCCGAGCCAGGACCTTGCTGGGGCATTCGTCGGCGTGACGCTCGGGCTGCTGCATCAGATCGGCGTCGCCGCGGCGCTGATTTTTCTGGCGGCGGCGGTTGGCTGGGGGCGCTCGCTCAGGTCGCTGGTTCGGCCGGCGGCGATCTGCGTGTGGGTGATGCTCGCCCTAACGCTCATTTTGCAGCGCGGCGTGATTCCTCGCATGGATACGCTCCGCACGGATATGGGTTCGGTGGCCGCCACCTCGGTTCAAAATCCGCTGCGTGCGAAATTCGACCGTCTCCACGGCGTGTCGGTTGAACTCGAGGGATGTGTCCTCCTGCTGGGCCTTGCCGGCCTCTTTTTGACGGTGCGCGAACGCGACCCTCGGCAAAATTGACGGTAGGTCAGAGCAGCGGGGATTCGTAAATATAAGCCAGCCCGTTCTGCGCGACGGCGTAGGCCTTTGCCCCATCGGCGCTCCATCGCAGGTCCGCAACACCTTCCGCGGGGCACTCGTCGCTGGGTGTGCAGCGCCTCAAATCCACCAGGAACAGCGAGCCTTTGGCGGAATTCTTCAGCCATGAACTGAAGCAGACGCAGAGCGGCAAGTGCGGATGGCACGCCACCAGTTCCGCGCCGAAGGGAAGCGTCCCCGGGCGGCGGAGCGCGGCGGCCAATCGGTACGCCTGTCCCGCCGCGCAATAGATGATTTCGCGGCTGTCCGGCGTCCATGTTAGCGAGGTGATGTGCCCCTGGGCGGGGAAGAGCGCCTGCTTGCGCAAGTCTGGAAGCTCGGCGAGCAGCAGCAGATCGTCCGCCCACTCGCCCTCGATTTGCACCACGCTGGCGATCATCCGCTCGTCCGGGCTGAATGCCGCGCGGCCATAACCGCGAAAGCAGCCTTCCTCGCCGAATCCTTCGCCGTTGGCCTCCGACTCGATCTTCGCGGGCGTGCCGATTTCGGCGAGCGGGGCGGCGGGCAGCCGCGCGCCTTCGCGCGACCAATCCCAGAGCCGCAGCGAAGCGCCGTTTGCAGCGGGCAACGTTGCCGCCAGATATTTCCCGCTTTCGGACCAAGCGAGAGACTCCGGAAATTTCGCGAACGTCCCAAAGCCGCCGAGAAACATTTTCCCTTGCAAGTCGAAGGCATGCAGCTCCGGCCGCCACGCGTCCCATGCGGCGATCAGTCGGTGTGCGGCGGGATGCCACGCGAATGCGGCGCGCGATTTTTCCGGGGCGCTCGAAATTTCGCTGGGCACCGTCAGTGCCATCTGCTGCGCGCCCCACTCGGCATCGTAGAGCACCATGCGGCGCGCGCCCTGCCGGTCCAGCGGCGAAATGGCGCAGACGTCGCCTCCCGACGATACGGCCAATTGCGGCGACCAGCCGCTGAAAATCTTCTTTACCAGCCAATTCGAGTCGCGCGCCAGGTCGCGCAGGCCGCGGCGGACCAGCGCCGCCGACCGCACCGCGAGCGCCTGGCCTCCGGCGTGAATCAATTCGGTCCCGCCGGGATTTTGCGCGCCGCGCGAGGGCGCTGCGGGATTTTGGCGGGCTTCCGTCATACCACCCCGCCCGGCGAATCGGTCAATCGCCGCGTGGCTTGCGCGATCTGCTCTTCCACCTTGGCCACCATTTCTTGCAGCACGTCGCGCCCATCCCTTTCCGCCTCGTCGACGCGAGATTTCAACTGGCACAGATCGGAGCGCAGCAGATCCTGCAACTCCGCTTCGATTTCCGAAAGGCGGCCGCGCGCCTGGCTGATGCGCCGGATCACGCGGATCAGTTCCGCGCCCGGCCCTTCGCCCTGCACGGCTTCGGGGCTGCTCTCGTATTGTTCGAGGATATTCGCGAGCCGAGCCGGGTCGTTCCGCTCGTAGGCCTCATTCGCTTCGGCCATGAGTTGCTGGCGTCGCGTGCGGTCGTCGCGGTCCGAGGTGAGGTCGGGATGAATTTTTCGGGCGACGTCGCGATAGAGCTGCTTCATTTCGGGCGACGACTGGAAGGAGCGTGGCGCCTCGGCGGATTTTTCGCCCGCCGTGGATTGCGTTTCGCCCGCGCGGGCGCGCGCGGCGCGTGCCGCTTCCTGTGCGCGTTCGTTGCGGGGCTGCTCGCGCGCCAATTTCTCGGCGATTTGCGCCTTCAGCTCGTCCAGCTCCGCGTAGCGCAAGCCGACTTGATGCAAATACTGGCGCTCGAAGGCGCCAAGCTCCGCGCGCAAATTGGCCGCGCGCAGTTCGCGCTCGGCGAGTTCGCCTTCGAGCGCGGTTTGCTCCTCGCGCTTTCGCTCGAGCTCGCGATCTTCGGGTTTGGATGGGGGCTGCGCCGGGCCGCGCAGGGCCTCCGCAGAGGCAGCGGCGGAAGTTGCCGGTGGACGGTCATCGGTAGCACGTATTCCCATGCTGTTTCCTCGGAATTTCCAGAATTGCCGCCAGGGCGCCTTCCCCGGCGATGGCCTTCTCTCGAATTGTATGGGCGCTCCGGCGGTCCGGCGCGGCGCTTTCGGCCTGCGGTTTCCAGGTGAGAACCTGTACGTGCCGGGACTTGGCGGGCCGATATAAGGCATATCCTTACGGCGAATACAGTACGTTGGGTATCCAACATATAGCGCGCCGGAGCCAATGTATCTCCTGATTCCCGATGCCGCGCAACCGCAAGCCTCGAAAGGCACGCTATCGTCTCGGGCTGGAGATCTCGCCGGAGATCCTTGAGCGGGACCACGAGCCGCACGTTCTCCGCGTGGAGGACGGCCTTAAGGCCGTCTACCGCTGGCTGGAACTGGGCGACCGCGCCTTGCAAAACAAGAGCCGAGCCGGCGGCAGCGATTGAAGCCTGCGCCTGACCGATTTTCTTTCCCGCATTCGCGATAGAATCGCTCTCCGTGCGACGCCGCTTTTTCGTTGAACAATTCAATGCTGATCGCGCTGTGCTGACCGGCGATTCGGCCGCGCACCTGGGCCGGGTGCTGCGCGCCGAGCCGGGCCAGCTCTGCGAACTGAGCGATGGCAGCCGGGTGTGGCTCGCGCGGATTGAACGCGTCGAGCTGCCGAAGCGCGGCGATGATCGCGTGGAATTCGCGCTGGTTGAACCGGTGGAAGCCCGCGAAGGCCGCGCGCGCATTCGGCTGCTGCTTGCGCTTGTGAAATTCGACCGCTTCGAATGGGCGCTCGAAAAGGCCACGGAATTGGGCGTTGCGGAAATCGTTCCGCTGACGGCGGCGCGCAGCGATAAGCCGCTGCTTGCGGCGGCGGAGAAGCGCCTCGAGCGCTGGCGGAAGATTTTGCTGGAATCGGCGCAGCAATCGCGGCGGCTGCGCATTCCCCGGATTCGTGCCGCGGTTGCGCCAGCCGCGGCCTTTGCAGCCGAAGATGCCGGGCTAAAAATCCTGCTCTCTGAACGCCCTGGCGCGGCGCCGCTGCGCGATGCGCTGGGTCGCGCGGCAAATCCCGAGGCGGCGATTGCCATTGGCCCGGAAGGCGGCTGGACGGACGAGGAATTGGCCGCCGGACGGGCGGGCGGTTTTGCGGAAGCGTCGCTGGGCGAAAATATCCTGCGCACGGAGACGGCGGTGACCGCGGCGCTTGCGATCCTCTCGTTCGCCCTGGAGCCGCTGGCGCGTTGAGTTGCCGCGGCGGCGCGGCAGGCGGGTTCGTCTTGCCCGCCGCGCTGGTATATAATATTTTTTCGAAGATGCCGGATAGCTCTCAGTCTTCCTCGAATGCACCCGCGCCCGGCGGCGCGCCATCGCCCGATCCTCAGTTGCGGCGCGAGCTGCGGGGCTGGAGCCGCGACCTGGCGATTGCCCTGGGCCTGGCGCTCGGAATCATCATTTTTCTCTATCAACCGGTGAAGGTGGAAGGCACGAGCATGAATCCCTTCCTGAGCGACCAGGAACGGATCTTCATCAACAAGTTCGTGTATCACTTCGAGCCGATTGAGCGCGGCGACGTGGTGGTCTTCTGGTACCCGCGCGACCGCTCGAAATCCTTCATCAAGCGCGTGATCGGCCTGCCCGGCGAGACGCTTTCGATCCGCGACGGGCGCATTTACATTGACGGGCGAATGCTGGGCGAGGAATTCGTGCCGCCCGGATTTCTGGACGACTCGAACTTCAGCCCGCAGCGAATTCCGCCGAATTCCTATTTCGTGATGGGCGATCATCGCGACAGTTCGAACGATTCGCGCATGTTCGGCCCCGTGCCGCGCAGCTATATTTACGGCAAGGCCGTCTTCGCCTATTGGCCCATGGACCATTTCGGCTCGCTGACCGCGCCGCCCGTGGTCAGCGCGGCTTCCAAATAAGGGCGGGGCAGCCTCGCGGAGGACACACTGAACGGCACATTGAACGACACGACCGCGCGCTCGGAGGCGGCAGGCGCGATTCTGGCGCTCGAGGACGGAAGGGTCTTTAACGGCCGGGCGGCCGGCGCTCGCACGCGCCGCGGCGGGGAAGTCGTCTTCAATACGAGCCTCACGGGCTATCAGGAAGTCTTCACCGATCCGAGCTACGCGGGGCAGATCGTGTGCCTTACCTATCCGCACATCGGCAACGTGGGCGCGAATCTGGACGATGAGGAGTCGCCGAAATCCTATATCGAGGCGCTGGTGGTGCGCGAATTTTCGGCCATCGCTTCGAACTGGCGCTCGAGCGAAACGGCGCAGGAGTATCTCGCTTCGCAGGGCGTGCCTGTGATCTGGGGGCTCGATACGCGGGCCCTTGTCCGCCACTTGCGGCAATTTGGCGCGTTGCGCGGCGTGGTAGCGACCGACGGCACGCCCGCCGAGCAGCTTATTGCCGAAGCGCTCGCCCTGCCCAGCATGGCCGGGCTGGAACTGGCCGGCCGCGTAACGGCGCCGAATATATATACCTGGAGCCGCGGCTCGATTGATCTTGCCGCGCCGATTGCGACCGCTGCTGCTGCCGGGGCGAACGCGACGGCCGCCGCAGCGGCAACCGGGAGCGGGGCGCCGAAGCGCGAAGGGAAGCGCGGCCGGGGTGCTGCCCGGGCCGGGAATGAGCCTGAGCGCTATAAAGTGGTCGCCTATGATTTTGGCATTAAGCAGAACATTCTGCGGTTGCTGGTGGATCATGGCTGCGACGTGACCGTGGTTCCGGCGGGCACTTCCGCCGAAGACGTGCTGGCGATGAAGCCGCAGGGCGTGTTCCTCTCGAATGGGCCGGGCGACCCCGAGCCGGTCACTTATGCCATCGCGAATATTCGCAAGCTGCTGGGGCGGGTGCCGCTCTTCGGGATCTGCCTGGGGCACCAGTTGTGCGGGCTGGCGCTGGGCGGGCGGACGTTCAAGCTGAAGTTCGGGCATCATGGGGCGAACCATCCGGTGAAAAATTTGCTCACCGAAAAGATCGAAATCACCTCCCAGAACCATGGCTTTTGCGTGGACCCGGAATCGCTGCCGTCGAGCGAGGTGGAAATCACTCACGTGAACCTGAACGATCACACCAACGAAGGGATGCGGCACCGTACGATGCCGCTTTTCAGCGTGCAGTATCATCCGGAAGCCTCGCCGGGGCCGCACGACGCGCGGTACCTTTTCGGCCAGTTTCTGGCGCTGATGAAGGCGGGAACATAATCTGGCGCGGGGCGGTTTACCGTAGATTAGAACGGAATTTGCGTTGCAGGGAAAAGGGTTAGGTCGGTTTCTAATCCCCGTACCGTAGATTAGAATGTGTTGCATCGCCGCTTGGCCTTCCTCCCTCTCAAGGTGCTACATTCAATTCCCAGACACACCTTCAGCGCCTTCGAGCGGGCCGGAGAACGCCCGGTTCGCCCCCACCTGCTATCCAATTGTTATTGGATGCCACCTTTTATAGCATAGTACATGATGAAAGTCAATAGAAATCAGCGGCGGGTGCGGCGGGCGCAGCGTACTGGCCCTACGCGGGGCCGGGGCGATTGCGGTGCTTTGCGTCCCACCAAAGGAGGAGGAAGATCCCGCCACCGACCACCAGGATCGTGAGGCCGCCCGCAACCTGGAGCGTGCGGGAAATGATGGCGTGATAGCTGCCGGTTGCGGGATCGTAGGTGCAGCAGTAGAGCAGGACCTGATCCACGAAGGAACCGATTTTTTCGTGCGAGGATTGCACCAGGGCGAGACGCAGATTTTCCGGCGCAAACTGGATTCCGTAAAAATATTGGGCCACTTTACCGGCGGGCGTGAGCACCGTGATGCCGGCAGCGTGGGCGTACTGGTCAATTTGCGGGATGTACTTGTAATGGAAGCCGACGGCGTCCGCAAGGGCGTCAATCTGCGATTTCTTTCCGGTCAAGAAATGCCAATGCGCGGCGGCGGAGGGGTCGCCGTATTGCTCGATGTAGGTGCTCTGCGTGCTTCGCGCGAGGGCGGGTGTTTCCCGGGGGTCAATGCTCACGGTAAGGACGTTGAACTGCTGTCCGATGCGGAAGCTCAGCTTCTTGAAGGCCGAGGTGGCGCCATGGAGGACTTCGCTGCAGAGCATGGGGCAGCGATAGTAGGCGAGAATCAGGACGACGGGCCTTTTTTCGAAATAGGAGCGGAGCACGACCGGGTTTCCGCTCTCGTCGGTGAAGGTGGCGTCGAGGGGCACCTGGGCGCCCAATCGCTGCTGGAAATTCACGCCCTGAAGAATGCTGGGCAAGCGGCCGGCGACGAGCGGCGCACCGGTGCTCGGCTGGACTCCTCCCACGGGGGATTGCGCGCGCGCGGGTGCGGCTAGTGCGGCGGCTGCCAAAATGACCGGGAAGATAAATATGGTTCGGCGAATTACGCACCTCAATTTCCGCATTTAAAGGCCTCCCAGTGCCCCATCGGGACAAGATTGTCGAAATTAGCGGGCGAATTCACGGGGTACGTACGTTATACACCGGCGTTCGGGGCAGAGGAATGCAAAAGCTAAGGGTGCTTCGGCTTGGCTGCGCCGGGCTTGACGTCCGCGCAAGGCGGAGTCGTGCTACCATCGGCGGCGTTTGGCCGGCGGCGAGACCATTTTGGCGGCGGTGAGCTGCAATCCGCGGGAAATAGGAGGCGGCGTGAGCGAGCGTAAA
>DATNDJ010000034.1:0-54613 GCA_035553255.1 Candidatus Acidiferrales bacterium | reverse complement strand
GCCATCCGCCACCTTCAGCCTCTCGTACTACGTCATTGACGCTAATACGGCCTTGCTGCTCGAGACCGATGGCTCTCGCGTGATGACCGGAACCATCTCCAGGCAGTTCTAGCTTTCCCGGGCGGCGCGCCTTCCCGCGCGCCGCTCACCCTCATCGCTAGAGTTCTTCGTTCCGCTTTCGCACACTGTTTCTGCGCCGGTACGAACGTACTATTGTTCCCACTACTTCCTGCCCACGAAAATTGCCTTTCCATATTGGTACCGCTCAAATTAAGGGGGCCGGCTGACGCCGGTAAATTCACACGATGGCGCCACTAACCAAGGAACTCATGGACGGAACGATCTCAGCCGGTGAGAGCCAGGCCACTCCGGCCTCGGCCGTTCGCCCCGCCAGTACGCATCTCCGTTCGGATGCCCTCTCGCTCGAGGTCCCCATTAAGGTGCATGGCTCGAAGGTGACCCAGGTCGTGCGCGAGATCACGCCGCACACCGAGCCCTTCGAAGAGCAGACGACCACCATGATCGTCTTCCCGCGGGGCGGCGTGCTCAAGATGTCCACCGCCGTCGCGGCCGGGCAAATGCTCGTGGTCACCAACCTGCGCTCGAAGCAGGACGCCATCTGCCGGATTCTTAAGGTCCGCACCTTTTCGAATTCCCAGGCCTATGTCGAAGTCGAGTTCACGCATCGCCAGCCCGGATATTGGGGTGTCTATTTCCCCTCGGACGGCCCGGCCGGCACCCATTCGCAGCCGGCCGGCGCGCCCGTACCCCAGCCGCATCAGCCGGCCGCCTCTGCAATTGAATCCATTGCCCCGCCCGCAGCGGACTCGCGGCCCGCGGCCCCCGAAGCCAAGGCTCCCGCGCGCACTCCGGCCGTCGCTCCCCCGGCATCTTCCATTCCGCCGGCTATTCCAAGGCCGAAGCCGGAAGGCGCTTTTGCTCACATCGGTTCGCACGAGGATGTGCTGCCCCCGGCCGCGGCCACCACTCTCAAGGTGACGCCGCCGCCAGCGTCCAGAGGCTTCGGCGAGCTGTCCACAGGTAGCCTGCCCGCCGAGACGCACGGAGTTCCGGCCGTCTCCATACAGGACCTGCGCGGCGACGGGCATTCCGCCCCAGCCGCAATTTCCGATGCTTCCGCATCGCGTTCGTTGGATTTCGCGGACGCGCCCGCCCGCCTCGAGAGCCCTTCCATCTTCGGCTCGTTCTCCGGCGGAGCCACGCAATTGCGGACCGCCGCGAGCGAAGGAACTGAATCGCGAACCTCTGCCCCGGCCCTAAGCCGCTCGCGGAATTGGCTGCTCCTTGCAGGCATCGCCGTCGCCTGCGCTGCCCTCGGCGGCGCGGCGATCTACTTCCGGATGATACCGGCAAAGCCGGCCGCTACCCTGTCGAATGCCGCGGTAACGAGCGCCGCTGGCACGCCCAGCGCAAACTCGCCTGCCGTGGCGGGCCTGCCCGGGGCAACGTCCCCGGCCGAAGCCGGCTCCAACGCCCCGCTCAAGCCCTCAGCCGTGGTCCGCGCGCGCGCCGAAGAGCCCTCAGTCGCGAAGGTCTCCGAAACAGCGAAGACCCCCGAAATTGCTAAAACAGATGACGCGCAGCCCGCTCGCCGTAGAGAGCCCGCGCACATCAGCGAACCAGCCGCTGCGCCGCCGCAACCCGCCTCCGCCTTTGCCTCCGGCGTGCTGAGCACGAAGCTGAATGCGCACCCGCGCACCGTGAATCGCGCGGCGAACGCCGGCCAAGCGCCTCCGCCTCTGGCCGCCCCGCAAATCTCCGGCGGGCCCTCCGGGGCGGCATTCTCCGGCATCCTTTCGTCCACCAACGCAGCGCCTCCGCCGATGCCCGTGCCCAGCGGGCCCGTTCGCGTCGGCGGCCAGGTGAGGGAACCGCGCGTGATCAGCCGCGTTATTCCCGTCTATCCGATCGGAGCCAAGTCCTCGCGGGTCGAAGGAGACGTGGTCATGGACATCCTCATCGGCAAAGACGGCAAAGTGAGCAGCGCGAACGTCATCTCCGGCCCGGCACTCCTGCGCCAGGCCGCGCTCGACGCCGTCCGCCGCTGGAAATACGAGCCCTCGAAGCTGGATGGCGAACCCATCGCCATTCAGACCCACGTAACCATCGGCTTCCACCTTTAGCCGGTCGCCAGCAAATAACTCCGCGGCGCGATTACCCTCGCGCGTCATTCCGAGCCCGTCCGATGAGGATCGGCGAAGAATCTCAGCGCAGCCGGCAAGCACAGCGTATTGCCTCGTGGGCTCTTGAAGCCCTGCGAACCCCTTGACAACCTAGGTCACCCCGCTTACATTCCTAGCGTATCTAGGCATAACGAAAGGGCAGCCGCACGCCATGGCCAAACCGCTTGATCTTCTGCAAGGCACGCTCGACATGCTCATTCTGAAGGCCGTCTCGCTCGGCCCGCTTCACGGCTACGGAGTCCTCCTCCGCATCCAGCAGATCTCGAAAGACCGCCTCGAAATCCTGCAAGGCTCGCTCTATCCGGCGCTCTATCGCCTCGAGCATCAGGGCTGGATCGCCAGCACCTGGGGCGAATCGGAAAACAATCGCAAGGCGAAATACTATCGCCTCACGCCCGCGGGCAAGCGCCGCCTCCGCCAGGAAACCGAAAAATGGAACAGCATGGCCGGCGTGATCGCTTCCATCCTCGGCGCCACTCCCGAGGAAGTATGACGTTCTTCGCGCGCTGCCGCTCCTGGCTCGGCGCCGTGCTCCATCCCTCGCGCCTCGATTCCGAAATGGACGCCGAGCTTCGCTTCCATCTCGAAGCCCGCGCCGCCGATCTCGTGCGCGACGGCCTTTCGCCCGCCGAGGCCCGCCGCCGCGCCCGCCTGGAATTCGGCGCCGTGGACAGTGCAAAGGAAGCCTGCCGCGAATCCCGCGGCCTCGCCTGGCTTCACGCCTTCGCCCAGGACGTTCGCTTCGGCCTCCGCATGCTCCGCAAATCCCCCGGCTTCACCGCCGTCGCCATCCTCACCCTGGCCCTCGGCATCGGCGCCGACACCGCCATCTTCTCCGCCCTCGATTGCATCGTCTTGAAGGCCCTGCCGTACCCGGATTCCTCCCAGCTCGTGGACCTCCAGGCCACGGACACCGGCGGCTGCCCCCCGGCCGACTTTCTCCGCATCCGCGCGGAAAGCCGCACCCTATACCCGATCGCCCTTCACAGCGGCGATTGGGGCACCACGCTGATCGGCGATGGCGCGCCGCAGCACATAAGCCTTCACCTGATCACGGCCGATTTCATGCCCCTGCTCGGCATCCAGCCGCTTCTCGGCCGATGGTTTCTATCCTCGGAGATGCAACCCGGCAACGAGCACGCCGTCATCCTCGGTTATTCCCTGTGGCGCGATAGGTTCGGCTCCGATCCCCAAATGGTCGGGCGCAGCATCAAGCTGCTGATGGGCCGTCCCCCTGCTGTCGTTTCCTACAAAGTTGTCGGCGTCATGCCCCCGAAATTCGACTTTCCCCAGACCAGCTTTGGCGAGCCCAAAGACTCCGTAACTCAGATCTGGCTGCCCAGGCCGATTTTCCCAGAGGACCTCGCGATTCGTTTTGGCAGCTGGACCGCCGTCGCCCGCATCCGCCCCGGCTTCACCCTCGACGACGTCAACGCCGAGATGGGAATCATTTCCTCGCATCTGGATAAATCCGATCCAGAGACGTACAAGAACATGCGCTACTGGGCCAAGCCGCTAAAGCAAGAAGTCGTCTCCCACGCCCAGGTGCTCCTCTCGGTTCTGCTGGCCATCTCCGCCTTCGTCCTCCTCATCGCCTGCGCCAATCTCGCCAATCTTTTCCTATCGCGCGGATGGGCCCGCCGCCCGGAAATGGCCGTGCGCGCCACCCTGGGGGCCACGCGCTTGCGCATCGTCCGCCAATTGCTCGCTGAATGCCTTTTGCTCTCGCTCGCCGGCGGCACGGCAGGTTTTCTGCTCGCGTTTTCCGCCACGGGCGCCCTGCGCCATCTTCTCCCGCCCGATACCCCCCGCCTCGCCGAGCTTCGCATTGACCCTTTAGCCCTCTGGTTCACACTTGCGATTTCGGTTTTCGCCGCCATTCTCTTCGGCCTCGTGCCCGCCCTTATGGTCTCGCGCCAGGATCCAAATGAAGTCATGAAGGAGGGAGGTTCGCGTTCCTCCGGCGCACTCGCCTCTCGCGCCGGCCGCTGGTTCCGCGATGCACTCATTGCCGCCGAAATCGCGCTCGCCTTCGTTCTCGTCTTCAGCGCCGGCCTGGGCGCGCGCAGCTTCGGTCTGGTCGCCACCGCCAACATCGGCTTTCGCACCGATCATCTGCTCACCTTCGGTTTCCCCTTCCGCTTCTATGGCCCCCCGATTGACGCACCCCAATTTTCGCGCAGCCTACTCGAACGCCTCAGCGCCCTCCCCGGCATCGAATCCGCCGCTGGCGACACCAGTGGCGATGCCTGGTCGTCGCTTCACATCCAGGGCGTGCCCGACCAGAATTTACGCCCGCCTCCGCGCCTGTGGATACGGAGCCCCACCCCTAACTACTTCGCAACTTTGGGTGTTCCGTTCAAATTCGGCCGCGATTTCACTGCCGATGATCGGCCGGACTCTCCCCTCGTAGCCATCATCAACGAAACCCTCGCTACCCGGTATTTCGGCGACGCGAATCCCGTCGGAAAGACGATCACCTTATCTCAAGGCCGGAATCCGTACAAACCCACGGACACCCAGACCGTTCAAATCATCGGCGAAGTTGCGGACTCCCGCTTTCCAACGGCCCCCATGATTCCAATCTTTCCCACGGTGTATTTAGACTATTACCAGCGCCCCCGCGCCGGCATCGTCGCGCCCATCCTTCGCACCGAGAAGGACCCCATGCTGGTCATTCCCGCCATTCGCGCCATCATCGGCGCCATCCAGGGCCGCGATCCCATTTGGAAGAACGATCCCAATATCGAAATCACCACCGTGGACCAGGAAATCGCCCGCGCCACCACGAATCCGCGCTCCCGCGCCATCCTCCTCGGCTCCTTCGGCGCGCTTGGCCTTCTGCTCGCCGCCATCGGCATCTATGGCGTCATCGCCTATTCTGTCGTCCAGCGGACCCACGAAATCGGAGTCCGCATGGCCCTCGGCGCGCAGCCCGAGAACGTAATGCGGATGATCGTCAGCCAGGGCGCGCGCCCCGCCCTCGCCGGCATCGTCCTCGGCCTGGGCGGCGCCTGGGCCTTCGCCCGCTTCCTCCAGGTACTGATCTATATTCAAAGCATCAAAGCCACCGACCCCATCACCTTCTTCAGCGCCTGCATATCCCTAATCATCGTCGCCCTGCTCGCATGCTACATCCCCGCCCGCCGCGCCATGCGCGTAGACCCCCTTACGGCACTCCGCCACGAATAGCGATAATCCGATCCCGTGCCCCCGGAAGGCCCCGATCTCCGAATCCACGCCGCTTTTCTCCTCTGCCTCCTATGCTTCCTCCGCCTCACCTGCCTCCAAGCTCTGACTCACCGATTCCCATTGACTTTCTCGTTAACTTATGCTACAAATTACGATGGCGGTTTTCCCGCCAGGAAAGGGAGGCGGCGGATGGTCCGGGAAGCGCAGTCAGGCGGCCGGCCCACCGGCTATTTGCCCCTAAACCCTGGCGGCCGCGAATTTCTAATCTACGGTACGGGGATTAGAAATGGCCTTAACCCCTTTGCCTGCACCGCAAATCCCGTTCTAATATACGGTAAACCACACTTTCCGATGCTTGCCTTTCGCCCCGCTCTGGCATCCAATTACCTTGGCTTGTGCCCTCCCTTATCCTGGGGGCAAGGAGGAGCGAAATGCGCGAAGCAGTGATCGTCAGTTCGGTGCGAACCGCCGTCGGCAAGGCCCCGAAGGGCACGCTGCGCTCCACGCGTCCCGATGACCTCGCGGCCATCGTCATTCAGGAAGCGCTGTCCCGCGCCAAGGGCCTCGATCCCAAGGAAGTCGAGGACGTGATCCTCGGCTGCGCCATCCCCGAAGCCGAGCAAGGCGCCAACGTAGCGCGGATCGCCTCTCTGCGCGCCGGCTTACCGGTCGAAACCTCCGCGATGACGATCAATCGCTTTTGCTCCTCCGGCCTGCAAGCCATCGCCCTCGCCGCACAGCGCATCATGGCCGGCCAGGGAGAAGTCATCATCGCCGGCGGCACCGAGTCCATGAGCATGGTCCCAATGGGCGGCAACAAGGTCGCGCCGAACCCATGGCTGATGGACCATGCGCCGGATACGTACCTGAGCATGGGTCTCACCGCGGAAAATCTGGCGCGCAAGCATTCGATCACGCGCGAGCAAGCCGATCGGTTTTCGCTCGCGAGCCACCAAAAGGCGCTCGCCGCAATCCGCGAAGACAAGTTCAAGGACGAGATTGCCCCGGTGAAGATCAGCTACACCGCGCTCGAAGCAACTGCGAATGGTTCATCGAACGGCATGCGTCCAAAGACCGTCGAAGTCACGTTTGACACAGACGAAGGTCCGCGCGCCGATACCTCGCTCGAGGCGCTCGCGAAGCTCAAGCCTGTATTCCACGCGCGCGGCACCGTCACCGCGGGCAATAGCTCGCAGATGAGCGACGGCGCGGCGGCCGCGGTGGTGATGAGCGACGAGCGCGCGCGCGCCCTGGGCCTGAAGCCGCTGGCGCGCTTCGTCGCCTTTGCCACCGCGGGCTGCCCCCCCGAGGAAATGGGCATCGGCCCCGTCTTCGCTATCCCGAAGGCGCTGCGGCTTGCCGGACTCACGCTCGATCAAATCGACGTGATCGAGCTGAACGAAGCCTTTGCCGCGCAGGCCCTAAGCGTGATCAAAGTTGCGGGCCTCGATCCCGCCCGGGTGAATGTGAATGGCGGCGCCGTCGCCCTCGGCCATCCGCTCGGATGCACCGGAGCGAAACTCACCGCCACCATCCTGCGCGAACTCGCGCGCCGCAACGCCCGCTACGGCATGGTCACCATGTGCATCGGCGGCGGAATGGGCGCCGCCGGCATCTTCGAACGCGCCGCCTGATCGCTGCGAATCGCCGCGGGAACCCGCCGCGCCACGGGCGCGGAATGCCTCTGCCGACCCCGCCTCATTCGAGCAGGCCCGCGCGCATTAGCCGAGGCGCGATGGACGCCGTCCGCCAATGGCGCTACAAGCCCACGCTGCTGAGCGGCGAGCCGGTCGAAGTGGAAACGTACATCACCGTGACTTTCACGCTGGAATAGGCAGGATGGAAATCGCGAGGGCGATCTGCTGATGAGATCGCCCCGCCAACGAAATCGCGTTGCGTGCGGTGCCGAAGGCAACTCAGAAGCGAAGAACGATGCCCGTCGCCAGCCGGCCGTTATTTTGCGTTTGCCCGAAGAAGTGCGTGGGCACGTAATCGCCCTCGATCACGCGCCAAGCGATGCCCGGGACGATGCGCGCATCAATGCCTACGCCGACCCCGACGGCAAACGACGTGTCATGCACCGGCCCCGAGCTGAAATGCGCGCCGCCAAAGAGCACGTGCGCGAACGGAGAAATCCGCGCGGGAAACGATATCTGCGGCCCGAAAAGAAAGCTGTGCACCGAGGCGCCCGAACCGTACGTCCCGTCCAGATCCACCACGCCTCCAATCCAGTTCATGAACTTGTAATTTCCGGAGAGCTCCCAGCCATTCATGTTGGCGCCGGGTGAGGTGCGCAGCCGCATGTAGGAATAGCCGCCAAAAACCTCCACCTGGTCGCCGCCGAGCAATTGCGCGTTTGCCGCAACCGAGAACGCCAAGCACAGCCCCAACAGTAGTGCCACTTTGCGCAGCATCAGGATCTCCTCCTCGGAGAGATTTTAAGGATTTCGTGCCGCGATGACGACAGATTCGGCCTTTCGCGTCACGCGCACGCTGGGAAGCAAGGTCACCGTTCTGGCCGGACTATAGTTTGATGCGGCAACTCTCCTGCGGGATTTCCGTAGCCGCGATTTCGCGGCAGCTAAATGCTGACGAGCACGACGCCCGCAAAGATGAGGGCAATTCCGAGCCACTGAGAGCGCCCCAGGCGTTCGCGCAAGAAGATCCAAGAGAGAAGCACCGTGACGGCGCCATAGAGCGACGCGAGCACGCTGACCACGGACACCGAGCCAAGCTGAAGGCCGGCATTATTCGCGACGAAGGCGCTCGTATCGGCCACGCCGATCAGCAGAAGAATCCACCACACCGAGCCGCGCGGCAGGCGCACGCTTTGCCGCGCGGGCCAAGCCGCCAAAGCGAGCACGCCGAAGCCCGTCAGACGCAGAACCCATACCGAAACTGCGCTCCCCATGAGCGGCATGACGTGAAATCCCAAAAACCAGAACATCACGCCGAAGCCGCACGCCGAAACAATCGCCAAACCCACGCCGCTCGAGAGATGCGCTGCTGGCACGCCAGCCGCCGAATCGCCCGAAGCGTGCGATCGCGGCGCGAAGGACATCGCAGCGAGAATCACGCCGATGAACGTGGCGCCGAGTCCAGCGGCGCGGAAGGCTTGTAGGCGCTCCCCGCTCAGAATGGAAAGCGCGACGGTAATCGCCGGATAGCTCGATGAAATGGGCGCGACGATGCTCATCGTGCCGATCGCGAAGGAGCGATAAAGCGCGAGCGAAGCAAAAACATTCAGCACGCCGATGGCGCCCGCAAGAAGCCACGGGCGCGCCCCGGGAGCGACGCTGCGGGTGATTCCGCCAGCCGATTCGAGAAAGCCGGTGAGCAGCAGGAATCCGACCGCCTGCATGATGAAGAGCGCGCGGTAAGCGCCCACGCGGCGCGCCGCAAATCGCGCGGCGAAGTCGGAGACGCCCCAGCACAGCGCGGCGATCAGTCCGAGAAGGATGCCCATTCGCGGATCGAACTCAGCGGCGGCGCGGCTCGAGGCCGAGCAGAGCCATTACTTTTTGCAGATCCTTCCAGACCTCGGCTTTCGCCGGCGGATTTCGCAGCAAATAGGCGGGATGATACGTAGCGATCAGCTTCGATCCGCGCCAATCGAACCACTCGCCGCGAAAACGCGAGATGCCTTGCGCGGTCTGCAGCAAGGATTGCGCGGCACAGGCGCCCAGGCAGCAGATCACGCGCGGCTGAATGGCGTCCAATTGGCGGAGAAGATAAGGCGAGCAGGTGGCGATTTCGTCCTTTTCGGGCAGGCGATTTTCCGGCGGCCGGCATTTCACCACGTTGCAGATGTACACATCTTCGCGGCGCAGGCTCATCGCTTCGATCATCTGCGTCAGCAGCTTGCCCGCGCGGCCGACGAAGGGCTCGCCTTGCACGTCCTCGTCATGCCCCGGGCCTTCGCCGACGAAAACGAGTTGCGCCTTCGGATTGCCCACGCCGAAGACGATTTTCGTTCGCGCCTTGTGCAGCTTGCAGCGCCTGCAATCCGGCCCGATATCGGCGCGGATGCGCTCGATAGTGTCGCTCTCGATTCGCGCGAAGGCTTCGAAAAGAGACGATCCCGATGCGGCGGGCGCGGCTGGCAGCGGCGATCGCGCGGAGCCCGGCTGCACTTTGCTATTGATCGCAGGGCTGTTGATCGCAGGCGGCGCGGCTGCGGACTTTCCAGGCTGGGATGATTTCGCGGACGCTGCCTCTATAATCGGCGGAACAGGCGGCTCGCTAACCGCGAACGCAGATTGACCCGCGCCGCCCGATGCCTGCTCAGTGCGGTCAGCGCGGTTGCGGAAATATGGGCCCAGCCCGAGTTCGTCCGCGAAACGCAGCCAGGGTTCCACTCGTTCTATCTTCGCTGGGTCCAAGATCATCCTCAAAAGGTAATGGAAGGCAGGAAAGCGCCCGCCGGTTCATTGTACAGGCCGAAGGCCATCAAGTTCATCGGGGTAATGACGCGCAATCCGTGCTCAAGGCACCACCGAACCAGACTGGCGTTGCGCGTAGGTACCAGAATGCCCGGACGGGGAATCTCCGGCGCGGCGGCGAGAATAGCTTCTAGATCGTCATTCGTTTCGGCCACGGCGTGCCCGAAGAAAGCCACCGAAGAAGCATATCCCGTGATGCGTCCGCGAGATTCCACCAGCACCGCGCTGCCCTGTGCGATGGCATCGCGCAATTCGCCTTCGCGATTGTGGCCGTGTACGCGCCGGGCGAGCGCGCTGCAGGCTTCCACGTCTGCAATGTCCGCGCGGCGCACATGAAACCCGGAAATGGATTGCCTGATTGCGGGGCCCAGCATGCAGGCCAGCGGCTCACGGACGGCAAATCCCAGCTTCGCGTAGAGCGAAAGCGAGCGAGTGTTATAGCCCGCTTGCACCAGGCGCACGCCCGGGCAACCGCGCTCGGAGGCGCGGTCCATCACGGCGCGCATCAGCCGGCGGCCAATGGAGCGATTCTGTTCGGAAGGGCTGACGGTGATGGGACCGACTCCCGCAATCACGCTGCGCTCATCAAGGCAATTGCTGCCCAGGATCGTTCCGTTTTGTTCGGCGACCACGCAAAAAAATCCCGGATGCGAAAACATCATGGAGAGCATCGCCGCCGGTATTTCCGGTACAGGTATCTCCAGCGGAAAATTGTGACGCTCCGCGATCTGGCGAAATGCTTCGAAGCAGATCGGGGCACATGCCGCTACGTCAGCAGCAACGGCGCGGCGGATGGAGATTTGGTCCGGTTGCGATGGTGCGGCGCCGCTCATTGCGCTTTCGCTTTCCCCTCGCGGATTTCCAGCGCATGGTCGAGAATGCGATTCGCCACGTCGAATTTGGACATTTGCGGCAACGAAAGCTCGCGCCCGTTGCGAACGAAGAGCGTCACGATGTTCGTCTCCGCGTCGAAGCCGGCGCCGGGCTGCGTCACGTCATTCGATACGATCATGTCCGCGCCCTTGCGCGCCAGCTTGGCGCGGGCATTTTCGGCCACGTGATCCGTTTCCGCGGCAAAGCCCACCAGGACGCGCCGGTCGGGCGTGCGCCCGAGATCGGCGAGAATATCGGGAGTGGGTTCCAGTTCGAGCGTGAAGTGATTCGAATCGCCGCGCTTCAACTTCGTGTCGTGCGTCGCGACCGGGCGATAGTCCGCCACCGCGGCGGCCATCACCACGATATCGGCCCCGGCAGCGCGTTCGAGCACCGCCGCGCGCATTTCCTCGGTCGAGCGGACGGGAACCCAATCAGCCGCTTCGGGGGCGCGCAGGTCCGTGGGCCCGCTCACCAGAATCGCACGCGCCCCGCGGCGCAGGGCGGCTTCGGCCAGCGCATAGCCCATTTTTCCGGAGGAGCGATTCGTCAGGTAACGCACCGGATCGAGATCCTCGCACGTTGGGCCGGCGGTGACGAGCACGGTGAGGCCTTCCAGATCGCGGCGCAATCCCAGAATTTCGCACGCTCGCCGAGCGATCGTCTCCGTGGCGGCCAGCCGGCCGGCGCCCGTCATCCCGCAGGCAAGATAGCCTTCGTCGGGTTCGATGATGTGAACGCCGCGCTCGCGCAACCGCGCGATATTTTCTCGCGTCGCCACATGCTCCCACATATTCACGTTCATCGCCGGCGCGAGCGCAACCGGCGCCTTCGTGGCGAGATATAGCGTGGAGAGAAAATCATCGGCGATGCCTTGGGCAAACTTCGCGATCACGTCCGCCGTGGCTGGGGCGACGAGCAGCAGGTCAATCCGTTGCGCCACGGCAATGTGCTCGATGGCGCTTTCCACGTTGGCGGCCGCGGAAGTTTCCGCGGCAAACATTTCGGTGATCACTTTCTTGCCGGTCAGCGCGGCGAAAGTGAGGGGAGTAATGAATTCGCGGGCGGCGCGCGTCATCACTACCTGGATATCCAGGCGCTCCTGCTGCAAGCGGCGCACGAGCTCCGCCGCCTTGTACGCCGCTACTCCGCCGGTGACGCCGAGAGCGATTTTCATGGGATCCGGCGCGTCAAGCCTTGCGCCGCTTGCCGTCCTCTGCTTCATCCAAGAGCTCGGGCAATTGAAATTCGAGCATGCCCTGCTGCAGCTCTTCCTCCGCGATGCGGGTGATCTTGCGCGACCTGGGGTTTTCGACCAGAGAGCGTCCGCCCATCATGAGTTGGCGGGCGCGGCGCGCGACGACGACCACGTAAGCGAACTGGCTATCCGGGGCCTGCCTGGAAACGGTCATGGTGCGTCAGCCTCCAAAGGATTTCAAGATATCGAGAATGCGGTTATCGTTGCGCGCCACGCGGCAGCGCGAGCCGAGCGCAACCGCCTGTATTTCGCGGCCGGCGCGATCGAGATCATCATTGATTACGGCGAAATCATAGCTGCTGTAACTCAGCATTTCCTGGCGCGCGCGTTCCAGCCGCCGGCAAATCTCATCCTCCGAATCCTGCCCGCGGGCGCGAATGCGGCGCTCGAGGTCCGCGCGGGAAGGCGGCAGGACGAACACGGCAATCGCGCCGGGTAGCTTGCGCTTCACCTGCAGCGCCCCCTGCACATCAATTTCAAGGACCAGGTCTTTTCCGAGCGCCTGTGCTTCCTGGAACGCGCGCTTCGTGGTTCCGTACCAGTGCTTGCCAAACACCTGCGCGTATTCCAGGAAATCGCCGCGCTCGACCATCTCCTGAAATTGGGCTTCGGAAACAAAATTGTACCACTTGCCGTCGCTTTCCGTCGCGCGGGGCAGGCGCGTGGTGCACGAAACAGACAGCATGGTGCCTGGCAGCTCCAGAATTTTTCGCACCAGAGTGGATTTGCCGGAACCCGAGGGCCCGGAGACGATCAGAACCAGCGGCTCCGGGGCGCTCATTCGATGTTCTGCACCTGCTCGCGCAATTTTTCGATCTCCGATTTGATTTCGAGCGCGAGACGCGTGATCTCCAGCCCGGCGGCGCCGCTGCCCGGCGTTTTCGAGAGCAGCGTATTCGCCTCGCGCTGCATTTCCTGAAGCAGAAAATCGAGCTTTTTGCCGGCGTCGGAGGCGCCCGCGAGCAGCGACTCGAATTGCTGCGCGTGGCTTGCCAATCGCGTGAGTTCCTCGGAGACATCGGCGCGCTCCGCGGCGATCGCGGCTTCCTGTGCCAGGCGAGCGGGATCGAGCGGCGATTCGCCCAGCAGATCGCGCAGGCGCGATTCCAATCGCGCCGCGAAGGCGGGGCGCGCGCGTTCGGCCAGTGGCTGGATTTCCGCGGCGTAGCGGCAGATCTCCGTCAATCGGCCGGACATTTCCTTGCGCAGCGCGCCGGCTTCATGGGCGCGCATTTGTTCCAGGCGGTCCAGGGATTCCCCAAGGCAGCGCGCCAGCACGGGTTCGAGATGGCTCAGGCTTTCGCCCAGGGCCGCGGCCGCCCCAATCACGCCCGGAAGCCGCAGCAGCGCGGCAAGATCAGGCTCTGCTTCGATTTTGAATTCCTGGCGCAATGAATTCACGGCTTGCAGGTAGGCCGCGGCGACCTCGCGATTCACGCCCACGGCCGCCGCCCCCGCCAACTCCCGATAGAGCGTCACGTCCAAATGGCCGCGCCGAATGCGTTCGCGGATGTGCTGGCGAATGCGCGGCTCGAAAGGCTCGAAGCCCTCCGGCACGCGGATATGCAGATCGAGGAAGCGGTGATTCACGCTGCGAATCGTGATGCGCAGGCTCCAGCCATTTTCCACCGCGCGAGCCTCCGCGTATCCGGTCATGGACTTCAATCCGGCGGCGGTTTGGGGCAGCGTCATGGCGATGGATTGTGCTCCGGCGCGGGACATTGTCACACAGGATCGGCTGCGCGCGAAGCGGGCTCGGCATCGCGGAATTGCATGTTGTAGAGCCGGGCGTATAGGCCGGCGCCGGCCAGCAGCTCTTCGTGCGTGCCGCGTTCGCGGATTGTGCCGCCGGCGAGGACGGCGATCACATCCGCGCGGCGAATCGTGGAAAGCCGGTGGGCGATTACGAACACGGTGCGGCCCGCCATCAGATTGTTGAGGGCGCTCTGCACCAGCATCTCGGATTCGGAGTCGAGCTCGGAGGTCGCCTCGTCGAGGATCAGGATCGGCGCATTCTTCAGCAGCGCGCGGGCAATGGCGAGCCGCTGGCGCTGGCCGCCCGATAGGCGCTGGCCGCGGTCGCCGATCAGGGTGTGATAGCCTTGCGGCAATTTCACGATGAAGTCGTGCGCCAGCGCGGCCTGGGCGGCGGCGATCACCTGCGCCTCCGGCATATCGGGGCGGCCGTAGCACAGATTATTCCAAACGCTATCGTTGAAGAGAATTGTTTCCTGCGTGACGATGGCCATCTGCTCGCGCAGCGAGCGCAGCGTCACGTCGCGCACGTCCACGCCGTCAATCCGCAGCGCGCCGGCCGTGGCTGTGTAAAAGCGCGGCAGCAGGTTGACGAGCGTCGTCTTGCCCGCCCCGCTTGAGCCCACAATCGCCACCACTGCCCCGGCCGGCACTCGCAGGTCCACGCGCTTCAAGATGGGCGGCCCGCCCTCATAGGCGAAACTCGCGTCATCGAATTCAATTTCTCTCGAGAAGCGCGGCAGCACCTGCGCGTCGCGGGCTTCCAGGTTTTCTTCCGGCGTATCCACGAACGTGAAGACCTTCGCCGTCACGCCCAAGGCTTGATGAAAATATTGATAAAGCCCGCCCAGCCGTTTCACTGGCTGATAAGCGCTGAAGAGCGCATAGATGAAGGCAAAGAACGCGCCTTGGGTCATCTCGTGATGCCCAATCTGATTGCGCGCGTAGAAGAGGATCATGCAAATCACGGCGGCGCCAAGCAGGTCCATCAGCGGCGAGGTGCCGGCGAACGCGCGGATCCAGCGCATATTTTCGCGCAAGAGACTCCGGGCAGCCTCGCGGAACTTGCGAATTTCGAAGCCTTCCATCCCGAAGGCCTTCACCACGCGATTGCCGCTCACAGTTTCTTCGAGAATCTGGCTCAAATCAGCGAGCCGTGTGCGGCTCTTCTCCGTGGACTTGCGGATCCGCCGCGCGAGCTTGCTTACCGGCCACACCACCACCGGAATCAGGATCGCCGAGCCAAGAGCCATCTTCCAATTGATCACCAGCAGGACGAGCACGAACGCGACGAGCGTGAATACCTGGCGGAAAAAATCCGCCAGATAATCGGAAAATGCGGCCCGCGTCTGCTCGATATCGGTCACCACGGCGGACATCACGCGGCCCACGGGATTTTTCTGCAGGAAGCCTACGGGCTGCTGCACCACCTTGGCATAAGCCTCGTTGCGCAGATCGGTGACGCCCGAGAGGCCGACGTATTGAATCAGCGTGCTGCCAAAAAATTCGGCGATGCCTTTGCCGAGGAAAATCAGCAGCAGCGCGATCGCGAATACGGACCACACGTAGTGCACCCGCGGCGGAACGAACGCGTTCAGGTAGACGTCGTGATGATTCCAGGGAATCGTGAAGAGCTTAAGTTCCTTGATGGAAATTCCCGGGTTGAGCACCACGTCCACGGCCGGCCGGATCGAAAGCGCGATCAGCCCATCGGCAAGCGCCATGAAGCCCATCAGCAGGATGCCGGCGATTAGCAGCAGGGAATACGGGCGGACGTATCCGAGCAGGCGCCGCAGCTCCGGACCATGCTCGATGCGTGAGATGCGTTCCATTCGTCTAAATTTCCATCGCAAATTCCATCGCGCCGGGCGCCCAATGTCGCGACGTCACGAAGGCGCCTTGTCAATATCGCGGTGCACGACCTTCGCCGGATATCCTCGCTTCTGCAACGAGCGCCCCACGGTTTCGGCCAGCGCGACCGACCGATGCCGCCCGCCCGTGCAGCCAAACGCCACGGTGAGATAGCTTTTCCCCTCGCGAATGTACAGCGGGATCAGATAGCCGAGCAGGCTTTCGATGCGCCGCAAAAATTCGCCGGTCTGCGGAAACGATCGGATATAACGCGCCACGCGCCGGTCCTTTCCGCTGAAGGGCCGCAGCCGCGGGATAAAGTGCGGATTCGGCAGGAACCGCACGTCGAACACAAGATCGGCGTCCGCGGGAATGCCGTATCGGAATCCGAAGCTCACCACGGAGACGAGCAGCGGCCGGCTGCCCGGATTTTCGAAGCGCCGCACGATGAATTGCCGCAGCTCGTGCACGTTGAACCGCGTGGTATCAATCACCACGTCGGCCAGCCGCCGCACCCCCGCCATGCGCCGGCGTTCTTCGGCGATGCCCTCGGCGATCGAATAGTCGCGCCCCATCGGATGCGGCCGGCGCGTCTCGCTGAAGCGGCGAAGCAGCGCTTCGTCGCTGGCTTCGATGAACACAAGCGTGGCGGGATAATTCGCGCGGAGCCGGCGATACATGCGAGGCAGATTTTCGATCTGCTCGCCTTCGCGCGCGTCCACCAGCAGCGCGGCGCGCTCGATTTCGCCGTTGCTCTCCGCATAAAGCTCGCTGAAGCTCGGGATCAACGCAACGGGCAGGTTATCCACGCAATAAAAGCCGAGGTCCTCGAAGGTCTTCAGCACCGAACCCTTTCCGGAGCCGGAAAGGCCGGTGAGGATCACGATCTGCCGCGGCCTGGGCTTGCCGTGTGCGGGGGTCACGGCGGCGCCGCTAGCCTTTCACCCGGCGCCGATGGGTGCTCGGGATGCGCAAATCCTCGCGATATTTCGCCACCGTGCGGCGAGTCACCTGAATGCCTTCCTCGCTCAATTTTTTCGTGATCTGTTCGTCGGTCAGGGGATGCGCCGTGTTTTCCTCTTCGATCATCTGCTTCACGCGGCGCTTCAACGAAAGCAGCGACATTTCGCTTCCCTGCGGCCCGTTCACCGATTCGGAAAAGAAGCTGCGCAGCTCCAGCACCCCTCGCGGCGTGTGGACGTACTTATTCGCCACCGCGCGGCTCACGGTCGAAGGATGCACGCCAACCTCTTCCGCCACTTCCTTGATCATCATCGGCCTCAGGTGGTCGGGACCATAATCCAGAAAATCGCCCTGGCGGCGCAGAATAGACTGGCACACGCGCAAAATCGTGTGCTTCCGCTGCTCGATATTTTTCATCAGTTGGATCGCGGCCGTGAACCGTTCCTTCACGTAATTGCGGACGTCGCGATCCGCCGCATCGCGCGAAAGCAGTCGCTTATACGTCGGATTCAGCCGGAGTTGCGGCACGTCGTCGTCGTTCATGAAGACCTGCCATTCGCCCTCGGACTTGCGAAACTGCACGTCCGGTTCCACCAGTCGCGGCTCGGCCTTGTTGTACCGCGCGCCCGGCTTCGGATCAAGCCGCTTAATCACGTCCACCGCGCGCTTCACCAGCTCCACCGGCCGATTCAGCGCACGCGCCACTTCTTTCAGCTGATTATTCTGCAGCAGCTTCAAGTGATCGGCGATGATCTGCTGCGCCACTGTATTTTGCGGATCAATGATCTTCAGCTGCAGCAGCAGGCATTCCTGCAAATTTCGCGCGGCCACTCCCGGCGGATCGAACTCCTGCACCATCGTCAGCGCTTCTTCCATATCGTCCGCCGAATACCCGCCCGATTCCGCGATCTCCTCGAGCGTCGCCGTCAGGTATCCGTTTTCATCCAGATTGCCGATGATCGCCTCGGCGATTTTTCGCACCGTCTCCGTGCAGATTCCCACGCTCAGCTGCCACGTCAGGTAATCGGCCAGGCTGCTGGTGGACGAAAGGAATTTCTCGAAGGAGGGCTTTTCGATGTCTTCGTGTTCGCTGCTGGCCGCCCGCTCGGCGCCAGTATCCAGATACTGCGTGAAGAACGATCCGAAATCGAATTCGTCGAACGGGTTCGCCGCTTCCGTTTCCGGCACTTTCTCCGTCTCTTTTTTAAGGAACGCCTCGTCCGTGTAACTCTCGGCCGACGTTCCTTCCTCCGCCAGCTCCTCCAGCACGGGATTCGCCATGATCTCCTGGTTGATCATTTCCTTCAATTCCAGCCGGTTCAGCGCCAGGACGCTGACCATCTGCACCAGCCCAGGCGTAAGTATCTGCTTTTGGGCCACACGTAGATGCAGTTTGGGCTGGAGCCAATTCATAATTTAGTGCAGTCGAAAGCTTTCGCCGAGATACACGCGGCGGACCTCCGCATCAATCGAAAGCTCGGCCGGCGTCCCCGAACGAAAGATTCTGCCGTCATTGATGATATACGCCCGGCTGGTCACCGCCAGCGTATCCCTCACGTTATGATCCGTAATCAACACGCCGATTCCCGCCTCTCGCAGCTTCTGAATAATCATCTGAATGTCTTCCACCGTCAGCGGGTCGATTCCGGCAAACGGTTCATCCAGCAGCATGAACGTCGGCGATAGCACCAGCGACCGCGCAATCTCCAGCCGACGCCGCTCCCCGCCCGATAGCACGTGCGCGCGGCTATGCCGCACCGCCTCGAGCCCCATCTGCGCCAGCAGCTCCTCGATTCGGTCCCGCCGCTGTTCCTGCGAGAGCGGCAGCGTCTCGAGCACCGCCAGCAAGTTCTGTTCGACCGTCAATTTCCGAAAGACCGAAGGTTCCTGGGGAAGGTAGCTGATTCCGCTGCGGGCCCGAAGATACATCGGAAGGTCGGTGATATCCTCGTCATCCAGCCGCACGCGGCCGGCGTCCGGACGTGCCAGCCCGACCAGGATGTAGAACGTCGTCGTCTTGCCTGCGCCGTTTGGCCCCAGCAGCCCAACCACTTCGCCCTGTTGAATCTCCAAGCTGACGTGATCAACGACCCTGCGCCCGCGATACGACTTACTCAGATCGTCGGCTCGAAGTTTCGACATGCCGGTTCATTTCTCAACCCGGTGCTTGGTCAGCGTGCGCGAACCTTCTTTTGAATCAATCAAAATCGTATCATCCGTCAGAAAGAAGGTCAACGAACGCCCCGTCACGGTGTTCCCGCCGCCGTCCGCAAGCGTGGGCTGCCCGCCCGAAAGCACGAATTTCCCGTCCGATGCGGTGTATTCGCCGCGCGCAGCCGTCCCGCGCCGTTCGCCTTGCCGCACGATCACCGCCCCATCCGCCACGATCCGGCTAAGCTGTTCCGCCCCAGGGGAAGTCGCTCCGGGTCCTGATTTCGCCTTCGTCGCCCCAGCCGGCGTCAGGAACACGTCCAGCGTCTGTGCCTCCATCGAATTCTCCTGCGATTTCGCCGTGACCCCGCCTTCCAGGTGAATCCGCCCCTGTTCACCCCAATAGGTCATCGAAGGCGCGCGCACCTGCCACACCGCCGGCCCCGCGGCCCGCGCCGCGCCCTTCGACGCCCTCGGCCCGGGAAGCCCATTCAGCGGCCCCGGCGTCTGCGGAAACACGGCGGCCACCCCGCCCATCGCCTGCATCTTCTTTTCGTCCCGCCAGATTTCGATCCGCTCGGCATCCAGCACCGCGTCTCCCTGCCACAATCGCGCATGCCCCTCATAAATCGCGTGCCCCGAGGCGGGCGAGCCCGAAAGCGTATCGGCAAACACGTGCGCCGCCCCCGAGCCGAGCTTCACCGATGCCCCCGCCCCAACTGTAGACTGAACCGTGGGCTGAAATGTCGAGATCACGCCGCCCGTAGCGCGAATCTGCTCCGCCTTTTCCCCCGCCATCTGGATCGTCACCCGGTCGCCCACCGTCGTGCGGCTCTCCGCGTCGCTCAGCACCGGCGCGCCCTCCAGCGTTGCCGTGCCCGAAGCTTCCCACGATCCCGATCCCGCCGCTTCCGCCCCCGGCGCTTCCTTAAACGTCAGCCGAGCCCCCGTCGCAACGCTGTCGCCCTGTTCCAGCCGAACGCCCCCGCTTTCCTCCAGCGACGCAAGCTGCCCATCCCTCGCAAACGTCGCAGCCAGCTCCGGCGCCGTGCTCGTCTGCGCCGGATGATTGCCGTTTTCGCGCCGCACTTCCACGTTGCCGTGCCCCAGCAGGCGCTCCATCCGCCCCGACGCCCCAAACCGCGCCGCAAATTTGTCCGCGCGAATGTGCGTGTTCTCGTTTCGCGCGCTCGATGCGTCAATCGAAGCGGGCGCGAGCGTCTCCGCCGTCTCGATCTGCTGCGAGGATTCAATCCCGCTCGCCGCCTGTTCCGCGGCCTGCGTCCTGCCATTCGGCGTTTCCCGCGATGCTTCCCCCGGCGCTTCCGTCGGCGCCGCGAACCCGATCCGCAACCCTTCCGTTCTCAGCGTGCGCGACCCGGTCGGCCCGCTCGATGCGGCCACCACGCTTCCCCTCGCCGTCAGCGCCTCCGCAATATTGCCGCGCGGCTCCATCGCAATCTCCAGGCGTGACGCGCTCAGGCGCTCCGTTGTGCCGGCGCTCCGCCGCGTCCCGGCCACTTCGCCCTCCGCCGTGATGCCCTGAATCCATCCCTCGGCGCTCAATCGCCCCTCGAACGCGCCGGCCGAAACAGTCAGCGATTTCCCGCGCTCGTCCATGCGAATCCGCGGACTTCCCTCCGCGCGCACCCCGCGCGCGTGAAAATCGGAATCCAGTTCCACCGTAATCTTCCCCGCCGTCAGCTCCCGCCCGCCCTGCCGCACCACCGCCGGCCCGTCGAGTTCTATCGTCCGGTTATCGCGCCGCATTTCCAGCGCGCTCCCGCTCGCCCCAATCGGCAACCCGCCCGTGCGCGGCGAAGGCGCAACGTCGAAGGTCACGCCGTGTTCCACGCGCAGCGTCGCAGTCGCCGCGCTATAGTTCACGCCCGTGCCGCGCCCCTTCCCCTGCGGAAAGCTGAACGCGACCGCGGAAGGCGTCGAAGCGTCGCCCGTCTTCGCGTCAAAATAAAGATTGCTCGTTTCGATCTCCAGCGGCTTCGCGCTCGCCGCGCCCGCCCGCGCCCCTCTTGTCCCTTTTATCCCGTACCCCCCCTTCGCACCCTTGGCCGGGGTCGTCGCCATCGCCGGCCGCAGGCTGATCCGCACCGGCCCTTCGCACCGCACGGCGCCAGACGGCGGATCGTAGCTGCACTGCTGCGTTTCGATCCTGTCGTCGCGGCGCAGGTCGCGCCCGTGGATCGCGATCACCACGTCTTCCAGCACCGCCCGCTGCGTCCCCTTAAACCGCGTCGCGTGCGACGCCTGAATCTCGAAAATCGTCCGTCCCTTTTCCCCGCTGCGCAGCGAAAAACGCGAGGATTGTTGCTCCACGGCCGGCGGAATCACCGCCGCCTCCGCACGCCGCGCGCGCCCCTGCCGCACCGACCGCTCGATGTACGTCCCCGCCGCAATCAGCGCCACCACCAGCGCCGCCAGCCCCGCCCATCGCGCATACCGCGCCGCTTCCCGGTTCCGCACTCCTCATCCTCCGCCATTCGAGCCAGTATAGGCGCGCCTCTTCATGGCGTACAAATCGCAGGGGGGTGAAACGCATCGCGTTAGAGGATACGTGGATGCCGAAGGGACCAAGGGCGTTGAGTCAATCGTGAAGGTCGCGTTTGAAGCACGCGGCAAAGAAACAGAAGTCACGTTGCGGCGTTCGAATGTGCCCGGCGATGAGATGGGCCGCCAGACCGAATGGGGCTGGGCGCACATCCTGGACTCGGTCGCCGAAATCCTGTCCAAGAAGCCGGGGCCGGCCTAGCCTCGCCGCCGTCGCCAAAAAAAACCCCGCGCGCGCGCTGCGCTACCCGTTCTTCGCATCTGTTGACGGAACCTACTGCTGCATCGGAAGCATCCCCAGGCCCGCGGCAGCCACGCTATCGCGGCTCGTGTTCTTGACGAGATACATCGCCTCGTCCGCCAGATGCAGAAGCTCAGCCTTGGTGCGCGAATCGGTGGGATAGGAAGCGACGCCCACGCTCGCCGTGATCTTCACGCCCAGCCCTTCTTCATTCAGCCACGGCGTCTCGCGGATCAGCTTGTGCAGCCGGCGCGCTACCCCCAGCGCATTTTCCTTCGAGGTCTGCGGCAGCAGGATCACGAATTCATCGCCCCCGTACCGAAAAGCGAGATCAATCAGCCGGCACTTCTCCTTGATCGCCGATCCGATCTGCGAGAGCAGCTTCGAGCCGACCAGGTGCCCATGCGTGTCGTTGATGTTCTTGAAATGGTCCAGGTCAATAAAAATCAGCGAGAATTCGAAGGCGTAGCGGTGCGAGCGGTAGATCTCCGTATCCAGCATGAAGTGCAGGTGCCGCGCGTTGTAGAGCGTCGTGCAATCGTCCGTGATGGTCAGCTCGTGTATGCGCTGCACGTGCCGCGCGTTTTCAATCGCAATCGCCGCGTAATCGGCCAGCGCCTCCAGCAGCGCCAGGTCGCGATGGCTGAAGCCCTCTGACCCGATGCAATTGATCAGCTCGATCACGCCCAGGCATTGCTCGCGGAAACGTACCGGGACGGCCACAATCGAGCGCGTCTCCATCTTCGTCTTTTCGTCCACCTGCGCGAAGAAGCGCGAATCCTTCGTCGTGTCCGGCACCACAACCACTTCGCCCGTCTGTGCCACCCATCCGGCCAATCCTTGCCCCACCTTGATCCGCACGTCGCGCAGCGCGTCCGCGCCTTTTCCGGTCGCGATCTGGAAATAGAGCTCGTTCTTATCCGTGTCCATCAGCAGCAGCGACCAGGTGTCCGGGCGCAGAACCTCGTTGATCTTTTCCATGATCGTGCGCAGCACTTGATCGAGTTGCAGTGACGAGGTGAGCGCCTTCCCCAGTTCGTGGAACACGTTCACTTCATTCGGTTGGCTCGCTTCGAAGTCCGCGCCCACACTCCGGCGCCGCTCCACTCCCTCAAACGGCTTTTGTTCGGTAGCTCTTCGCATTTCGATTTCAGGCCCGTTTCGCGCCCACGCAGGATTGGCAAGGCAACTAGCGCATTATAATGAAGCGTTTTCTCCGCCTGCAATCAAGTTTACGCACCCAATGACGTAAGTGAAATCGTCCCCGGGCCCGCCGTAGCATGCGCGGGCGGGCGTGCCGCGCCGTAGCGGCCGATTTCATCGCGGAAGCGGACCCCCCATCCCGCACCACTTAGTCCGCGAGATGGCGAACCGAACCTGCCGCCCCGCGGCGAACCATCTCGCGGTCAATCGTTGCCGCCTATCGCCCCCCGCCCTATGGTTTTCCATACATTAAAACACTTGCTTTTCTGCTTAACATGTGCTACCAATTACGATGGCGATTCTTTCGCCAGAATGGAGGAAGGTGATGCACCATAGGGCCCCGGCCAGCCTTGCGCCGCGATTTCTAATCTACGGTACGGGGATTAGAAACGCGCTTAACTCCTTTCCCTCCACCACAAATTTCGTTCTAATCTACGGTAACCACGCGCCGGAATATTATGTGCCGCCACTTCGGCCCGCGGTCGTGCCCGCCACTCCCGACCCCGCGCCGCTGTGTCCGATGATTGACACGCCACCAAGCCGCGCCTATATTTTTCCCTGGGTTCGGGTCCTGGATGCCTTCGACACCGTTTGGCGATCATCTAAAGCGGGAACGCGAGATGCGAGACGTTTCGCTCGAGGAAATCTCGGCGGCCACGCGGATCAGCACGCGTTACCTCACCGCGCTCGAAGCCGAGCAGTGGCACGAACTGCCCGGCGGGGCATTCACCCGCGGATTCATTCGCTCCGTAGCCCGCTTCCTGGGGATGAACGAGGATGATCTCGTCGCGGAATACGATATGGAAATCCAGGGCCGAGGCCAGGGCCGCCTTTCCGGCGGCCACGTCGCCCCGAAGTCCGCAGGTTCAGCGCGAGGGAACTGGCGCGTCGTCGTCGGAGCAATCGTTATCGTGGCGCTCGCCGTCCTTCTCGCGATCGGCGGCTGGCTCGTGATCGGCCACTACGGCCCGCGCGTGATGAATCGCTTCCATCGGCACCCCGCTGCGGGAGGCGCCCATTAGCGCCGAATTGAAGGAAGCCATTCGCACCGGCCGCGCCCGCCCTGAACAAAAGCTCGCCCTGTGTTCGGGCGGGATCTCCATCGCCGCGGAGGACCGCGCGGAATTGCTCGCCATCCTCTCGATGGACTCGGATTCGGACGTCTCCGAGCGCGCGCAGAACGCGCTGCTTACCCAGTCCCCCGTATTCTTCGCGTCGGCCCTCGTAAATCCCCAGGCCGATCCGCGCCTTTTCGCCTACTGCGCCGATTATCTCGGCGATAAGCCCGGCATAGCGGACGCGCTGGCGAAAAATCCCGCCTGCCCCACGGCATATGTCGCGCGCGTCGCTTCTTTCCTCACCACCGCGGGCATCCAGGCGCTGCTCGATAATCTCGAGCGCTTCGTTTCCGATCCTGAATTGGTGATCGCCGTCTGCAAGAACCAGAACCCCAGCCCCGAGCAGCGCGATATGCTCGTCGAAATGCAGAAGGGCGCCGTGGCAATCAGGGAGATCGAAGAAGCTGCCGCGGAAATCGAGCCGGATCCCGTGAAGCGCGAGACGCTGACGCAGAAGGTGACCCACATGAATGTCGTCCAGCGGCTCACGCTCGCGCTCAAGGGCGGCCGCTCCGAGCGCATGCTGCTCATCCGCGACCCGAATAAACTCGTGCAGCGCTGCGTGCTGCAATCCCCGCGCCTCTCGGATAGCGAAGTCGAAAGCTTCGCCTCGATGACCAGTCTGAGCGTCGAGGTGCTGCGCGCGATTTCGCTGGCGCGCATCTTCATGAAGAACTACACCGTGGTGCGAAACTTGGTGAACAATCCCAAGACGCCGCTCGACGTGAGCCTGCATCTATTCCCGCGGCTCACTGCCACCGATCTCGCCAAGCTAACCCTGAATAAGAACATCCCGGAAACCCTGCGCTCGACGGCCATCAAGCTTCACCGCAAACGCAAGGCAGGGAGCTGAAGCGGATCAAGGAGGAAACCTAAAATTTCAGCGAGGCAGTCGCGGCTCGCTTCATAATGTCGCCGGCCACGGCTTGCATTTCACCGTGGACCCGCCCGTTCGTTGCGAGAACGTGCTCGCCGCCGGGGCTATACGGCTGCCCCAGAAGATCGGTCACCATCCCGCCGGCCTCGCGCACAATCAGCATGCCGGCGGCCGTGTCCCACGAATTCAAGCCGAATTCCCAAAAGCCTTCGAATCGGCCGCACGCCACCGAGCATAAATCCAGCGCCGCCGAGCCGTCGCGCCGCACGCCGTGCGATTGCAGCGTGAACTGCCAATAATAATGAATGTTGGCGCTGCTGGCTCGCTGGCGAGTGGGGAAGCCGGTCGCCACCAGGCTTGTGGCGAGCTTTTCAATGTTGGAGACGCGAATCTCCCGGCCGTTCAATCGCGCGCCTTCGCCTCGAGCAGCGCTGAAAAGCTCGCCGCTGATCGGATTGAGCACCACGCCCGCCACCGGCTCGCCCGCTTCCGCCAGCCCGATGGAAACGGCGAAGCATGGATAGCTATGAGCAAAATTCGTCGTCCCGTCCAGCGGGTCCACATGCCAGCAATAGCGGGCGCTCGCAGCCTCCGTCCCTCCGCCCTCCTCCGCCACGATGGCGTGATCCGGAAAGCGGCTGCGCAGCCGCCGCACAATCAATTCTTCCGAGCGACGATCCGATTCGGTGACCAAATCCACTTCGCCTTTATAAGCGATATTCTTCGGTCGCGCGCAGGCCTCGCGCAGCATCGCGCCCGCCTCGGCGGCAGCTTCCATCGCCACATCCAAAAATGGGTTCATGATCGCTTCATTGTAGCTGGTGCGCCGCCCTCAGGGTGAGCCATTCGGCCCGGTGAAATACTCCTTGCGGTAGCGAACCACGTAATTGCCGTGCACATCGAGTTGCACGCGGCGGTCGCTCGAAGGCGGAGGAACCGGATTCGGATAATAGCCCAGCAAATATTGCGTGCGTAGCTCGCGGTTAATCAAGCCGAAGGTGAGATCAAGCTTCTTCAAATCGAAAATCGTGAAGAGCGCGCCGCCCACGCTGTCCGTGATCGTGTCGAGCGCGTGCTCACCGGCGGTATTGCGGCCGTTCTCGTTTTCCACGGCGCGCAGGATGATGGAATAGAGCAGCGCACCCGAGGAAATCGCCTCGCGCCGCGCCTGGTCGAACGTCGAATCGCTCGTCGTTTCCCCAGCATCGGTGACGAGCACGATCGCGCGCCGCCTCCCCTGCGGCCGCGCACGCAACGCATCGGAGCCGAGCAACACAGCGTCATATAGGCACGTTCCGGTGCCGGGCGAGATCTTCATTACGTCTTTTTGCAGCTGGCGTACGTTGTCCGTGGCCGGCGAAAGTCGCACCACCGAATCCGAGAATTCGAAGACGGCGAGCGTGTCGCCCGGGCGCACCACCTCTCGGATGAACCGCGCCGCGGCCTCGGATTCCGCCTTCAGCTCCTGCGTTTCGCTCATGCTCGCATCCACCATTAAAACCAAGTCCAGCGGCTGCCCCGTCTGCGCCTCGAAACGCGCGATCTTCTGCGGCACGCCATCTTCGCTCAGGTGAAATGCATCCTGCGGCAGGTCCGCCACGGGACGCCCGTTCGCGTCGGTGACGCTGGCGAGAACCTCGACCAAGTTCGTCTCGACGTGAATCGCGCCCGAATTTTTCTGCGATGCCGGCCGTCGGGGGGCGGCCGTGAGGGCTGCTCCCAGAAGGGCGCTCGCGGCGAGCGCAGCGCATGCGGCGCAGAGCGGGGTGCGGCTCGAAATGCCCCTCAGCGGAAAAATCTTATTCCCCGGGGGAAGGCCACCGGCGCCGCTGGAATCACGTCTTGGCGATAATGGAGCCTCTTTCGGCACTGTTTTACGATTCGTCAGCGCCAGAAATGGCTTCCTGCGAAGGGTTATCGCCTTCGGCCCACACAGCGCCATCCGCGGAGAACTCTTTTTTCCAGATCGGCACGGCGCGCTTCAGCGTGTCGATCGCGTAGCGGCAGGCGTCTAGCGCGGCGGCGCGGTGCGGCGCGCTCACGGCGATCAGCACGCTCGTCTCGCCAATGTCGAGCCGCCCCAATCGGTGAACGATGGCCACGCGGCTCACGGCAAACCGCGCATGGATTGTCGCCGCGATCTCTCGCATTTTGGCGACAGCCATGGGTTCGTAAGCCTCGTACTCCAGATACAGCGTACGCCGCCCTTTGAAATTGTCGCGGACAAAACCGTCAAAGACAGCGAGCGCGCCGCAGCCTGGCGATCTCACGGCTTGGGTGATTTCTTCGACGCGAATCGGTTCGCGCGTCAGCCGGAAGATGTCGCCCTCGGATGTAGCCGCTTGTTGTCCACCGCTTACCGGGGGCAGAAAGGCTACTTCATCGCCGCTCGAGAGCGCCGCGCGCCAGCCGGCGTACTCCTGGTTGATGGATACGGCGGCCGACCGGCGGAAGGCCGCCAACGCCGGAAATTGCCGGCCGTAACGTTCGAAGAGGTCCTCGGCGCGCGATCCTTCGGAAAGCTCCGCCTCTTGCTCGGAAACGCCCACGATCTCGCGCAATTGCCCGAAAAACAGCACGCGAACTCGCATCGCGTCATTCTATCGTAGATCGTGAGGGTGGGTCAGAATCGCTTACTTATCCTTCCAAAGCCGGCGGCGCCATTCCGGATCAGGTTTGACCGCTGCTCGCGTGCGTCGCTATAATTACGGTTCGGCTTTGGCATCCGGTGCGCCGGGCGGGGCCGCCGCAGGGCGGCTCGCGGCTGAAGCGTCCCTCTGCGGGATACTCCATCGAAGAATCCAGGAGAAGGCATAATGAAGGCTACCCTTTTGCGCCCCGGCATGATCATCAAGCACGAAGGAGATCTGCACGTCGTCTACAGCGTGGACCACCGGACGCCGGGCAATAAGCGCGGCTCGATGCAGACGCGCATGCGCAACCTGCGCAGCGGCTCGATGATTGATTATCGCTTCCGCGCTGAGGAGAGTATTGAGAAGGTCGTGGTGGATGAGGTGGAGTTCGAGTATCTCTACAGCGATGGCGAGGGCCACCACTTCATGAACACCCAGAATTACGAGCAGCTCCCGCTGCAGAACGACATCGTCGGCGATACGAAGGATTACCTGATTCCCAACCTGCCGGTGAAAATCGAGTATTACGACGATAAGCCCATTGGCGTCCTGCTGCCGGACACTGTGGATCTTGCCGTTGTCGACACCGAGCCGAGCATCCAGAAAGCTACGGCGAGCGCCGTGATGAAGCCCGCGAAGCTCGAGACCGGCCTGGTCATCAATGTTCCTCCGTTTGTCGGAAACGGCGACAAAGTGAAGGTGGACACCTCCGAGGGCCGCTACATCCAGCGCGTCCAATAGCCCGCGGCCTCATTTTCCGTCGAACACTCTATGAAAGATTGCGTCCACCTCGCGCAATTGCCGCCGCAAATCGAACGTATGGGCGAGAGCCGCATCGTCCAGGAATTTGCGGATGTTCGCGTCGGCCTTGACGCGCTCCTCGAAGCTCGACTCCGATTCCCAGGCGGCCATCGCGTGGCCCTGCACCCATTTATAGGCATCCTCGCGCGGGGCGCCGTGCTCGACCAAGTCCTGCAATAGCTGCCCCGAAAAAACCAGCCCCTGCGTCGAATTCAGGTTGCGGAGCATCCGGGCCGGAAACACTTTCATGTTGGTGACGATCTCCGTCATGCGGTGAAGCATGTAATCCACCAGAATGGTCGAATCCGGCAGAATCACGCGCTCGACCGAGCTGTGCGAAATGTCGCGCTCGTGCCATAGTGCGATATTTTCCATCGCGGCTATCGAATTTGCCCGCACCACGCGCGCCAGCCCGCATACCTGCTCGCATCCCACCGGATTGCGCTTGTGCGGCATCGCCGAACTGCCGCGCTGTTCGCCGCCGAATGGCTCCTCGGCCTCGCGCACCTCTGTGCGCTGCAGATGGCGGATTTCCTGCGCGATGCGTTCGAGCGACGCCGCGACGATGGCCAACGCCGCGCAATATTGCGCGTGCCGGTCGCGCTCGATCACCTGCGACGTGATCGGCGCAACTCCAAGTCCGAGCCGCTCGCAAATTCTTCGCTCCGCATCCGTACCCAGATGCGTGCAGGTGCCCACGGCACCGGAAATTTTCCCGACCGCAATCTGCCGCGCGGCGGCCGCGAACCGCTCCGCATCACGCCGATTTTCCGCGTACCAGTTCGCCACCTTCAAGCCGAACGTAATCGGCTCGGCGTGAACGCCGTGCGTGCGGCCGATTTCGGGCGCGTCCTTGAATTCCCGGGCGCGGCGCTTCAGCACGTCCGCGAAGGCGTCCAGCCGCTTTTCGATCAATTGCGAGGCCTCGCGGATCAGCAGCGCCTGGGCGGTATCCACCACGTCGTTCGACGTGAGCCCATAATGCAGCCAACGCGCGGCTTCTGGATCGGCTACGGATTCCTGCACCGCGATCGTGAAGGCGATCACGTCGTGGCAGACCTTCGCCTCGATTTCGTTGATGCGCGCCGCGTCTACGCGCGCCCGGGCACGCAATTTAGCGGCGGCCTCGCGCGGCACTATGCCCGCCTCGGCCAGCGTTTCCGCGGCGGCTAACTCCACGTCCAGCCATTTCTGAAAACGGTTTACGTCGCTCCAGACGCGGCCCATTTCCGGCCGCGTATATCTCGGAATCAATTCCCGCTCCTTGCGCCCAGCTTTACCGCCGGGCTGCTCGTGCCGCGCGTTCGGATTGCGTGCGAAGGATAATTCCGCCGGGGGGCTGCCACAAGCGGAACCGCCGCAACATAATATCTCGCGGGGCGGTTCACCGTATATTAGACGACGCTCGGATGATTGTTTTCAATGAGATAGAGGCAATTCTAATCCCCGTACCGTAGATTAGAAATCTGCCATTCAAGCTTGCCGGGCTCCTGCGGTGTCGCCGTCCTCCTCTCTGGCGGAAAGACGGCCATCGTAATTGGTAGCATATGTTAAGCGAAAAAGCAAGTAGTTTTTGATGTATGAAAAACCATAGGCGGGTAAGGAAGGCCGGGGGATTAGGTTTCTCGAACCCCTATTTAAAATGTTTCAGGGGCATATCTTCATGCGGCAGCAATAGGCCGCCTCCGACCCAACCGAGGAATAGGAGCCCAATTCCCGGAACGAATGCACGCGCCGGGCCGGTGAGGTCAAGGTGAGGCGCCGGCCGATGGCTTATTTCGGATAGGGGTGACCGGCCAGGATGGCGAAGGCGCGATAAATTTGCTCGGCGAGCAGCACGCGCGCAAATTCATGGGGCATGGTGAGCGTCGAAAGCGAAATTCTGTGCGACGCGAGCGCAGCCATGCTTGCCGGAAAGCCCTCCGCGCCGCCGCACGCGAATACGATATCTCGGGTGCCGTGGTCGCGCAGGTCGCCCAGCCATTTTGCGAATTGCTGCGAGGTGTACTGCTTGCCGGCGGCATCGAGCAGCACGAAAGGGGCGCCTGGGGCGATCTTGAGCCTGCGCAGGGCTTCGGCGCTCGCGTCGCGCAGTTCGTGAATTTCGATTTCGGCATGGCGCCGGATGCGCGTGGCGTAGTCCTCCACCAGCGCTCGACATTCCTCGCGGCGCGTCTTCCCGATCATTACCAAGCGGATTTTCACGAGTGTGTAAATGCCCGCTAACAGCTTGCTGAAAAAGGCAAAACCCACGCCCTCAGCCGCTAAAACGGCCGTTATTTTGCTGGACCTGCGGCCCGGTTGAAACCGTGCCCTGACGAAGCCCCGGGCATTTTCGGCAACGGCACGGCTAGAGCCCGCCCGCGGCAGGCAGGCCGCGCCCTGACGAAGGCCGCCATTATTCGCAAACTGCGAGGCGCGCGCGTCAGGGCTTTGAGGATGCGGGTTGGTTTTTCAGCACTTGCAAGGCCGCGGGCGGCAATTTGTCCGCCCCGGCAATAATGGCCGCCGCTTGCCACATCTGCTGATCGGACAAAAGTTTCTCGAAGCTCGGCATTCCGCTCAAGCGGATTCCGTTTTTCACCTTCCAATACGATTCGCCCACCGGATCATCCGTCATCGAACCTTCCGGCGTGAAGAATTGCGGGGCGTGCGGAAACATCGCGGCGGCCATTTGTGACGGCGGATGATTGGGAAGGCCATGGCAGCCGGCGCAGTTGTTCAGGTATACGGTCGCGCCGGCCGCCAAATCCGCCGCGGTGAAGCTGGATAGCTCCCGCTTGGGCGCCTCGCGCTCGGCGGTCGCATGGAGCCCCGCCTGGGCCAGGTATGCCTCAAACGGCATCGGCTTCGCGGTAGCAGCCACGGGAACTTTGCCGCTCTTCACGTACCAGAGCACGCCGAGCGGAATCACGATGATCCCGATGATGAATCCCACGATGAACTTTCCCATAATCTCCCTTTCGGATCCGAAGAATGCCCCGTAACTGGAATAACACACTCGTGCCACCTGCGTCACCTGTGCGTGGCCTCGGCAATCTCCAGCGCAAGGCGCCGGCGCCTAAGCCCTGCTCCCCATGCTAGGCTCGATTGAAGCAGCCGCAGCCGAAGATCGAGAATGGGAGAGCCGCGAATGGACAATCTGCGAATCCGTCGCCTGGCGGCCGCTGATCGTGCCTCAGCCCGCAAAATGTTCGCAATGATGGCCGGCGTTTTCGGAGAGCGGCATTCCACAATAAGCAACCGCTACACCGCCGGGCTGCTGCGTCGCCCGGAGTTCTGGGCCATCGCCGCCTTGGCCGGGGGCGAAATCGTCGGCGGGCTCACCGCTCATACGCTGCCGATGACGCGGATCGAGGCGCGCGAAATGATGGTGTATGACGTGGCGGTTCGGCGCGATCATCAGCGAAAAGGAATCGGGCGACTGCTGATGACATGTCTGCTGAAGAGCGCCGCGCGCAGCGGGGTGCGAGAAGTGTTCGTTGCGGTGGAAAATCGCGATGTGCACGCGATTCGCTTTTACGCTGCGCTGGGCGGGGCACCTTCTTCGGTGATGCACTTCTCATTTCGATTCCGCCGGTGAAGCCGCCCAGCCTGCGCGCAAGCGCGCTTGCCAGGGGCGCGTGCTAGGCTAGAATCCTGCAGGGGGAAAAGCGCGATGAAGGTTCCGCTGCTCGATCTCAAATCCGAATACGCCGAATTGCGCGAGGAGATTCTGGCGGCGCTGGACCGCGTCGCCAAGGAATCCGCATTTATTCTCGGCGAAGAGGTGGCCGCCTTCGAGCGCGAATTCGCAGATTTTTGCGGCACGAAGCATTGCATTGCAGTGAGCTCGGGTACCGCGGCGCTGCACCTGGGATTGCTGGCGCTCGGAGTGCAGCCCGGCTCGGAGGTGATCACAACTCCGAACACCTTCATCGCCACGGCCGAGGCAATCACCTATTGCGGCGCCCGGCCCGTGTTTGCCGATATTGATCCCGCGACGGGGAATCTGGATCCGAAGCTCGTGGAACGCGCGATCACGCCTCGCACGCGCGCGATTCTGCCTGTGCATCTCTACGGCCGGCCCGCGGACATGGACGCGATCCGCGGCATCGCCGCGAGCCACCATCTGCATGTGCTCGAGGACGCGGCGCAGGCCCATGGGGCGCGCTATCGCGGGCGGCGCGCGGGCAGCCTGGCCGGCGCGGCCGCCTTCAGCTTCTATCCGACGAAAAATCTGGGCGCGTATGGGGAAGCAGGCGCCGTGACGACCGACGACGATCACATTGCGAATTTCATCCAGGCGGCGCGTTCGCATGGCCAGACGGCACGTTACGAGCACGAGTTCGTCGGCTACAACTATCGCATGGACGGATTTCAAGGCGCCGTGCTGCGCGTGAAGCTGCGCCGCCTCTACGGCTGGACGACAAAGCGGCGCGAGCACGCCCAGGAATATCGTCGCCTGCTGGAAGGTTCGGGCGTGCATATTCCCGCCGACGATCCGCGCGACGAGTGCGTCTATCACCAATTCGCTATCTACACAGGCAATCGCAACGCGCTGGCCGCGCAGCTTGCCGCCCGCGATATCGAGACGGCCATCCACTATCCGAAGCCGCTGCACCTTCAGCCGGCGTATTCCTCGCTCGGCTATCCGAAGGGAACCTTTCCGCACGCGGAAGCCGCTTGCGATCGCGTGCTGAGCCTGCCCGTGGCGCCGAGCCTCACCTCCGAGCAAATCGCCTTCGTCGCCACCGCCGTGTGCGAGGCGCTCGGTGCGACCGCCGCGGCGCACCGCTGAGGCGGCTCGATACTTTGCGTCCCTACTACTGCTGGTAGTAACTTCACGCCGCGCGCTACCCTCGCCGCTTCTGTAAATCTCTCTATGGATAACCGCATGCCTCGCCATTTCAGAATTGCCGGAATCGTCGCCATGCTTATGTTTGAGGCGTCGTCCTTGGCCGCGCAGACGCCGGACGCAGCCAGCATCCGCGGCACAGTGGTGGACGCAAGCCACGTGGCCATTTCCGGCGCGGAAATTACGCTTACCAGCACGCTGAGCGGCGCGCAGCACCGCGCACTGAGCGACGCCACCGGGCGATTTTCGTTCGCGGGCCTGCCGGCCGGAAACTATTCGGTTCTTGCCCACAAGGATAAATTCGCGGACCTGCGCAGCTACCTGACGCTCGCCGGCGGGGCGGGGGCGACGCTCCAGCTTCAACTGAATGTATCCGCCGTGAACACCCAGATTGTGGTGACCGGCGCGGTGGGAGAAGTCCGCACCGACGAGCCGGCGCTCGGGGATCATCTGGGCTCGGTGCAAGTGGAGGAAACGCCGCTGCCCAATCGGCGGATTACGTACCTGCCGCTGCTCAACGCGGCGAATCGCCCGGCGATTAATCAGGGCGACGTCTTCATGAATCAGAATATGTTCACGACCAACGGCTCGGGGCGGCGGCAGACGACCTTCGTGGTGGACGGCGCGACGGGCAACGATAGCTGGGGGCGCCAGACGATCTTCACCAATATCCCGGAGGCAGCCGTGCAGGAAATCACGGTGCTCGAAAACGCCTTCTCCGCCGATTACGGCGCGACGAGCGGGGGCGTGGTGAATATTGTGACGAAGAGCGGAGGCAAGGATTACCATGGCAGTTTGCTCGGGCTGTGGCGCCCGAACGGCGCCTCCGCGAAACTTTCCGGATTTACGGCCGCAACGGCCACCAGCGGGAATCAGATCGTATCCAATTCCCTGGGCCAGCTCGGAGCATCCTTTTCCGGATTGATTCCCAAAACCGAGCACACCCGCTTCTTCTTCGCCGGCGAATATAGCCGCCAGAACCTCGGCTCGCCGGTGACATCGCCTATCGCCCCCGGCGTTTTCGTGGGCCATTACGCCGATTGGATGACCTTCCTCCGGCTCGACCATCGAATCAACCAGAACAACAATCTCTTTTTCCGCGCCGACACAGACAGCTATCACGATACGAATCCCAACGGGGCCGTGGGAGGCAATAATCTGGCAACCACGGATCGCGTCTTCCGCCGCCGCACCTATTCGAACGAGCTGAGTGAAACGATGGTGATTTCGCCATCGCTTGTGAATACCGCCCGCGTCCAATTCCAGCTCGCTTCCCCGATCACGCAGTTCGATCCGGTGATATTGGGCACGCAATTTTCCGTCCCAATCTCCACCGGCGGCACGTTCACCACAGGCACATCGCAATCGGCGCTGCTGATGAACCGCCAATACGAATTCGACGACACGCTTTCAGCGACCCTGGGAAGGCATACCCTGAGAGTGGGGGCGGACGTGCTGCGGTCGCATACCGGGGGAGATAGCAAGGAATTCGGCGGCCCGATTTACCTGGGCCAATTCAACTACAGCACCTGCACGCAGCCGCTAGCCATCTGCGAAGGTGCGGCCTATCTGAACGACATCAACAACGTGCAAAGCTACACGCAGAGCTACGGCAACGCGGATTACACCGTTGACGATACCCTCTGGTCTCTTTTTGCCCAGGATGACTGGAAGCTGCGTCCTGATCTAACCTTCAATCTTGGCCTCCGCTATGATCGCCAGACTTTCACCGATGCAACCCAGAACATTGGGCCGCGCGCCGGCTTTGTCTACGACTGGCGGGGCGATGGCACAACCGTGCTGCGGGGCGGCTTCGGAATCTACTATTCGCAGGTGGTGGATAATTCCGAGGCCAACTACGTGCTCACCGGCCCGACCGGCGTATTCAACTACACGGCGACGCCTGGGCAGATCGGCTTCCCCGGGGCCGTTGCCGACGCACCTTTGCCGGCGTTTCCGACCGGAGCTGCCGTACCTTTGCGCAGCCTCTACATCCGGCCCGGCATGGCTTCTTACTACAATCAGTTCTTCCCCACGTCCGTGCTGCAGAATTACCCGGACGCGCTGCTGAATCCCTACTCCGAGCAATGGACCCTCGGCATTGAGCGCAAGCTCGCGACCGATTGGGTGCTGAGCGTGGACTACGTCGGATCGCATACGGTGCATGTGGTTCGCCCGCTGGACGTCGATCCTCCCGCGCCTTTCATTCGCACCGCGGCAAATCAGTATCGAGGCGCGGCCCCGAATGGGTCGGGCACCGAACAGTGTATTCCCAATCCGGCCATCGGTAATACGGCGACCACCCAACTGAGCACGTGCGCCGCGAATGCGGCAAATGCCACGCGTCCGCTCTGGGTCTATGACGCGGCGAACGGGGTTACGCCGGCATATAGCGTCATCCAGAGCGACGTGAACGATGGGGTGGGGTCCAATGAATCGCTGAACGTAAACCTGAGCCATCATTTCAGCAAGCGCTTGGTGATGCTCGCGAGCTACGTCTACTCGCATTCGATAGACAACGTGGACCCCGACGTGCCTGGTCAGAACCCGAACGATCCGAATTTCACGGGCGCGCGGGAAATCGGCAACGCGATCTTCGATCAACGGCATCGTTTTGTGCTGAGCGGGATGTATACCGGGCCGCTCGACATCCGGATGGGCGGCATCGCCACACTCGGCTCGGGCTTGCCCTACAACATCGTGACCGGCACGACGAACAGCGGCGACACGCGCGCCACAACCGACAGGCCGGTGATCAATGGCACGGTCGTGGGGCGCAACACGGGACGCGGCAGCGCAGTCTACGATTTTTCGCCTTTCGTCGAACGCGAATTCCCGGTCGGCGAGCGCGTGCGCCTGAAGGCTCGCGCCGAAGCGTTCAATATTTTCAACCACGCGAATTTTGTGGGTTACAGCGGGACGTACGGGAATGGAGCCGCGCCCGGACCCGGCTTCGGAGGCGCCCTGACCGGCATCACGAATCAGCTTCCGGCGCGATCCTTTCAATTCTCCGCGGCGGTCCTCTTCTGATACGGCGCTACTGATTTTCGGGGCCGAGCGCGAAAACGAAATATTTGGCGGGCACGTCGCCGGGATTGACGATCCCGTGCGTGTCGTTCGAGCCCGCGAACATCACGGAGCCGGCGCCGGCTCGCGTCGTCTTTCCATTGATGGTGAAATCGAGCGTTCCTTCCGCGACCAGAACCATTTCTTCGTGGCGATGATGGTGCGGCGGATGGGGCGCGCTGCGGGGTGCGAGCTCCGATTCGTGAAGCGAGATGTGGCAGCCTTCGTAAATCGTTCCGCTGAACATATTGCGGTAGGTGAGATTCCCCGAATGGCGGACGGGCAATTCGTCAAAATTATAAAATTTCGAAGGCAAGGTGGCGGCCTTGGGCTGCTGATCCGCGGCCATGGCCGGCGCGGCGAACAGGAGTGCCAGTGCGGCACAAGCTTCTCGTCTGGAGCATTCCATCGCTGATCTCCTTTATCGCTGGGGTCCCAATTCGATCACATAATATTTGGCCGGGGTTTTGCCGGGATTGCGGATGCCGTGCTCATCGCCGGAGCCGATGAAAGCTACCGAGCCGCGCGTGACGCGCTGCGATTTTCCGTTGATCGTCACTTCCAGCGCGCCCTCGAGCACCAGAAACATTTCTTCGCCCTTGTGGTGGTGCGGTGGATGAGGCTCGGTTCCCGGATTTAGAGAGGATTCGTGAACGGAGAAGCTGCATCCATCCACCGTCTTGCCGCTCACAATCGGATGATATTCGAGAGCCGGCGTGCGGCGCGTGGGCAGATCGCTGAACACGTAGACGTGCGACGGCACCGACGGCGCTTGCTGCGCGAACCCTCCGAAGAGCGCTGCCATGGAGGCGCCCAATTCCCTGCGCGATGAGTTGATCAAGAATGCCTCCCCGAAGCTGCGGTCCGCCCCGGGGCGAATCGCCCAAGCGGCGGCGAGCGGTAGGATACCGCAGGTTGCGTTCATGTTCTCGCGGAGAATGATTGGCGACGTTCGGCAGAGTGTCGCAATGCAGATTCGACGCGTGCGGTTGAGCCGGCCGGGGCGGCGATCAGCGTGAAGCGATTCGGGGCGCCCAGCTCATGCCCCACGAATAGAACGCCACGATGATCAGCACCTCGAGCGGCAATCCAAACACGATGTACAGCAAGGGCATGAAGAGAACTGATCCCTGCAAAACGAGGGCGTGAAGCAGGATTTGCAGCGGCAAGAAGAGCGAGAGATGCACCATTGTGAGCGCGGTGAGCAGAACTTTTCGCATCAGGCCGAAATCGAAAATGTAATACGTCAGGCCGAAGAGAACCGGCACGAACGAAATCAACGCAATGCCGTACGCGACCATCCCTTCGAGATAGCTATCCGGCGTGCGAGGGAAACGCGCCGGGACCACGGCAAAATACACCAGGGCGCTTCCTTGCACCGCCAGTACCGCTCGCAGCAGGTAGGTAACCGGCGTAAGCCGGGCGGAAAAGAAGAGGCTGGCTGCGAAGAGCAAGACCACGATGCCGGCCGTCCACCACCAGAGCATTGCGCCAGGGGCGACGGTCCGCGCCGTCGGGTACGAAATGGTGAACTTGAGGTATGCACCGAGCCGGTACGAATGCGCTCCGAGCGCGCCCGGCAGCGCCAGATATTTTATTCCGTTTCGCAGGACCAGCGTCCAGAAGCGGCACAGCCAGGGAAGCGAAAGCGCCCATGCGAACAGAAACAGAATCACGAGCGAGGCGGCTGCAAGCAAATCGAGCGGGCTGAGGGTGAGCCGCGAGAGAGCACGATGCATTCGGATCACACCGCCGCGATGCCCGCGAAAGCGCAGCCGGCTGTAGAGATCCGCGTCGGGCGCCCGCGCCGCGCCAGCGCGCTTAGAATTCGCGGAAGATGCCAAGGCTTCCACCATCCCGATGGTAAAAAGGGCTGTGATAGTAATCCGCCACGAAATTAATGCCCCACTTTTTGCCGATCCATTGCCGCCACGTTAGGGTCGCGGTTTGACTTTGGAAGCGCGTCAGCACGGACGCGACTCCAACGATTTGATACGCCTCTTCGCCGAAGCCGGCGTTCAACGTGACGTAGTGATGCTTGTCCCTACCCTGCGTGATCGCGACAAAACCGGCGGGCGAGAAAACCTTGCCGGGATTGCTGAGATTGAATCGAATGCCTTCCTCGATGATCCAGGGCTTGCTGAAATAGTAGGTCGAGCCGGCGAAAAAGCTGCGGTCGCGGTGAACGTCCTTCGCGGCGTAATACCCGAATCCCAGCGTCGTGATGAACTGCTGGCGCTCGGACCATTTGCGATTCAGGAAGGCGTCGGCGCGCCATTTGGGCCAGAAGAATCCGCCGGCGCTCGATCCGACGGTTAAAGCTCCATACCAGGAGGAATTGAAGTTGTACGTGTCCCCGGCGGCCATGTAGACGCCGGAATCGCCGAACTCCTCCTGGCCATTGATCTCGCCATTCCAGGTGTTTTTGCCGGTCACGATCACCGTTCGCATGTAGCCGCCGTCCCAATGGCCAAAGCCGCTGGAAAGCGACTCATAGCTTCCGCCCGCTTCGACGTAATTCACGAGCAGCTTTTCGGGGATGGGCGACGTGGCGGGGGGCGCGCTGGCTTGTTGCGACGGCTCTTGCGCCGAAGCGGGCAATAGGCCGTCTTGCGCGCACACGAGGAGCGGCAAAGCGAGGCTCACCGCAAACGAGAGAGCGACTTTGCAAAGTATCCGAAGCATCAGCTTGTCCTCTTCATGGGTTGTTCATCCGGGCCGTTATCTGGATGTGGTTGGTATCGCCGGCGATCACCAGCGATCCTCCCGTGGCCGGCCTGGCCGTTGCACTCCCTTCGATCACCATCGGATCTTCGAACGCGGGCGATGGAAGCCACCATGTGTCGTGCGCGAGCGAGCGGTCGTCGGTGGCATCGAGCAGGGCGCGCCCATCGCGCTCCGAGATTCTCCATCGCACCTTTTGCCGCTGATTCATAAAGGTCGCGATCTGCGCCATGGTGTACCAGCGAAAGCGACCGGCAGCGCTAACTTGCGCGGCGTGCTCCATCCAAGTCCGGATTTCATGGTGGTAGGGCAGAATCCCCGGCGGATGGAAATAGATCAGCCGCACCTGGCGATGATCGGCGGTGAAATCCATCGCTTGCTTCAGCCACTCGGCCACCGTGGCATTCGAGTAGCCGTAGATCGCCATCTCCTCGAAAGAAGCCGCGCGGTCCAGATGGAGAATCGGGAACGCCCAGATGCCGTGCGCGATTCTTTCGCCGCCGCGATATTCCTCAGTCGGGCCCATGCCGGAATCGCCCGTGAAGTAGTAAGCAATGAATCCGTGAGCCGCCAGCCAGCGAGTGACCCACACGGGCTGATCGCCATTCGGCGCGGAATATTCCAGATCGGGCTTGCCGCTGGCCTGTTCCACGGCTTCTTTGTTGAGTTCGAGAAATTTCTCCATCTCCGCCCGGTTGCCTTTTTCCACGTGCGTCGCGAAGTAGTTGTGCATCCATCCGCCATGGCTGCCCACTTCATCGCCCAGGCGCACGTATTCTCGAATCATTTGCTGAATGAAGGGATTGTGAGGAATGTCGAGCCCTTCCTTATCGCCGAAGGAGGTCACGTCCGGCCCGGCCGTGAAATCAATCGAGTAAGGCCCGTGCTGCAAGAGCCTCCACGAATTGATTTCCTGAACCGGCTGAATCGAGGCGTTTGAATCCACGTGCCAATCCAGAATCAGTCCGCCGATTCCATCCGGAACCGGCATCAGATACGGCAGCGCGAGCATTCTTTCCGCGAAATATTTCAGGAAGCAGTGCAGCGGCAGCCCGTCTGTATCGCCCGCCAGATAACCCAGCGGCATATTGACGAACAGAACCGAGCCCTTTCCGTACGCATGCGCCCCGGCGACGATCCCCGCGTGGGAATGCAGCAGCACGTCGCCCGAGTAATTGCCCGACGTGGCAAAGCTTGGATAATCGAGCTCGCCATATTTGTAACGCCGCAGTTGCACCTGCAAGGAATCCGCCGCCGTTGCGCCGCCTCCATCCGACTCTCCTAACGGGTAATATTTCCCCGGCGGTACGCCCAGCGCCTTCATTTCCGCGATCGTCCCGCTCACTTCGCCCGAAGCGATGGTCTGCGACCCGAGGCTCGCGTACAGCGCATAATTCACGCCCGCCAAATCCGAAAATCGCGATCGGCTTCCGTCATAGAATCCAGCCGGCGATTTGGTTCCGGCATCAAACACAAGCATCAGCCGCCCGCCGCCGGCAACATAATCGTGGATCGCGTTCACCAATAAGTCCGCTGCCCGCCGATGAATCGAATCCGGCAGAATGACTCCCGCGCACGGCGGCCGCCCGAGCAGCGGCTGGATGAATCTCGAGTCGTGCATTGGGACCAGGTGCAGCCCTTCTTCGCGCGCCGCGTCGAGCCACACCTGCACGCGCGCATCGGAGAACGAAGCGTCATCCGGCAAGAGAAGAATCAACTCATCCGCCGTTGCCGGTGCTGCGCGATAGAAGCGCCAGGCGAGCAGCAGCGCCGCCACGATCAGCGCGATGCCGGCCACAATGCGCACCTTGGCCCCCCGGCTCATGCCCCGCGCCCCGCGTGGCCGATCTCGCGCGCCCAGAGCGTCCCGAACACCGTCACCCCTTCCTCGACTCGGATTTTGAGGGCGCAAACGCTGGTGAGCGCATTCACTTCGCCGCACCGCGTCCCGGCCGCGATCTCGATTCCCCTTTCGGCAATCACCGGGCCGTGAATTCGGCATCCTTCACCGATGCGCATTCTGTCTCCGCTGATTACGCTTCCTCGCGCCTGCACCCCGCTTTCGATCACGAGCGCTTTGCCGCTTTTCAAGCTGCCGAGCAGGATCGCGCCCGCCCCGACCCGAACCTTCCCGCGAGCGACGACGTTCCCGGCCACCACCTCGCCCGGCTGAACTTCAAAATCGCCCTCGATCACGCGCCGAGGCTCCAGCGCGTCCATCTTTTCTCGCCCGCCTACATCGGCTAAGCGCGGCGACGCGCAAGCCTCCGCCGCGCCGCCATCCGCGGTCCCAATCACGATGCGCGGCGCGTGCAGCCGCTGAAACACGCAGCCCGCGCCGAGCATGATTTCGCGATCCGAAGAAACGCGTCCGTACAGATCGCAATCCGGCTCGGCATGAAGCGCGCCCGCGGCATGGACCCATCGCATCAACTTGCTCGCCCGCCCTAGAACGATGTCGCCCTCGCCGTAAATCGCCCGGTACGCGCATTCCTCGCCGCCGGTCAATTTCCCGGCCGCATAGATTTCCTTCAAAAAGGCAGTCCTATCGGGAAGTGTGAGGTCCGCCGCGGCAATCACCACCAAGGCGCAGGTCGGCTCCTTGCCCGTGGGGCTGGACAAAGCCGTGGCATCGTTTTTCCCCAACACGAGGCACGCGTCGCCGCCCTTCAGCGTGGGGTGCGCGTTGACGCCCGTGGCCGCGCAGTTTGCGACGAGCGGCGCCATGCGCTGCACGCTATCGCGAAAGCCATGCGCAAAATGGGCGATTTCTCCCGCGTACTGCTGCACCACGTTCAGCGGCGCCGCATCCTTCTTCAGCCGCAGCTCCAGAATCGCCGGCAGCATCGGCAGAACGAGGAGCACGCCGGTAACCGCGCAAAGTACCGCGGCGGCTAAATGCGGGCTCACGAAGTTCTCCGAAAGCGTTCGGTTTTATCCCAGTGGAATTGCGCCCCCGTGAGCGGCGCCATTAATTGCGACGCGAACGCGCGAGATACTCCAACGATGCTCACCACGAATCCGAGGATCAGGAACGGCAGCAACCGCACCCTCCGTGCGCTCCCGTCCAACTGGCCCGCCGCGGCAATCTCGAAAAAGGCAGCGAAGTTGCCGATCGCCGCGTAACTGGTGAAGGCAAGCAGCGCCACCACGCCCTGCAGCGCAATCGTGCCCTGATAGAAGACGCCCAACGCCAGCGCCCATCCCAGCAACGTGATCGGCGCCATGATGTACACGCCGAGCAGCAGAAAACCGTCCAGGCGTTCTCGCCAGCTCGCCAGGCTCGGCCGGAAAAGCAGGCGCAGCCCGTAGTTCGCAAGCGCCTGATTGTGGCCTTTGGCCCAGCGCATGATCTGCCGCAGGCGCACGGGCCACGTCTCCGGCACCTCCTCGTAGCATTCGGAGCGGTTCTGGTAGACGGTCTTCCACCCCGCGAGCAGCAGTCGGAACGTCAGGTCGGTATCCTCGGTCAACGATTTGTCGTTCCAGCCGCCGATTTCCCGCAGTGCGCTCAGCCTCACTCCCGCAACCGTTCCCCCATGCTGCGGCACCAATCGCAGGTTCATCCGCGCCTGCTGGTCCACTTGATAACCACCGGATCGTTCCAGGTCCAGGAGCCGCGTAAGCAAGTTTTCGCCGGCGTTCAACGGAACCACCCGGCCCATCACCCCGCCGACCTCGGGATCGAAAAATGGCGCGACGAGCTGCTTGATCAGCCCGCGCGCGGGCACGTAATCCGCGTCAAAAATCAGGATCACTTCGGTTTCGACCATCGCCATCGCGTCCTTCAGCGCGGCGGCTTTGCCCCCCTTGCCCGTCACGCGATGGAACGGGCGAATCCGGCCCGGGAATGCCTTCGCAAACCGGTCAATGATCGCCCGCGTTCCGTCGGTCGAGCGGTCATTCACCGGCACGATCACCAGCTTTTCCTGCGGATAGCTCACCGCCATCAGCGCGTCCAAAATATTCGAGATCACCTTCTCTTCGTTGTGCGCGGCCACCAGCACCGTCACCGCCGGCCAGTCCGCGGTGTCTATATCTATGTAGGGATGGCGCTGAAATCCGAAGAGCCTGTTCAACGTGAAAAGGTAATGGCGTACTGTGTAGATGCAGATGAGCAGTACGATCGCGATGAGTGGATAAATCATTCGTCGTTTAGGGCGTTGCCGTTTTTCGGGCAGGGCTTCCGCGCGCCGCCCTGCGCCGCAGACTCAAACCCTTACCTTTTCCCGGTTCTCGGGCGCGGCGGTTTGCGCCACGTCCGTCTTGCGCCGCCGCGGATGCGGCTCCGGCGGCAGATGGAATTCCTTCTCCGATTCCAGCAGCGGAGTCTTGCCCTGGTGCCACCGCGAGATCGCCTCCACGATTCGCTCCGAGGCCTTGCCGTCGCCATAGGGATTTCCGCCCTCGGACATATCTTGGTAAGCCTGCGTATCGGAGAGCAGCAGGTCCGTCTCGCGGACAATCGTCTCCCGCGACATGCCCACGATTTTCGCCAGCCCGAATTGCGAAGCTTCGGGACGCTCCGTCACCTTGCGCATCACCAGCACTGGTTTCGAAAACGAAGGCGCCTCTTCCTGAATCCCGCCGGAATCGGTAAGCACCAGAAAGCAGCGCCGCAGCAGGCTGACGAACGTGATGTAGTCCAGCGGCTCGGTGAGATGCACGCGGGGCACGCCTTCCAACAGGCGATTCACCGTTCGCCGCACATTTGGATTCATGTGGACCGGGTAAATCACGCGAATGTCGGGATATCTGAGGATGATGTCCTTCAGCGCCAGGCACATATTTTCCTGGTCCTCTCCCCAGGATTCCCTGCGATGCGAAGTCACCAGAAGCAGGCGACCGCCGTCGAGTGGAATGTCCGCCAGCGGGGTATTCTCCCAGGAGCACGGCACCTCGCTCAGATCGCGCAGCGCGTCCACCACTGTGTTTCCCGTGACGACGATCTTTTCCGCCGGCACGCCCTCCGCCAGCAACGCTTTGCGCGAAAGGCCGGTCGGCGCGAAGTGAATCTGCGCCAGCACGGAGACGAGCCGCCGGTTCGCCTCTTCCGGGAACGGGTTATAGAGATCGTAGCTGCGCAATCCGGCCTCGATGTGCCCCACCGCCACCTTGCAATAGTAGGCAGCGAGCGCGGAGGCAAACGCCGTCGTCGTGTCTCCCTGCACCAGCACCATGTCCGCGCCAAATCGGCGGCACGCGTTTTCCACCGTGTCCAGCACGCGCGCCGTCAGCGAATTCAGCGTCTGGTCCGGGCGCATTACATCCAGGTCGAAGTCCGGTTTAATATTGAATAGCCGCAGCACGCTATCGAGCATCGTGCGGTGCTGCCCGGTGTGTACCACCGCTGTCTCGAATTCGCTCGAACGTTCCCGCAAATGGCGAATCAGCAGGGCAAGCTTTATGGCTTCTGGGCGCGTGCCCAGTACCGCTAGGATCCGGCAAGGCTTCATGGACGAATTCCACCTTAGGTGATGTGAGAGAGGTAGCATCAATTTCCCATTTTGGAAACCGCTGCGAAACGAGCCGAAGATTGGGCGCCGCGAATTGTCCATTCGCTTGCAAAGGGGCTGGCCAAGCGTTCCGCGGCTTCATCATCCCATGGATCGGAGCGGGCAATCGGTGTCCGTGACCAAACTGTTAACGTTAGAGAATTTCAGTCTTGGCTCTGGGCTCGGTGGCGGCCCGCGCCATGCAAGCGCGCCGCTCAAATGGTAAGCTGTCGCGCAAGGGGAGCATTGCGTCGCATGAAGCGATCGAGTCCCGTTTTCGCGATTCTATCTGTATGTATCGCCTGCGCTGCGCTCCACGCCGCGCCGCGCCGCCAATCGTCCGCCCAGCACGAAACCGAAATGCATCCCGGCCGGATGGAAATGCACGCCGTGTCGGACGCGGCTAAGCTCGGCGTGCGGAACGATTCCGCCGCGCGGCAGTTGATTCTGCGCCTCGGCCCCGTGAAGCTTCCCGCGCGCTCCGATTCCGGGTCCATTGCCCAACCCCGCGATTTGTCGTTTTCCGTTCCGTTCGATGGATGGTTCACCGCTTACCGCCCGGCCGTGGTGGATGCGTCCGGCGCACCCCTCCCCGGCCATCTGTTGCATCACGCAAGCCTCTGGAATCCCGCGCGTTCGGACATGGTGTGCCCCTCGAAGGACGAACACGTTTTCGCCGCCGGTTCCGAACTGACCGCTTGGGGTGAAGTGCCCGGCTTTGGCTACGCGGTGCGGCAGGGCGAAAAGATTCGCGTCAGCGCGATGTTCATGAATCCCACGCAGGCCGCTTATCCGGACGTCTATTTCGAGCTGCGCATTCAGTATCGAACCACCGAAGCGGCAACCCTCAAGGGTATTTATCCCATGTGGATGAATGTGGAAGAGTGCGGCGGATCGAGCTACACGCTCGACCCGGGCAAGAGCACCACCGCCGCTCGCTTTACGATCAAATATCCCGGCGTGCTGCTCGCCATCGGCGGGCACCTCCACGATTATGGCCGCGACCTGCTCATTCAGGACCTCACCTTCATGGACACCGTCGCGAATCTCGTCCCGCGGACCGATGCCGCGGGCGATCTGCTTTCGATGCCCGCCGTCTCTTTTGCTGAACGCGGCGGCTACCACCTCGAACAGGGCCAGACGCTCAAAGTCTCCGCCACATACGACAACCCCACCGGGCGATACTTGCCCGAAGGCGCCATGGGCATTGCGGTCGGTTACTTTCTGCCGGCTCAGGATTCCGAGCTGTCCAGCCTCGAGCGCCGTCCGTCCCGATAGACGCGCCGTTCAATGCCCAACGCGACCGAACGAATCCAAGCCTCCAAGGGGTGGTTTTCCCGTGGCGTCCTCGGGATTGGGCTGGCGAGCCTTTTTTCGGATTGGGGACACGAAGCCGCCACGGCGATTCTCCCTTCGTTTCTGGCGAGCCTCGGCGCCCCAGCCTTCGCACTGGGCATTATCGAAGGCGTCGCCGACGGCCTCTCCAGCTTCGCGAAACTAGCCGGCGGATGGCTTGCAGACCGCCCCCAATGGCGAAAGCCCACCGGGGTCGCCGGCTATTGCGCCACGGCGATCACCACGTTCGCCTACGCCTTTGCTCATAGCTGGCCCTTCATTCTGCTGCTGCGCGCACTCGGTTGGATGGGCCGTGGCAGCCGAGGCCCTTCGCGCGATAGCTTGCTCGCCGATTGCGTCGCGCCTGAGCAGCAGGGCCGCGCCTTCGGCTTCGAGCGCGCCATGGACACGCTGGGCGCCGTGCTCGGACCGCTCTCCGCGGCGGCGCTAGTGGGAGTGCTGGGATTGCGCGGCGTGCTGACCTGGACCATTGTTCCCGGCCTGATCGCCGCCGTCGTTTTCGCTTTCCTGGCCCCCCATGCGAAGGTTCACCCCGGTCGCCGGCCTCCGAGCTTCCGCGCGAGCCTCGCCGGCCTGCCCGCAGGCTACTGGCGGTATCTCACAGCTGTCTTCGCCCATGGCATCGGCGATTTTGCCCCTGCGCTGCTGATTCTCCGCGCGGCGCAGGTTATGTCTCCGCGCGTCGGCGCGGGCCGGGCGGCCGCCATTTCCATCGCGCTGTATACCTTTCACAACATCATCAGCGCGGCGGCATCCTATCCTGCGGGGGCTTTGAGCGACCGTATCGGAAAGCGCGGCCTCCTCGCCTTGGGGTATGTCACGGCCGCGGTCGCCTACTTGGGATTCATCTTCGCCCCGCTCAGCCTCCCCGTCATGATCGTCCTCTTCGGGCTGGCCGGGGTACATGGCGGCTTTCAGCAGCCGCTTGAAAAATCGCTCGCAGCGGGCTTGCTTCCAGCGGAATCCCGCGGCTCGGGATTCGGCATTCTTGCCACGGTCAATGGCGTCGGCGACCTGATATCCAGCGTGGTTGTCGGGGCCTTATGGTCCGGCGTAAGCCCCGCCGCGGGCTTTGCCTATGCGGCATTCTTCATTTCGCTCGGGGCCGTTCTGATCTATAAGTGGCGTTGACCGCCAAAGATCAAGCCGAGCGGGCCGAAACGGGAATATCTACAAGGTTCACCCTGCTTTCTTAGGGATTTGACCTTAGTACCCCTTATTCTGATTGACACGTAACCGCGGCCCGTGATAACTCGGAGTCATCGTGGCACCAGCGCGTATTGCGCTGGGTTGCCGCCTTCGCTTGGGACCCAACGTCCGGGCGGCTGGCGGCAATAAACCCCACCCACCCCGGGAGGTGAACACCACCTAGGTGTTGCGCCTCCCGTTTTAATTTCAGGCGCGCTGGCCAGGTTTTGGCGCGTTCCACCGCGGGCGTATACTTGATCCAGCATCAGGATTCAGCCGCATGCAGCGCTTACCCTTACTCCAAGAATCCGCGGCAACTCACGATGCCCGCTGGTGGGAACCCGAGGCCGGCCAGAAAGCCCACTGCTACCTCTGTCCTCGCCACTGCCACATCGGCCCGGGGCAGGCGGGGTTCTGCTTCATTCGTGTGAACCAGGGAGGCCGGCTCTACAGCCTCGGCTACGCGCATCCCGCAGCGCTTCAGATTGACCCCATTGAAAAAAAGCCTCTGAACCATTTCCTGCCCGGTACGCGCGTCTTCTCCATGGGAACCGCCGGCTGCAACATGGGCTGCTTCTTCTGCCAGAATTGGGACATCTCGAAATCCCGATCCGACCAGGTGCATTCGTCCTACATTCCCGCGGAGGACGTGGTGCGCCTCGCGATTCGCAACGGCTGCCCCTCCATCGCTTTCACCTACAACGAACCCACCATCTGGGCCGAATACGTGATTGATATTTGCCTCGCCGCAAAAGAACACGGACTGCGCACCGTGATGGTCTCGAACGGCTACATCACGCGCGACGCCTTTCACGACGTCTACGATCACGTGGATGCCGCCAACATTGACCTGAAGGCGTTCACCGAAAATTTCTACGGCCGGATCACGCTCACGCACCTCAGCCCCGTGCTCGAGACGCTGCAATGGCTGAAACACGAAACTAGCGTCTGGTTCGAGATCACGAATCTGATGATTCCCACCCTCAACGATGCTTCGCGCGAAACGCGCGAGCTAAGCGCGTGGATCGTCGAGCATCTTGGTCCCGATGTTCCGCTCCATTTCACAGCCTTCCATCCCGATTTCAAGTTGCGCGATAAGCCGCGCACGCCCGGCGAAACTTTGCACGCCGCGCGCGCCATCGCCCTCGATGCCGGCCTGCACTACGTCTACGAAGGCAATATTCATAGCGACGCCGCCAACACGCTGTGCCCCTCCTGCAAAGCGCTCCTCATCCGCCGCTCATGGCACGCGGTCGAAGAGAATCGCCTTCGCCAGGGCTGCTGCCCCAATTGCGACCTAGCCATTCCCGGACGCTGGGATACGCCCGCGCCCTGCAGCCTCCGCCAGCATCACGAAAATCGCTCGCCCGCCGATTCCAAATACGATCATCTGAATCTCTAAATTCCTGACAATCTCGTCCGCGCCGCCGCCCGCCATTCCATCCGGTGCATCATTCGACACAGGTTCGCTCGAAGGGCAGGTACTCTCCTCGCGAGAAAACGGTAGCTTAGTTGTGCGCACGTATTTTCCTCAGGGCGACCGAAGCCGCTCCGAAAGGAACTGTCACGCTAGGCCCACATTTTGCGACACCGCGGTTCTGTCACCGAACCGCTCGTCCAGCTTTTTCCGCATCGAAGGCGTTCCTGCAATTCGCGGCCATCGGCATTCTCATCTTTTTCGCGTTCCCATTTCACGCCGCCGCGCAATCGCCGCTGCTCATTGCAAACACCTCTTCGCCCCTCGTCCAGAACGCTCGCGCGGATGCCGACAATCTCACCCGCATGCGCGATGTCTCCATGATTCGCACCTTCGCCCGCGGCGGCTATTTGGTGCCCGTCGCGGCGAACAGCCGCTTTTATTATTTGCACGGCGTCCCCTCGTCCTACCGCTATTGCCGCCCGTGGACGAAGCTCTTCCTCGACCGCCTTGGCCGCGAGTATTTCGCCAAATTCGGTGCTCGCCTGCGCATCACCAGCCTGGTTCGCAGCGTGACGCAGCAGCGTGCGCTCGCCCGGCGAAACGACAACGCGGCGGACGCAACCGGCTCGCACAGATCGTCTCATCTGACCGGCGCAACGCTCGATATCTCGAAGCGCTTCATGTCCGCGCGAGGCAAAAATTGGATGCGGCGCGTGCTCTACTCGCTCAAGCGCGCCGGCTATCTCTACCCCATCGAGGAATTTCAGCAGCCGGTCTTCCACGTCATGGTGTATCGCAATTACCCCGTCTACGTGGCCCGGCTCGATGAACGGCGCAGAAGCCGCGGCAGCGAACTCGCGCAGGATTCCTCCGCGGACGCCCCCGGCGACAAGGGCGCCGACTGACCGAAGCCTCTGCTCGCGCCGATCACCGCCAGAGCGCGTAGTAACCCGGCCCGACGCGCATGTGGTGGTGCCACGCCGCCGGAAACGCCCACCAAACCAGCGAGCCCAAAATCGCCTGCCCAATAGCCAGCGGAATGATGTTGCGGACGCGTCCGAACATCCACGCCATCGCCGCACCGCCGATGAACGTCAGCGGCACAAGCACCGGATTCGGCCAGTGGCACGCCGCGAATATCGCCCCCGCCAGCGCCGCCGCAAGCCAACGGCTTCGCAGCAGCGAAAGCATTCGGTTCTCGATCAGCGAATCGAGCGCCACCTGCTGCAGCAGGCAGAACGCGAAATATCCCCAGAGTCTCCCCGCCGAAATAAAAGTCGGCGGCGCATATAGCGGCGCGCCCAGCGCATAACCGATCGCAATCAGCCCCGCGCACATCGCCCCGAACACAATCAAAGCCCGCCGCGTAGCCGGCCATAGATTATCCGCGCGCCAGCCGAGCGTCTTCGCGTTGTCGCGATGCGCCGCAAAGCTCGCGGCCATCCACACCAAAAAGATGACCCACGTCCAGCGCTCCGTGAATTGCAGCTTCCAGATGAACCACAGTATGAACGCCGGCAGCAGGGTGACGTCCGCAATCGAAAAAAGCCGCAGCGCCCGCTCGCCCAGCGGCTTGACCCCGTCCGGATGCTCGCCGCACGCGTTCATTGCCCGGCGCCCGCCAACTCCCGCCCGAGCCGCTCCGCGATCGCTTCGCACCCGCCGCATCTGCCGTGCTCCAGGTAGGTTTCCCACTGCACATCCGGAAATCCCAGCAGCGTGGCGCGCGCCGGCAATTCGCGGACCAGCGCCGCGCCCTCGCAATGGCGGCAGCCTCGCAGCGCATCAAACACCACACGATGCTCCGGCTCCCGCCACTCGTAGCGCGCCAAATGCCCCAGCATCGCCTCGCGCCTTCCCGAACTGGTCCGCGCGCAGCAAAGCGCGTGCAGCAGTTGGCGCTCCATCTCCGCCCAGTCCACAATCGCATTCACGGCAATGCCTCTGGCATACCAGCAGGATAATTCTAATGATGAGGAAAAATTCAGGCAGGAAAATTGTACCTGAGAGGCTACAGCAGGGCGGTCACTTCAAATCCGCCGCGGAAATTACGCCGCGTTCACCGCAAGCGGGCGGATGAAGTCAATCCGATCTATCGACGCAGCCACGCCGTAGACGGCCCCTTGCCCGGCCAACTCGGAAACGCGCAGCGCCTTAGCGCTCGCCCGTACCAGAACTGACGTGCTTTCCCGCTCAGACGGCAGCGCGAACGTCAATTCCATTGCGGTTCCGGAATCCAGCGCGACGTTGGAATGAAAGAAGATGCCAGAGCGGGAGATGTCCTTCAGCTGTGCGGTATAACACTCGCTCGGACGATTACGGGAGGCAAAGACCTGTACGGGCAGGGAAACCTCGTATCTGCGAGCCCTTCTGCGTTCTCCCATGGTACCCCCAAATTGTCGCCGGAGTCCTAGCACGGGCACTTCCAGCGCATCGCCTGCTGATAACAAACGGCTTGCATCCAATGGACCATGCCCATACTGAGAATCCCCATGGAATTTTTTCCGAAGGTGGGAAATACCTCCATAGCGCAGGCTGGCCCGCTCAGCTTCGCATAGCCGGTTCGCGGGTCGCCCCAATCTCCCGCTCAATCGCTTCCACGTCTGCCGCCGAAATCTCCACAAACTCCACCCCTACGCCCACGCCGGCAAGGCAATAGCGCACCTCGGCGCGCGTATGGATGCGGGCGCCCGTAAGCGCCAGCCGGAAGGCTACCTTCAGTACCGCGCCCTCCGGAAACACCCGGTTCGTATTGATGAACATTCCCCGCGTGCTGATGTCGGGCGGCCGGGTGATCAGCTCCTCGCTGTGCCCTTCGTAGGTCACCGAAAGCTCGCGCAGGCTCGAAATGCGCGGCGCCATCCGCCCTGAATCGAATGCTTTCCCGCTGCCTGCCCGGCTCATATACGCGAAGCTCCCTCTCCGGCGAAGGTCTCCTGCAACGCCGCGGCGCCGCCCGTCTTCTCCCCGCAATAGGGGCAGAAGAGAAACGCCGGCAGCAGCTCATGCTGGCACGATGCGCAATGGCTCGAGTGCAGTTTTTCAAACGGAATCACGCGCAGTATCTCATCCAGCGTCGTGAGCCCCTCGCGCAATCGCTCGAGCGCATATTCCTGCATCAACTTCATGCCGTTCTGCCGCGCCGTGGCGCGAACCTCGTCGTTGCGGCCGCCGGAGCGAACCGCTGCGCGGATCGGCTCGTCGAACACCAGTATTTCGTAAATTCCTATGCGCCCCTTATAACCGGTCAGATCGCATTCGTCGCATCCGCCCGCCACCAGCTGCGTCTTCGGCGCCGCGCCGAATCCGGCTTGCAGCAGCCGCGACGCATATTCCGGCGTCACAGGCGCTTCCTCGCGGCACGAGCACAGCCGCCGCACTAGCCGCTGCGCCACAATCGCGCTCAGCGACGTCGCGATCTGAAATCCAGGAATGCCCAAATCGAGCAGCCGCGTCACGGCCGCCACGCTGTCGTTGGTGTGCAGCGTGGAAAGCACCATATGCCCGGTCTGCGCGGCTTTTAGCGCGATTTCCGCCGTCTCCTTGTCGCGAATCTCGCCGATCATAATCACGTTCGGGTCTTGCCGCAGGATGGACCTCAGGCACGCTGCAAACGTGAGCCCCGCCTTCGAGTTCACCTGTACCTGGTTCAATCCGGGGACGGCATACTCCACCGGATCCTCCACCGTAATGATATTCACGCTCGGCTTTCGCAGCAGGTTCAGCGAGGAATAGAGCGTCGTGCTCTTGCCCGACCCGGTCGGGCCCGTCACCAGCACCATTCCCTGCGGCTGCTCCAGCGTGGTTGCCAGCGCATCGGAAATCTCCCGCGGAATTCCCAGCGCGGCATAGCTTTGCTGCGGCGCATTGGCTTCCAGCAGCCGCATCACCACTTTTTCGCCGTATTGCGTCGGCAGCGTCGAAACCCGCAGATCCACTTTTCGCCCGCCGATTTTCACCAGGAAGCGCCCGTCCTGCGGCGCGCGGCGCTCCGCGATATCCATATCCGAAAGAATTTTGATCCTCGACACCACGGAATTTTGCAGCGCGCGCGGTATCCGCTGCAAATCGCGCAGCATGCCATCCACGCGCAGCCGGATCACGGTGTCTGTCGCCTGCGGCTCGATGTGAATATCGCTCGCCTGCTTTCCGGCCGCAGCCGTAATTGCGGAGGCGACCAGCCGCACCGCCGGCGTGCTCTTCTGCATCAGCTCGGCCTGCATTTCCTGCATGGCCTCGATATTCCGCTGCAGCGAGCTCGATGAAATGAACTCCATTCCCGCATCCTCGCTTCGGGGGGCAATCGCTTCCGCGACGGCCGCTTCCGCCTCCCGTGCCGCGCCATACCATTTCTCGATTGCCGCTTCGATTTCCCCGCGAAAGCCAAGCTGCGCCACCACGTCCAGCCCCGCCGAAAAACGCAGTTCATCCAATATTTGCAAGTTTTGCGGTTCGGCCATCGCGGCCACCAGCTTCGTGCCCTGGCAATGCAGCGGCAGCACGCAGCAGCGCTTGGCCAGCGCATATGGGAGGAGCTTCAATGCCTCGGGATCTGCTTCCACGGCCGCGCAATCCACGTAGGGAACGTGCGTCACTTCGGCGAGCGCGGCGGCGAGATCCTTCTTCGAGACGAGCTTCCGCTCCAGCATCAGCTCGCCCAGGTGGACCACTTTCCCCTGCTGGTCCTCGATGGCCTTGGTGAGGTCGGCGGGGGAAATGTGTCCCCGCTCGCGCAGCACCTCTCCCAGCCGTTTCCTTTTCATTGCCGTAGGTCCTTACCCCAAGGTCAAAGGGCCCAAACCGTCCGTAGTGGGTCGGTTTGAATTTATAAATCGTGACGCAAGGAGTTAAAATTCAAACTGACCGCCGCCAAACCGTCGAACGCTACATGACCGGATCGAAAAACACCGAAGCCGCCTCCGCTTCGCTCATGATTCCCTTGGAAACCAGCAATTGAACCAGCCGCATCATCGCGGTTCCGGGCGTTTCGCTCTCGCGCCGCTCGGGCTTTTGCGGCGCCGGCTCCGCGGCGCTGAAGCGCACGCCTGCCAGCTCCACAATCCACGTATGCAAGGCCTCGCGCTGCTTCGCGCTCAAATCGCTGAACGCGATGCCCATCCCGAGTCCCTGCTGCGAATAGACCACTACGCCCTCGGTCTGAAATTCCCGCTTCGATTTCCTCACCGATACGCGCACCCGCGATCCCACCGGGAAGGGAACCAGCGTGTCTACGAAGCACCCGCCCGGGCCGAGATCGGTGGTTCGCGCCGAAAAGCGCGCCCCGGACGCTATGTCCAGCACGTCCGCCGAGGCCGTGAAGAGGTGCCGATTGCCCGTCCGGCGTTCATCGTCCTGCACCATCACCGGCGGATGTTCCGCGGCATACGCGCTCTTTTTCAATCGCTGCATTGCACGTCCTCTTTTTCGTTGCGGGATGTATTCGCGCCTGAATCTGCTCGCGGCAATGTCCATTCTCCGCGCCGCCCTCGCATGCTTACAAGCGCTATCGAGGCCCGCTTGCCCAAACTGAAAATAACGCTATCGCTCGATCTCGCCGTCCCAGATCAGTGTCTTCAGATCAGAGCTAGATCAGAAACCGCACCGCCACACCTGTCGAACCTCGCGGCAACTCTTCCAGCCGCACCACCACGCCCAGATATTTTTTGTGCGCGGGCGCCCGCCGCCCAAACGGGAACGTAATCTGCAGCCTCATCCCAATCGAATAATGCGGCATGCACGTCGCGAAATAGATGCCGCTCCGCGTGAAATTCAGCACCTCGCCCACGTCTTCCACTTCGCCGAATCGCGGATGAAACGGCCGCACCTGAACCGGCAGCGAAATCTTCAGGCGATCCCGCTGGCGGCTGTCGCCCGGCTTCTTGCGTCCTTCCGCGCCTGCATGGACGCCTTCGTCCGAGCGTTCGGCCCGGCGCGGTTTAAGGAACACCAATCCCCCGCTTCTCTGATTCTTCATGGCATATCCAGTATCGGCACTCCCCCCGCGCCCGCCTATAGAACCCCGGTACTATCGGGTTGTAATGTAGGACAACTGTGGGCCAGGGTCAGGTCACGAACAGCACAACCGCATGGTCGTTCCTTTATCGCGCCCAACGGGCTAAGTCCGATTCCGCAGGCGCGAAGTGCTGATGACGGAACGATACATCGGGTCGGGCGTCATGCCGTTCAATTCCTGGCTGTTGTATTGGAGAAGCGGGACCGTTGCCTGCTGATACCCGGCATTGACCGCGCCTGCGGCCCCGGTGTTCATGCCAGTGACCCACGTTCCGGTGTTGCCGTAGGTGTCCGGGGCAACCACATTGCGCCAATTGGAGAACTGCGCGCGATAGCGTGCGGGCATGTTTTGAAGATTCTGGGCCATTCGGAGCGCGAGGTCGTAGCG
>DATNDJ010000033.1:0-4572 GCA_035553255.1 Candidatus Acidiferrales bacterium | reverse complement strand
ATCAACACGTGCCATCAAGGGCAGAAGACCATCTCTGGTATCATGACCAATGTCCAAGCCTCCAAAAGACCGAGCTTCCTGACCTCGCCAAGTATCTGCAAACGGCGACGCCTGACGCCGGAAACTCAGTGTGCGTCACCTACGCCATTGATCGGATCGAAGACGCGCACTACGAGCAGGCGGTCCCGATCCTCGTCAAATTACTCGATTTTCAGCGCCCCGGCCTTCCCTACGAACACTCATATGTGATGACCCATATACCCCCCGACAAATACCCGGCTCGCGCCACCCTGGAGTCAATCGGCATGCCGGCCGTTCCGGCGTTGCTTCAGGCAATCAGCGATAAAGCGACTACAACAGTCGCCCGGGAAAACGCACTGGATGCCCTAGTGTTGATTTACGGAAGGCAAGTGAACCTCCCTTATCCGGCGGCTGCCGGCATCGTTCGTCTGAAGCAGGAGGCGGCGAACGCCACCGACACGGACACCAAGGAAAGACTCGACTCGGCAGTCACCGAAGCACTATCCCGTTGCGCCCTATGGGATTCGGTTCGCCCAAAGCAAGTAGCCGCGTGCCAGCAGGCCGCCAAGGACGGCACGGTTCCGCAATAGGCTTTGTTCCGTACGAGCGGGGAGCGCCGCCGCTCCCCGCGAGAACCGCCGCCGGCGTGGGAATTAATCTCGCGATTCAAGATGCCGTCGCCGCCGCAAATACATATCTATTCCCCATGGTATCCGCTGCTTTCGTTTTTGGCCGTGCCTTTGGTGGTGGGTGCTGCCGCTGGCGCACCTTCCGCGATGGCCCGGCGCGCTGCTTTCCCTGCTCATGATCGCGGCCGGCATCCTCCTGCTGTGCCGCTATCGCCGGCTCGGTCTCTCCGGCTAAGTACTCACGAGGCGCCCGCCTGATCCAGCGGACATATCATGTGCTAACGACAGGCTCACCGATTTTCATTGACTTTCCCGTTAAGGTATGCTATGAACTACGATGGCGGGTTTCTCGCCAAGGAGAGGAGGTCGGCAGGTGGTCCCAGAAGCCTGCCCGCCCTGGCGGTGCAGCCGAAAGCCTTTTCTAATATACGGTACGGGGATTAGAAATGCCCCTAAACCATTTAGCTGCAACACAAATCCCGTTCTAATCTACGGTAACCAGCATCCACGACCATCAACCCGCATCCAATGGACTCCATGCCCCAACCTATCCGCGATCCCGTTTGCGGCATGAGTGTGGACCCGGCCAAGGCTCGCGCCACCATCAGCCACGCCGGCTCAACCTACTACTTCTGCGCCGAATCCTGCGCCGCCAAATTCCGCTCCGACCCCGCCCGCTATCTCTCCCCCAGCCCGTCGCCCGCCCCCGGCCTTATCCAGCTTGGCGCGCCCGCCCCGACGGCACCTCATCTTCCCGCGCCGCGCCCCCCCCGCCCGGCCTCTAAATACGTCTGCCCGATGGACCCGGAAGTTTCCCAGGACCATCCCGGCCCCTGCCCCAAGTGCGGCATGGACCTCGAACCCGCCCTGCCAACCGCAGCCACCGCAGCCGTGGAATACACCTGCCCGATGCACCCTGAAATCGTCCGTACGGCGCCGGGCTCCTGCCCGATCTGCGGGATGGCCCTCGAACCCCGCGCCGCCGTCACCGAAGAGCCCAGCGCAGAACTCGCCGCGATGCAGCGCCGCTTGGGGGTCAGCGTGGCGCTCTCGATCCCCGTAATTTTTCTCGGCATGTCCGGGATGATTCCCGGCGAACCGGTGCGGCATCTGCTCTCTGCCCGCGCTGCCTCATGGCTCGAATTTATTCTCGCCACGCCTGTCGTCCTCTGGTGCGGTTGGCCGTTCTTCGAACGCGCATGGGCCTCGCTCGTCAATCGCAGCCTCAACATGTTCACGCTGATCGCGCTCGGCACCGGCGTCGCTTACGTCTATAGCGCCGTAGCCGTCATTTTTCCCTCCGTGTTCCCGCCGTCCTTTCGCGAAATGGGCGGAGCCGTTCCGGTTTACTTCGAGGCGGCCGCCGCAATCACGGCTCTTGTTCTTCTCGGCCAGGTGCTCGAATTGCGCGCCCGCGGAAAGACGTCCCAGGCCCTCCGCTCGCTCCTGCAGTTATCGCCGCGCACGGCGCGCCTGGTTCGGGCCAGCGGCGCCGAGGTGGACATCCCCCTCGATCAGGTGGCGGCCGGCGATACCCTGCGCGTACGCCCGGGTGAAAAAGTCCCGGTGGATGGCATCGTCACCGACGGCGCAAGCTCCATAGACGAATCCCTGATAACCGGCGAGCCCCTCCCAGCGGAAAAGTCCGCCGGCAGCCGCGTTACGGGCGGCACGCTCAACGGCACCGGCACGCTCCTGATGCGCGCGGAACGCGTGGGCGGCGATACACTGCTTGCGCAGATCGTTCGCATGGTCGCCGATGCGCAGCGCACCCGCGCGCCCATCCAGCGCCTGGCAGACCGCGTCGCAGGCTTCTTCGTTCCCGCCGTGGTCCTCACCGCCATTTTCACTTTCATCGGATGGTCGCTCTGGGGCCCGTCGCCGAGCATGGCTCACGCCCTCATTAACGCCGTGGCGGTTCTCATCATCGCGTGCCCCTGCGCCTTGGGCCTCGCAACTCCAATGGCCGTCATGGTCGCCACCGGCCGCGGCGCGCTCGCCGGAGTCCTGGTAAGAAACGCGGAAGCCCTCGAAATTTTGGAAAAAGCGGACACGCTCGTCGTGGATAAGACCGGCACGCTCACCGAGGGCCGCCCGCGCGTGACGCAGATCATCCCCGCGCCAGGGTTTGCCCAGGCGCAAATCCTGCGCATCGCCGCAACCCTTGAACGCGCCAGCGAACATCCCCTCGCCGCCGCCATTCTCGCCAAAGCGGGTGACAACCGATCCGCCTTCGGTGATCTCTCCGGTTTTCGGGCATTTCCCGGCAAGGGCATCGCCGGCTCGGTGGACGGGCGCGCAGCCGCCCTCGGCAATCGCGCGCTGTGCGCCGAGCTTGGCACATCCCCAGCCGCGCTTGAAGATCAGGCGCAAGCCCTCGAACGCGAGGGCCACACAGTCACGTTTGTCCTGCAGGACCAATCCGCGGTCGGACTGATCGCCGTCGCCGACGCGGTGAAATCATCTACAGTCCAGGCCATCGCGCAGCTTCATCGCCGCGGGATGCGCGTCGTGATGCTCACCGGCGATAGCAAAGCCGCCGCCGATGCCGTCGCGCGCAAGCTTGGCATAGACGAGGTACACTCCGGCATCCTGCCCGCGGAAAAAGCGGAAATCGTGCAGCGGCTTCGCGCGGCGGGGCGTATCGTCGCCATGGCCGGCGACGGGATCAATGACGCGCCCGCCCTCGCCGCCGCCCACGTCGGCGTCGCCATGGGCACCGGCACGGACGTCGCCATGGAAAGCGCGGGAATCACGCTGCCGCAGGGCGACCTACGCGCGCTGGTTCGCGCCCGCAGGCTCAGCCGCGCCATGATGCGCAATATTCGCCAGAATCTCTTCTTCGCCTTCGCCTATAACTCGCTCGGCGTTCCCATCGCCGCCGGCGTCCTCTATCCGTTTTTCGGATGGCTGCTCAGCCCCATAATCGCCAGCGCCGCCATGACGTTCAGCTCGGTCTCCGTGATCGCCAATGCCCTTCGCCTCCGCCGCGTTCCCCTCTAAACCTTATGACGCTACCTAACGAGATAAAACGATTGGCGGCGTTTGGGACCAAAGCGAAATACGGCAAAATGAGCATCGAGAGACGCCACCCGCTCAATACCCAGGCGCCGCATTACGGCAAAGCTGGTGCGATCTACGATGGAAAAATCCTGGTCACGCCAGAAGGCGCCAATATCCCACGCAACCTCAAGGTCTGCCGAAGTCACCGTCTCGATCAACGCTATTCCACTTCGCAGGCCCTCCCAGAATCGCTCGGCCGCTTTGCGGCCAAGCTTGTGGTGGAGCAGCGTCCACGTTTCGATCAACACATGGTCCGAAGTGACCAGGGGTTCGCCGGATTTGAGAATTGCTTTCGAGCGAGAGTTGCTGCGGTCGGAAGAGTCCGCGGCGGCATACCAAATGGAAGTGTCAACAAACAGGCTCATAGCACGAGAGCGCTAGCGACGCCGAGGTTTTTTGCGGGCGGATTGGAATGCCTCGCCGATCATGGAATCTTTCTGGCTCGCGATATCCGAACCGCCCGAGCTTCCGAGGTCGAAAACCCGGTCTGCGCGGACTGCATGCTCAGGCCGCGCAAGGTCACGCGCCACCAGGCGTCGAAAATACTCCGCGAGAGATACTCCAAGCTCATGGGCGCGCTGACGTGCACGGCGCTGGATCTCCGCTTCCAGCGTAATCTGCGTCTTAGCCATCATGATGGCTCCATTATACCACATCCCCGGCAGCGCCTGATCCGAGTCCAGCTGCGCCTTCGACCTGTTTTGTATTCCAAATACAACAGAAGTGTCCACGGCAGGGCGTGCGCCAGCCGCTCCGTCGTGTATAATCACCAAGGCTTAGAGCAAGCGGGCGTCGTACAATGGCAGTATAGAAGCTTCCCAAGCTTCGGACGTGGGTTCGATTCCCATCGCCCGCTCCA
>DATNDJ010000032.1:0-65419 GCA_035553255.1 Candidatus Acidiferrales bacterium | reverse complement strand
TTCCACGCGGATAACTTTATTCTTCCCGCCCGCCGCGAATCGTTCCTCGATGCAGACGGATTTCCCCGTGTCGGAGACGAGAATCCCCGCCGCGGAGAGATGAATCTCTCCGGTGCGATAGTGTGCCTCCACACGTTTTCCTACCAAAAACGCATAACGGTTCATGGTAATAAGAGAGGGAACCCCGTCCCAAGGGGTCCGCGGATTGTATCATGTGTCAATCAGAAAGAGGCGAAGGAACCTATTAGGGAATGCCGCTGCAGCTACGAATCCGCTAAAGTACCGCGAACTCCACCCGCCGGCGCAGCGGTTCGATTCGCTCCGCGCGCACGCGCACGCGGTCTCCGAGCCGGAATACCTTCTGCGTCTGCTTGCCGCGCGCCCCGCGATGCGGATCGAGAACGATCGAATGATCCCGGTCGCGATAGACGCACCGCTGGCCCGTGGATTCCTCGATTCGGTCCACGCTCACCAGGCCTTCCACAAAAATCTCCAGCAGCTCCACGAAAAAGCCGAATTTCTGCACGGAGACGATCAGCGCGTCGTATTCCTCGCCCAGATGGCTTTCCATGAATTGCGCGGTCTTCCATTCCATCAGCTCGCGTTCGGCGGCATCCGCGCGGCGCTCCGTTTCGGATGTTTCAGACGCGATTTCATCCAGCTCCGGACGCCGGTACGGCCCCAGCGTTGCTTCCGGTGGCGCGGCATCGCCGCGGCGTTCGCGCGCCGCATCTTGACGGGCTGGCTGCGCGCCCGGATTTTCCAGCGCCCAGCGCAGGATTCGATGCACGATCAAATCCGGGTAGCGCCGAATCGGCGACGTGAAATGCGTATACTCGCGCGTCGCCAGCGCGAAATGCCCCAGCGGCTCCGCCGCGTACCGCGCCTGCTTCAGCGAGCGCAGCATCAGATACGAGACGATGCGCTCCTCCGGTTTACCCGCAATCTTCGCCGTCAGCCGCTGATAATGCTGCGGGCGAATGTCCACTTCCTCGCTCGCCGGCAGCGTCACGTTCATGGGCCGCATGCGCCCGGGGCGCCCGCGGAGTTCGCGTGCCGGCGCGCGCACCTGCCCGTGCCGCACCGCGATGCGCCGCTCGGCCAGGTCCTCGACGCCCAGCGAATAGCCGAACGCCTGCGCGAGTTCCTCGAACTCGAGCACCTTCCGCGGATCGGGCTTTTCGTGCACGCGATGCGGCGACAGAATGCCGCGGCTTTCCAGATAGCGCGCCACCGCTTCGTTCGCCGCCAGCATGAACTCCTCGATAATCCGATGCGCCATGTTACGCACGCTCCGCACGATGCTCAGCATCCGCCCCGCCTCGTCGAATTCGATCACCGGTTCGGGCAGATCGAAATCAATCGAGCCGCGCTCGTTGCGCCGCCGGTTCAGCAGCAGCGCCAGCTCCTTCATCAGGTCGAACTCATTCACCAGGGCCGCATAGCGCCCGCGCATTTCCGCGTCGCCTTCCAGCACCTTATGCACATTGGTATACGTCATGCGCTCGGCTGAACGGATCACGCCCGGCGTCAGCGCCGCGCCCACCATCGCCCCTTGCGCGTCCATCTCCATCACCACGCTCATCACGAGCCGGTCCGCATGCGGATTCAGCGAGCAGATGCCGTTCGAAAGCTCTTCGGGCAGCATCGGAACCGCGCGATTCGGGAAGTAGACGGACGTGCCGCGCAGCCGCGCCTCGCGGTCCAGCGCCGAGCCGCGCCGGACGTAATGCGCCACGTCCGCAATATGCACTTGCAGCTCGTAGTGCCCGTTTGGCAGGCGCGCCACGTGCACCGCGTCGTCGAAATCGCGCGCCGTTTCGCCGTCAATCGTCACGATCGCCACGCCGCGAAAATCGCGCCGTCCCTGCACGTCCGCCTCGCTCACCTGTTGCGCGATCCCGTGCGCCTCCGCCAAGGCATCATCCTCGAACACGTGCGGCAGATGATGCTTGCGGATCATGATCTCCACGTCCACGCCGATCTCGCCCGGCCGCCCCACGATTTCAACCACCCGCCCCGCCGGAGCAAGCCCGCCCTTCGGATAGCGCGTCAGCTCCACGTTCACCACCGCGCCATCCAGCTCCGCCAGCCGCATGCGCCGGCCAGCGGGCGGCCTCTGCTGCGCCTCGCCAAGCTTCTGCTGCAATGCAGGCGTCAATTCCGCGCCGGGCGGAATCAGCACCTCGTGCGGAATCCGCATGTCGTAGGGCAGGACGTAATTCTCGCGTTCGCCGTACCGGAACAATCCCACCAGCGTCGCATTTTCGCGATGGACGATCTGAACGATGCGGCCTTCGGCCCGCCCGTCCGCACGCCGTCGCTCGATCCGCGCCAGCACCCGATCCCCGTGCATCGCATCCGCCAGCCCGTCGCGCCCGATGAAGAGATCGCCTTCCACGCCGCGCATCGGCGTATCCGCCACCAGGAAGCCATAGCCGTCGCGATGCAGCACCATGCGCCCCGCCACCAGATTCGCGTCGCGCGCCCGCTTCGGCGCCGCAGTCGCGCCCGCCGCCTTCTCCTCGCGCGCCCCGGTTGGGTGTGCCGCACCCTGACGCGCCCCCGCAGGATGCGCTGTTTTCCCGCCCGCCAGCCGATATCGCCCGCCGTGAATCTCCTCGATTTCCTCGCGCCGCTTAAGCTGTTGAATAATCCGCGGAAGAAATCGCCGCCCGTGGTGTTTCAGCCCCATTCCATGCGCGATTTCGCGAATGCTGGCGGGATGCGCCAGCGTGGCCAGGTGCGACACCACCTGCTCTCGCGTCACGTGTGGCCGCGGTTCGTTGCGTGGAGGATCGGTCTTGCGCTTCATGGGTGTGGCCGCCTGATTGGTGTTGACTGGCCTTGGTCGTCGCCGGCGGGAACTTCCATCCTGCGGCGCCGTCGGTAGTTTCGAGCTTTGCTGTGCTATCGCCGCGCCGCGTCGCTCGTCAGCCGCACAAGCGGCACGCCGCTGGCAGGGGGCGCCGGCGGCACCGCGGAGTTCGCCCGCTGCCGCTGCGGCCCGCGCCACGAATCCAGCGTCGAAATCTGGTGAACGCACGAGACGGTGCAATGCGGCGCGCATTCCTTCTTCACGAAAAATTCCTGCCGCCGCCGCTCGGCCGTATATTCCGCCAGCGGAACGCCCGGATAGCCGCGCTGCTGCGAGCAGTAGTGGACCAGCCCGTCCTCGCAGATATAGAGATAGCGCGACCCCGCGCGGCACCGCCAATCATTGGTGCGCCCCGCCGCGATGTTGTGCTGAAAGCGGTTCACGCGCGCGAAAGATCTCTTCCCCAGCGACATGATCTCTTCGAAAATCTCGCGTTCCCGCGTCCCTAGCGGCTGCAATTGCCCGTTGCCGTCGTGCAGAATGCCCACCGTGGACGTGAACCCCAGCGAGATTGCGCGCCGCGCCACCCGCAGCGCGTCCTCCGGATTGCAAATCCCGCTGCCGAGCACGGAATTGATGTTCACGTGAAAATCGGCGTGCTCGGCCAGAATCTCCAGCTTCCGGTCCAGCACCTTCAGGCTCTTCTTCGACACGTCGTCCGGCTGCACGTTATCTATGCTGATTTGCAGGTATTCCAGTCCCGCGCGGTTCAGCCGCTCCACCCGCTCCGCCACCAGCAGATATCCATTCGTAATCATTCCGGCGATGATACCGTTGCGCCGGATGCGCCGGATAATTTCGTCGAGCTCGGGATGCAGCAATGGCTCGCCGCCGCTGATCGTGATGATCGCGGTGCCCATCGCGCCCAGCGCGTCCACCCGCCGGAACATCTCCTCGGTTGGTACCGGCGGCGAAAATTCGTCGAATTCGTTGCAGTAGGTGCAGGCCAGATTGCAGCGCCGGATCGGAATCAGGTGCGCCAGCAGCGGATGCCGCGTCGAGGCGAGCCCCTTCGCGAGCATGCGTCCCTCGCGCAGCTTGCGGTGCGCGGCCAGCAGCTTGCGCCGGATTTTTCGCCTGGTATTCATCGTCGCAGATTCATTCTCGCGGCCGGGGTGGCGGTGAAAACGCGTTCAAAGACCCTCGATGTATTATGCCACACCGAATCGCGCGCCTACCCGCCCCTATGCAGCGTCCGGTCCCACCGATGATTCCGCAGTTCCCGCAGCAGTGCGGGATCGAGCGGGCCCGCATCGCTCGCCGCCAGGTTTTGCCGCACGTGTCCCGGCTTCCTCATCCCCGGTATGGTTGTGCTCACGGCCGGATGCGAAAGGATGAACCGCAAGGTCAGTTCCGGCAGGCTCACCCCTTCCGGCAGGATGCCCTTCAGCCGTCCCACGCGCTCCAGCGTCTTCGCAAGATTCTCCGCATTGAAGTAGCGCGAGCGCCAATCGCTTTCCGGAAATTTCGTCTCCGCTGTCAGCTTGCCCCCAAGGCTGCCCTCATCGAAGGGAACTCGCGCAATCACGCCGATGTTCAATTCTTGGCACGCAGGAAAGAGCTTGTCCTCCGGCGCCTGGTCGAAAATGTTGTAGACCACCTGCACCGTGTCCACCAGCCCCGTTCGCAGCGCCGCGATTCCGTTCTCCGGCTCCCAGCGGTTCAGGCTCAGCCCGAACCGCCGAATCAGCCCGTCGGCCTTCAGCTTCTCCACCGTCTCGCGAAATTCCGCCTCATCGGTCCAGTGGTCGTCCCACACGTGAAATTGCAGCAGGTCAATTGAATCCACCCCGAGCTTCGCGCGAATCCGCCGCGCGTGCTTAAGCACGTGCCGCGCCGGAAACACATCCTTGTAAGCGTCCTTCGGCGACGAGGGCCACTTCCGGTTCTTCGGCGGTACCTTCGACGCGACGTACAACCGCCTCTCGCCGGCGGCGCTCGCGCTAGGCTCCGCGGCGGTCGCCGCTTTCGGCTTCCACCACGGCCTGCGGGGCGCATTCGTCCCATGCGATTCGCGCGCCAGCAGTTCGCCCGCCAGCCCGTCGCTTTTCCCTTCGCCGTACGCCCACGCCGTATCGAAAAAAGTGCACCCCAAATCGGCGGAAAGCTGCAAAGCCTCGCGTGATTCGCGATCCTCTGAGCCGCTCCAGCCGCTCATGCCCCAAAGGCCGTGCCCGATTTCGCTCACCGCGAATCCCGTTCGGCCGAGTTGCCGGTATCGCATCAGCACCCCTTGTGCGGCTCGCTCGTTGGAAGGTCTCGCTATGCGCGCGGTTTGAAGACGGACGCTGCCGCGTAACGCTCGCCTGCGAAGGCGTCCGGCGGCACCGCTTCGTCAATCCGGCGCACCTCCGCTGCCGAAAGCCGGTGCTCCATCGCCGCGAAGTTTTCTTCCAGATGCGCCACGCGGCGCGTCCCGGGAATCGCCGTCACGTTTTTGCCGCGCCCCAGCACCCACGCGAGTGCCAGTTGCGCGGGCGTGCAGTTTTTCTCGCGCGCGATGCCTTCCAGCACTTCCAGCAGCTTCAGGTTCCGCGAAAGGTTGTCGCCTTCGAAGCGAGGCATCGTGCGGCGTGCGTCGCCTTGGCCCAGTTCTTCGGTTTTCAGCTTGCCGGTAAAAAATCCCCGGCCCAGCGGGCAGAAAGCCACGAATCCGATGCCGAGTTCTTCGCACGCCGGCAGCGCCTCACCCTCGGGCCCGCGCGTCCATAGCGAATATTCGGACTGCACCGCGGCAATCGGATGCACGGCATGTGCGCGCCGAATCTCATCCGCCGTCGCCTCCGATAGCCCCGCGTGCCGCACCTTGCCCTCCGCCGCCAATTCCGCGATCGCCCCCACCGAGTCCTCCACAGGCACGCTCGGATCCACGCGATGCAGATAGTAGAGATCAATGTAATCGGTGCCCAGCCGATCCAGGCTCGCCTCGCACGCCGCGCGGATGTGCTCGGGCCGGCCATTGCGGCCCGTCACTTTTCCTTGCGCGTCCCACACGAAGCCGCCCTTCGTCGCCAGCACGATTTGCTCCCGCCGCTTCGCGATCGCTCGGCCCACCAGTCGCTCGTTGTGCCCCGCCCCGTACATATCCGCCGTATCGAGGAAATTGCAGCCCAGCGCAATCGCCCGCTCGATGGTCGCCAGGGACTCCGCCTCGGCTGCCTCCCCGTAGCCGCTCGAAAAGCTGTAGCAGCCCAGCCCCAGCGTCGTCACCTCCGGCCCATTCCTTCCGAGCTTTCTCTTCTCGAAATTCATCTCGCCCGCTTCCGCGGCCAACCTAGCAGGGATTCCCGCCCGTTTCAACCTTCGCCTGTCGGCCGGCCATGCGTTGCCCGTGAGCTGCCCAAGTTGTCGCTCGCTGGCCAAAATGAGAACATGCCCGTGTGCGTCATCGAGTCGCTACCGCGGCACTCGCATCCGCAGCCTTCTTAATTTCAATACATCCTTAGAGCGGCAATTTGCGCTCCCGCAGTCGCAAACCCATCGGCGAAACAGCAGAATTCTAACCCCGCCAAACGTCCGGGGACGCAGCGCTTGGATTCCCGCATTACCAGGCGCAGGAGACAAACCTGTGCGTTCCCACGTCCGCCTCCATCATTCTGAACCATTGGGGGGACCATGTCAGTCCACGCGAAATCAAAGAGCTCTCGATGGGACGCGAGTATTCGCCCAATAAGCCCTTTAACGATTTCACCATCACGCTATTTCGCGACTTAATTTCCGGCCTCCGAAGGCTGGGTTATTCCTGGAATGAAGTAGATTTTGCGGATAGTCTCATCGGGTTTCGGCAAGGCGTCGCGCAAATCGGCCGTTCGCTGGACGCTGGTGTGCCCGTGATGATTGGCACCAGTACTGGCGGAGTAGGCCACGCATTCGTCGTTCCGGGATATTCGTTGCCTCAAGAATCGCTTTACGCGATGGACCCCAGCTGGCCTGCTCCCGGCACGCGGATCGTCTCTTTTCAAGAACTTCAAAGCATTTGGAACTCGAGTGCTGTCCATTTTGATGAACGAGCGGCGGTTTTTCCTCACCGAAAGAATTCAGTTACGGCTCGTTGATGGCCTTGGGCTCAAACCTCATTAAGAAGACCATTTTCACGTTGCCGCCGAGGGCTGCCAGCATTGTGGAGCTAAGGCGCCCTGGCTCTCCGCGCCTGTACCTCCGCCCCCGCCCTATGGTATCCTCTGCTCGTCTCGAAAGCGTTCACACCAGGACGACGCAAACCCGCAATCGAATTTGCCCGGCACGACCCGGATTCGGCAGGCGCTCACGTACGCACCATTCTCCGTCGGCCAGGCATGCAGGCGTCTCTGGAGGCTAGGCCAGCAGCCTAGGCCAAGAGCACAGGAAGGGTACCGAAATGTCCACAACCGCGGCCGTATCCACACCGACCACTGAGCTTCGCCTCGCCCATTCGCCCGATAGCGACGATGCCTTCATGTTCTACGCCTTGGCCACCGGCAAAGTCCGTTTGCCCGGCGTCCGCTTCACCCATGTTCTTTCCGACATCGAATCCCTGAACCAGGCGGCCCATCAGGAGAAATACGACGTGACCGCCGTCAGCTTCTTCGGCTATGCGTTTGTCGCCGATCGCTACCTGCTTCTCGATTGCGGCGCGAGCTTTGGCGAAGGCTACGGCCCCATCGTCGTCTCCGCCTATCCAATAAAGAAAACCGAACTCGCCGGCCGCAAAATCGCCATTCCCGGCACGCTTACCACCTCGTATCTCGCCCTCAAGCTCTTCGAGCCTAAGGTCGAAGTCGTCTCCATGCCGTTCGACAAAATTCTCGATGCCGTTCGTGCGCAGGAAGTCGAGGCGGGCCTGCTGATCCATGAAGGGCAATTGCTCTTTTCTCAGGCAGGGTTGCATCGCGTCGTTGACCTCGGCCTGTGGTGGCAGGAGACAACCGGCCTTCCGCTGCCGCTCGGCGCCAATGCCATTCGCCGCAAGCTCGGCGCGGACCTGGGCCGCCGCGTCTCCCGCGTGATTCGGGATAGCGTCAGCTACGCCCTCGATCATCGCGAAGCCGCCCTCGATTACGCCCTGCAGTTCGCGCGCGATATGGACCCCGTCCTCGCGGACAAATTCGTCGGCATGTACGTAAACCGCTGGACGCTCGATTATGGCGAGGAAGGCCGCCGCGCCGTCCGCGAATTGCTGGCGCGCGGCGCCGCCGCGGGCCTCGTGCCGAGATCCTTCCAGATCGAGTTTCTCTCGGAAGCCGCCTGATCGCGTAGTGGGTCAGTTTGAAGTTTCTGGATCGTGACACAAGAAGTTCAAATTCAAACTGACCCACTACCCTTGATTGGCCAGGCTTGACGCCGCAGGCTGCTGTACCTCAAAATATCCTTTTGGATAGGACGAGTGAATCGCCTTCGATATCCGCACCAAACAGTATTCGCCTAGCATCTTGCGCCGCCTAGCCGAGCGCCGCCTTATTGCCCGAAACGCTTGCACGGCGATTCAGCACAATTTCCGGCATGCATCCGCGCTCGCCGTTCCTATATCTCCTCTAACTCCTCTGCCTCAGGTGTCTCGATGAGAGACCTGATCCAACAGGGCGTCGCCCTCCGCGAGCTGCTCCGCCAGCGCATTCTCATCCTCGATGGCGCGATGGGCACCATGCTGCAGCAGCGCAACCTCACCGCCGCCGATTTTGGCGGGCCGCATCTCGAAGGCTGCAATGAGCACCTCGTCCTCAGCCGTCCAGACGTCGTGCTCGATATTCACCGCAAATATCTCGAATCCGGCTCGGACATCATCGAAACCAATTCCTTCGGCGGCACGCCCCTGGTTCTCGGCGAATACGGCTTGGCCGAACGCGCCCGCGAGATCAATCGTCGCGCCGGGGAACTCGCGCGCCAGGCCGCAGACGAATTTTCCACGCCCGCGAAGCCACGCTTCGTTGCCGGCTCGATGGGCCCCACCACGAAGGCCATCAGCGTCACCGGCGGCGTCAGCTTCGATGCCCTTCGCGCGAATTTCCTCGAGCAGGCGCGCGGCTTGATCGAAGGCGGCGCCGATATCCTGCTGCTCGAAACCTGCCAGGACACGCGCAACATCAAAGCCGGCGTTCTCGCCGTCCAGGACCTCGGCCTCGAGCTCGGCGCGCCCATCCCGTTGATGATCTCCGCCACCATCGAGCCGATGGGCACCATGCTCGGCGGCCAGAATATCGAGGCGCTCTGGGCCTCGCTCGATCACGTCGAACTGATTTCGCTCGGCCTAAATTGCGCCACCGGCCCCGAGTTCATGACCGACCACATTCGCACCCTGCAATCGCTCACCGCGCGCTCGGTCTCCTGCTATCCCAACGCCGGCTTGCCAAACGAGGAGGGCCTCTACGCCGAGACGCCCACGTCGCTCGCCGAGCAGCTCGAGCGCTTCGCCGATCGCGGCTGGCTTAATATCGTCGGCGGCTGCTGCGGCACCACGGAGAAGCACATTCGCGCCATCGCGCAAATGGCCCAGGGCAAACTGCCGCGCCTCGCACCGGAGCCGAATCATCGCGCCGTATATTCCGGCATCGAGATCATCGAAGCCGAAGACAGCACCCGCCCGCTCATCGTCGGCGAACGCACCAACGTAATCGGCTCGCGCCTGTTCAAAAATCTCGTCGCCGCCGACCAGTGGGAGGAAGCCACCGAAATCGCCCGCCGCCAGGTGAAAAGCGGCGCGCATATCGTTGACGTCTGCCTCCAAAGCACCGAGCGCGACGAACTCAAGGACGTGCCGCCCTTCTACGAAAAGCTCATACGCAAAATTAAATCCCCGTTCATGATCGACACCACGGACGCCCGCGCCATCGAACTCGCCCTCACCTATTGCCAGGGCAAGAGCATCATCAACTCCATCAATCTCGAGGACGGCGAGGAAAAATTCGAGCGCGTCTGCCCGCTCGCGCGCTCCTATGGCGCCGCGCTCGTCGTCGGCTGCATTGACGAAGACAAGCTCCAGGCGCAAGCCTTCACGCGACAGCGCAAACTCGAAATCGCCGAGCGCTCCTGCCGCCTGCTCACCGAAAAATACGCGATCCCCGCGTCCAACATCATCTTCGATCCCCTCGTCTTCCCCTGCGCCACCGGCGACGAAAATTATATCGGCGGCGCCGTCGAGACGATCGAAGGCATTCGCCTCATCAAGCAGAAGCTTCCTCACGTCCGCACCGTGCTCGGTATTTCCAACGTCTCCTTCGGCCTTCCCGCCGGCGCGCGCGAAGTCGTCAATTCCGTGTTCCTGTATTACTGCACGAAGGCCGGCCTCGATCTCGCCATCGTCAACGCCGAACGCATCGAGCGCTTCCCCTCGATTCCCGAAGCCGAACGCGCCCTTGCCGAAGACCTGCTCTTCAATTCTCCGCCGCGCGCCTTTCCCGCCGGTCATCCCCAAGCCGTGCTCCTGCGCGACGCCCCCGCCGATTGGCGCAGCCAATCGCGCGAGCAAAAAGCCGCCATCAACCAATTTCACATCGCCGCCATCTCCGAGCATTTCCGCGGAGCCGGTGCGCGCCAGAAAGTTCGCGCCGCCGATCTGCCGCTCGATCAGCGCCTCGCCAATTACATCCTCGAAGGCGCCAAGGACGGCCTCATCGCTGACCTCGACAAAAAACTCGCCGAAGGCGTCGCACCGCTCGATGTCATCAACGGCCCCCTCATGGCCGGCATGGCCGAAGTCGGTCGCCTCTTCAACAACAACGAGCTGATCGTCGCCGAAGTCCTTCAGTCCGCCGAAGCAATGAAAGCCGCCGTGAGCCATCTCGAGCAATTCATGGAGAAGGCGGACACGCAAAAGCGCGCTAAGGTGATTCTCGCCACCGTGAAGGGCGACGTCCACGACATCGGCAAAAATCTCGTCGAGATCATCCTCAAAAATAACGGCTACGACGTGATCAACCTCGGCATCAAAGTCCCGCCCGAGGATTTAATTCGCGCCCATCGCGAGCACCATCCAGACGTCATCGGCCTCTCCGGCCTGCTCGTCAAAAGCGCCCAGCAGATGGTCATCACCGCCGCCGATCTCCGCGAAGCCGGCGTTGACGTGCCGCTGCTCGTCGGCGGCGCCGCGCTCTCTGATAAATTCACGCGCACAAAAATCGCGCCGCAATATTCCACCGCCGTCTGCTATGCAAAGGACGCGATGACCGGCCTGCGCCTCATGAACGACCTCAGCGATCCCGTCCGCCGCGAAGTCGTCCTCCGCGAGCACGTCCCCGCCCCCGCGGCCGCGCTCGACAACTCCGCCCCGCGCCTCGCGCCCAAGCCCGGCACACAACGCTCCCTGCGCATCCGCACAGACATCCCCATCCCCGATGTCGCCTATCTCGACCGCAAGCTGCGCAGCGTCCCCGACCTCCGCGAAATCTGGGGCTACATCAATCCCTACATGATCTACGGCCGCCATCTCGGCTTTCGCGGCAACTTCACGAAATTGCTCGCCGAACGCGATCCCGCCGCCGTGGACCTCTTTCAGAAAATGGAGGACGTCAAGCGCGAAGCCGAAAAATTCATGAAGATCGCCGCCGTCTGGCAATTTTTCGAAGCCGAACGCGACGGCAATTCCATCGCGCTATTCGCGCCCGGCGCCGCCGCGCCGCTGCACGCGTTTCATTTTCAGCGCCAGCACGCCGGCGATAAGCTCTGCCTCAGCGACTATATCCTGCCCGGCGAAAATGGCCGCCGCGACCACATGGCCCTCCTCGTCGTCACTGCCGGCGCCGGCATACGCCAGCGCTCCGAGGATGCGAAAGCCGCCGGCGAATATTTTTACTCGCACGCCCTGCAAGCCCTCGCCCTCGAATCCGCCGAAGCCTGCGCCGAATGGGTTCATCGCCGCATCCGCGAGGATTGGGGCTTCCCCGATCCGCCTTCGCTCTCGATGGCCGAACGCTTCGTCTCCCGCTATCGCGGCAAGCGCTATAGCTTCGGCTATCCCGCCTGCCCCAATCTCGAGGACCAGGCCGGCATCTGGCTCCTGCTTCACCCGCAGGAAATCGGCGTCCACCTCACCGAAGGCATGATGATGGACCCCGAAGCCAGCGTCAGCGCCCTCGCCTTCCATCATCCCGATTGCGCCTATTTCACAGTAGGCGACTCCGCCGCCGGCGCACCAACCGTCGAGCCCGGCGCCTAGCACCACACGGTCTTGCTCCTTTGCCTGCTCTGCCCCCTCCGCTTCCTCGCCTCCCGCCTCCCTTGACGTCCCCCGCATTTCCACGGACGATAGACGTTCGCCAATCCAGCACCGCGAGGCCCTGATGCAACAGGTTCTCTCCACATACCGCTTTATTCATCATGCGCTCACGCCCGCCCTGCTCGGCGAATTCGCGTCCGCCGGAATCCGTGAGATCGAAATCTTCTGCGCCTCCGGCCATTTCAGTTACGCCTCTCCGCAAGTCGTGCGCGAGATGGCCTCCGCGCTCTCTGACCATCGCATCGCGCTCCACTCCCTCCATTCGCCCACCGAACGCGATATGGCCCCCGGCCGCGAAAGCGGCACGCCCATTTCCATTTCCGATACCGAACGCATTCGCCGCCTCGATGCCATGGACGAAGTGAAGCGCGCCCTCGAAGTCGCCGAACGCATCCCCTTCCGCTATCTTGTCCAGCATATCGGCCACGGCCGCCAGTCCGCTGACCCGCGCAAGCTCGACGCCGCGTTCAGCTCGCTCGAACACCTCTCGCTTTTCGCTCGCCAGCGCGGCGTCGCCGTCGCGCTCGAAAACACCCCGGGCGATCTTGGCTCGCCGCACACTCTTCATCAGTTCCTCAAGGAAACGCATCTGCAAAATGTAAAGTTCTGCCTCGATACCGGCCACGCCCACATGGAATCCGGCGTTGCTTCAGCCTTCGAGCTGATGCGCGATCGCCTCGCCACCACGCACATCCACGATAACCACGGCGAAAAGGACGAGCACCTCCTGCCCGGCGAATGCAGCCCGAAAGGCATTGATTGGGAAGCCGTGCTGAAAATGCTTGCCGCCGTGCCCGAGCCCCTGCCGCTCGTCCTCGAACTCAAGGATCAGCCCGGCGGTGCGCCCTCGCTCGCTCAGATCCGCGCCGCTTTCGATCAGCTCGCCGGCCCTGAGGGCGGCACGAAGGCCTCGCAACCGAAAAAATGACGCCCGAAGCTCAATCCGCCGCACCCATCGTCCCGATCGAGCGCGCCGCGCTCCACGCCGGCCAGGAGGTCACCATCCGCGGCTGGCTGTACAATCTCCGCGAATCCGGCAAGCTGCTCTTCCCCATTTTTCGCGATGGCACCGGCGAAATGCAGGGCATCGTCTCGCTGAAGGAGCGGCCCGAAGCCTTTGCCGCGCTCAAGGGCCTCACGCAGGAATCGAGCGTGATCGTCACGGGGAAAATCCAGCCGGAGCCGCGCGCCCCCGGCGGCCATGAAATTCACGTCACTGCCATCGAAGTCGTTCAGCGCGTCTCCGAATCGCAGCCCTATCCGATTCAATTGAAAGAGCACGGCGTGGATTTCCTCCTCGATCAGCGCCATCTCTGGATTCGCACCCCGCGCCAGGCCTCCATCCTCCGCATCCGCGCCGAAGCCGAGCGCGCCGCCCGCAATTTCATGGATAGCCAGGGCTACACCCTCACCGACGCGCCCGTTTTCACCCCCGCCGCCTGCGAAGGCACCACCACCCTTTTTGAAGTGAATTACATCGACGACCAGAAGGCTTATCTCACCCAGTCCGGCCAGCTTTACGTCGAGGCCACCGCCGCCGCCCTCGGCAAGGTCTATACCTTCGGCCCCGCCTTCCGCGCCGAAAAATCGAAGACGCGCCGCCACCTCACCGAATTCTGGATGCTCGAGCCGGAAGCCGCCTACGCCCATCTCGACGACATGATGCTGCTCGGCGAAGGCCTCGTCAGCGCCATCGCGCAAGCCTGCGTGAAAAATCGCGCCCGCGAACTCTCCACCCTCGGCCGCGACGTTGCCGGCCTCGCGAACGCCCTCCCGCCCTTCCCGCGCATCACCTACGACGAAGCCATTCAAATCCTGCAAAAGGCTGGCAATCAGATCAAGTGGGGCGACGACTTCGGCGGCGATGAAGAGACGCTGCTCTCGAAGCAGTTCGATAAACCCGTCATCATTCATCGTTATCCCGCCGCGATGAAGGCCTTCTATATGGAAACCGATCCTGCCCGCCCCAGCCTTTCTCTCAGCTTCGATATGATCGCCCCCGAAGGCTACGGCGAAATCATCGGCGGCGGCGAGCGCCAATCGAGCTACGAAACCTTGGTCCGCCGCCTGCGCGAGCACAATCTCCCCGAGGACGCCTTTCAGTGGTATCTCGATCTCCGCCGCTACGGCAGCGTTCCCCACGCCGGCTTCGGCCTCGGCCTCGAACGCACCGTCGCCTGGATTTGCGGCGCCGAACACATCCGCGAGGTCATCCCCTTCCCCCGCATGCTTTACCGCGTCTACCCTTGAATCGCGCCGCCCCCCAGCGAGTGCGAATAGACGCGCGCCAGTCGCAAGTCGGATGTATCGTTCAACGCGGAGCACTCAATGCGCAAACTCTTGCGCGCAATCATTCAAGAAAGTGAGGGAGCCTGCGTAGTCGAGTGCCTCGAGCTTCCGATTGTCAGCCAAGGCGCCGGCTTGGACGAAGCAGTATCCAACTTCCGCGAAGCCGTTTCCGTGCACCTGGAAGCCGATGATTTCTCCGGATTGGGCCTGTCGCCCAACCCGGATTCGCAATGATCTATGCAGTGCCGGCCGCTAATGCGCCACTTCGGCGCATCGGGCAAGCTGAATCAGCTTGCGATCAATTGGAGCTGCCCGGGGGTATCCTTCAAATTAATGCCGTGCCTCTGTAAGACCGGCGTTGGGATTGCCAGCCGCTCTAGAGATCGAGGTTCAACCTTAATGGCCCCAGAACCATAAGATTTGGCGACAAGAGGCAATTCCGCGATCGTCTCGGGATCGCGCAATACGCCCCAGAGTTTCTCAATGTATTTGGCATCTGAGACTCTGGGATATACGCAGAGAAATCCCGTTAGTGGCACAACTCCCGCCACGTTGCGAATAAATCGCGCACTCCTCCTTCCAAGATAAGCAAATAGGAAAGGAGGTGGAACTCGGCTTTCCATTCTGTACCATGGATTCCGCGTCGCTATGAGCGCCCGGCGCGGAAGACCTAGCTGCGCGCCATACCCCAAGTAATCTCTGACGGAGCGCGGCAGGGACTCTGTCGAAGCTGCGTTGAGCGATAGCAGCAACGTCGGACGCCCCTTGGCTCGCAAGGACTGCATAGTGCCGTCGGTCAGAAGGTCGCCCCTAACGTCGCGTGTCCTCCCGACTGCTGGGATAAGGGCTCCTGGCGGAAGGCCTAGCTCGGCCGCACGCTCCTCGGTCAGAAAGAAAAACTCATTGGCCCCTGTTGCGATTCCCCGAAGCACATAAGCGAAGTCACGCAGGGTGGCAAAATCATCCGTTCGTTGCGAGGGCGGTCGAGAGAGGCCGGTGTGGAGAGCTTCCGTCACAGATCGTTTGCTCACAGATACGCCCTCCACGTTCTTTTGGAATCCCGATCCAATCCACTCTTTTAGAGCGTAAGAATCCGAACGCACGCAGCGTGCCCAAAGGAAGTTCTCCAGCGGAGCCTCGTTGCACAGCATAAAAATGATCGCGTTTGTATCCACCCTGGGGAAGGGAGTGGCTTCAGGAGCAAACGTCACCACCGCGTCCAACCGATATCTATCTAGGACCCACCGCCACAGGGGGCCGGCAAAAATCCCCTCGCAGACATCCGCGGGCATAATAAAGGCCAGCCTGCCGCCGGACGAAAGTACCTGAAGGCCCTGCAGGAAAAAGTAAACGTGATACCCGGCGCGGCCATCCAATGGTTTTCCCAGTAAGGTCGTGCCAAACACCCTCAAGAATCCTTTCAGTTCTCCGTGCAATCTGTGGTGGCGAATGTACGGCGGGTTCGCCACTACCGCCGCGAAGCGCTCTCGAGGTGGATGCTGAACAAAATCGCCAATCTCTATGTGGTGTAAGTCCTCGGCGGATAGCCCGTTGTCGCGGGCCTGCTGTTGAGAGGTGCTGTCTATCTCCATGCCTAGCAGCTCTACCCTCCGGCCTTCGCTTACTCCCGCTAATTTCGCAGCCTTTAAAAACGCCCCGGCGCCGACCGCAGGATCAAAAATGTGACTGGCACCGGAGCCCAAAGCGTATGCAACCATCGCGTCCGCGACCCAACTCGGTGTCCAAAATTGCCCTTTTTCTCTTAGCGCCTCCCTTTCCGGGCCAGACGCGGGCAGTTGCTGATGTGTCCCATTCATGCTTCGAGTTCCATTGTATTCCGCTTCGCTCCGCAAATACGTCCGGATACTACTTGACTTAAAGTCTATGGTCAACCCGGTTCTTTAGCTTCATCCTACCGTGCCGAATGAGCCCGCGCAGGACATCCCGCCGAAACAGTGCTCGAGTCGGCCGATTGCTTGGGTCCCGCATCCGAACGCTCCGTAAGCAGAGGCGGTGGACCCTCGAAGAGCTGGCTCATCGGGCAAGGATGCATGTCACGTACTTGAGCGGTCTCGAGCGAGGTCGCCGCAATCCAACGGTAAACGTAATCGCGGACCTCGCCCGAGCGCTGGGAATCACTTTGCAGGCGCTCTTCAGAGGGATCTCTTCGGAGCAGAACCGATAATGCGAGGCCGAGGCATAGATTTCGAGCATCGGTTTCGGACAAGCCGCTGGGCTGAAGATTTGCTCGTCAAGAGCCTTGGCAGCGAGCAAGGCTTGCTCACAAAAAGGTTTGGTCTTTCTGAGATACGCAGCGATACAGAGTTGGAATACGGTATCGCCGATTTTAAAGAGCCCGACCTTCTCGTGTATGAAATCGCTCATCTGGATGATTCGCAAAGGCGCATTCTGGAACAGAAGGATCTCGTCGCCGAAAGCCGCGCCGCCTTCCGCCCTGGTGAAACACTGAGCTTTGTGACGGGAAAGGCTGCAGTCGCGATCGAGGTGGAATTTTCTCCATATCGGGCCGCGGAAATGGCGGGGCGCAACTGGACGCCCAAAACCAGAGAGCAGTGGGATCGGCGCCCGTTGAAGAATGCCAACCCTCCCATCGCCCCAAACATCTGGGTCAAGCAAGAAGACTTGGGTCTGCTCCTGCGATGGGAGCGCGTTTCCAAGGTGCCAATCGTCGTTCTTCACGTCTTCGATCAAGAAGCATTCGCCGTTCCTCTCCGAATGATTGCGGACTTCCAGAGAAGACTGAACAAGATGCCGGCGGAAACGGCTAAGTTGCAAGTAACGACTGGGATCTTCACGAAGATTCAGGCTTATGATCGAGCGGATGCCCAAGGCGCCGGGGAACGAAAACCGGTTTTCATTGTTAGTCCGGCCGCTTCGGTGAAGGCCGGCGATATCATAGGTGTAGAGGTCGCCACCCAGCTCGGCATTAGTTCTTCAAAGAAATACGTGAGTCACGTAATCTTTTCGGGAGGAAAGCTGGCTATATCACCCGATTTTCTGGAACTCATTCGCCGTCTGGCGCCACAGCGTCGGGGTCGGGCCTGAGCGGTCGTCGGTTCTAGTTATCGGAAGACCAGGCAGTGGATCGCGACTCGGCCGCTCAAGCAAGGCGAACAGCCTCGTCGCTCACAACGAGACGCACAAAACAATGGCCGAAAAAATCCGCATCATCGGCGTTCCAATGGACCTCGGCGCAAGCCGCCGCGGTGTGGATATGGGCCCGTCCGCCCTGCGCGTCGCCGGCCTCCAATCGCGCCTCAAGCAGCTTGGCCGCCAGGTCGAGGACATCGGCAATATCCACGTCAAGCAGCCCGAAGAGCAGCACTATGGCGAGAAGAACGCAAAATACCTCGGCGAAATCGCCGAAACTTGCCAGGGCCTTTCCGAGATGGTCCGCAAGACTCTCGACGAAGACCTGCTCCCGCTCGTTCTCGGCGGCGATCATTCCATTGCTGCCGGCACCGCCGCCGGTGCCGCCGCGCACTTTCAAAAAAAATCGAAGCGTATCGGCATGATCTGGCTCGATGCGCACGGCGATATGAACACGCCCGAAAGCTCGCCCTCCGGCAATGTCCACGGCATGCCGCTCGCCTCCATCATGGGCTACGGCGCCCCGGAATTGACCCAGCTCGCCGGCATTAAGCCCATGATCGAACCGCGCAATGTCGCCCTGGTCGGCGTCCGCGAACTCGATTCCAAGGAGCGACGCCTCGTGAAGGATTCCGGCGTCCACATCTTCACCATGCGCGACGTGGACGAGCGCGGCATGCGCGAGGTTATGGCCGAGGCCCTTCGCTTCGCGGGCGACGATGCCGCCGGAGTCGCCGTCAGCCTCGATATGGACTTCGTGGATCCTACCGACGCGCCGGGCGTGGGCACACCCGTCCGCGGCGGCGCCACCTACCGCGAAGCACACCTTGCGCTCGAAATGATCGCGGATAGCCGCTCGATGGTCTCCTTCGAGCTGGTGGAAATCAATCCGGTAATTGATCTGCACAACACCACCGCAACTCTGGGAGTCGAACTGATCCTCTCCGGCTTGGGAAAGAAGATTCTGTGAGCATGTTCAATGGACATCCTTCGCGGCACGGGCGGGCCAATGGCTGAAATCAAGCGTTTGCGCGTCGGCGTGCTCTTCGGCGGCCGCTCAGGCGAGCACGAGGTTTCGCTCGCTTCTGCCGCCTCCGTCCTTCGCGCACTCGACCCCGAAAAGTATGAGGCCGTTCCCATCGGCATCTCGAAGGACGGCCGCTGGCTCATCGGCACCGGCGCCGCAAAAATGCTGCCGGATGTCCTCCGCTCCGGCGAACGCGTTGTCCTCCCGCCAGACCCAAGCGCCGCGGCCCTGGTTCCACTTTCCCCAGCCGAAGGTCGCACGTCCGTCAAGATTGACGTGGTTTTCCCCGTCCTCCACGGCACGTTCGGCGAAGATGGCACGGTGCAGGGCCTGCTCGAATTGGCCGGGCTTCCTTACGTAGGCACAGGCGTCCTTGCCTCCGCCGTAGGCATGGATAAGGACGTGCAAAAGCGCCTCTTCGACGACGCGGGTTTGCCCATCGTGCCCTTCGTCGCCGTCCGCCGCGCCGAATGGGAGCGCAACCGCGCCGAAGTCCTCAAGCTCATCAAGCGCAAAATCCGTTTTCCCCTCTTCGTCAAGCCGGCCACGCTCGGCTCGTCTGTCGGCATGACGCGCGTGGGTACCGCACGAGACTTGCCGGCGGCAATGGATACCGCCGCCGAATTCGCCCTGAAGATCATCGTTGAACGCGCCGTCTCCGCCCGCGAAATCGAAGTCTCCGTGCTCGGCAACGACGACGTTCGCGCCTCCATTCCCGGCGAAATCGTTCCCCATCGCGAATTTTATGATTACGCCGCGAAATACCTCGAGCAGGGCACCCGGCTCGTCATTCCCGCACCGCTCTCCAAAAAACAGGTCCGCACTTTCCAGGAGTGCGCCGTGAAGGCCTTTCGCGCGATTGACGGCACCGGCATGGCCCGCTGCGATTTCTTCCTTGAGCGCCCCACCGGCAAAATCTTCATCAACGAGCTGAACACGATTCCCGGCTTCACCTCGATCAGCATGTATCCCAAGCTCTGGGAGGCCTCTGGCCTGCCGTACCCCAAGCTGATTGACCGCCTTATCGAGCTCGCCCTCGAGCTGCACCGCGAAAAGGCGCGCACCAAATATTCGATTGAGCTCCCGGCCGGCGCCGCCGGAGCCTTGGAATCGTGAGGTTCTAATCTACGGTACGGGGATTAGAAATCTCCGTAAGTCGTTTAGAATGAAGTGGTTGACATTTTCTAATCTACGGTAAATGGACTCCGCAAAGCACGTCGTCGTCGGCACCGCCGGTCACATTGACCACGGCAAATCCACCCTGGTCGAAGCCCTCACCGGCACAGATCCCGATCGCCTCGAAGAGGAAAAGCGTCGCGGCATCACCATTGACCTCGGCTTCGCCTTCCTCGACCTTGGCGCAGGCCGCATCGCCTTTGTCGACGTCCCCGGCCATGAACGCTTCGTCCGCAATATGCTCGCCGGCGTCGGCGGCATCGACCTCCTGTTACTCGTCATCGCCGCGGACGAGGGCATCAAGCCCCAAACACGCGAACACTTCGATATATGCCGCCTCCTCGGCATTCCCCGCGGCATCGTCGCCCTCACCAAATGCGATTTGGCGGACGCCGGCGCGCTCGCGCTCGTCCGCCTCGAAGTCGAGGACTATTTGCGCGGCTCCTTCCTCGAAGCCGCACCGCTCGTCCCGGTGAGCGCGCGAACGGGCGAAGGGCTTGCCACGCTGCGCCAGGAACTGCTTCGCGCTGCGCAGTCTGTGCCCTCGCGCGATACCTCGCGCCATTTTCGCCTGCCCATTGACCGCGCTTTCACCATGCGGGGCTTCGGCGCCGTCGTGACAGGCACGCTGCTCTCCGGCGCGATTCAGCCTGAAGATGAAGTCGAACTCTATCCAGCGCGCCGCCGGGTGCGGGTTCGCGGCCTGCACTCCGGCGGCAGCCCGCTTCGCCAGGCTGTAGCTGGGCAGCGCACGGCCGTCAATCTGGCCGGCATCGAACACGCGGAAATCGAGCGCGGCATGGTGCTCGCGCCGCTAGGGGTATTCGAAGCCACGCGGCGCTTGGACGCCCGCATCTCGCTCCTACGCTCGGCGAGGCCGCTGAAGGGCCGCGCGCGCGTTCATTTTCATCAGGGTACAGCCGAAGCCACCGCCGAAATCGTGCTGCTCGAAAGTCAGGAGATAGCGCCCGGCGGCTCGGCGCTTGTGCAGCTCAAGCTCGACCGCGAGCTCCTGGTGCTTCCTGGGGATCGCTTCATTCTCCGGCAGTTTTCCCCCGTCGTGACCATCGGCGGCGGGACTGTGCTTGATGCGCTGGCGCAGCGCCACAAAACTGCGGACCCGCGGGTGCTCAAGTATCTTCGGACCATGGAATCGGGCAGCCGCGAGGAGGTGCTCGCCTCGATTGCGGGTCGCAACCCAGCGAATGGGCTCGAAGCTCGCGAGCTCGTCGCGACTAGCGGGTGGACCGAGCCCGAAATCCGAGCCGTTGCGGCGCAGCTCGCGGCGCAGCGACGGTTGCGCGTTCTGGCTCAGCAGCCGTGGATGATCGCATTGGAGGAAAGCGTCGCCAGTTGCGCTGGGGCGCTTCAGGCTGCGGTGGATGAATTCCACCGCGCGAACCCATTGCTGCCCGGCATTGCCCGGCAGGACCTGCGCGGCCGCGTACCGAAGGTGTCGCCGGAAATCTTGGAAGCCGCGCTCCGCGACCTCGCCAGTGCCGGAATCCTGGCCGTCTCGGGCGACATGGTATACCGCGCGAAAAGAACCATCTCGCTTTCGCCGCAGGAATCGCAGGCCAAAGACTTGATCGAGCGCGAATTCGAGCGCTCGGGTCTGACCGCGCCGAGCGTCGGCGACGTACTCTCGAAACTACCCGTGGAATCCGCGCGCGCGGAGAAGATTCTTCAGATTCTTCTGCGCGAAGGCATCCTGGTAAAGGTTTCAGCCGACCTGATTTTCCACCGGACCGCCCTGGCGCACCTGCGCGAACTGCTCGCGGCGCATCGGCGGGAGCGCGGCAGCCGACTGCCGATCCCCGAATTTAAGCGGCTGACCGGCATTACCCGCAAATACGCGATTCCCTTGCTCGAATACCTGGACCGGGAGCAGGTAACCCGCCGCGTGGGCGACGAGCGTGTTATACTCTAGGCGTTCCGAAGGCCAGACTTCGGCAGCGGCTCGGGCGTGGGCCTGGGCTGAAAGGTAGGTGTCTATGTTCGACAGCCCGATGCATTTGTTGATTATCGCGGTTGTCATCCTGGTCCTCTTCGGAGGACGCAAAATTCCCGAGATGATGCGCGGTCTCGGCCAGGGCATCCGTGAGTTCAAGGAAGGCATGCGCGAGCAGCCTCCCGTGAATCCGCCGGCTTCGACGACCGTAAGCCAGCCCGCAGCGACTTCGGCCGAACAGCCGAAGTAACGGCTCTTCGACGGATCACCATGTTTGCGCAAGGCGGCTCGCTCCGCCTTGCGGGCAGGCTCCCGAGCTCATTCTTGTCCGTTCCGCGGTTCGCAGGTTCCCCGCGCGCCTTTTTGCCTCCGCCAAGAGGTTTCCTCGCGATAGAGTTGGAGTGTGTGCCGCGTGGCTGCCACGAGAAACATCGCGAGCATGCCGGCTGCCGCAATGGTCCCAGCAACGTCGAACAGCCGATACGATCCGAACGCGGCGGCGCGGGGATTGAACCAGAGCACAAGGTTGCCGAGGCCGAGGAGGATGCGTATCTCCGTGGGCCCGAATCTCCAGAACGACATCCGGAACGACCCGAGGGCATACGTCGCCAGATAGCTTTCGATCGAAAGCAGCAGAAACCCCACGAGCATAGCCGCAGCGATTCTCCAGTCGAGGCAACCGGAAGCGGCCAGACCGCCCATGAGCAGCGCCGCGCCGATCGAATCAATTACGTGATCCACGTAAAAGCCGTATCGCGGGCGCTGCCGGTTGCGCACGCGGGCCACGGTTCCATCGAGGCTATCCCCAAACCAATTCAACGCCAGGCTCAGCGTCGCCAGCAGAAATCCGGAGCGATACCATCGCGCGAGAAAGTAGCTCGCGCAGCCCAGGATCATCGCCGCAAAGCCGAGGCACGTCAGTTGGTCCGAGCTGACCCAGAGCGGCAGCCGCGCCGCGGACCACAACAGCACCTTCTTCTCGATCTTTGCCGTGAGGCTCTCCTGAATTCGCACGGCGGAATGAAATCCGTGTTCGGGTGAAGTTCCCTTTTTGAGTTTGCTGGCGGACTCGTGCTGATGCATCGTGAGCGACATCTGGTTCGCTGCCATATTCTCAATCCTCCTTTTTGGGATTGCGACGTCACGGCCGGGCCCCTGCGGCCTTGGACAAAAGCGCCTTGCGCGTGGCGGCGAGCGTGAATTGCAGGGAATTACGCGGAATATCCTTGAGGAACGGCTTCACCAGCCAGCCGAGGCCGGCGGGGACGTCGCGGGTCAGCGAGATGGCCTCGCACTGGATGTAAACGCCGCCATCCACTTGCTCGAACCGCCAGTAGCTATCCAGCCGCCATAAAAATCCCTGATCTTTGCCAGGCGGCAATTCGCGTTCCCGCGGTTTGCCTGCGTCTTCCACCCGCGCTATCCGCGTGCTGTGGGAGACGCTATACACGCGCAGCGCGTCCAAATTTGCGTAGCGAATGTCGTATTCGGTGTCGAAGACGACGGTCAGCACGCCGGTCTGCTTAAGGCGCAGGAACACCTTCCAGCGGTCGCCGGAATGGGAGATCAGCCGGCTCGCGGTGACGCCGGGCGCATAGTGATCTTTCGCGTGGTCGTAATCCTGGACCACGGCCAGCGCCTGCGGCAGCGAAATGCCCGGAACGAAAGTTATCCCGAGCCAATCGTGGATCAGCCCTCCGGAAACGGGCACACCGCCCGAATCGCATCCTGCGACGCACGTGATGAGCACCTGCCCCTTTGCGAGCGCGCCACGTTGGGCCAGCGACTGAGGGTGCGCGTCGGGCCAGAGGAATGCGCCTTGCAACGCGTAATCGCCCTGCATTCGCGATTCGGCCGCCCGAATGTAACCGTCATAGGCGTGCGCGGTTGCGGACGATAGCTGGGCTGCGGAGGCTGGTCGCGCCGGAATCGCGATGCATGCCATCGCCATTGCGATAGCGGCCGCGAGCCGGTGGCTTGAAGATCGGTTCATGGATTTGCGCTCCGCCATCCGAAATGCCCGAAAGCCGCGGCGGGCGCAATGCACCGGATATCATTTCTGCGGCGGGCGCGCCTCGTTCAGTAAGCTGCTGAGGCGGCGGGTCTTACGGAAAGTTCTCACCTGGCATTACAATGGCGCTCGCTGCGGCGGTTCGGCGGCAGGGGGCGCATGGAGACTGGGCGCGGTGAAACCCGCTTATTTCGCATCGGCGTGTACGAACTGAGCGCCGAGACGGGCGAACTGCGAAAAGACGCCAAGTTGCAATCGCGGCTTCAGGCACAGCCGCTACAGGTGCTGCTGATGCTTCTGGATCGGCCGCGCGAGGTGGTCACGCGCGAGGAGTTGCGCCAGGCGATCTGGCCTGCGAACACGTTTGTGGATTTCGACCACGGCCTGAACACCGCGATTAACAAGCTTCGCGGCGCCTTCGGCGATTCCGCTGCGAATCCCCGATTCATTCAGACGCTTCCGCGAATTGGCTACCGCTTCATTGCACCGGTTGAGGTGCCGCATGGCGCGCCGGCCGTAGCAGCGGACGCAGCCGCACCAGCGACCATAAGCTCCGAGGCGCCATCTGCATTGCGCGTGGGAATTGGCGCGATCTTCAGCGCCGCGGATGATCTGCCGCGCGCTTCACATGGCCTTACTCGGCTGCTTTTTGCCGTGATACAGGCGATGTACCTGGGATTTTACGTCGCAGCGCTTGCCTGCTTCGGGGATGCGCAAGCGTCTATCGCATCATTCACGACGCATGCCGGCGTCGCATCGGTTGTGCTGATCCTGACGGCGGCTGCCGGAATTCCATTGCGGCTGTATCTTGTTTCCGCGGCTGCATTTCGGTATCGCAATCTGGGCCGCAGTTTTTTGAAGCTTTTCCCGCTCGTTTTTCCGCTGGACGAGATCTGGGCGCTGGCGCCATTTTTAATCTCGCGTCAAATCGGAATGGGCTTGGCTCTGGGCGCGACGGCCGCGCTGCTCTACGTTCCCTTTGCGCAGCGTAGCCTGCTGCTGATGCGCCCGCGCGAGGCGGCGGGCAAGCGCGCGAGCGGTGAATCGGCGTGAAGGCGCGCGATTAGCGCGTCGCGCCGCGCAGCATTTCCGCGAGGGCGGCGAGCGGCAAGCCCATCACGTTGAAATAGCATCCTTCGATGCGAGGAATAAATCTGCCGCCGATGCCCTGGATGCCGTAGGAACCGGCCTTGTCGAAAGGCTCGCCGGTGGCGATGTAGCCCTCGATATCGGAATCCGATAGCGGGCGAAAGGTGACGCGCGTTCTCTCCGCCAACGTCGTTTCCCGATTGGCAGGCCACGCGATCGCCGCGACTCCGGTGATCACTTCGTGAGTCGTGCCGCTCAGCAGGCGCAGCATGCGCCGCGCGTCCTGTATGTCGGCGGGTTTTCCCAGAATGTGACCGTCGGCGAGCACGATCGTGTCCGCGCCGATCACGATGGCTTCGGCGGCGCCGCGCTCCAATCGGCCGGCCACTGCTCGGGCTTTGGCGCGCGCGAGCCGCAGCACATAATCGCCCGCGGGCTCGTCTTGCAGTGGCGCTTCATCCACCGTCGCGGCGCGCACTTCGAATTCGTAACCGGCGTTGCGAAGGATTTCCGCTCGACGCGGGGACTGCGACGCGAGAATCAGCGTGGCTCGCAATGATCGCTGCACGATGAGGCTTAACCCCTCGGATTCAGATTACGATGGACTCGCGATATTCGCCGAAGGCGCGCCGCAGGGCGTCTGAAATCTCGCCCACGGTGGCGCAGGCCTGGACGGCGGCAAGAATCGCCGGCAGCAGATTCTCGTCGCCATGCGCCCGGCGTTCCACTTCACGAAGCGTCGCTTGCGCAGCCTCGGCATTGCGCCGCGCGCGCATCGCCTTCAGCCGCTCGATCTGCGCGCGTTCGATTTCCGGATCAATTCGCAGGGTGGGGATGGGCGTTTTCTCCTCGGCTTGGAACCGGTTTACGCCGACAATCACCTGCTCGCCGCGCTCAATCGCCTGCTGGTATTCGTACGCCGATTTCTGGATCTCACGCTGGACGTAGCCGGTTTCGATGGCGCGCAGCATTCCGCCCATCGCGTCAATTCCCGAGATATAGGCGGCCGCGGCGCTTTCGATTTCGTTCGTCAGCTTCTCGATGGCGTAGGAGCCGGCGATGGGATCAATCGTGTTTGCCACGCCGGTTTCATGGGCAATGATTTGCTGCGTGCGGAGCGCGAGCAGCGCGGCATCCTCGGTGGGCAGCGCGAGCGCTTCATCGCGTGCGTTGGCGTGCAGCGATTGGCATCCGCCCAGCACCCCGGCCAGGCATTGCAACGCGACGCGTACAGGATTGTTCTCCGGCTGCTGCGCGGTGAGCGACGAACCCGCGGTCTGCGTGTGAAAGCGCAGCGTCATTGAGCGCGAGTCGAGCGCGCCGAGTCGCTCGCGCATGGTGCGCGCCCAGAGCCGGCGCGCCGCGCGAAATTTCGCGATCTGCATCAGGAATTCGCTGTGCGCGTTGAAGAAGAAGGATATTTGTGGCGCGATTTCGTCCACCGGCAAGCCCGCCGCCACGGCCGCTTCGGCGTACGCAATTCCATTCGCCAGCGTGAAGGCGACCTCCTGCGTGTCGGTGGCGCCGGCCTCGCGAATGTGGTAGCCGGAGACGGAGATTGCGTTCCAATTCGGCAGCTCGCCGCGGCACCACGCGAAAATATCGGTGACAATCCGAATGGCGGGTCGCAACGGATAAATATAAGTGCCGCGCGCGATGTATTCCTTCAGGATGTCGTTCTGCACCGTGCCGGAAAGGCGCGAGAGGTTCGCGCCCTGTTCCTTCGCCACGGCGACGTACAGCGCGAGCAGGATGGCGGCCGTGGAGTTGATGGTCATCGAAGTGGAGACGCGCTCGAGCGGTATGGCTTCGAAGAGCGCGCGCATGTCATCAATCGAATCAATCGCGACGCCGGATTTCCCCACCTCGCCCGCGGCGAGGGTGTGGTCGGAATCGAGGCCGATTTGCGTGGGCAGGTCGAAGGCCACTGAGAGCCCGCTCTGTCCCTGGCCCAGCAAATAGCGGAACCGGCGGTTCGATTCGGCGGCGGTGCCATAGCCCGCGTACTGCCGCATGGTCCATAGGCGACCGCGGTACATGGTGGGATACGCCCCGCGGGTAAACGGAAATTGGCCCGGATAGCCGATATCGCGCTCCGCATCCGTGCCTTGCAGGTCGTGCTGTGTGGCAACGGCGGGCATCGGTAGGCCAGTTGTGGCAGCGGGCTGTGATTCGCGCGGATCGCGCCTCTTTTCGCGATCGCGCTTCATCGGGAACTCGGGTGCGCAATGCGGCAGCAGGGTTTCATCGAATGCGGCGCGCGCGGCGGAAGGAAGCGAACGCGAAGACGCCCATCATCAGCGAATAGGCTGCCGCGAGCGTCACCAGCCACCATGCCGGATGATATTTCCACTGGCGCCACACCATCCAGACGCCCTCGGCGGCGAAAAGTGCAAAGAGCGCGCCGGTTGCCTCATGGAATAGCTGCCGCGCGATGCGCCAGAAGTTGCGCAGCGTGACCAGTGCGGACCGCCAGAGCACCGGCAGGATGTGCGGTTTCATGCCCCGATTCTACAACTATTAGGCTAGTGGCCGCTCTGGACCGATGCGGGACGCCCTCCTATACTGTGCGGATGCCGGAGAACCACGATCTGGGCGGAGCCCTGCGGAGGTATTGGGGATACGATTCGTTTCGCCCGAAGCAAGAGCGCGTGATCCGCAGCATTCTGGCAGGGCGCGACGCGTGCGTGGTGATGCCCACCGGCGGCGGAAAGTCGCTGTGTTATCAGCTGCCCGCCGCGCTGCTCTCGCAGAAAAGTGCGATTGTGGTCTCGCCGCTGATCGCGCTGATGCAGGATCAGGTGGCGCAGCTCGTCCAGATGGGCATTCCTGCCGCTGTGCTCAATAGCTCGATACCCGCGGCTCGGCAGCGGGAGTGCATCGAGGCGGCTTGCAGCGGCACTTACCGGTTGCTCTATTTGTCGCCTGAGCGCCTCGCCCGGGCGGACACATCCGAGTGGCTGCGGCGCGTTCCCGTTTCCTTTTTTGTGATTGACGAGGCGCATTGCATCTCCGAATGGGGGCACGAATTTCGTCCTGAGTATCGGCTGCTCAGCCGCTTGCGTTCCGAGTTTCCGGGCCTCGCGATCGCCGCCTTTACCGCCAGCGCTACGCGGCGCGTCCGGCACGACATCATCGCGCAGCTCCAATTACGCGACCCGCAGAAGGAGATTGCGAGCTTTCATCGTGCGAATCTGCGCTACGTCGCGCGCGAATGCCCCGCGGCCGAACAGGCCGAACTGCTGGTGAAATGCATCCGGAGGCAATCCGAAGGGCACGTGATCGTCTATTCGCCCACGATCGCGCGCGTTTCGGAAACGGCGGCCCATCTGGCGGCTCATGGCATCGCCTGCGTGCAGTATCACGGGCGGATGGAAGCGGACGAGCGCCGGAAAAATCAAGAGCGGTGGATGTCCGACGAGGTTCGCGTGCTTGTGGGCACCACGGCATTCGGGCTGGGCATCAACAAGGCTTCAGTTCGCGCGGTGATCCACCTGTCGCTTCCGCAATCCATCGAGCAGTATTACCAGGAAGCGGGCCGCGCCGGACGCGACGGCCTTTCCGCCGATTGCCTGCTGCTGTGGCGGAAAAAAGATCTCGGATTGCTCGTGCACTTCATCAATCAAATCGGCGATCCCGCGGAAAAAGAGCGCGCGTGGGACCGGTACCACCAAATTCGCCGCTTCGTGGAATCGAAATCTTGCCGGCACCTTCAGATATGCGTCCATTTCGGCGAGACGCCCAAATGGCAGACGTGCGGCGCGTGCGACGTCTGCGGCTGCGATGTGCAATGGATGCGCGAGCCGCTCGATCCGGAGCCAGCGTCGCGCGGACGCACGCGCCGCCGATCATCCGCAAAGGCGCAGGATGGCCCGTCTGCCGCGGGCGTGAATCGGGCGCTGCTGGAGGTCATGCGCAACTGGCGCCGCGAGCGGGCGAAGCGCGATTCCGTCCCCGCCTTCATCATCATGCATGACACGTCGTTGGAAGACCTTTGCAGATGCCGCCCCCGCAACTTGAAGGAACTTCGGCAGGTTTCCGGCTTTGGGGAACGCAAGACCGAGGTCTACGGGGAGGAAATTCTGGGCGCTCTGCGGGCCTATGCCGAGCTTGGCGGGGCACCGTCGGCAGGGCATTAACCTTCGCGCCCACCCGCCCGACGCGAGGCTTGTTTCGCTCTTGCCTCGCGTCTAGAATTGTTGTACGAAAGGGCTTGCCACAGGAGGTTACGCCCTTGCAACTCGACGACCGCATGAAGCAGCTTCTACGCGATCTGGGCCACGCGATCAACGACAGCGTCTCGGAATCCGACCGCGTCGCCGAGGCGATTTCCAGCGTGCGCGCGGCCGGCTTCGATATCGTGCTGAAGCTGGACGCGACGATCGGCCTTGCGCGCCGCAGCGCACAGGACGCACGCATGACGCAGCATGACCGACGGTTTCTTGAATCGTTGCACATCCGCGTGGACGATGAAGTGCTCGACACCGAAGAAGTCGCGCCAAGGGTCGAAATCACGCCGCAGGATATAAAGTTCCTGAAATCATTGAAAATTTCATTCGATGAAGAGCTTTAGTATTTTCGCCGCGGTGTTGGCCGGTGTCGCCATAATGGCGGCCGCTCCGGCCGCCCGCGGGCAGGCCGTGCGCCCCGCCCCGATTCTGGACCGCGCACACCCCGTTCATGTTCCCTCGCAAGCCGTTTCGAGCTCGTGGCTGAGGGCCGAAGTGATCCATGCCGATGGCGAGGTGCTGATCGTCCGAGAGCAGGGCAATGGCCTTATGGTCCATACGTTTAGCTACGCCCCGGCCCTGAAGATTCGCATGCAGCAAATCGAGGACGCGGGCGGATATCACTACGGCGACAAGATCAAGGTTCTGTGGCAGCCCGGCGGAACAGTCGCATACAAAATCAAAGGCAAGCCGTCCAAGTCCTCTTAGCCTTCGCTATCTCACCAGCTATTCTTACCCGATGATTCGTCCGCCTGCCGTTGCCGGCCGTTTTTATCCTGTGGACCCAGCCGCACTCGCGCGAAGCATCGAAAGCCATACGCCCGAAAATTCCGCGAAGTCCGCTGCCATTGCATGCCTAGTCCCGCATGCGGGCTACCTCTATTCCGGGCACGTCGCGGGTGCGGTTTATGCAGCGCTGGAGATTCCGGCGCATTGTATCTTGCTTGGCCCGCGGCATTTTCCTCGCGGGGCTGCGATGGCGATTCTATCCGGCGGTGCGTGGGCGACACCGCTTGGCGAAGCATCGGTAGATCGCGCGCTCGCCACGGGGCTTATCCGCGCGTTTCCACATTTGCGCGAAGACGCGGTGGCGCACGAGAGCGAACATTCGCTCGAGGTCCAGCTTCCGTTTCTGCAGCGGCTGGCGCCTGGTTTTCGCTTTGCGCCCATCGTGCTCGCGGTGGATCGCTATCCTCTGATCGAGGAACTGGGCCGCGCCGTGGCGCGCGTGGTGGCGGCGCAGCCGGAACCGGTGCTGATCGTCGCCAGTTCGGATATGAATCATTATGAGAGCGATGCAATCACGCGTGCGAAGGACCATCGCGCGCTGGACCGCCTGCTGGCCCTCGATCCGCGCGGCCTCTATGGCGTGGTTCGCGGCGAACAAATCTCGATGTGCGGTTATGCCGCCGCCGTGGCGATGCTGGTTGCAGCGCGCGACCTGGGCGCTCAACATGCGGAACTCGTCCGCTACGCCACCTCGGGCGACGTGACCGGCGAGCGCGACGAAGTGGTCGGGTACGCCGGCATGATTTTCCGCTGAGAATATCCGTGAATCGCCGCCCGGTGTGCCGCTTCTTCTCTCAAAGCGCAGCAATGATATAAGAAGATGGAGCGGCGGCATTGCAAGCGACTCCTATGCCCAACAGACTGAGCGATTCTGTGAAATATCTGCGCGGGGTCGGTCCGCATCGCGCCGCGGCACTCGAGGAGCGCGGCATCGCGACTGCCGCCGACCTGCTCGCCTATCTACCCTTTCGCTACGAGGACCGCATTCGCTTCACGAAGATCGCCGAGGCAATTCCCGGTCAGGTTCATACGCTTTCCGCGGAGGTTTGTGGCGGCGGGGGCGGAGTGGTTCGGTTTGCGCGCGGCCGCGGGCCGGTGTTCCACGTGTCGGTGCGCGACGGTTCCGGCATGTTGCACCTGCGCTTTTTCCATGGCGCGTATCTGCAGAACCGGCTGAAGCCAGGGCAGCGCCTGGTGATGCACGGCAAAGTGGAGGTTGACCCCTATCGGCCCGCACGGCTCGAAATGGTCAATCCGGAAATCGAGTTGCTCGGCCAAGGCGATGCTGCTGCGTCCCAAGCAGCCACGGATTCCACGGAAGTCGGCCGCATCGTGCCTATCTACGAGGCCATTGGGCCGGTCAGCTCGCGGATGCTCCGTAAAATCATTTACGGCTTGCTGCTGAACCTGGCCGACGATATGCCGGACCCGTTGCCTGCCGGAATCCGCGAGCGGTATCGCTTTCCGTCCCGCCGCGAAGCGATCCTCGGCGTACATTTTCCCTCGAAGCAGGAATCGGCGGACCTGCTCAATAATTTTCGCAGTCCGGCGCAAATCCGGCTGATTTTCGAGGAATTCTTTTACTATCAGCTTGCCCTGGCGCTGCGGCGATTGCGCGAGCGCCGTGCCAAGGGCATCGCCATGCGCGTCCGCGACGATGCTATTCGGGCCGCGTTGAAGCGGATCCTTCCCTTTAAGCCCACGGCGGCGCAGAAGCGCGTACTTGCGGAAATCGCCGCGGACCTGGAGCGCCCCGCGCCGATGCACCGCCTGCTCGAAGGTGACGTTGGCAGCGGGAAAACCATCGTGGCTCTCGAGGCCGCGGCGATTGCCATCGAAAACGGCTGCCAGGTGGCGCTGATGGCACCCACCGAAATTCTTGCCGCGCAGCATTTTTTATCCGCCAGGCGCATCTTCGCCCCGGCGGGATATCAGGCGGAGCTGCTCGCGAGCGGACGGAAGCGCGAGGAGCGGGAGCGCGCCCTCGAGCGCATCGCCAGCGGCGACGTTCAGTTCGTCGCCGGAACGCACGCGCTGATCGAAGACCCCGTGGAATTTCGCAAGCTCGGCCTGGTGATTATTGACGAGCAGCACCGCTTCGGCGTGCTGCAACGCAAACGCCTGATTGAGAAGGGCGTTGCGCCGCACGTGCTCGTGATGACGGCTACGCCGATTCCGCGCACCCTCGCGCTTACTCTCTACGGCGATCTCGATCTCTCCGTAATTGACGAAATGCCTCCCGGCCGGATGCCCGTCCAGACGCGGTGGAGCACCGACCAGCAGCTCCCGGGCGTGTGGGAGTTCCTGCGGCGCGAAATTGTGCGCGGCCGCCAGGGCTACGTAATCTATCCCGTGATCGAGGAATCGAAGCAGGAACTGAAGGCGGCCACAGCCGAATACCAGCGCCTTGCCGCACAGGTCTTTCCCAAGTTTCGCGTGGGCTTGCTTCATGGCCGCCTGAAGAACGAAAAGAAGGATGCCGTGATGGAGGAGTTTCGCTCCGGCGCCATTCAGATTTTAGTGGCCACCACGGTGATCGAAGTCGGCGTGGACGTGCCCAATGCTACGGTGATGGTGATTGAGCATGCCGACCGCTTCGGCTTGGCGCAGCTCCACCAATTGCGAGGGCGAATCGGACGCGGCAAGGAAAAGTCCTGCTGCATTCTGGTGGCCGCCGCATCGGTCGCGGCGGAAGCGCGCGAGCGCCTCGAGACAATGGTCGCCACGTCGAACGGCTTTGAAATTGCCGAACGCGACCTGAAACAACGCGGGCCCGGCCAATTCTTCGGCACGCGCCAGCATGGCGATGCGGCTTTTTCGGCCGCTCAACCGCTGCGCGACCGAGAGCTTTTGGAAGCCGCGCGCCGCGAGGCCTTTGCCCTTGCGGAGGACCGCGCCGGCGCCGAGGAAGTGGTGGCGCGCCTGGAATCCCTCAGCCCAGCCTGGCAGAAGCGATACCTGCTCGCTTCCGTGGGATAATCCCGAAACGAGGCCGCACCGTGCGCGTGATCGCCGGAAATTATCGCAGCCGCAGGCTGAAGGGGCCGGGTGCGCTGCGCCTGCGCCCCACAAGCGACAGGCTTCGCGAGACGCTCTTCAACGTGCTTGGCTCGGCTGTAGAGGAATCGTTGTTCCTCGATCTCTACGCGGGAACCGGCGCGATCGGAATCGAAGCACTTAGCCGCGGGGCGCGTGAAGTGATTTTCATAGAATCGCATGCTGCTGCCGCGCGCCTCGTCCGGGAAAACCTCGCCTCGCTCCAGATCGGTCGTGGAGCGGAAGTGATCGAAGCGGACGTCGAGCGCGGTCTTGATCGGCTCGCCGCGCGGCGCGTCCTGGCAGATTTTATATTTCTCGATCCGCCGTACGCCAAATCTGCCCAGCACCTGCGCGCTTTGGAATATCTCGATGTGTCGCGCTTGGTTGCGCCGCGGGGCGTGGTAATCGCCGAACATCACGGCAAGTCGGAGCTTCCTGAGCGTTTCGATCGGCTCGAGCGCGTCCGGCTGCTCGAACAAGGCGGCGCAGCGCTCAGTTTTTATCGGCTGGCTGCCGCCGCATAGCGCCCTTGAGGGTGCGGCGGGTGGTCAGAAATGCTCACGCAGGCCGCGGAAACTCGTAAGGATCACCAGCTTTCCGGTACCGCTTTCCACTTCGGCCTTCTCCAGTTCCCAAGTGGCGGGGTGAGGAATGAAGACGGCGTTTAGGCCGGCCTGCAGCGCGGGATTGATATCGCTCAGCGGGCTATTGCCCACCATCCAGCCGTGCGACTTAACGATCTTGAACTGGCCGATCATGCGCTCGTACGTGCCTGATTCCTTTTCAGTTACGATTTCGATCGCATCGAAATAGGACTGCAACCCGGAGCGTTCGAGCTTCGCCACTTGTTCGGGGGGCTGCCCCTTAGTGAGCAAAATCAAGCGGTGATGCTTCGCCAGATAGGCGAGAGTTTCGGGCACGCCCTCAAGAATCTGTGGCGGCGTGTTTTCAAGCTCTGCCGCCATCCGTTCGATTTCCTGCACAAGCTCCTGCTGCGCCGCATTGCCGGCGAGCTTCAGGTACGTCTCTTCCAGCGAGCGGCGAAAGCTGCGAACCCCGTAACCGTGCTGGCGGATGTTGCGACGTTCGGTCTCATTAAGGATTCGACGGATGTATTCGCGCGTATAGCCGAGGTGTTCGAGCGAGGAAATGAAATGCTCGATTGTCTTTTCGAAGAAGATGTTGTTTTCCCAGAGGGTGTCGTCCGCATCAATGAGCAGCGTGTGCCGGGCCATCCGAAATCTCCGGCTCAAATCTTGCATCAGTTGCGGATGTTTCGGGAAGGATTTTTCAGCAAGTGCGTCCGCGCGCCAGTGCCTTCAGGCGGCGGGCAGAAATTCGTAGCGCTCGATGCGCGCCGCAACGCCGCGCCGGCCGTTGTGCGGCTCGACGCGCAGCACACGCGCGTAGCAGCGAATATTTACGTCGCCTGCGAGGGTAATTTGCTGCGGCAAGGTGAGGACAAACTCGATCGAGCTGCCGGTTTCCGGCGCGGCTTCGATCAGGAAATAAAGCCCGCGGAAGCTGATGTCGCGCGTCTGCCCCTGCTTTTCGGTGACGCCGTCGCCCCCGGGAAACCGGACCTTCAGGGGCAGCATCATCGAAAACCGCCGTGCGGCGCGACGATCCGTAGCAGTGTCCACGCGTCCCCCGATGTGCTTCGTAGCCCAAGCTATCACCCCGCCCGCGCGGGCGCAACGGCTTTCGCGCGCGCAAGGCGCGAATGCGGGGCGAAGGCGTCGCCGTTGACCTCCGTATGCCCGCCGATTACCATGAGGTGATGATGCCTGCGCGCGCCATTGCGCCCGATTCGCGGAGCCATCCCCGCGTGCGGCTTTCGTTGCCGGTTCGGATGCGCTGGTATACCTCGCTGGGCATGAGCATCGAGACGCTCGAGACGATAGACGCCTCTCGCGATGGCCTGCTCGTTGCCCGCGCGAAGCCCTGTCCGCCAGGCTCGCGACTATGGGTCACGTTTCCGTTCGATTCCGCGCCGAATGCGGGGGTACAGCCGGAGACTCGCGCACGGGTCCTGCGTGTCCAGCCGCACGATTCCGGCGCCTCCGTCGCGATCGCCCTTCGATTTGATCGGCCCGTTGCGGCGGCTCGTCGCGAGGGCGAAGAACGCCGCCGTGCGCCGCGCGTTGCGCTTGCGCTTCCGATTCTCGTGCGCTCGGCTGGCGCGCCGTGGGCGCAAGAATGCATGACCGACGATATCTCCCGCAGCGGCGTACGCTTTGAGACGCCTCAGGTCTTCGCCCCCGGCAATGATCTGCACGCCACGATTCCCTGGGGCGAATTGGCCGAATGCGGTGAGATGAGCGGTCGCGTGGTTCGCGTTCAAGCGCTGGCGGGCGCGGGCTTTGCCTCCCCGGCTGGTCCTTTCGGCGGGTCGGCGGGCACCCTGACGAGCGTCGCGGTTCGCTGGGATCGCGCGCAAAGGCCGTGACGACTTCGCTGTCGCACGCAAGCGCGACCCAGATTCCGCTCGCTATCTCAGCGCAGCCTTCCGCGATCCGCATGGGCCGCCATGGCTGATAGCTTCCATCGCAATTTTTTCATACCAGGCCCCGCAGGGCGTCTCGAATCCATGCTCTGGACCTCGCCGGAAGCAAGTCCGGCGCGCGTAGCGGTCGTGTGCCATCCGCATCCGCTCTTCGGCGGGACCATGCACAACAAAGTGGTCTTTCGCGCGGCGAAGACGCTCCATGACGCGGGTCTCCCCGTGCTTCGTTTCAATTTTCGCGGGGCGGGATTGAGCGAAGGGATTCACGACAACGGCCGCGGCGAGCAGGACGACGTTCGCGCCGCGCTCGATTATCTTTCGCGTGAATTCCCGGCGAGCTCGATCCTGCTGGCCGGCTTCAGCTTCGGCGCGTGGGTTGGTTTGCGCGTGGGGTGCGAGGAATCGCGCGTAGCCGAATTGATCGGCATTGGGCTTCCGGTGAATAAATCGGATTTGGGCTATTTGCGCTCCTGCGCGAAACCCAAGCTGATCGTGCAGGGCGGCGAGGACGAATTCGGCTCGCGCGCGAATCTCGAAGTACTTTTCGCCTCGATTCCAGAACCGAAGCGCCTCGTGATCGTCGATTCCGCCGGCCATTTTTTCGCAGGGAAGCTCGATAAACTGGCGGGCGCGATCTCGAGTTTTCTATCCCCCGGAAGCGAATAGCGTGCGCATCTGTTCGCGCGAGGCCGGTTCGACCCGCACCAGCGCGAGGTTTGCGCGGACGTGCTCGGCACTGCTCATGCCAGTGAGTGCTGTCGTAATTCCCGGCGCGGAGCGGGCGAATTGCAGCGCAAGTTCTGCGTTCTCGGCGAGGCCCAGCGCGGATCGCACCCATGCGGGCAAATTCTTCGCAAGCTGGCCCTGCAGCAGCGCCGCGCTGGCGATTAGCGTGATCCCCAGAGCCCGCGCCGCCTGCACGGGCGGCATCGCGCGGCCCTCCACCTCCTGATTTGGACGCGTGAGCGCCTCCGGCATCGCAAGGTTGAAAGGAAGCTGCACGAATCGAAAATGGTGCTCTTCGCCGCCAGCTTCGCGCGCAATTGCCGCCATTTCCGCAAGCGATAGGTAGCCGGTCGCCTTCGGGTCTTCGCGGAAAGCGTTCCATGTGGCCATACCGTAGGCGCCGATCTTCCCGGCCTTGACCGCCGATTCGAGAAACGCGAAAGCATCGCGCGCGCGTACGCGAAACTGCTCTTTCGTGATATCCGTCAATTGCGTTTCCGGATTGTGCAAATAGAAGACGTCAAGGCATTCGACGCCGAAATTTCGGCGGCTGCGCTCCATCTGATCGCCCAAGTAGGCAGGCGCCATGCAATGGCAGCCGGCTGCGATGTCCTCCGGGCCGAAAAGCCCGCGATCTAGGTATTCGCGTGCCAAATATTCGTTCGGATCGGCGGGCATTTCGCCATCGGGAGTCAAGAACCCCGCCTTTGTGCAGAGCACGATTTCCTCGCGCGCATATCCCTTCGCCGCGAGCGCACCCAGCGCGCGGCCGAGGGCACGTTCGCTGCGCTGGAAGCGGTAATTGATGGCCGAATCGAGTACGTTTACGCCGCCTTCCACCGCCGCTATTGCCGCTGCGGCGTAGCGCTCGTCCGTGGCTTGATCCGGCTCGCCCAGGTACGTGCCAAGCCCGATTGAGGATAAGAAAAGTCCGCCGGGACCTTCGCGAAAGTAGCCCCTCGCCGCAAGTCCTTGCAGGCGCGCCGCGTAGCGAAGCGTTCCCTTGGCGGTGGCGCGGCCGGAAAGAATCCCATTATCGGGGGCTGCGGGGGAGGACATCGGAACCTCGCGTTTCGTGGAGATTGCGGGCAGGCGCAGTATAGCAGAAGCGAACCCGCCGGCTCCGGCTCACCGGATGTTGCGCGGCGACGCCGTCATTTCCTGCGCCGGATCGCCGCCCGCCATGCCCTGGGCGATGATCAGCTGCCGCGCCTCGACGCGAATCTTCGGCAAATGACGCGCGAAAGCCGCGGCGCCCAGAATCGCGATACATCCGCCGGAAGCGAGCGTCCATGGCGCCCCGATGCGCTCCGCCAGCGCGCCCGAAATCAGCGCGCCTAGCGGCGCCATGCCCATGAACATCATCGAATAAACCGCCATAGTGCGACCGCGCAGCCGGTCCGGCACCATCGCCTGGATCAGCGTGTTCGAGGACGCCATCTGCAGCATCATGCAGAAGCCCGCCGGAATCAGCAGCAGCAGCGATACGATGAACCAGTGCGAGAAGGCAAAGAGCACCAGTGTGGCGCCGAAGCCCGCGCAGGCCATCGCCACCCATTTTCCCAGGCCACGCACACCCTTTCGCGTGGCGAGCGTCAAAGCCCCGGTTAGCGCGCCCACACCCGTCGCGCCCATCAGCAGCCCATACGTTCGTGCCGTTCCGTGCAGAATTGTTTCCGCGAAGATCGGCATCAGCACGGAATACGGCATGGCCACCAGGCTCACCAATCCCAGCAGCAACAGAAGTGCCATGATGGGCGCCGTGTTGCGAACGAAGCGAAATCCCTCCGCGATATGCTGTAGCCGTGACGCCTCCTGCTTCTGCCGCACCCGAGCCGGAAGCCTCATCATCAGCAAGCCCGCGATCACAGCGATATAGCTTACCGAATTCGAAAAGAAGCACCAGCCTTCTCCGATTTTGTACACAAGAATGCCCGCGATCACCGGCCCGATCACGCGCGCCCCGTTGAACATCGAAGAATTCAGCGCGATGGCATTCATCAGATCCTCGCGCCCGACCATTTCGACGAGAAATGCTTGCCGCGTCGGAATATCGAACGCGTTCACCACGCCCATGCACGCCGCCAGAAAAATCACTTCCCACACGGTTACGCGCTTGCTCAGGGTGAGAAATGCCAGCACCGCCGCGAAAATCATCGAAGCCGCCTGCGTGCAGATCACCACACGCCTGCGGTCTTCGCGATCCGCCACCATTCCGCCGAAGGAGGCCAGCAGGAACACGGGCACTTGCCCGGCGAAGGCCACCGTGCCCAGCAGCAGCGAGGAGCCCGTCAGGCGATACACGAGCAGCGCTTCCGCCGCCGTATCCATCCAGGTGCCGATCAGCGAAATCAGCTGTCCGCTGAAAAAGAGTTGGAAATTGCGATGCCGCATGGCGCGCACCATCGCAGGCAGTCGGGATGCATTCGCGGATGTTGCGGCAATGTGCTCGGGGGAGGAGTCGCGCTCGGCCATCATTTACCATTGTACGCCGCTGACGGAGGGCGTTCCGCGTTCCGCTCGCGTTCGCTACTGTTTAGGCGCTTTCGTCGCGTCCTCGCTGCCCGAAGGATGCAGCAGGCGCCCGCACGCGCGAAGAATGCGGCGATAGGGCCAGTCCGCCTCGCGAAAGAAAATCTCTCCCTCGCGCGGGTTCGAATAGAACCAGCGAGCCACTAGCGCCAGGTGATCCGATAATTCCGGCGGTATTTCCTTCAGTCCATATTTTTGCCGCAGCGTGCCGGGCGACGGTGCCGGATCCGTTTCGACCGGAGATACTTCCGCAGCGGGTGCCGCAACCGCGGCAGGATCGAGCGCTTCGCGCAGGATCGCCTCCACCGAGCGCGGCTGGCTCGAGATTTCCGCGAATCGCAGGGGGATCGGATCGCGCAAAATACCGCCCCGTACGGGAAACACCACGATCGCCATTTCCTCTACGCTGCGTTGTAGGATCACCGCATCCAACTCGCCGATTCTGCGTGCGATTTCCGGCAGGCCGCGCAGGGCGGCCCTGGCCTTCTCCAGCCGCTTGTGCAGGGCCGCAGCCCGCTCGAAATCGAGTGCGTCGCTCGCGGCTTCGCGTTCGCGCTCGATAGCCTCTGTCAGCGCCGCGCCGCTGCTCTCAAGTGTTTCGAGCAGCCGCGCCGTTTCCGTCCCATATTCCTCGTACGAGCAGCCGCCAAAGCAGGGCGCCAGGCACATCTTCATTTCCGAGTAAATGCAGCCGGGAAAGCTGGGGTCGCGGCGGATCTTGATCTGGCACCTTCGCACCTTGAAGAAGTCGAGCAGGCCTTCGAGAAACGCGTCCGCAGCCCGCCGCGAAGCGAACGGCCCGTAATAAAATCCCTCATCGGGACGGATTCCGCGGGTCACGTAGCAGCGCGGATACGAATTGCGCAAATTCACTTTCAGCACTGCCGGAGGGCGCAGCCGCAGCCGCTTGCGATAGGTGCTCCGGAAATACCGCCGCGCCTGCTCGCTGATCGCGAGCATCTGTTCGAATTTCGAACCGGTGCGGCGATAGCGAATGCGTACTGCCGCCTCGCGCAGGTTCAACCGCTTCGCTCCCGCCTCTGGGATGCGCAGCAGGCGCTCCGCAGCGCGCCGGATATCCGCCGTGCGGGCCAGATAGGGTTGCGCATCGCCGCCCGCGCTTCGCAGTTCGATCAGCAGCACGCCCTGGCGCTGCGGCAGAGCGGCAAAAAAGTTCTCCTCGTGCGCGGAATCGAATTCCAGCGCGCAATCCAATTCCCACATGGAGATAAGAATACACTGCGCCGCGAAGGATGCGCCGTTCTTACCTCCCGGTGCGCGCGGCCCCTGCCCGTTCAGCTTGCCCGGTGTGCACCATCTCCGACGCGAACACCAGACGCACGCCGTTGCGTTCCAGCAGGGGAACGCCTTTCTTCAGCGCCGCTATCGTTGCCGGCCGAGGATGCCCAATCGCGATAGCCCATCCGTGCAGGCGGGCGTCCCGAGCGGCCAGGTTGAGCTGCGCCAGGATCGCGTCGGTAGAGGCGACGTCGTCTAGAAACACGTTGCGCGATGCCGCGGCCACGCCGGCTTCGCGTGCGGCAGTATACGCAACGGTCTGCGCCGTCGTGCGGCTATCAATAAAGAAGAGGCCATCCGCGCGAAGCGAGGTCATCAATTCGCTCATCAGTGCGGAATCCTCCGTCGCGCGCGAGCCTTCATGATTATTTACGCCGGCTGCGTAAGGAACCGTCCGCAGCATTTCCTGAAGCGTTGCGCCCACCTGCGCGGCGCTCATTCCCACCGTTAATTCAATGCGCTCATGCGCTGCGCCGTGCTCCTGCGGCTGCATCGGCAGGTGCAGCAGCACCTGATCGCCGCGGCGATGCGCCTCCTGGGCGACTTCTGTAGAAAGCGGCAGATTCGGAAGCACGGAAGCGGTCACGCGGAACGGCAGTGCGAACACGGCATTTGCTGCTGCACGGTCATAACCGACGTCATCCATGATAATCGCGAGCTTCGGAACGCCTTTTTCGGCGGTCTCGGGAGGCAACTTAAGCAGAATGCGATGCGTACGCGCACCGTGAAACGCCAGATCCAAGCGCAGCCCTCCGCCCGTGCGCGATTCGGAAACCGATAGTCCGTGGCGGCGCGCGATTTGCCCGACAGCCCGGCGCAATGTGCCCTCCTGCGACGAATCGGTAAGCGGCACGACGATATCGTCCGCCCCCGGCCGCAAACCCGAAAAAAACGAAGTCGAACTCGGCTCCGGCCGGATCGTGATGTTGGAATTTCGGGAGGTGATCTGCTGCGCGGCGCTGGTGATTTCGCGCGTCACCTGGCGCACGGTCGATTTCGAGAGAGATTTGTTCCCGCAGCCTCCTGCCAGAAATCCGCACAGAAGCGCAGCGATGATCCCGAGGTATCGGACGAAGTGTCGCGCCAAGTGTCGGAGGGAGGGTCGGAAAATATGTCGCCGGGTGACGCTCGTCCCGCCCCCGGCGGTCACGATCGCTTACGCGGCCTTTTTCGCGGGGGTTCCGCCCTGCTGCAGGATCTCCATCGCCTTCTTTACCACCGGATCGTCGAGCGAGCTCGACGGCAGCGGAGGATAAACCTGCGACATATCCGCGTAATTATCCGGAGGCGGTGGCTGCACCACTTCATTCGCGGCCACGCCCTCGGCCTGGATTTCCTTGTTGGCGGGTGTGTAGTAGTTCGCGACAGTGAGGATCAGAGCCGAGCCGTCGTCGAGTTGCACGGTCTTTTGCATCGAAGCCGTGCCGTAGGTCCGGTCGCCAACGGTTTCGCCGCGGTGATTGCCGGTAATCGCGCCAGCCACGATTTCGGCGGCTCCCGCCGTTCCGTTGCCGATCAGCACGGCCACCGGTTGCGTCCACACTACCTTGCTGGGATCGGCGGAGGAGACGACGGGGCTCACCGTTTGCCCCTTCAGCGTCGTGATCGTGCCGGATGAAATAAAGAGCTGCGCCGTTGCGATGCCTTCCTGATCGTCGCCCAACGCGCAATTCCGCAAATCCAGAATCAGCTTGTGCAGCCCCTGATGATTGAACTGCACCAGCTTCTCGCGAATCTGCTTGGACATGCCCGCGGAGAATTCCGGCACGCGCAGGTAGGCCGTATCGCCTTGAACCTTGTCTTCCGCGAGCCTCGGAGCGGGAAGCTTTGCGAGCGTTAGCTGAATTTCCTTCGGCTCCGGATTGCCAGGCTGAATCACAGAAAGCGTCACGGTAGCGCCGGGCTCGCCAGTCAGAAGCAATTGCGCCTGCTCGATGGCCATTTGCGCCGTGCTGAACCCGGCCACTTTCTCGAGAGTGTCGCCCAGCCGCAACCCAGCCTTTTGCGCGGGGCTGCCCGGCAGGACGGAGAGCACGGCGATGTACCCGAAGCGCTTGGTGAGCGCCAGGCCCGCTTCGCCCTTGGACTTGGCCGCCAGCTTTGCCTTGTAATCTTTGTATTCGAGCGGGCTCAGGTAACTCGATTCGGGATCGAGTGAATCGAGCAAGCCGTGCAAGGCACCGTTGGTGACGGAGTTTACGTTGGGATCGTCCACATAATCGTGCTGAATGTGGCTGAGCACCTCGCTATAGACAGTGAGCGCCTGGAAGGCCTTGTCCGCCGATGAGCGGCCCATCACGTACCCCACCGTCGTGTAGCAGAAGATCAGCACCGAAAGAATGACCACGATTTTTTTCGTCAGAGAGCTCATCCCTTATCCCTGTGCGGTTCGGCCTTGCTGTCCCCTTTGTTTCGAGGTTCTCGAAGGGCCGCCCTGGCTTTGCACCCGCCATCCACAAATTCCAGCTTGCGGTGCGCGGAAGCCATATTATAGCACCCGGTTTCCCGCGATTTGAAGCTGCGCCGCACGAACACCAGCGCCGGAAAATCAGCGGAGCATCTCAACGAGCTATGGCCGCGCCCAAAAACCGGTTGACAAGCGTGACGGCCTTGCGTAGCTTGGTGGGGCAATGAACCTGCGGGCACAGCACCATCATCATAGCCATCATCATCACGCCGAGTCGTGCCTGCGGCGGTGTGGCTAGCTGGAAGCAAAGCTGGACTCATCGGCCCGCTGGCGCGGCAAGCGCCAGCGGGCTTTTTGTTTTTATGCGATTGTGCGGAGAAGAATCGGCACGCCGCACCGCGTTGGGAATGCGCAGGCCGAAACATGAGGGAGAGAAATGGAACTGGATTTCGAAAAGGAAGCCGGGCTGATACCAGCTATCGTCCAGGACGCGGCGAATGGCGACGTCCTCATGCTCGGATTCATGAATCGCGAGGCGCTGGATCGGACAATGGATACCGGCTACGTGACGTTCTATAGCCGCTCGCGAAAAAAGCTGTGGACCAAGGGCGAGACAAGCGGCCAGCGCCTTCGCCTGCGTGAGCTGCGCACCGATTGCGATCAGGACGCGCTGCTGGTACGCGCCGAGCTCGAGGGCGGCGCCGTGTGCCACGAAGGGTACCGCAGCTGCTTCTATCGCCGCATCGAGCGCGGCGGCGATGCCACCGTGATCGCGGAGCGAATCTCGCGGCCCGAAGACCTCTATGGCAAGGGGACAACGCGATGAACGAGAGAAAGCCGCTGAAGCTGGGCATCCCCAAGGGCAGCTTGCAGGATTCCACCATCGAGCTTTTCGCGCGCGCCGGCTGGAGGATTTCCGTCGGCTCGCGGAGCTATTTCCCCGCGATTGACGACCCGGAGATCGAATGCATGCTCGTGCGCGCCCAGGAAATGGCGCGATATGTGGAAAGCGGCGCGCTCGATGCGGGATTAACCGGCAAGGATTGGATCCTCGAGACGGGCGCGCACGTTGAGGAAGTGGCTGAACTGATTTACTCGAAGACGAGCCTCGGCCGCGTCCGCTGGGTGTTGGCCGTGGCGGAGGATTCGCCGGTGCGAACCGTGCGCGACCTGGAAGGTAAGGTGATCGCGACCGAAGCGGTCGGCCTGACGCGCAGATATCTTGAAGAGCGCGGCGTGCAGGCCCGCGTCGAGTTTTCCTGGGGCGCCACGGAAGTGAAGGTGCCGCAACTCGCCGACGCCATCGTGGAAGTGACGGAGACGGGCAGTTCCCTGCGCGCGAATCACCTGCGCGTGGTCGAAACGCTGCTCGAATCCGCCCCGCAGTTCATCGCCAATGGAGGCGCATGGCGCGACGCCTGGAAGCGCGAAAAGATCGAAAATATCGTGCTGCTCCTCGAAGGTGCGATCCGCGCCTATAGCCGCGTCGGGCTCATGCTCAACGTGAGGCGCGACGATTTGGCCGGGGTCATCGCGGCGCTGCCGGCGCTGCGCAATCCGACCATCGCGCAGCTCAGCGATCCGCGGTGGGTCGCGATCAGCACCATCGTCGAGGAAAAAATCGTGCGGCAATTGATCCCCAAGCTCAAATCCGCGCACGCGGAGGGAATCGTCGAATATCCGCTGAACAAGGTCGTCTACTGATGCGGCCCGAACGATTAACGGAATCAGTGCGGGCGAGAATTCTGGGGAATCGGCGCGACCGCACGCGCGCGGCGGAGCGTGCGGCGGCGAAAATCATCGCGGACGTGCGCCGTCGTGGCGATGCGGCTCTTTTTGCTTGGGCCAAGCGATTCGACCGCGTGAACCTGGATAAGAAAAGTCTCTGGGTCACGCCCGCGGAATTGCGCGAAGCCGCACGCGGAGTTCCGAGCCACTTCCTCGCATCCGTGAACCATGCGGTGCAAAATATTCGCGCGGTCGCGCGGCGCCAGCGGCCGCAGGAATGGAACTTCGAAGTCGAGCGTGGCGTACGCGTGGGCCAGCGCGTCCAGCCCATCGAGCGCGTCGGATGTTATCTTCCCGGCGGAAGATTTTCCCTCGTTTCAACGCTGCTGATGACCGCCATTCCGGCGCAGGAAGCAGGCGTGGGCGAGATCGTGGTGACGAGCCCGCAGCCCGGCGCGCCGTTGCTGGCCGCGGCTGCCCTGCTGGGCGTGCGGCGGATCGCGCGTATCGGTGGCGCGCAGGCGATTGCTGCGTTGGCCTACGGCACGGAATCAATTCCGCGCGTGGATAAGATTTGCGGGCCGGGCAATCGGTTCGTCGCGGCCGCGAAGCGGTTGGTGAGCGCGGATTGCTCGATAGACATGTTGGCGGGGCCTACCGAGGCGGTCATTTTCGCGGAAGGTGGCGACCAGCGTCTCCTGGGCGCCGATTTAATCGCGCAGGCGGAGCACGATCCGGACGCGATCTCGATCTTCGTGACGACCTCGGCAAAATTCGCGGTTGCGACAGCGGCGGAAATCGAGCGCCAGCTTGTGGAATTGCCACCGGCGAATCTTGCGCGGCGCTCGCTCCGGCAGAATGGCTTCGTGCTCATCGCGCCGAACGCGGCGGCGGCCGTGCGCTTCGTGAACGAGTTCGCGCCAGAGCATTTGACGCTCGCTGGTCGCGCCCGCGGCATGCTGAAGCAAATTCATTCGGCAGGCAGCATTTTCCTCGGCGATTGGAGCGCGCAACCTGCCGGTGATTACGCGAGTGGGACGAATCACGTGCTCCCCACGGGGGGTGCGGCGCGTTCGCGCGGCGGGCTTTCCACCGCGGACTTCGTAAAATGCATCAGCGTCCAGGAGCTTTCGCGGCAGGGAATGCGGCGGTTGGCGCCTGTCGTCGAGGCAATGGCCGCGGCCGAAGGGCTCGAGGCGCATCGCCGCGCAGGGGCGCTGCGGCGATGAAGCGCACGATTCGCGCGCGTAAGGCTGTCGAGCGAATGCGGCCGTACTATCCGCCGCTCGAAGGCCGCTTCGGCAAGGTGCGGCTGGATTTCAACGAAAATCCGCTCGGATGTTCGCCGGCCGTGCGCCGCGCCCTCGCAAAATTGGGTGCGGACGCGATCTCGATGTATCCGGAGCAGGGAAGCGTCCGCGCGAAAATGGCGAAGGCGCTCGGCGTGCGCACGGGCGAGTTGCTGTTGACCAACGGAACCGACGAGGCGCTGCATCTGCTCGTGCAGACGTTCGTGGACGCCGGCGAGCGCGTACTGCTCGCCGAGCCGACCTACGCGATGTACCGCTTCTACGCCGAGCTTGCGGGCGCGCGCATCGAAACCTTGCGTTACGGCGCCGCATCCGAAATTCCAATGCCAGCGATACTGGCCGCGTTGCGTCGCAGACCGAGACTTTTCTTTCTGGCGAATCCGAATAGCCCCACCGGGCATCTGGCGAGTTACGCGCAACTGCGGCGAATCCTGAAGGCGGCGCCGCGCACCATCATCGTTGTGGACGAGGCCTACCACGAGTTTTCGGACATGACGGTGCTGCCGTGGCTCCGGCGATATGGAAATCTCGTGGTGACGCGCACTTTCTCGAAGGCGGCCGGCATGGCGGGCTTGCGGCTGGGGTGCATCTTCGCGCAAGAGGGGTTGGCGGCGCAGATGCGCAAGGCGCAGTCGCCTTATCCGGTGAACGTTGCGGCGCTCGCGGCAGCGGAGGCGGCGCTGGGGGACCGCGCGTTTATCGCGCGAACCATCCGCGAGACGCGGCGCGGACGAGCGCACCTCGAACGCGGCCTTGCCAGGCTCGGCATCCGTTACTTCCCGAGCGCCGGGAATTTCGTACTCGCGCAATTCGGTGAGCGGGCGGGCGAAATAGTGACTGCTCTCGCGAAACAACGGGTGCTCGTGCGCGATCGCTCGAGCGATTTCGGCGGCGAGGGATATGTGCGCATCACGCTGGGTACCACCCGGCAAGCGCGGCGATTCCTGCGCGAGCTCGAGCGAATCCTTCCGAGGAAGCCCATACCGAGGACGTTCAGATGAGGGCGCCAATGCGAAAGGCAACCGTGCACCGCGTGACCAGCGAAACCGAGATTCGCGTGCGCGTAAATTTGGATGGGCAGGGCCGCGCGCGCGTCCGGACCGGCATTCGTTTTTTCGATCACATGCTCGAGCAGGTCGCGCGGCACGGCGCCCTCGATCTGGATCTCACCGCGCGCGGCGATCTCGACGTGGACCAGCATCACACCGTCGAAGACGCGGGCATCGCGCTCGGCGAAGCCGTGAAGCAGGCGCTCGGCGCCAAGCGCGGCATCCTCCGCGCCGGATACTTCCTGATGCCCATGGACGAGTCGCTCGCGGCGGCGGCGCTCGATTTTTCCGGCAGGGCACATTGCGTGTGCAAATGGAAACCGCTTGCGCAGCGCGTCGGCGATTTCCACACCGAATTGCTCGAGGATTTTTTCCAGGCGTTCGCGCAAGCGGCCGGCGCCAACGTGCATCTGCGATTTTTGTACGGGCGATCCTCGCACCATCAGGTCGAGGCCATCTTCAAGGCGTTTGCGAAGGCGCTGCGTTTCGCCGTCACCCGCGATCGCCAGTTGCGCCGCGTGCTGCCTTCCACGAAGGGGCTATTGTGAAGGTCGCGATCGTTGATTACGGCGCGGGGAATCTGCCCTCCGTAGAACGCGCGCTGCGGGCGGCGGGCGCGGAAACCAATCTTGCCGCGCGCGGCGCCGAGCTTGCCGATGCGGACTCGATCGTGCTTCCCGGCGTCGGCCATTTCGACGCAATTGTGGCGGGGCTCCAAAAGGACTCTCTCGGCGCGGCGCTGGAATCGGCGCATCAATCGGGCGTTCCGATCCTCGGAATCTGCCTCGGATTGCAGGTCATGTTTTCCATAAGCGACGAATCGCCGCAAGCGCGCGGCCTCGGATTTCTGCCCGGCGCGGTGCGAGCGCTGCCGCCCCACGTGAAATCGCCGCACATCGGATGGAATCAGGTGCGGCGCCTGCGCGAAAGTGTGCTGTTGTGCGGCGTTCCGGAGGACGCATATTTCTATTTTGCGCACTCCTATGCCGCGCCGGGAGACTGCGAAGCGAGAGCGGCCGTCTGCGACCATGGCGCGGAATTCGCCGCCGTAATCGAGCGTGGAAACCTGCTGGCCGTGCAATTCCATCCGGAAAAATCGGGCGAAGCCGGCGCGCAGGTGCTGCGAAATTTCCTGGGGGTATCGCGATGACGCTCGCGCGCCGCATCATCCCTTGTCTCGATGTGGATGCCGGTCGCGTCGTCAAGGGAGTTGAATTCGAGGGCCTCCGCGATATCGGCGATCCGGAGGCGCTGGCGGCGCGCTACAACCGCGAAGGCGCCGACGAACTGGTAGTTCTCGATATCAGCGCCTCGCGCGAAGGCCGCGCGACCTTTCTCGATACGATCCGTCGCGTCGCTCGACAATTGCGCATTCCGCTGACGGCGGGCGGCGGAATTCGTTCGCTCGATCAAGGGCAAGCCGTGCTGCGCGCGGGGGCGGATAAAGTGACCGTGAATACGGCGGCGGTCGAGCGCCCGGAGCTGATTTCGGAGCTGGCGCGGCAATTCGGTTCGCAGGCGGTGGTGCTTTCGATGGACGTGAAGCGCGAAGGCGGCGCCTGGGCCGTCTTCGTGCGTGGCGGCACGCAGGCCACGGGCAAGGACGCGATGGCTTGGGCGCGCGAAGGCATCGAGCGCGGCGCCGGCGAAATTCTGCTCACCTCTATTGACCGCGATGGCACATGCAGCGGCTTCGATTGCGAGCTGACGGCGGCAATCGCAAAGTCAGTGCGGATACCCGTAATTGCTTCTGGCGGCGCTCGCACGCCGCGAGATTTTCTGGACGTGTTCGAGCGCGGCCGTGCGGAAGCGGCCCTCGCGGCCTCGATCTTCCACGCGGAAATTGAATCCATCCTGGCGCTGAAAAAATTCCTTGCAGGCCAAGGCGTCCCCGTCCGGCTAAGCGCATGATTATCCCGTGCATTGATCTGCAGGATGGCCGCGCCGTGCAACTGGTGCGCGGCAGGCGCCGTGCCCTTGCCGTGGAGAATGTGATCGGCCTGCTCGATCGCTTTCGCGGCTATCCCGTGCTCCACGTGATTGATTTGGACGCCGCAATGCGCCGCGGGTCGAATGCCCGGTGGATCCAGCGTTTGTGCAGAACGGCGAAAATGAAGGTGCGCGTCGGCGGCGGAATTCGCACCGTCGCGCGCGCGGAGCGTATCGTTTCCTGGGGCGCGGAGAAGATCATCATTGGCAGCGCGGCGTTTCACGATGGCGCAATCGCACGCGGCTTCTTGGCGCGCCTCGCGCAGCGCGTCGGCCGTCGCCGGGTGATAATCGCCCTCGATACCGACCGAGGATGCATCGTAGTGCGCGGCTGGCGCGAGCGGCTGGCGCTGCGTCCCAAAGACGTAATTCCCGCCCTCGAGCCCTTCTGCTCCGGATTTCTTTCCACGTTCGTGGACCATGAAGGAACCATGAAGGGCACCGATCTCGATGCGTTTCGCCTCCTGCGCCGCGTCACGCGCCTGCCGATCACGGCGGCCGGCGGCATTCGCAGCATGCGCGAAGTGCGCGCCCTCGAAAAGCTCGGCATGGATGCGGCTGTCGGCATGGCCATGTACACGGGGCGCATCGGGGCCCGAACCGGGAAAATCGCCGGAAAGGTAGCCGGAAAATGACGGCCGCGCAGACCTGGCCGCGCGTCGCCGTCGTTGGTGCAGGCGCTGTCGGCGGCTATTTTGGCGGGATGTTTGCTCGTGCCGGCGCGCCGGTAATCCTAATCGGGCGCAAAGCCTTTGTGGAAGCTGTGCAGCACGAAGGACTGCTTTTGGACGCTGTAAACTTTCGAGAGCGCGTGCGCGTCGAAGCCTCCACCGAAATTGCTGCCGCCCGCGGCGCGGATCTGGTCCTTTTCTGCGTGAAGACCACGGACAATCGTGCGACCGCGCAAGCGCTTGCGCCGGCTCTCTCCCATCGCGCGGCCGTCGTGAGCCTCCAGAACGGCGTCGAGAATGCCGCGGAGCTTCGCGCTGCGGCGAATATCGAGGCGCTGGCCGCGGCCGTTTACGTGGCCGCTTCGGTGCCGGCGCCGGGCCACATCAAGCACGTCGCGCGCGGCGATCTCGTAATCGGGCCGCCCGGCGAACGCACTGCCAGCCTCGCCGAAATCTTCGTGCGCGCCGGCATCCCCTGCCGCGTCTCCGAAAATATCCAGGGCGAGCTGTGGAAGAAGCTCATCTGGAATTGCGCCCTGAACGCCATTTCCGCGCTGGGCCGTGCACGTTACGTCGAAGTCGCGGAAAGCGCCGAGGCCCGCCGCACGGTGCGTGCGGCTGTCGAGGAGGTATTCGCGGTCGCGCGCGCGGCCGGCATAATCCTGCCCGGCGTGGAAACTCCGGAAGCGGCCATGGATGGCGCGATGAAAATTGCCACGCAGATGAAGGAGGCGCGCTCCTCCACCGCTCAGGACTTGCAGCGCGGCCGGCGCACCGAGATAGACTCGCTCAACGGGTATATCTCGCGCAGCGGCGCCGAACTTGGCGTGCCCACGCCGGTCAATCAGGCCCTATTCGCACTTGTGACACTTGCCGAACGCTCTGGTGGGCATAGTCCGCATTAAATTTGATAGCGGCCCCGCTTTCTTGGGATATGATTCGCCTTGCTGAGAACCGCGGGTATCCCGCAGCCGCCCAGCCACGGCCCTTCGCCAGTCAACAAATTCACGTCTTCATGAAGGACGAAAGTCCGGATGCGGCCCGGCAGCAACGAAAGGATGTCGAAAACCAGTGAAGATCTTGTTGTACAACCCCGATAACGGCGTCACCCGCAATTTTATGCCGCACCTCTGGATGTTTCTGCTGCAATCGCTGACTCCGCCCGGACATGAAGTGCTGCTGATCGACGGCAATGCGCAGCCCATGGACGAACACGCCATCGCCCGATTCGTGCGCGAGGAAAATATCGGATTGGTTGGCATTGGCGCGATGACGCGCATGATCGCCAAAGCCTATCGCGTGGCCGACGCCGTACGCGGCGCGGGTGTGCCCGTCGTGATGGGCGGCCCTCACGTGACGGAACTGCCCGATGAAGCCCTCGGACGAAATGGCGGACGCCGCCACGCCGACGCCGTAGCGCTTGGCGAAGCCGATGAATCCTGGCCCAAAATTGTCGCGGACGCCGCCAACGGAAATCTCAAGGAGATCTATGCGCCCCTGGACGATTTCGGACAGGAGCGCAAGCCATCGTTGCAATCCTATCCGCGAATTCCCTGGGATTCGATCAACCTGGCGCAATTCAACCTCGTTCCCAAGTTCGCCCATCCTCTGCTCACCAAGATTGGCGCGGGCTGGGGCACATTCCGAATTATCCCGGTGGAATCGGGGCGCGGATGCCCCTATGGATGCGAGTTCTGCACCGTCACCGGCTTTTTCGGTGATTCCATCCGCTTTCGCACGAATGAAAGCGTGGTCAACGAACTGCTCTTGCTGAAGGAGCGCGCCAAAAGCGAACGCGGCCAGATGGCCGTATTTTTCATTGACGACAATTTTGCCATCAACGTGAAGCGCACAAAATCCCTGCTTCGCGACATTATCGCCGCCAACGCGCAGGTCCATTGGGTCGCGCAAATCAGCGCCAATCTATTGCGAGACGAAGAGCTGGTGGATTTGATCGCCGCTGCCGGGGGCAAATGGATCTTCATCGGAATGGAGTCCATTGATCCCGCGAATCTCAAGGACGTGAACAAGGGGTTCAACAAGCCGGGCGAATACGCCGCCGTGCTCGAACGCCTGGCCCAGCGCAATGTCTACGCCATCACCTCGTTCATTTTCGGCATGGACAACGACACTCCGGGTGTAGCGGAGCGGACGCTGCGCGAAGTGCGCACCTGGCCGCCCGGTCTCCCCATTTTCGGCCTGCTCACCCCGCTCCCCTCCACGCCGCTGTATAAAAGGCTGGAGTCTTCCGGGCGGCTCACTCGTCCGAAGCACTGGGAAGAATTCATCCCTTTCGAGATGGCCCACACGCCCCTGAAGATGACCATCCCCGAGGCCCATGCGGAGGTGAAATATGGATGGGAGAGGTCCTACAGCGCGGAGGCAATAGCGCACGCAGTGGACTCGCTCGACCGTAAGCCGCTGGGATACCGCATAAATATCCTGATAGCGCGCCTATGCTTCAGGGGAATTTATTTCCCCATGATGGGCCGCTTCGCGTGGCTTAAGGTAATCTCCGAAAATCGGCGAACCATTTTCAAATTGACGAAAGAAGCCTTCCATCAATGGCGCGGCGCCCCGGCGAGAGAACCCGCGGTGGGCCAGCTTCAGAATTAAATACTGAGCAGCGGAATCACGGAGCCCGGGTCCCGGTCGCGCGGCGAGCCTTCGTCGGCGATGCGCCCCTTGCGCATCACGTAAAATCGCCCGGCAATGGACCACACGAATTCCAGGTATTGCTCCACCAACAGAATGGAAATTTTCAGCTCCCGCTCGATCGTTTGAATGGCCTCGTCAATCTGCTGCACGATTGACGGCTGAATTCCCTCCGTCGGCTCGTCCAGAATTAGCAGCTTCGGCCGCGTGACGAGCGCCCGTCCGATCGCAAGCTGCTGCTGCTCCCCGCCGCTCAGCACTCCTCCCTTGCGGCTGCGAAAGCGCGAAAGAACGGGAAAGAGCTCGTAGACGTAGTCCGGAATCCCGGCGTCTCTCCGTTCGCTTCGCCCGGCGAGAGCGGCCAGCCCGAGCCGAAGATTTTCCTCCACGCTCAGATGCGGAAAAATGCCGCGCCCCTGCGGCACGTACCCGATGCCCCGCCGCGCGCGCTCATGCGCCGGAAGCCGCGTGATATTCTCGCCGGCAAAAAGGATCTTGCCCTCGGACGCGGGGTGAAGGCCCGCAATCGTGCGGAGCAGCGTCGTTTTCCCCACGCCATTGCGGCCCAATAGCGTCACGGTCTCCGCCGCCCCAATCGTCAAATCAATGTCGTAGAGCACGCGGCTCATGCCGTACGCCGCGGACACAGCCTCAAGCGCCAGCACCGGATTCCTCCCGCGCCCGTCCCAGGTACACCGCCGCCACCTGCGGATCGTTGCGCACTTCCTCGAGCGTTCCTTCCTTCAGCAGCCGCCCCTGATGCAGCACGGTCACCGGCGCTTCCAGCTGCGCGACGAAGCTCATATCGTGGTCAATCACCAGAAAGCTGTGCCATTGCGAAAGCCGCCGAATCAGCTCGGCGGTTTGCGTCGCTTCGCCGTGCGTCATTCCCGCGGCCGGCTCGTCCAGCAGCAGCAGCTCCGCATTCGACGCGACCACCATGCCGATTTCGAGCCACTGCTTTTGCCCGTGCGCCAGTTCCTTGGCAAGCGAATGCCGCCTCTCGCCGAGCCCGATTAGATGGAGCACTTCCTCCACGTCGTGTTCCAATGCGGCGGGCGCGCGCCGCCCGAGCGAACGCCACCAGCCGCGATGCCGCTGCGCCGCCACCGCCACGTTTTCCGCCACCGTCAAATTTTCCAGCACGCCCGGCGCTTGGAATTTCCGGCAGATGCCTTTGCGCACGATTTTGTATTCGGGCAAGCGCGTCACGTCCTGCCCGTTCAGGAGCACCCGTCCGCTCGCCGGCCGCACGTGCCCGATAATCGCGTCGAGCAGCGTGGATTTTCCTGCCCCGTTCGGGCCGATCAGCACGCGCACCTCCCGCGGCTGAATCGTCAGGTTCATTCTGTCCACCGCGCGAAAGCCGTCGAACGAAACTACCAGATTTTCCACGCGCAGCAGCGGTTCACTCATGGCGCGACTCGCATTCCGCCGTCGAAGTCGCCCTGCAAGCGGCGGCAGCCGCATCGCCCAAGCACGATTTCCGCGCGCCGGCTTTCCGCGAATCCTTGCGCTCGCGCATCCGCGCTCGCATCCGCCTGATCGCCGCAAGCTGCGGGCCTAGCGATTGCGGCGCCCCGGCAAGCCCCTTCGGCAGCACCGTCACGACGAGCACAAATAGCAATCCCATCATGAAAAGCCACAGATTCGGCATCGCGCTGCTGATCCAATCTTTTCCGAAGTTCACCAGCAGCGTGCCCGCCACCGCCCCCGCCAGGCTCTCCCTCCCGCCCACCGCCACCCACACGATCATTTCAATCGAGGGCACAACTCCCGCCATCGCCGGCGAAATCACGCCAACATGCAGCGTGAAAAGCGCCCCCGAAATCCCTGCCAGCGCCCCGCCCAGCGCAAACGCCACAATCTTGTACGGCACCGGGTTATAGCCCAGAAAACGTATCCGATTCTCGCCGTCGCGGATCGCCAGCAGGATTTTCCCGAATCGTGTTCCTAGCAGCCAGCGCAGCGCAAGAAATGCCGCCGCCACGAATCCCAGTGTGATCCAGTAAAGCGAGCGTTGAAATGCCGGGTCCATCAGCGAATAGCCGAAAACCGAATGAAAATCCGTGAGCCCGTTGAATCCGCCCGTGAACGCCTGCTCGCTCACCAGCAGCGTGGCGAAAGCGAGCGCCAGCGCCTGTGTGATCAGCGCGAAGTACACGCCGCCCACGCGCCGCCGGAACACAAGCCACGCCAGCGCCGCCGCCGATGCCATCGGCACCAACACAACGCCGGCAATCGCGACCCACGCGTGATGGAAAATGCCCCACCACCACGGCAGATGGTCCGTGCCGGACCATTCCATAAAATCCGGCAGCTCGCCCGCTCCCAGCCCTGCAAGCTTCAAATACATCGCAAGCGCATACGCCCCGAGCCCGAAAAATACCCCTTGCCCCAGGCTCAGGATCCCGCCCCATCCCCACACGATCGTCAACCCAAGCGCCAGCACGGAAAGCGCCAGGAAGCGCCCCAAAAGCGAGAGGTTGTACGCGGAAAGAAACTGCGGAGCCAGCGCCAGCGCCACGAAAGCGGCGGTCTGTGCCGCCATTTTCGCCGTGCTACGATTCATCGAGAAGCCTGCTGCGCGTCTCAATAATTCCTCGCGGCCGGAATTGGATGAACACCACGACCATCACCAGGAGCAGCACGTCCGCCAGGCTCACGCTCATAAAAATCTGCGCCCCCGCCGAAAAGACGCCCACCACCAGCGCCGCCAGCGCCGCGCCCGTCAGGCTCCCCAGCCCGCCCACGATCACCACCAAAAACGCATAGACGATATAGCTTTGCCCAACCGTCGGCGTCACCGGCGCGATCAGCGCCAGCGCCGCCCCGGCCAGCCCCGCCACGCCTGTGCCAAGCGCGAAGACGGCCAGGTCCACCCATCGTGTGTTGACGCCCAAAGCCGCGGCCATTTCGCGGTTTTGGTGTACGGCCCGCAGCAGCAGCCCCCACTTCGTACGCGCGACGAAGAGCGCCACCATCCCAAGCACCACAACCGCCGTCACGATGATGAAGATGCGCACGTATGGCAAGTTCACCCCGGCCAGAAATCCGCGATGAATTGCAACCGAGCCGTTCAGCCATTGCGGCGCGGTCACCTCCACCCCAATCGCCCCGAAAATGCTCCGCGCCGCCTGCTGCAGGATCAGGCTCACGCCCCATGTAGCGAGCAATGTGTCCAGAGGTCGCCCGTAAAGAAAGCGAATCACGGTGACTTCGAGCAAAGCCCCCAGCAGGCACGCACCCGCGAACGCCACTCCCATCGCCGCAAGAAAAGCGAGCGGCCCGTGAACGGCCTGGCACGTCAGGTAGGAGAGATAGCCCCCCACCATCAGCATCTCGCCGTGGGCCATGTTGATCACCTTCATCACGCCAAAGCTCAAGGCGAGGCCCAGCGCGGCGAGCAACAGGATGGACGCCACGCTGATGCCATTGAACAGCTGGCCTGCAACAACCGCGGATTCGCCCATTAAGTGTCCCTGCCGGGGCGCGGCCGGCGAAATGCAAGCGCGTCGCGAGGTTTACTTCAGCACGCAGCTCTTTCCCGGGAATGCCAGCGCGTCGTATGGCTCCGGCATCAGCGGTTGTTTCGATTGCCACAGAATCTTGAATTCGCCATCCGGCTGGAGCTGCCCCACGTAAGCGGTTTGGTAAAGGCTTTGATTGGCCGCGAATTTGATCTTGCCCATCGGCGAATCCTCCCAGGCAAGCTCGGTCGCCGCCTTTCGCACCGCGTTTGGATCGAAGCTGTTCGCCTTTTTCACCGCGGCGGCCCACGTGAGCACGTCAACGTAGCCGTGCACCATCGGATCGTCCAGCGCCACGCTCCCGCCGGACTTTCCATAGGCCGCGCGATAGGCCGCGATAAATTTCTTATTCGCCGCGTTTGGCAGGCTCTCGAAATAATTCCACGCGGCGTAGCTGCCCGCCACCAGTTGTGTCCCCATCGCGTGCGCCTCCTGCTCCGCGATGCTGAAGGAGACCACCGGCAGTTTCGACGGCGGCATGCCCGCCGCGGACGCCTGTTTGAAGAAAGAGACATTGCTATCACCGTTCAGCGTGTTGAAGATCGCGTCCGGATGCGCGGCCCTGATCTTCGTGATCACGGAGCTGAAATCCGTGCCGCCCAGAGGAACGTATTCCTCGCCCGCCACCGTGCCGCCTCGCTGAACAATGTGCTTCTTCAGGATCAGGTTCGCCGTGCGCGGAAACACATAATCCGAGCCCAGCAGAAAAATCTTCTTGTAGCCCCGCTCGAACGCCCAATCCAGCGCCGGCAGAATCTGCTGGTTCGGCTGCGCCCCCGAATACATCACGTTCGGCGAGCATTCGTTGCCTTCGAATTGCACCGGATACCACAGTAGCGAATGAAACTGCTGGAACACGGGAACCATCGCCTTACGGCTCGCCGAGGTCCATCCGCCGAACACGGTCACCACCTTGTCCTGCTGGATCAGCTTTTGCGCCTTCTGCTGAAAAATTGCCGGCTCGGACGCCCCGTCTTCCACGATCGGCTGAATCTTTCGCCCGAGCACGCCCCCGGAAGCGTTCAGTTGGTCAATCGCCAGCAGCGTTGCATTCTTCACCGTCACCTCGCTGATCGCCATCGTGCCCGTCAGCGAGTGCAGCACGCCCACTTTCACCGCCGGGGCATTCTGCGCCATCCCCGGCGCAAGTTGAAAAAGCAGCCCCAATCCCAGTATCGCGGCCACGCAATAGCTAGCCTTGCCTAAAGCCCTGCGAATCCTTTGCTTCATCATCGGATACCTTCCTCCGTAAGATCTTGTGCGGCGATTCCGCCGGAACCATTGCAAGGCCGAGCGCCCCGAAACGGTCCTTGCGTCTTAGAACATCAATTGCGTTTGCAGCCACACGCGGCTCGCCCCGAATTTCGCGGCCGTAAACGTGTTGCCGTTCTGATAGGTGTACGCGGCTTGAATTTTTGCGTTGTGGCCGTGCAGGTAATAGTTCACGCCGATCGAATGCTCCACGGTGCGGTGATAGGGAAAGTTAGGTCCGGCAAAGTACGTGTTAACTTCGGTGGTGGGCAGCAGCGCGGCGTGGAGCCCGCCCCAGTTGATGCCCGAAATACGTTCGGCTATCTCGAAGCGCCCTGGCACTAGGTAGTACCCGGCCTGCTCGCCGTAGCCCCACGAATTATCCGAAGGCAGCCCGCCCTGCGGCGTGGTCTGGCGGAAGTAGCCGGTCGTCTGCAGCGTGAAGAGCTTGTAGCGGAACCCGAGCGTGCTGGTTGCGTTTACGGTTTTATCGCCGGCATTCGCGTTCTCGAACGCCGAAGGTGCGGCTACTGGATTGTAGGCCGCCGAAAACCATAGTGAGAGTTCCGGCTTCTGCGCCCCGTCGGGACTCGGGTCCGTCTCCACCCACCCATAAGGGGCCAGAATATCGAAATGGACGTTCCCGATCACCGCCACGCGGCTATTGAAGTTTTCCTGCCCGCCGGCATCGAGCGCGCGAACGCTATTACCCACCATCGCCGCGTACCCGATTCGCCCCGCCTGCCCGAACGCCTCCACGCCGATCGCCCGCGGCAGCACGAACGCGTATTCCGCCGTCGAAAGGTCCGCGAAGAGATAGTTCCCCGGATTGTCGTAATACTCGTACGAGTAGGGCGTCCAAAAGCGCCCGGCCTGCACCGTGAATTTCTGCGAAAAGGTTTTTGACGTGAACCAGTCGAGCATGCTGATTCCGTTTCCGTCGCCCGCTGTGCTTCCCTGGAATTGCAGAAAATATTTCCATGTGGGATCGAACGCCGTCCCGGAGAGGGCCATGCGCCCCAGAAACACGTCAAAGTTGTTGGTCCCGGCAGTCGACGCGCCCAGTGCCCCAACGTTCGCCTGCGGCTTAAATCCCGTATAGCGGATTTGGAAAAGCCCGTTGACGTACATCGAGTAGCTTTTGTCCTCGGTCGAAACGAAAAATCCGCTGTTGTAGATATCCGCGGGCGCGAGCCCCGTCGTCACGCCAGGCATCGTCTCCGCCCCGCGGCCCGCGATCAGGCCCACTGGCGCGAAATCCTCCGCCGAAGGCGAGGGATGTTCCAGCGCGTCCAGGCGCTGCTCGATGTCCCGCACGCGCGCACTCTCGTCCGCAAGCTGCTGCCGGATTTGATCGGTCGCCGTTGCCGGCGTACCCGTGTTCGCATCACCCAGCTTCTTTTGCAGCGCCTGAATTTCATCAAGCGCCTGCTGGATTTGCGCTTTCAGTGTGTTGATGTCGCTTTGATTTCGTGCCTGGGAGCGTTGGGGGGGCGTTGCGCCGTCGTCCGCGCGAAGCCCGGGCGCGGCGCAGAAAGCGAGAATGCATAAGAAGAATGCGGCGACTACACGAAGTGCGGCTCCGTCTGTTCTACAGAGTCGAATCATCAAGTCACTCCATTCGAAATTTGTCGTTCGCTTGCGCCCTGGATATATCCCGGTGCGCGATACCCTAAGACGAACGCGCCCGAACGTCCAATCGAATGTCTCAATCGCGTGGATTCGTTTCTTCAATTCGCGTGGAAAAAGGCGTAATACGGCGGGTAAGGACGATTCGAGGCGGTGAAAAAAGCGCTAGGTGCGCTGCGTCGCGAGCAGTTTCGCCCAGTGCGAGAGGTGATTCAGCGATTCGGCGTGCGTGTGATCGAGCTTCAGAGGCGTGATCGAAATCGCGGCGTCGCGAATGGCCGCGTGATCGGTGTCCGCCTCGATTTCATCCGTCAGCTTTTCTTCGTGCAGCCAGAAATAGCGCCGCCCGCGCGGATCGGCGCCGGCCTGCAGTTGATTCCGCGTGATCTTGCGCGATTGCCGCGTGAAGCGCACCGCTCCGTTCCAATCCTGCGGCACGTTCACGTTCAGCAGCACGCCGTCCGGCAAGCCTTCGCGAAGCACCAGCGGCGCCAGGTCGCGCGCGAATCGCGCCGCCGGCCCAAAATCGAATTCGCGCCCGCGGTACGCCACCGAAATAGCAACCGCCGGCACGTGATGAATCGCCGCCTCCATCGCTGCGCCCACCGTTCCCGAATAGTAGACGTTCTCTCCCGCGTTCCCGCCGCGGTTGATGCCGGAAATCACCAGCGCCGGCGGCTCTTTCAGCAGCGCATGAAACGCCAGAATCATCGCGTCCGCCGGCGTGCCGTCCACGGCGTATTCGCGCTCCGCGATTTCGTCCCAGTAAATTGGCTGCCGCAGCGTCACCGATTGCGCCGCGGCGCTGCGCTCGGTCAGCGGCGCCACCACGGTCACCTCGCCCGCGCCGCGCAATGCTTCAGCAAGCGCCCGCAGCCCCGGCGCATGGATTCCATCGTCATTCGTAATCAGGATATGAGCCATGCCAATCCGCGGAAGGGAACCGCCTCTCGAAAAATCGCGTGGATGAAAAAGATGGTCGGGACGACTGGATTTGAACCAGCGACCTCACGCACCCCAAGCGTGCGCGCTACCAGGCTGCGCCACGTCCCGACGGTCTACAACCGTGAACGAGCGTATCACTCGCGTTTCAGCAGGGTCAAGACGGCGAGAAGCTCTTCATGTAAATCGAGCAGAAACTTGCGATGCGCGCGCGAAGCCGGCTCGTATGGATGCGAGGCAGCCGGCTCGGCCATGGCGTCCTTGCCGCCTTTCCCTGCGGCCATGTCCGAAAGGTATTTGCGCGCCCCGGCGATCGTGAACCCTTCGTCGTATAGCAGCCGCTTGATCTCAAACACCGTTTCGATATCCTCGCGCCGATACAGCCGGTGCCCGCTCGGGCTTTTCACCGGTTGCAGAGCCGGGAATTCCGTCTCCCAATAACGCAGCACGAATGGCTTGGTGGCCGTCAGCCGGCTCACCTCGCCGATCCGAAAAAAGCTGTTTTCGGGAAGCTCCACTGCGGCTTGTACAGGGCTTGCCATGATCTTCTTCTCGTATCGTAGGCCGATTTTGCGGCCTGTCAACCCCGTCGCCCGCCCGGCCGAGCGCGATAAAACCCGCCGCGAATCGCCGTCCGAGCCGTCAATCCGCAACCTTCGAGATCGGCTCCGCGCTTTGCGCCGTCCCCGTCCCGCGCGCCGCCCGCGCATCCAGCAATTCATCCAATTCCTGCGGACGAATCGGCTTAGCCAGATATCCATCCATTCCCGCCGCGATGCAACGGTCGCGGTCGCCCTTCATCGCATGCGCCGTCAGCGCGATAATCGCCTGCCGCGCCTCCGTCCCTTTCTCTTTCTGCCGGATCGCCGCGGTCGCCTCGAATCCATCCATCTCCGGCATCTGCACGTCCATCAGCACCAGGTCAAACGCCTCCTTTTCCAACGCCTCCAGCGCCTCGCGTCCATTCGCCACCACCGCCACGCGGTGCCCTCGCTTTTCCAGCAGCCGCGTCGCCAGTCGTTGGTTCACCGGATTATCTTCCGCCACTAGCACGCGCAACGAAATCCCCGGCGCGCGCTCCCCGGCCAGCGAATAGCGCGTAATCAGCGGGATCGTCCCCTGCTGCGGCCGCGCCCCCAGCACGCGCGCGATAGCCTCGCGCAATTCTGATTGCCGGATTGGCTTCATCAGGTACGCCGAAATCCCCAGCGCGTTGCATTTTTCCGCGTCGCCTCGGTGCCCGGCGGAAGTCAGCATCATGATCCACGCCGCCGAAAGCTCCGTTCTCTGCCGGATTCGTTCGATCAGCCCGAATCCGTCCATATCCGGCATCAGCAGGTCCGTTATGATCAGGCTGTATGGCGCCCCGGCCACTCGCGCGCGTTCCAGCGCGTTCAGAGCCTCGGGCCCGCTTTCGACGCACACCGGCTTCATCTCCCATCGCTTCAGCAGTCCTTCCAGGATGCGCCGGTTCGTGCGGTTATCGTCCACCACCAGCACGCTCACGCCACGCAGCAGTTCCGGCGGCGCGACCGACCCAATCGCCACTTCTTTCGCCTCCGCCACTCCCACGCGCACCGTAAAATGGAATTTCGCGCCCGTCCCCGGATTGCTCTCCACCCAAATCCGTCCGCCCATCAACGCCACCAGCCGCGCGGAGATCGTTAGCCCCAGCCCCGTCCCGCCGTATTTGCGCGTCGTCGAAGCGTCCGCCTGCGCGAAGGGATCGAAGATCAGCTTCTGCTTCTCCTCCGGTATTCCGATGCCCGTGTCCGCAACGGTCAGATGCAGCACGCATTCCGGCTTCGCGCCCGCGCGATCCACCTGCTCCACTTCCACCTTCAGGCTCACCTCGCCTTCCTGCGTGAACTTAATCGCGTTCCCCACCAGGTTGATCGTCACCTGCCGCAGCCGGCTCGAATCCCCGCGCACGATCTCCGGCGCCTCCGCCGCCACGTCGCACAGCAGCTCCAGCCCCTTTTCGTCCGCCCGCAGCGCCAGCGTCTTCATCGTGCTTTCCAGCGAATCCCGAAGATTGAAATCCGCGAACTCCACTTCCAGCTTGCCCGCTTCGATCTTCGAAAAATCCAGAATGTCGTTGATCACGATCAGCAGCGCGTCCGCGGACGTCTTCACCGTCTCCATGAATTCCCGCTGCTCGCGCGTAAGCTGCGTGTCGAGCGCCAGGTCCGTCATCCCGATAATCCCGTTCAGCGGCGTGCGGATTTCGTGGCTCATGTTCGCCAGGAACTCGCTCTTCGTGCGGCTCGCCGTTTCCGCCGCTTCCCGCGCTTTCTCCATATCGCGATCCGCGCGCTTCCGCCCCGTGATGTCTCTCCCGATTCCCATGATGCCCGCCACGCTCCCGTGCTTGTCGCGCAGCGGCACCTTCGAAGTCGAAGTCCACTTGTCGTGCCCCTCCGCGTCCTGCGAAGCCTCTTCCTGGTTGAAGATCGGATGCCCGTCGCGCATGATGCCCTGCTCGTCTTTGTAATAGCTCTCCGCGAGTTCCTTCGGAAAGAAATCGAAATCGCTCTTCCCGAGCAGTTCGTCCGGCGATCCGCGCCCCAGCAATTCCGCCAGGCCTCGATTCGCCAGCACGAACCGGCTCCGCGCATCTTTCACGTAGATGTAATCCGGCACGCTGTCAATCAGCAGCCGCAGCAGCCGCCGCTCTTCGGAAAGCGACTCTTCCGCCGAAGCCTGCAGCCGCGCCAGCTTCGCGTACCGATCCATCAGGAAGTATCCCGGCAACGCCAGCGCGAGCCCCAGCAGCACCAGCGTCGTCGCGTGCACCTGCGAGGCGCTCAGGTGCGAGAAGACAAAAATCCCCAGCAGGTGATATCCCGCCAGCCCTCCCAGGACGATTATTGCCAGCCGCGCCATGATCCCCGCGCGAACGCGGCTCTGCTTCGAAACCAGCGTCCGCCGGTTTCTCCATCCGCTTGGCGTTTCTTGAGGTTCGGAAATCATGTGCCTCCTCGGCGGGCCCAGGCGAGAGGAGGCATGGCGCCACGGAACGAAATTCCGCTGTATCGGCCGGCACGCAATCGCGCCCAGCCGCAAGTAACTAGGAAGGGGGACTTCAGACTAGCAGCGGCCCGCCAGCCGGGCAATCCATCGCGCCCCGCATGTCTGCAAAGAGCAAACACCGCCCGGGGTTTTGATTTTCGGGGTGCCCCATGCTCGCTTTACGAGCGTGGGGTCTTTCGCGAAACGCGACCAGAGGAATGTAGAGATGTTGACGAGGAATCCGGCCACGCCGTCGCGCCCGCGGCGCGCAGGTTACTCGGCGGCGCGCGTCGCCACCGCTGCCTGCGCTTTTTCGCCGCTCTTGATTCGCGCAGCTTTGCCCTTGCGCGCGCGCAGATAATTCAGCTTGGCCCGCCGCACACGGCCCTGTCGCACCACGTCAATCTGGCTGATCATCGGCGAATGCAGCGGAAAAATCCGCTCCACGCCAATCCCGAAGCTCACGCGCCGCACCGTGAACGACTCGCCCAGCAGCTCGCCGCGCCGGCTCATCACCACGCCCTCGAACGACTGAATGCGTTCCTTGTCGCCCTCGCCTTCCTTCAGGCGCACGTGCACGCGAATCGTATCCCCGGGCCGAAAATTCGGACGGTCCTTGCGTAGCTGGGACTCCTGCGCTTTGGCGACAATCGGTTTCATGGCTTTTTCCCGGCAGACCCGCTCAGGTGGGGCCAGCACACTGCAAACAGGCGGCAATTATATCGAACTCAGCCCCTTCTGCCTACTCGAAATTGCGGGCAGGCCTGCCGCGCCGCACCCGCCGCCCACCTCACCTCACCCCGCCACTCCTCACAAACCTATCCAGCAGCAGCCGCGTAAGCCGCGCCTGATCGTGCCGCACCACCCCATCCTGCCGCAGCAGGTCGCCGACCACGTACCGCAATCCCATCGCATCCAGCTCCTCGAACGACGGCGCCACCGGCTCCGCCCCTCGCGCGCAGTAGCGCCTCAGCAGCCGCGGCGCCACGCGGCTTCGGTTGATCACCGCGCAATCGAATAGCCGCTCGCACGTGTGTGCGTAAATCGCCCTCACGTGATCCGCCACCGAGTAATGCTGCGTTTCCCCCGGCTGCGTCATCAGGTTCGCGATATACACGCACGTCGCCCTCGAGTGAACGATCACGTCCACCATCTGCTCCACCAGCAGGTTCGGAATAATGCTCGTGTAGAGCGATCCCGGTCCGATCAGCACCAGATCGGCCTCCCGAATCGCCTCCAGAACCTCCGGCACGGGGCGCACCCGCCGCGGCACCAGCCACACTCGCCGAATCGGCCGCCGCGACCGCGAAATATTCGTTTCCCCCGCCACCGTCGTGCCGTCTTCGAGTTCCGCCTCGAGCGTCACGTTCTGCGCCGTCGCCGGAAAAATTCGCCCCCGAATCGCCAGCACTTGCGACGAGACGCGCACCGCCTCCGGAAAGTCCCCGGTCACGGACGTCAGCGCGGTCACAAACAAATTCCCGAAGCTGTGCCCCGCCAGTCCCCGTCCCGTCGGGAAACGATATTGAAAGAGCTGGCTCAGCAGCGGCTCGTCCTTCGAGAGCGCCACCATGCAGTTGCGAATATCCCCCGGCGGCAGCACGCTGTAATCCCGCCGCAGCCGTCCCGAGCTGCCCCCGTCGTCCGTCACGGTCACCACGGCCACCAGGTCCGAAATCGGCCGCGCCACGCGCTCTTTCTTCCGCCCGGCCACGTGCTCTTTCAGGCCGCGCAGCACCGTGGATAGCCCTGTGCCGCCGCCCAGCGCAACCACGCGGACGGGCCGCGAGCGATGCTTGGTTGACTTGGATAAATTGTTCACGAAAGAAACGGAATCAGCCGCCCGAGCCGTCGCGCTCCGGATAGAGCAACTCGGTAAAGCGCGGGTCTTCCTGCAAGGATGAAAAATCCTCGTCGTTGCGCGCGTGATAGCGGTTTTCCGGCCGCAGGCGAATCGCGGTCTTCAGGTTTTCCATGGCGGAATCCGCTTCGCCGATCAGGCAATCTAGCGCCGCCATCGCGTACACAATATGATCCGCCTTCGGCGCGGCCTTGTGCGCGCGCTCCAGGTGTTCGCGGGCCTCGTCCCAGCGCCCCAGGTTCATCAGCGCCACGCCACGCGCGTAATGATCCTCCGCGCCCTTCAACACCGGCGCCGGCGGCCGCGACATGCGCTGCTCGCAGATTTTCAGGTGCATCTGCGCGCGGTCCGATAGTTCCTTGCTCGGCCCGCCCACCACGCGCTCCAGCGATTGCTTCGCGCGCAGGAACTTCTGCTGTTGAAAATAGCCCAGCGCCTCTTCGTAAAGTTTCAGTTGTTGTTGCTTGGCCGGCGCGTCCGGATCGGGCGCCGCAATGCGGGCCTTCGCGCCTCCTGCCAAGCCTTTGGAATGTAATGGGTTACGGCTGCCTCGCGACGCCTCTGCGGATGGACTTGCTCGACGCTTCACCGCTACCCTCGCCCAAACGTAAGTCAAACCATAGCAAAATCAACCCACCCCCGTCAACGACTCCCGTAGCAGCCCCGCCGCCCCGCAGCAGCCTCAATTGGATTGGCGCAAAGAGCGTCGATTTCTGCGTCGAACGGCGGAGATTAACATGCTTATTCTGATGGGATAGCGGAAGCGGCCAGGTCTACGCAATACGCTAAGCCGGACCAGTTTGCCAAGCTTGGGGCCGCGGCCTATTCCCGAACGCATCATAGCCGAACGTCTGCGCCCACACGCTGCCGCAATTCACGCTCGCAATCCGCGCGAGATCATCATGCGTGTACGCACAGTTCTGCGTGTCTCCGCTGTAGAAGGGATCGACGGTATCCTGCTCGGCGAGCGACCCATTCGCATTCCACGTCAGCGTGCCCACCAGCGACTGACCCGCCACGTTGAAGCTGTACTGCGTCATTCGCCCCGTGTTCGGATCATATTGGTAGCCGTCGCTATTGCCCGAGCCAAGCGTCACGGATGTTGGCTGCGACGCTGCATTGTAGACCGTCCGGCACGCGCTGCCGAAACTCGTCCCGACTCACGGAATTGAAGCACTGCATCATTTCTGCCTCTGGATCAGATTTAAGCGACAATCGTCAGGAATGAACGGGCGAATCTTGGGCGGGAAGAGAATGCTACCGTAGATACCCGAAAGCGCGCCCAAAATCAGCCACACTACGAAGGCGGATGGAGGCCACAAGAACCAAGGGCCAATGCGTAACCCAAGAACTATGGCGCAGGCAAGCAAGCCCGTTCCGAGTTCCTCCAGACGGGCATGCGCTCGGGATACACATAGCTGCGATTCACACCTCCGACAAACAAAAAATCTGCCAGGAGCAACCTTGACGTCAAAGTTCGGAATATCTGCACCGCAAACCGGGCAGGGAAAGACTACGCTCCAGGGGTGCCGCAGCTTGTCAATAA
>DATNDJ010000031.1:0-88549 GCA_035553255.1 Candidatus Acidiferrales bacterium | reverse complement strand
AAATCGCCGGAACGGGCGCTGGAAGAGGCTGTGTCGCGCGCGCTGCGGGATAATCTGGGGCCGCTGCAGCGCACGGCGGACGAGCTGCATCAGGCGTATGCGGATTTGGTGGCTGCGTGTTCTTCGGCGCGGCCGAGCAACGCGCTGCCGGCGATGCTGCGCGCGCAGACGGCGGCGGCCGCGCTGGCGGCGGGGCTTTCGGTGCTATCGAATTTTGTGGCGGTGGCGCTGAATCCGCGCGATTCATACGCGGGCGGCGAATCCGCCGCGCGGCCAGGGGCGGGCGCGGCAGCGAGTTCGCGAGGGGCGGGCGCCGCGATTGCGGAAGAAGAGGCCGATTCGAGCGGCGGCAGGGCAGCCGCTGAAACCGAAGAAGCATCTGAGTGGGCAGAGGAGCCGTCCCCTGCTTCTCTGGAAATTCCCGCGGAGCCGCCTGTGCGCGCGAACGCGCATGCGGGGGGCTCGGCGCGACCGGCTGCGCATCGCGAGGAAATCGAAACGCCCGAGGAGCCGGAGGGCGAGCCCGTGGCGGAAGCCATTGTGGAGCTCGATGAAGAGCCCGCTGCCGAGGCTGCTCCGGCATTTGACGTCGCGAATCTGCCCACCGAGTTGCAGGACCTGCACCGGCGCGCAAATCGCGTTGCCAAAGTCGCCATGCAAGATATTAAAATGCTGCGGCCGAAGGACGTTCGGCTGGGTTGCGAGCACAAGGACATCTGTAATAGGTTACGCAGTGATCTCGACAAGGCCCGTAAGGAATACGACCGGCGCTTCCGCGCGATTTTGGATCATCCGGTGGATTACTTTCACCGCTGGATGGTGGAGATCCTCGCCGAGGGGGATAGTGCGGCCCTCGGAGAATATCCGTATCCCTCGCCCGTGCTGCGGCACTAGCCGAAGCGCGGCGCAAATTCGCGGTTGGGTGGTGTGTGCCATTGGCGCGCTGCTGCTGTGCGCGAGCGCCTCCGCGAGGGGGCGGGGCGCGGCGCAGCGGCAAAGCCTCCGGAAACATACTGCCTCCTCCCTGCATGCGCAGCCGAGCGCATCCGCCACGGCGCACCTGGAAGCCCTGTGCCGCACGTTAAAAGAGAAAAAGTCGGCGTGGGCCTATTCGCGGCTCAGCGCGATGGCGAAGAAAAAATCTCCCGGCGTGCTGGGAATTCGCGCGGCCTTTGCGCTGGGCTATTCGGACTATGCGAAGGGGAAATACGCGAAGGCGCTGGAGTGGTTTTCGCGCACGCGCGAGGCGCCTTTGCTGGGGGCGTACTCGGTCTATTGGATTGGCGAGACGAAGCTCGCCTTGAATGAGGATGCGGACGCGATTGCGGAATTTAAGGAACTGCTGCGCGATTATCCGCATTCGGTGATGGTGGAGCAGTCGCTTGAATCGCTGGCGGCGGCCGCGTCCGCCGGGAACCTGCCGGGGGAGGCCATCAGCGCACTGAGCGCGTATCCGAACACGGCGTCGAATCCATCGCTGCTTTTCCTGCGCGGGCAGGCGTACGAACAGGCGAATCAGCCGGTGCTGGCCGCTACGGATTATCAGGCGGTATTCCTGAAATTTCCGGCAAACGAGAAAGCACGCGAGGCGGGCGTACGGCTGAGTTTTCTGGCCAGCACGCTGGGCGGCAAGCTTGCGCCGATTCCGCCGGCGCAGCGGGCGGCACACGCGGCGATGCTCTATGCGTCGAAGGATTGGGGCGCAGCGCGCGACGAGTACTCGATGCTTTTGCCCCAGCTTTCGGGCGCGGAACTGGAACGCGCGCAACTGCGGATTCTGGAATGCGGCATCCAGTTTGGCGGAACGCCGGCGCAGATTATGACGCTGCACGTGAACGATCCCGACGTGAGCGCCGAGCGGCTCTACGATCTGGCGGATTATTATCGCGCGCAGGAGCAGGATAGCCAGCTTTCGGCCACAATCGAGCAGCTTTCGTCCGAATCGCCCTCGAGCAAATGGACCGAGCAGGCGCTGTTCCTGGGTGGCAATTATTTCTGGGTGCAACTGGAGCGCGACGCGGCCACGGAATATTACGGGCGAGTGGCGCGCGACTTTCCCAATTCGCCGGATGCGGTGCCGGCGCAATGGCGCGTGGCATGGACCGCCGCGCTGAAGCGCGATCCCCACGCGGCGGATTTGCTGGCCGAGCATCTGCGGCGCTTTCCCGGGTCGCCCTACACGCCGGACGCGCTCTATTGGCTGGGGCGGCTGGCGGAGGAGGGCAAGGATCCGGCCCGCGCGCGCGCCTTCTACGAGAAGCTGACCGATCGCTTCCCGCAAAATTATTTCGCGATCTCCGCGCATTCGCGGCTGCCACACCTGGCGCCCGCGCCCGACGATCCTGTGGACGTGCTGTCCATGATTCCGGCGGTTCCGGCCCCGGTTCACGTGAACGAACATCTTTCTCCGGCAGCGGCCGAATGGCAGAAACGTGCCGAGGCGCTGCGCTCGATTGCCTTCGATGCCTCCGCGCAAATGGAATTGCAGGCCGCATACGCCGCCACGGGCGAGCCGAAGCTGCTTCTGGAGGCCGCGAAGGAATCGGTGCGTGCCGGGAATTGCGGCGCGGCGATTGTGGCGATCCGGCAGATGTATCCGCAGCTCAACGGGCGGCCCTTTGATTCGGTCCCCCGCGAAGCGTGGGAGGCGGCTTACGCGCTGCCGTATGAACCGCTCATTCGCAAATGGTCACGCAAGGAAGGACTCGATCCGATGCTGGTGGCGGGGCTGATTCATCAAGAGTCCGCATTCCAGCCGGATGCGCATTCGTACGCGAACGCGTTCGGGCTGATGCAGATCATTCCGGAGACAGGCCGGCGGCTCGCGCGGCAGGCCGGGGTGCGCTATTCCGAGGCGCGGCTTTTCGATCCCGATTACAATATTCGGCTCGGGACGCTGTATCTGGCGGATTTGCGCAAGCAATTCGGCAGTTGGGACGCGGTGCTCGCCGCCTATAACGCCGGGCCGGATCGCGTGGTGGTATGGCAGGATGGGCAGGAGTATCGCGAGCCGGCGGAGTTCGTGGATTCGATACCGTTCACCGAAACGCGCGATTACGTGGAAATCATCGCTCGCAACGCACAGATCTATCGCAAGCTCTATGGAGCCGCTCATGAGCCTCGCAGCGCCGCAACCCGCCGCAAGCGTTAGCCCCGGACTTTCCGAGAAGGCGGGCCGGTTCACGGAATCCGTGATCCGGGAAATGACGCGCCTGGCGCTGCAATACGGCGCGGTGAATCTGTCGCAAGGCTTTCCCGATTTTCCCGCGCCGGCCGAAATCAAGCGCGCCGCGCGCGAGGCCATTTCCGCGGACATTAATCAGTACGCGATCACCTGGGGTGCGAAATCGCTGCGCAATGCCATCGCGCAGAAATTCCAGCGGACGCAGGGCGTCGCGATTGATCCCGAGCGCGAGATTACCGTTTGCTGCGGCTCCACCGAAGCGATGATGTCCGCCATGATGGCGATCATCAATCCGGGCGACGAAGTGGTGGTCTTCGAGCCCTTCTACGAAAATTACGGGCCGGATGCGATTCTCTCCGGCGCGACGCCGCGATTCGTGAAGCTGCGGCCGCCCGATTGGAAATTCGATCCCGACGAGCTGGCCGCGGCGTTTGGCCCTTCGACGAAGGCAATTATTCTCAACACGCCGAATAATCCGACGGGGAAGGTCTTCGAGCGCGGCGAGCTCGAATGCATTCGCGACTTGTGCCTGCGCTGGAACGCCTTCGCCATCACCGATGAAATTTACGAGCACATGGTGTACGACGGAGCGCGTCATATTTCGCTCGCGACGATTGAAGGCATGCGCGACCGCTGCATCACGATCAATGCGCTTTCGAAGACGTACGGCGTGACGGGCTGGCGCGTAGGCTGGGCGATTGCCGCGCCGGAAATCACGGCGGCGATTCGCAAGGTGCACGATTTTCTGACGGTGGGAGCCGCCGCGCCGCTGCAGGAAGCCGGGGCGACCGCGCTGCAATTCCCGCGAGGCTATTACGACACGCTCGCGCGCGAATACGCCACCCGGCGCGCGCGGCTGCTGAGCATCCTGCGAGAGGCAGGCTTCCGCTGCTTCGAACCGCGCGGCGCGTATTACATCATGACGGATATTTCAGGCTTCGGTTTTCCGGACGACGTGGCGTTTGCGAAGCATCTGGTAAAGGAAATTGGCGTAGCTGCCGTGCCAGGATCGAGCTTCTATCAGAATCCAGCGGACGGGCGCGCGCATCTGCGATTTACCTTCTGCAAGACGGAGAAAACCTTCCAGGCTGCCGCCGACCGCTTTCGGAAGCTGAAGCGCGCCCGGGCGTAAGGTTTCCGCCGGGTTCAGCCGTTTAGCTCAATCGTCTGCAGATACGCCGGAATCGTCACTGGCCAATGGAATCGCGCCGTGATTTTTGCGCGAAAAGCCTCGAGGGCATTCGGTTCGCCGTGCGTGAGGAAGGTCTGCCGCGGCGCGGCTGAAAATCCGGAGAGCCAGCGCAGCAATTCATCCTGACCCGCGTGGGCGGAAAGCTGCCCGACGTCAATCACCTCGGCGCGCACGGGCACTTCTTCTCCGTGGATGCGCAGATATTTCGCGCCGTCTTGCAGCGCGCGGCCGCCGGAGCCCTGCGCCTGATATCCCACCAGCAGCACGGCGCAGCGCGCGTCGGGGAGCCGGCGTTTTAAATGGTGCAGGATGCGCCCGCCGGTGGCCATTCCGCTGGCCGAAATGATGATGCACGGCGATACCATCTCGTTGATTTTCTTCGATTCCTCGACGGTGCGCGTCATGTGGACTTCGTGCATATTCAGCGGATCGCGCTTGCCCTTCGCTTCCTCGCGGGAAAAATCGAGGTCGTGGTCCTCGCAGTGACGCACGTAGAGGTCCGTGGCGTTGATGGCCATGGGGCTATCCACGAAGACGGGCAGGTGCGGGATGCGCTGCTGGTCTTCGAGTTCGCGCAAGTAGTACATCAGCGTTTGCGTTCGCCCGACGGCGAAAGAGGGAATTACGATCGCCCCGCCGCGCTTCGCCACGCGCGTGATCACCTGCGCGAGCATATCCGGCACCGAGCCGGCGGGATGATCGCGGTCGCCGTAGGTGGATTCGCAGAGCAGATAATCGGCGCGCGAAGGCGACTCCGGATCTCTCAGGATGGGCTGATCGTAGCGGCCGAGGTCGCCGGAGAAAACGACGAGCGTCTGCTTGCCGTTTTCCGTGATCGTCAGCTCGAGCCACGTGGAGCCCAGGATGTGCCCGGCGTCGTGCGGCTTCACTGAAAATTCCGGGCTGATGGTGAAGGCATCCTTGCGGGAAATATCGCGGAAGAGCGCGAGCGCGGATTGCGCGTCCTCGGCGGAATAGAGGGGCTGCGCGATGTCGTGATTTTTGAGGCCCTTTTTCGCGGCATATTTTGCGTCCTCTTCCTGGATGTGCGCCGAATCGGGCAGAAGCAGGCCGCAAAGCTCGCGCGTCGCGGGATTCGCGTAGATCGGGCCGCGATAGCCGTCTGCCACGAGCTTCGGCAGATAGCCTGTGTGGTCCATGTGCGCGTGGGTGAGCAGCACCCAATCAATGGCGGCCGGGTCCACAGGGAGGCGGTTCCAGTTGCGTTCCTTCAGCTCCTTCGAGCCTTCGAAGAGGCCGCAATCCACCAGCAGGCGCTTGCCGCCCGCTTCGACCAGATACTTCGATCCAGTGACGGTGCCTGCCGCGCCGAGAAACGTGATTTTGGCCATAGGCGCGGCATTGTAGCAGCAGTTGCAAAGTTTTGACTTTGAACTTGCGCGCCGCGCGCCTAAACTCTCACCGCTTCAAATCCGCGCGCGAGGAATCGTGAACCGATGAAACGCTTCGCCATTGCCTGGTTGCTTCTGCTGCTGGGCGCCGCGGCCGCACCGGCGCAGAAATTGCCGTCCGCTTCGCTCGCGTATCACGCATGGGAGTTTGCGCCCATCATCGGCGGCGGGAATGGGCTCGGGCATCGCGACAATACACAATTTCTTTTTACGGGCGTGCGCGCGGGATGGGTGCTTTCGCGCGAGCATCTCTCCGGCTGGATGCGCGGCAATTTCGAATGGGCGGGCGATTTCATGCCGGTCTATACGGTGTACACGCCGCAGGGGGCCGTGTGGGGCGCGAGCATGAAGCCGGTGATCTGGCAGTGGAATTTCACGCATGGGAAGAGAATCGCGCCGTATGCCGCGATTGCCGGCGGGGTGCTCTTCAGCCGGCACAATGTTCCGCCGGGGAACACGTCGTACGTGAACTTCACGCCGCAGGGCGCGTTTGGGATGCACATTTTCCTGAAGCCCGGCCGTGCGCTGCTGCTGGAGGCGGCTGTAGTTCACCATTCGAACGCGAGCCTGGGAACGCAAAACCCCGGGTACAACGCCTCGATTTTTTTCACAGTGGGCTATAGCTGGTTTCGCGGCGGCAGGCGCTGAGTGCTATTGGGGGTAGTACTGCCATTATGAAAAGCAAATCAACGACGCCGGGACCTTCCCGCACGCTTTCTCCGCTACGGAAGAAGTGCGGCGTGTGGGTGCACGGCGCAGGCAATAAGCTCTCCGCTGAGACGGTAGCGGACACGATGCGCGCCATCCGGCGCGAGCGGGAGGCGAGTAGCTTGAGCGAGAATTCGTGAACGTCTTTTCGGAACGCGCTCATCAAGCCCGGCGGCGCGCAAACTTTTCAATATGGTGGAGCCGATGGGATTCGAACCCACGACCTCCTCGATGCCATCGAGGCGCGCTCCCAACTGCGCCACGGCCCCACCGGAAAGAAACGTGTTATTCCTTATAGCATCCCGCCCGCAGACGGGTCAAACCAGGGTCACGCGCGTTCCGGAATTCGCAATCGCCAGGCCATAATGAACGATCGTCTGTTCTCGCCATTATTCAGGTTAAGCGATTGCAAACGCAGGGGACGGATCTTCGCTCCGGGGACCTTTTTTTCTGTTACCCTCGCCCTCGCCATTCTTGCGCACAACGATATGCAGGAAATTGCCGCGAAATCCGAAGCAGGGACGGGCACGAGCGCGAAGATCCGCGTTGCGTGGGGCGCGGCTTTGCTCGTTCTAGGGTTTGCGGCCGGCTGGATTTGCAATTCGCGGCTGACGATTGCCGTGGATGGCGGCACTCAGCGCGGCTATATGGCAGATCGCGGTGATGCGCCGGCCGCGGCACGCGCCGGCGTGCTTGCGTCGCTGCAGGCGTTCCAGGATGGCTATGCCGCGCGCGATCCGCGGCGCATTGACTCGTTCATGCAATCGCTTTTCCCGCGCGACGAGCCCATCGTGCTGACCGGCACCGATGCGGGCGAATGGAGAGAAGGGTACGAGCCCGTGCGCCGCTCCATCGCCGCGGACTGGCGAAGCTGGGGGGACGTGCAGCTCGACGTGCGCGATTCCGTGGTCAGCGAATCCGGGGGCATCGCCTGGCTGGCGACCGTTGGCAAGGTGCGCATGACGCATTCCTCGCGTCCTATTCGGTTCACGGCTGTGCTGGCCCGCAAGGGTGACAAATGGCTTTTTCGGCAGGTCCAATTTCAGTGGGACGAGCGGCCCGTTCGCCTGTCCGATCTGGCGCTGCCGAACGCAGTCTCAAGCCTTACCCTTCGCTGAAGCGAACAGCTCGCTGAAATGCATTGCGAGCACATATAGATCGGAGCTGCAGGCCAGACGTTGCTATTCAGCTTCACGAAATTCCCTGCCGAGTCGAGCGAAACGTCTGAAGAATTCGGTTCATATCCGCCTGTGTAATCTTCGGCTGGCCTCCAGGCCCGGTGGAGACCGTAACACTGAACTCTCGGCCGCTCGGATCAAAAAAACCATAGAGGCGCCATTCCGAGAAATAAGCCCGGGGAACGAGAGTGCTCGGTTGCGACCGAGGCGTCGCGTATCACCAGTCCCATTCCGGGTTTCCCCGCTGTTGCAGGTACGTCTGCACATCGGGGCCGAGGAACCATGTTGACTGATCTCCGCAACGGGCTCGGTCATTACATTCGTAGGCGCCATCCTCTATCTTCGGCAATTCAACTTGCGTCCCCAAGTTGGTTCCTGGCAGAATGGCCCGCATTGGACAGACGTGTAATCGGCACAGTATACAATATACAAAGGGACCTCCGAGTTCGGCGGCGGAACTGCCTGTAACTCCTGTGCTTGCAATGCGTAGTTTCCTCTTATCCACTGTGACTGGGCTCGCCAGGGTGCCTTTTCCAAAGCCGGCCACTCCCATTTTCTGTTATCTTGAAACTGGGCGGCCCGAGCGGTGTCTAAGCTGGCAGACGGGAACTCGCATCGGGCACAGGAGTGGTGCACGGCATGTCCGATCTCGCACAGTTTCTTTCTTGGGGACGGGACGAAGGAAAGCTCGTCACGGAGCTGCAGGCCGGTTCCGATGCGGCTTTCGAGTGGCTCGTGACCTACTATCACGCAAGCGTCTACAACCTGGTTTACGGGATTCTCTCGGATTCCGCCGATGCGGCGGACGTGACGCAGGAGGTGTTCCTGCGCGCCTTTCGGGGCATCCGCGGCTTTCGCCAGGGCAGTTCGCTGAAGACGTGGCTATACCGCATCTCGATTCGCCAGGCGCTGAATTACCGCCGCTGGTGCTGGCGGCATCATCGGCAGCAGGTCTCGATTGACGCCGAGCAGGAAAGCGGCACGTCCGCGATGCAGTTGAAGGACTCCGAACCGACTCCTTTCGAGCAGCTTGCTTCGAGCGAGGTGCAGGCCGCAGTGCGCCGGGCTCTGGCGGAAGTGCCGCCGCTTTTTCGGAGCGCCGTGATCCTGCGCGATCTGGAGGGCCTGGCGTATGAGGAGATCGCCGAGGTGCTGGACGTTTCCATCGGGACCGTCAAATCGCGCATTTTGCGCGGTAGAAGGCTGCTGAAAGAGATTCTGGATCCCGTGCTGCGCTCAGGATCGGCTGCGGCGCCGCTTCCAATTTCCACTGCCGGGGCTGCCCCGAAAGACATGGAACCCACACACGGCCGGACGGCTTCGGAGTTCGGCTCGTTTTCCGCCACTTCGCTTTTCGCCGGCAATTGCCGGGCCGCAAAGGCTGATGGAGGCCATTCATGACCTGCCACGAAACGGAACGCCAGCTGCCGGGATACTTGGATGGCGGGGCTTTGTCCGCCGAACATTCCGTGGTTCGCGAGCATCTGGAATCTTGCGGGAATTGCCGGGAGCAATTGGAGCTGTATCGCCGACTTGCGGTATGCATGGCGAAGACGGAGCCCGTGGCTGTCCCCGCGGACTTGGTTTGCCGTATTCGCGTGCAGGCGTCGCGTTCGAGCGTGCGCAGCGGCGGAGCAATGATTCGGCAACTCTGGGACCGCGGGCTGCTGGTGTTTCAGAATATCCTCGAGCCGTTGGCGGTGCCTGCCACGGGAGGGCTGCTGACGGCGATCGCCGTGTTTGCGTTGATTGCGCAGAGCATCTTGGTGGGGGCGCCGGTGCGGGCAGACGCCGCGGACGCGCAGTTCAGCTTTATCCAGCCGGCGAGCGTGGAAAGCCTGGCATCGTTCCCGATTTCGGCGATGTCGGATTCGGGCACCCTGCTTCTGGAGGCCACGGTGGATTCAACGGGGGAGATTTCGTCCTACCGAATCCTTTCCGGTCCGGATAACCCGGCGCTCGAGCGCCAGGTGTACCAAATCCTTCTGTTTTCGCGGTTCCGGCCGCAGGTAAATCTGGGCCTGCCGACGAACGGGGGGCACGTCATGCTGGGATTCAACTCGTTGCGCGTGCGAGGCTAAGGGATCTCGACGCGACACCTCCGGCAGCGGCCTTTCGGTGCGATTCCGTATGATTCTTGACTCCGTCCATCCTGCCCGATAAAGTCTTGGAATACCTACCGAACCCCGGTCCATGATGAGAGGGAAGGCGCTTACGCGAGGTTTCTTGCCGATTCAGAAGCACATGCCGTCTCGGTTTCTTATGCCTGGAATTGCGGCGCTGGCGCTATGCGTCGGGTCATTGGCGCTGTGCCCGGCAGGTCCGGCGCAGGGCGGGGCGGCGCAGAAGCCGCAGGACGCGAGCGCGAGCGAGGGCGGCAGCTACAGCGGGATCAGCATCCAGACGAGCGAGCAGCTCTTTGCCACCCTGTGCGCGCTGGACGCGGCAGGCTTCGGGGAAAATGAAAGCACGCTTGCAGCTATGCCGCAGAGCATCGCGCTGCGCGCCGATCTGCTTCAGATGCAGGGGCCGGCGGTGGAGGCGGTGCGTGCGTTCTACCGCGATCACGTCCTCGGCGATCCTGGGGAGACGCTTTCGCGGTTTGTGAGCTTTGCACTGGTGGCTGGGCCGCCGCCTGCCTTCAATTACACGCTAGGGATTGATTACCTTCCGCCAGATGCGGTGGCATTGGACGGTTTTCAAAAGGTGCTCGGCGATTTCTACAGGGAAGCGCATCTGGACCGCCGCTGGACCAAGGTTCAGCCGGAATACGAGCAGGTGATCGCGCAGGACGATCCCGCGATCCGGCGGATCGTGATCACGTCGAATGGATATTTGAGAGAGATTGTGCGGCCCTCGAATGGGCGCACGTTTACGGTTTACGTGGAGCCGCTGGTCGGCGGGCGGGTAAATTTCCGCAATTTTGGCGATCATTATGCGGTGGTGGTCGGCGGCTCTAATCTGCCGGCCGGCGAAATTCGCCACGCTTACCTGCATTTCCTGCTCGATCCGCTTCCGCTGCGCTATCGCGACGACGTGCAGCGCAAGGCCGCGCTGCTGAATATCGCGGCTCGCGCCCCGCGCCTGCCCTCGGAGTATCAGAACGATTTTGTGGACCTGATGGACGAGTGCCTGATCAAGGCCGTTGAGCTGAGGCTCCGCCATCTGCCGGCGGACCAGTTGGAAGCGGCGCTGAAGGACGACGATGAGGCGGGGTACATCCTGGTGCGGCCGCTGGTGGCCCAGCTCGAAATATTCGAAAAGGAAGCACCCGCGATGACGTATTATTTCCCCGATCTGATTGCGGGGATTAGCGTTCCAGAGGAGCAGAAGCGGCTGGCGACGGTGAAGTTTACGCCGGCCGGGGCCGCGCCGGCAAAGGCCGATGCGGAATCCGCCGCTGCGAATCCACAGGCTCAGATCGAGGGGCTGCTTACCGAGGGGAATCGCGCGCTCGCGTCTCGCAATGCCGTGGCAGCGCGGGAGGCCTTCGGCAAGGCGCTGCAACAGGACCCGAACGACGCGCGCGCATTGTATGGCATGGCGATCGCGTCGGTGCTTGGCGGGGACGCCGATCGCGCGAAGTCGCTCTTCGAGAGTCTCGTATCGGGGCCGCGCAAACCCGGGCAGGACGCAGGGGCGCCTGATCCTTCCGAGCTTTCGATCCTGGCTTGGTCTCACGTGTATTTGGGGCGTATTCACGATCTCGAAGGGGAGCGGGAACTGGCAGTGAACGAATACCATGCCGCGCTGGGCGTAGAAGGCGCTCCGGAGGCGGCGCGGGTGGCGGCACAGGACGGAATTGCGAAGGCGTATGCCCCGCCGGCGGGCGCGAGTCATAACGGAACGCAAAATCCCTGAGCTTGCCGCCGCCGCGGAACGCTCGGGCATTCCAACAGGGAAGGGGATTGCAATGGAAAGCGCGAACAGATTCTATCGAAGGGGCGCGATTTTGGCCCCGGCACTGGCCGTGGCCCTGGCGCTAGGCGCGTTGGGGACGGCTGCATTTGGGCAGGACAATTCGAAGACACAACAGCCGCAGCAGAACCAACAAAATCAGCAGAATCAAAATCAACAACAGAATCAGAAGCAACAGAATCAGCAAAACCAGTCTGGCACAATCACGCCGGCGATCCCGCAGCAAGCGACGACTGCCGCGAAGCCGCAGGCCCCGGCACCGAAGGTGGATCCCGCCGAAGAGGCGGCGTACAAGGCCCTCGCCGGAATGCCGACGGATACGACCGACGGCGTGAACAAGCAGATTGTGGCGGGGAAGGATTTTCTACAGAAGTATCCGACGAGCGGCTATAGGGTGGCGGTTTACAATCAGCTTGTAAACGACTACTACAAGAACCAGGACTGGACCAATTTCTACGCCGCAGGGGATAAGGCCGTAGAGCTTGATAAGACTGATCTTGACGTGCTGGTGCTGGTGGGCTGGCTGATCCCGCATTCCTACAACCCCACCGATCTCGATGCGCAGCAGAAACTTCAGAAATCGGAAGACTACGAGAGGCGCGCGCTGGCCATTATCCCCACGCTTGTTAAACCGCCCAACATGACCGATCAGCAATTTACCGATCAGAAGAACGCGGCCGAGTCGCAGGCGCACAGCGGCCTGGGGCTCACGCTATTTCGCAAGCAGGATTTTGCGAATTCCGCCACGGAACTGAAGCAAGCTACCGGCGTGGCGCAGCCCGATCCCACGGATCTCTACGTTCTGGGCATTGATTACGATCAATTGAAGCAGTATGCCCAAGCCGAGGACGCCTACGATAAATGCGGCGCGATAGCGGGTTCGCTGCAGACTTCGTGCAAGCAGCACGCCGATAAGGACAAAGCACTGGCCACCAAAGGTGGCCAACCGGCGCCTGCCCCGCACAACTGATCGAAAAGGCTCACACATGGCCGCAGGAACGCGCGACGAGCTCGAGGCGATTATCGGGTATACGTTCGCGCGTCCGGAGCGGCTGGATCGCGCGCTAACCCATCGTTCGAATCGCCAGGGTGGCAACGGGATGGATAACGAGAGGCTCGAGTTTTTGGGCGACCGTGTGCTGGGATTGGTGGCGAGCGAGCGCCTCTGCCGCACCTTTCCTGATTGGGATGCAGGGAAACTCTCGAAGGCCCTTGCTCGGATGGTCAGCGCCTCGGCTGTGCATACGGCGGCGCAGCGGCTGAAACTTGGCGAGCACCTGCTGCTGGGTGCGGGCGAAGAGAAGAGTGGTGGCAGGGAAAAGAAACGCCTTCTAGCAGACGCGTACGAGGCGATCGCCGGGGCAATTTACCTCGACGCCGGGCTGGAAGCCGCTGCGGGGTTCGTGAACCGCACACTCGTGGAGCCGGCGCTTCTGGGCCACGTGGAAGGCTTAGATCTCCCCGACCACAAATCCGCGCTTCAGGAATGGCTGCAGCGAAGAGCGCTGGGAATGGCGGAGTACCGGCTGCGCAGCGAAACCGGGCCCGAGCACCGCAAGACGTTTGACGTGGAAGTGTGGCACGCGGGGCGGATGCTTGCTTCCTCGATCGGTGCCAGCAAGAAGGAAGCGGAGCAAGCGGCGGCAATGCTGGCGCTCGAACGGCTTGGCGCTGCGCCGGAACCAAGCTGAAGCGAGACGGCGCACGTTCCATTTCTTCGGCGGTACACATCTTGAATACGCAAATCGAATCTCTTCGAGCGGCCGCAGGCGATGCCGTCACGGAATCCCAAGGCAGGACGCTCGCGCGGGCGGTTTGGTTCCGGAGCGGCTGGGCGACGAGCGCGATTTTCCTTTTATGCGGCTTGTGGCTTGCGGGCCTGGGGCTTTCGTTCGCGATACGGCACAGCCGGCTTCAGGGCAGGATTACGGCGCATCTCGAGGCCGCGTTCGGCCGCAAGGTGGAAGTCGGCTCCTACGGGCTGAGCCTGTGGACGGGACCGGTGCTCGATGCTCGGTCGGTTCGCGTGAGCGAGGATCCGCAGTTTGGCCAGGAGTACTTCCTGCGTGCGGATTCAATTGCCATTCGCCTGCGATGGGGCGCCTTGCTCCGTGGCCACGTCGAGCTGGGCACGCTTTCGCTTTCTCATCCCAGTCTGAACATCGTGCGAAATGCCGCGGGGGATTGGAACCTCGAGGAATGGCTCCCCAGCGGCACATCGTCAGGCACCGGCGCCCTTGCATCGCGGACCGCGCGGCTCGGCAGCTTCCAGGGACCGCCGGCCGAGCAGCGCTCGCGCCCGGCCCTGCGTTTTCATCGGATTGACATAAGCGACGGCCGAATCAATTTCAAGAACGCGGAAGAAAAGCTTCCTTTCGCTTTCGCGGACGTAAGCGGCTCTGTGGAAACCGATAGCCCGGGCCGCTGGCGCCTTACGCTCGATGCCACGCCGATGCGCGCGGCGCTCGGGCTGCAACGCGCGGGCACGATTCACGTCTCGGGATACCTGGGAGGCACATCGTCTCGCCTGCGGCCTGGAGATTTGAGCCTCTCGTGGGACGACGCTTCGCTCACCGATTTCCTTCGACTGGCGACGGGCGACGACCACGGCGTGCGCGGCGCGATGGCCCTTTCGCTTCGCGCGCAAACGGATGGCGACGGCTGGGCGCTGCAAGGCCGTGCGGAATTGCGCGAGCTTCACCGGTGGGATTTAGCGCTGCGATCCGACGACCCGGCGGTGAACGTCGCCGCTAAAATGAAGTGGCATCCGGCGACTTCGGATATGGATTCCCTCGATGCAAGCGTGGAACTTCCCCATTCCGCGGCGCGCTTGACCGGAGTAGTGGATTGGGGACCACCCTTTCGCAAATCGTCGGACGCCGCGGGCGGCACGCGATTGCAAGTCAGTTCCGCGGGCGTAGACCTGCGCGATCTGGTCTCGTGGATTCGCGCGTTCCATCCGGGGCTGCCGGAAGATCTCGGCGTGCGCGGCGTGGCCCGGGCGCGCCTGTCGCTATCGGACTGGCCGCCCCGAATTGACATGGCGGCCGTTTCGCTCAGCGGGGCTACGCTGACTGGTAAGAGATTGACCGCGCCGATTCGGGTGGGCGATACCACGCTGCGTTATAGTCCCTCCGGTTTTACGTTCACTCCGGCCGTTGTTTCCTTTGGTGCTGGCGCCGGATCGCTTCGCATCGAGTCGGCAGCTTCCAGTTCTTCGGGCGCGGGAAAGTTGCGGATGATGCATCCGCCGACGACGGCTGACTCCGCACCGCTGCTGGATGAGATTCTTCGCAATGCGCCGGGTGTAAGGATCAAGGGAAGCGTGAGCCAGATGCGGGAATTGGTCGCCACCGCGAATGCGCTGGGATGGAATCTCTCGCGCGGATGGGACGTCGCAGGGCCGATGCGGTGCGACTTACACTGGGCCCAGGGCGTGGCGCCGTGGCGGGCAATTCCGACAGGGACGATTCAGATCGGCGGGGCGTCCGGACCGGGCGAGGCCTCTCTTTGGGCGCCATTTCTGAATTTGCCCATCGAGCGCATCCGGGCCGCCGTGTCGCTGGAACCCGGCGACCAGCAGATCAGCCTCGCGGGGGCGTCGGCTTTCGGAGCGCATTGGACGGGGTCCTTCGCAAGGTTCAGTCCTGACGCCGAATGGCAATTTGCGCTTTCGGCGGATCGCCTGTCGGGGAAGGAGCTTGATCGCTGGCTTGATCCTCGCTGGCGCGAAAGCTTTTTGGACCGTGTGCTGCCATTTCTGAAGGCGACGCCCCGCGTGCTGGCGGTTCCCGAATCGCTGCGCGCGCGCGGGACGCTTGCCGTGGCAGCGTTTGAACTGGCACCGCTTCAACTGCGCCACCTTGCCGGCAGCATGGAGATCGCCGGTCGGCGCGTTCAATTGAAACGAGCCGAGGCGCAATTCTATGGCGGACGGCTAGGCGCGAATTTCGAGGCCGATCTTCGGGCGAATCCTGGATACGGCGGCACGTTCGATTTCTCCGGCGTGAACGTTGCGGCGCTGGCCGCGGATGTGCCGGGTTTGGAAGGCTCGCTCGCGGGTTTGGCGTCGGGCCGAGTCACATTTTCCGCATCGGGGCCGGATCGAGGTGCGCTGGCCTCGTCGCTCGCCTGCCAGGGAAGGCTGCGAGTGGAAAATCCCGAGTGGAGCGAAATCAAAGTGCCCCCGGGAATCACGCTCGCGCATGGATTGGCGGGCAAGGACGCCTTCGATCAGGCGGAGGGCTCGTTCATGTGCGGGCCGGGCGAAATTCAGTTGCAGGACGTGAGGCTGAGCGGAGAACGCATGCAGGCGAGCGGAACGGGCACGATCGGTTTTCGCCGGAATCTCGACTTGCGCATCCGCGTGCGATCCGCTTCGCGGGGCGACCAGGGCGCCGGAGCCGGTTCTGATGCGCCGGACGATTTCTATCGGCTAACGGGCTCCGCAGCAGCGCCGCGAATTACGCGAGTCGCAGCGCTTCCTGAATCCGCGGATGGCCAGCGCTGAATGACAGCAAGGGAGTCGTTATGAAGAAAAAAATCCTTATTACGGTTGGCGTGGTGATCGTTGTGCTGGTGATTCTTGCGCTGGCCTTGCCGTCGCTGATTGACGCGAACCGCTTCCGGCCCACGCTCGAAGCAGATCTGGGCGGACTGCTGGGCCGCAAGGTCGAAATTGGGAATATTCGCCTGGCGATTTTTTCCGGCGGCGTAACGGTGGACAATGTCTCCATCGCCGATGATCCGGCGTTCAGCAAGGCGCCCTTTCTGACCGCGAAGCAACTCACCGCGGGCGTCTCGCTGTTGCCGCTCATATTTTCGAAAAAGCTGGAAGTGCGGTCGTTCACGATTTCGCAGCCGCAGGTTTCGCTGATCCGCTCGGCCTCGGGAACTTGGAACTTTTCGAATTTGGGGCGGAGCGCTCCGGCGCCGCGCGCGACGGCTTCTGCTAGCCCGGCTAGCGGCGGGGGTTCGAGTTCCGTGCCGGATGTAACGGTGCAAAAGTTCGCGATTTCCGGCGGCAAAGTGACCGTGCGGAACGCGAACGGAAAAACGCGCGACTATCACGACGTGACGCTCGATGCCTCGAACCTTTCCTACACTTCGCAGTTCCCGTTCCACCTGAGCGCGGCCACGCCGGGCGGCGGCACGATCAAGCTGGACGGCAAGGCCGGGCCCGTGGATGCGACCGACGCTTCGCTGACTCCATTTGGCGCGACGATTGACGTGCAGCACCTCGATCTCGCCTCCACCGGCTTTCTGGATCCATCGGCCGGGCTCGGCGGGATGGTCGGCTTTCACGGGGATGTTTCTTCCAGCCGCGGCATGATGGCTTCGAAGGGAACGCTTTCGGCTGAAAAGATTCGGCTCGTGCCGGGCGCTTCTGCTTCGCGCGTGCCTGTTACGGTTTATTACGATACGGCCTATGACATGGCGAAGCAGAGCGGCGCGCTGCGCAGCGGGGAGGTCCACATCGCGAAGGCGCTGGCCCACCTGACCGGAACGTACGAAACGGGCGGGGCGGTGGCGAGCACGCAGATGCGGCTCGAGGGCAAGGGCATGGACGTGCCGTCGCTCGAAGGATTGCTGCCCGCGCTCGGAATCACGCTTCCTTCCGGCGCGTCGCTCACTTCTGGCGCTCTCGATTTGAATCTTACGCTGAGCGGCCCGGTGGACAAGTTGGTGATCGCCGGCCCGGTGAATCTCTCGAACGCGAAGCTTGAGGGCTTCGATCTGAATGGCCACTTGGGTGCGCTCGCCGCGTTTGCGGGGCTTGGCCGCGGCGTGGGGAAGGACACCGAGGTGCAGACGCTATCCACGCAATTGCGCGTGGACCCGCAGGGCACTCACATGAGCGATTTGAACATGGTGGTGGCGTCGCTGGGAACGCTTACCGGGGCAGGGGAGATCAGTTCAAGCGGTCAGCTCAATTGCAAAATGCAGGCGAAAATCCAGAGCGCGAACAAGGCTGTGAACGCGGTCGCATCCGCCGTCTCGTCGATCGTCGGCGGCAGCGCGGCCGGCGGCGCGATCCCGTTCAAAGTTCAGGGCACCACGTCGCGACCCATATTTTTGCCAGACATTTCCGGGGCGCTCGGGAAATCCGTGAAGACTGGGAAAGGCGACACCGGAACCACGGCAGGCAAAGCGGCGGGAATTTTGGGCGGCATCCTGGGCAGAAAGAAACATCAGCAATAGCGAATACTTCGCGCGCGGCCCGAGCTACTGGATTGTAGCGATCATCTGAAACTCATGTTGCTGTTGTCCGGTCTGGCCGAGGATGAACAGCGTCGTGTTCCCGGTGACTGTGACATTCAGTACGCCGCTTACAGACGGTTTGTTATCTGAATCTCCCGTATACGTCGCTGTTATTCCGTGTGTTCCAGGCCGAATATTTGGCATGGCAGCTGCTGTTATCTGCGCGGAGCCATTGGCGAGAGGCGCACTTTGCGCAACGAGGGGCGGAGAAAATCCGTCCGTCACACTCGCAATTCCCGTAACGGGGTTCGAAGAACGCACGGTTACTGTGAGTACCACCATGCCCCCGAGTGGAATTTTTGCGGCGCTTGTAGACAGAGTTGTGGTCGTGGATGCTTGCGGTGCAGGGCCGCTTCCGCTGCCTCCGCCACCCGCGCTGCCGTTCGAGCCTCCGCCGCCTCCGCAGCCGATCGCAAGCGCCAGCCCACACACCAGGGCAAAGCCTGTGGTAGCACGAAGTCGGCGGCGTCTGCCGGGAAGCAAGAGCAGTAGCAGCGATGCCAGGCCAGCGGCGGCACCGAGGGTCCACCACCCACCGCTGCTCATCAAAATCAGAGAAGCGCGACTCCTTCGGGGAACGGCAGCGCTTAAGCTGCTCGAAGGTGCGGCGAGGGAAAAGGTGAGCGTCGCAGTCGCTGCGGCGCCATTGGCCAGCGTTACCGACGCTGGAGAGATGCTACACGTGCTGCCCGGAATCGAGATGTAAGGGGGGCAGCTAAGGGCGACGGTGCTGGTGTAGCTCGTTAGCGGCGTGATCGTCAGCGTGTCCGTCGCCGGTTGGCCGGCCGTGACGATTAGCGGAGTCGTCCCGGCGGAGACATTGAAACCGGGAATTGTGACCGATATTGGAACATAGCCGGCCGATGACTCGTAATTGTCATCGCCGCTGTAGGTGGCAGAAACGGTGTCGGTTCGGTTTGGCGTAATCACGAGGCTTGCCTGCAGGATCCAATGTCCGCTGGAATCTTGGCCTGGGCTGAGGGGCACTTCGGTCTGCGTAGAATCTGTATAGAAGGACATTGTGCCCGTGGGTTTAAGCGCGGGATTGCTTGCCGGGTTTGTTGTGCTTACGGTCACCGAGAGCGTGACGGGGGAGCCATAAATGACGGTATTTGGCGTTGCCGTGATTTCTACGGTGGAGGAATAGCGCGCGGTTACAAGCACAGATCCAGAAGCCGAGCTTGCGTAATTCGTGTCGCCACTGTAAACGACGGAAATCGTGTGCGGCCCGGACGGGCCACCCGGAGTGCCGGACACAGTTGCGTTCGCAAATGCCTCCGAAGTATTCGATGCTGCATAGCCGACCGCAGGACCGCTGCCGATTGTGGCCCCCCCGTCCAGTATGGAATAGGTTCCGCCGGGAGCGGCGCCAGAACTCTGCGTTGTCATTGAGATGAAAACCGGAAAAGGTTGGCCGATTATCACCGTCTGAGGAGTAGTCGAGGAGGTCGGACGCGAGATAGACGTAGTGGTCGCCGCAGGAGCCACGGTGAGCACGTCTCTGTTTGAACTGGGCGTATAACTGTTATCGCCGGAGTAATTTCCAATGAGCGTGTGCGTGCCGCCGCTGAGCTGAATCGCGAGATCCTCGGTATAGCCTTGAATATTCAGCGGAACGGGCGCGGTTCCCAGCGCATTTCCATTGTCCGTAAGACTGATCGTGCCTGAGGGGCACGCGTAATTCGCAGTGTTGGTGCTCGTATTGAAGCAGTTCGCGCCCGAACTATTGGTTGCATCCGCGCGCAGAAAATAGGGCGAACCGTAAGAAAATGAGGACGCATTCTGGTTCGTAATATTGCCCGATGAATCGGTGGCGATGATGCGCAGGCTGGTTTGGCTGCTTTCCGGCGTAACCGTTACCGTCACGGGAGTGGAATCGCTCGCAGCGTAATTCGCGTCGCCGGCGTAGTGCGCCGTCACGCTGTACGAAGTGCCGCCTGACAGCGTGTTTGTAGTGCCTGAGGCGCTGCCATTGCTGAGCGTGAACGTTCCCGCCGAAGCCGGATTATTGCCCCCGGCCGCGACCAGCGAAACATCCCCGGTAGGCACGGGAGGCGAGGGCGAGCCGGGAGAAGCCGCCGAAACCGAAATATCAACAGGGACCGACGAACCATGGGCAATGCTTACCGCCGCACCGTGGTTAAGCGTCAGAGTCGTGACGCTCGGCTGAAATTGTCCCGCGACATTCTTCCAGCCGTTCACCAGATTCGCCACATTCACCGAGCCGAGCCCGGACGCAAGATCGTATCCCGTGCCGCTGGAGTATCCGGAAAGCACGCCATAAGAATGCGACGCGTTGTTTACCTGGCAGGAGGGCGATCCTTTCAGGCACGGCATTGCGATGGTGCCATTCGAGAGATCGTAAAAGATACAAGAACTGCCCGATGGGGCGTTCGCGTTGCAACTCGTTCCCGATTCGGCCGCCCATGAATAGAGGACGTAATTGGCGTTGCCCTGTCGCGAACCGGTCTCCTGATCAATCAAAGCCATAACGCTGGCAAAGGCGGGCGCGGTTACGGACGTGCCTCCGTAGCCCTGAAAAGTATAGCCCAGATAATTCACTCCACAGCCGTTCGTGCTGCCGGCGTCGCGCTGACAAATCATGTAAAAGCTGCCATTGAAGCCATTGCTGGCGAAAAGCGAAATGTCCGGCACGTGGCGCTTGCCATCGCTGGGCGAATTGGAATTGTTGAAGCTGGTCTGCCAGGCAGGTTGTGGATAGCCGCCCGCGCAGCTCGCAGGGGTGCCGCCGGTGCCCGGGGTGGTGCAGGAGCTTGTCCCGCCGCCCGCGCCCGTCACTGTGAGGAAACCGTCCGTCTGCGCTTGCTCGTTGTTGCAGGTGTCCTCGGCGGTCGAAAGTTGGAAGAAGGTCTGGATCTCCGCGTTCGTGCAGGAATTATTCCACGTCATTTCCGGAATGTATCCCTTGGCGGACGCGTGGTTCGCATCATTGGTGAGGTTCCAGTAGGTCGTGGGGTTCGTAAGGTCGTTGAAGTCGGTGCCGCCCACGGCAATGTCGTACGGCGTGGATGCGATACCGCTCACCGCGAGCCCGTTTTGTGCGTAATCAACGCCGTCGTCGCAAGCCGCCGAACCTTGATCCCCGGAGGCCAGAACGACGGTGATCCCCTCGGCTGCGGCCTGCTGCCAAAGAGCCTTGTAGAACTGATTTCCTCCGCTGCCGAGAAAAAGCTCGCATTGGCCGTAGCTCTCGCTCAAGATCGGCGCCAGATTGTTGTCAACCGCGTACTGCGCCGAAAGGTCCACGCCGGCGGTTGCTTCCGTTGACGCCGAAACCACGTAGTCTATCGCCGCGCCCTTTGCAATCGCCCCGGCCCACTGCGTGTCAATGTCCGCTTCCGGTTCCTCTCCGTTCGTTCCCGGATCGGGTCCGTTCTGGATGATGTTCAGGGTTCCGGTCGAGGCGCCGAGACCGAAAAGGGTGCGAAAATCGGTGAAGTCCTGCGGATTGATATCCGTTTCGCCCACCACCGCAATGGTTTGTCCGGTGCCGTCAATTGGCGTGGCGGCGTTCCACAAGGGCAGCACGTTATAAATCGTCGCAAAATCATACGGCCCCACGGGAAACAGACAAAAGGGGTTGGACGTCGTGCTGCACCCGGTCGGATATGTGAATTGCGGGTCGAGCGGCGTGACAACGCCGGTCGTGTTGTCCTTGTGAAAAGTGCCCGCGAAGTGGCTCATGGGCCGGCGGGCGAAGTCATTCAGCGAATCGAATCCCGCAACGACCGGAGCCAATGCCGCCGGCACTTCCGGATCGGTTGCGTTGGCCCAATGCTTTTGGCCATTGACCTGGTAGGCGTGGATCGCGGTGTGAAATGCCTGCTGCACCTGACCCGCCGTGCCGGAAAATTCGATCACCGTGCGCCCATTCGAGACGCCGCTGACCTGAAAGCCCTGGGATGTGAGCCATGAAATGACCGCTTGGATATCCTGGTCGGCCGGGCCGAATTGCTCGCCGAATTCGGCAGGCGTGAGCCACTTGTGGAAATTGGAGGAGGACTTCTCCTGCTGCTGATCCAGCAATTGTGCGAGCTGCCTCTCCTGCGCCGGATCGCGCCGCAGGAGCAGGAGCATGCGGTTCATCCGTAACGCTGCCGGAGCCGCACCTCGGTCATTTGCCGCGCGCGCGAGGGGATTTGTGTTGCCGGCAAGGGTAGCCAGTTTGGCTGCATCCACCGCCTGGGTAATTCGGGGCTGCGTGCGCCCGGATTGGCCGAAAAGAATGGGTGCGCTCAGCAGCACAATAAGCCCGGCCAAACATGTAGTCCAGCGCCTCGCAGGCAGCCTCAAAAGAAGCGGCTCCTTAGAAGTGGCGATCTGCCTCGTCGTGGCGGGGGCACTGTACAGACAATCACCTCGGAAGATATTTACTAAGGGGAGAGAGTATGTCCTGGGCAGCCCGGCGAGTCAAGGCAAAATAGCCGCGGGCCCGGATCGGCCGGTTCAGGCTTCGGCGCGACGAGCCGCCCCGGCTGGCTTGCCGTTGCGCCCAGGCGGCACGACGATCGCCATCTTGCGGATCATGGCGAGCACGAGCCTTTTATCATCATTCGAGAGAGTAGCTGAGTACTTCTTGATCTGCGCAAGAAACCGAATCTCCTCCTCGGAGAGCTCACCGAGCACCTTGCGCGTCTCGCGGTCCTGAGGGGTATCGCTGCCGGGGAAAAAGTCCGCGAGGTTGATTTCCATAGCTTCGGCAATTTTTGCCAGCGTTTCCAGCGACGGAACGGTGTGCCCGTTTTCCACGCGCGAAAGATAGCAGCGCAGCAATCCCGTGCGCCGCTCGATGTCGCCCTGAGAAAGGCCGCGGTCGGCTCGATATGACTTGATGACCTCTCCGATATTTACCTTGGGCTTTTCCTTCGGCATTGCGCACCCCCATGTGCAATCGAGTTAACGGCCGGTATCATACGAATTACCCCCCGGCCGAGCAAGAAAAATTCGAGATTGGACGTTCGTGGCAGGAACATCGCCATTTTCAGGAGAAGCTGTGCCGGGAGTCCCGTGTAGCCGGCTCTACCGCTTTGCCTACACGTCTTTCGGTGTGCCGCTTGCTTGCGCGCTTGTCAGCATAAAGGGCGTCGTCAGCCCGCTTGATCAGTTCACGCGCCGTCTCGCCCGAACGGTAATCGGTCCATCCCCTGGAAAACTGACAAAAAATGTCTTTGCCCTCGTGATGAATCTGCAGTCCCTCGACACGCCCAATGACGTGCCGCACCTCCTCCGGCCGGCATTCCGGCAGGAGGACCATAAATTCATCTCCTCCTAGGCGCACAGCGAGATCCGACCCGCGGATGGCGCGCAGCAGGCGTTCCGAAAAGCCCTTTAAGAGCGCATCGCCCGCAGGATGGCCGAAGCGGTCGTTGACCTGCTTCAGGCCGTCCACGTCGAGCAGCAAAAGCGTAAGCGGCCTCTTGTGCCGCCCGGCCCTTTGCATTTCTTCGGTCAGGCGCTGTTCGCCGGAGCGCCGATTGTAAAGCCCGGTCAGTTGATCGAGTGCCGCCAGCTTATAGACCTCGGCGGTGAGCGTCTCTACCTTCGCAATAGACTCGATCTGGTCCGCGATTTGATCCCGGATCTTGATAATCGCGATCTGCTGATGCACCAGGTAGACGCTGAAAATCAGCACCACGCCCACCAGGGCGCGCACCGCAAGGTTCATGTAGTACGAGTCCGGTGTGTCCAGCGCCGTGGGAAATGCGAAAGACGCTACGCAAATGCTCAGCAGGATCAGCGCAAGCACGGTGGTCGACCATAGCCACCACTCCCTCCGGTCGAGCGTTTTCAGGCGCTGGCGAAACTCATTCGGCGCAATCTGCGCGGAACGCAGGGGCGAATTTGGATCTGCCTGGGGCATTTTCGAGGCGTCTACGCGCCGCGCAGATACAGTAATGCCTGTATAGAAATGCTAAAACAACTATTCCTGCCGGCGTTTCCATATAGTTATCCCGGCCCTGGCGGCTTTTCGGCGGCCGAAAAAAAGCCGACTCTGCTCTCATCTGCCACTCGCGTTTTCGAAGAGCATTTTTTGTCAGTTTGATCGCCCGCTACCGAACTGCACGAGCCTCTGCTTTCCCCACCGAGCAACGGTAAATCCTTTCTGAATCTTTTACTTGGGTCCACTAGTTTGCGTGCGGGCTCACGCCCCTTATTCCACGACAGGAGAACACCATGAAACTCTGGCAATCGGTTGTCGGGTTGGTTGGTGGACTGGCATTCTTGTTTCTCGGTGCCCAGCAGGTTCGCACGTCCGCCATCGGTGCTCAAGCGGCTCACCTGCAAGCTTCGCATAGCTCGGCAGTCACTCTTTTCGCGGATGGAACCACTCCCCCTGATCCTCCATTCCCGCCGCCGCCTCCGACGCCGCCCGGCGCCTGAAGATTTGACGCTAACTTAGGCCGCCGAGTTCTGGAGGGCGAGGCAATGCTCTCCCTCCAGACTCTGTGGTAGGATGTGCCGTTCTCGGACGGCTCCTATGTTAGCGATGGTTATTTGGACGGTTGGCACGCTCCTGGAAGGGCTCTTGCTCTTCCGGGCGCTTCATGGGCGCTTCTTTGCCCGTTACCCGTATTTCTTCGCGTATATTGCCGCGACGTTCCTCTCGTCAGGGTTGATGATGGTTTGGTATCTGACGCATATGCTGAGCGTTACGTCCTACCATAGATGGTACTGGACCACAGATCTCATTACCCTGCTGCTCGGCTACGGAGTGCTGCTCGAAATCTTCCGCCACGTCCTCGCGCGATATCCAGGCGCCGAGCGCGTGGCCAATACGGCCGGTCTCACAGCCGCCGGCCTGGTGCTCGGTTTCGCGTGGTTGTACAAGTACGCGGGCACCGGCGCCTCGTTCGGCGGAACGATGATCGGATTCGAGAGGGACCTCCGATTTGTCCAGGCGACCTTTGTAATCGGGATCATATTGATAGTGAGCAGCTATGGCCTCGCTCTGGGCAGGAACATGAAGGGGATGGTAACCGGTTACGGTTTGTACGTGGCCACGAGCCTGGTCACCCTGGCCGTTCGCTCGTATGCCGGGGCTTCGTTCGAGGCGATTTGGAACACCATGCAACCTCTCTCTTACCTTGTATCTCTTCTTATCTGGGTCGGTGCGCTATGGTCCTTTGTCCCGGCCCCTCTGCCGAAGATGCCGGCCGACATAGATGCCGATTACGAGCGCGTTGTGCTGCGTACCAGGGGCTTGATGAGAAGCTTGCGCTCTCACCTCATTCGCACGGCGCGGCCCTGACACCCGAAGGTGCCGCGTGTGGGATGACCGAAACGCATCGCTGCTTTATTTGGTAGTAGCGCCGGTACTGGTTATGGACGTATCATGTTGAGTGCCTAGCGAAGGCACGGAGCGACCGTGGTCCAGTTGATATTTTCGCTGCTGATGGGATTGGCGCTGCTCGCGGCGCTGTACGTGCTGGTGTTTCCATCGCCACGCGCGCGTCGAGGCGGCGAGGCCATTATCGGAGCGCGCCAGGCGCTCACCACCCTGCAATTGGATTTGCTTCCTCCCGAATTCGTTTCGCGCCTCTTTTCCGCCGAGGATTTCGATTATGTGGCCGCGGCATCGTCGGAAGATACCCGTCGCCTGTTTCTACGGCAGCGGCGGAAGATTGCGCTCTTATGGGCCGCGCAGGTTCAGAATCAAGTGCTAAACCTCAAGCGGTTTCACCTGGGGCGTTCGCGCTTTTACTCGCGTCTCAGCGTAAAAGCGGAGCTGTCATTAGCATTGCGCTTCGCCGAACTTACGGCGATATGCCGCGTTCTGCGCATCATTATTTACGCACGCGGGCCACATGCAGCCCGGCCGGCCGTGCACGCAATGGCGGGAATCGCAGACCGCGTGTGTGCGGCATCCGCTAAATCATTGGATTTTCTTGCGGCATCCCGCGCGGATGGCCTGAGCGGCGGTTCCGCTAAGAGTCAGGCGGTCCTGTAGCTCGTATGAACGGCGCCGCATCGCAGCGAATGGACGTTCATGAGGCGCTTGACGATCTGAATCGGCGCACGCTGTCCGCTATGGAGCGGGTACTCGACCGCATGATCTATCTCGCCTCGCTGCGCGATTACAATACAGGCCTTTATCACCACGCTGGCCTCGCCTCGCAATTCACCTCCGAAGTCGCCTGCGAGGCCATTGCCGCCTGCCATCGCGACGTCTTTCAGCGGCTTTTGTGCCTGCCTCTTTCGGAGCTGGTGGCGCAATTGGATGGCTACATTAAATCCACGTTCTGCGAGGCGGGCATTTTCTTTTCCACGTGGCGCAAGCTCGAGCCGTATCGCGTGGCGATTCCGATGAATGCGGATCCAGTCGCGGCGGAACTCCTCTTTTCCAATTTCAAAGTCGCTTTGGCAATTTTGGAAGCTCGTCAGAAAAGCTGTCCGGTGACGGCACCAGCCGCATGGCCACGGCCGTAACCTGCCCTACGATCTCCGCTTCGGTCGGGTAGGCGAACTGCCGGATTCCGCACCCGGAGAGCGGATGCGGCACCAGCGTGATCTGCGATCCCCTCACCTCGCACCATGAACACGCGTATCCGTCGCGCAGTTCCACGAAATAAATCGGCCGGTCGAACTCCGTGCGCCATTCCGCCCCATGGGGGCGGCCTGGCCGGCTGTCAATCTGTACAAAGGTTCCGGGCCGGAGCAGAGGGTACATCGCAAAATCGGCGGTTCCGATGTAGCCATACTGGCAATGGCGCAGGTCCAGCCTTTGAATCAGCTCGACGGGCACTTCCCCCCAGATTTCGACCATTCGAGAGATCAGACTCGTTTTGTCCAGGCTAAAGCTCTTGTCAAAGCGGACAGGGAAGGTAATCGCTTTGTGCGGGTCGGGCGGTTCGACGGCCGCCAAATGCGTCTTTTGCAGCGGAAGCGCCAGTTGATACCGCGTCGCGGTGTTCAGATCCACGCCGAAAATTGCCAGCAGATCGGCGAACTTCATCCTGTAAATCGCGCTCAGGCTAAATAGCTTGTAAATACTGGGGATGGAATTCTTGTTTTCCAGTTGGGTCAGCCAGGCGTTGGAAATATAGAAGTCCTCGTTCTGGCAATCTTCCGCGATGGCCCGGCTGAATTCCTCCACCTCGCGGGTAGTCACTCCGAGCTTATTGCGAAGCTCCCGAAGCTGCTCGCCCGGACGCCAGGACAATGTGTTGTGTTCCATGACGGAGCAACCCCACTCCGACAAGATGCCATTTTGAAGTGCAAACCATATCGGTTTCCCGCTTTGGAAGCAACAGGCTACCTAGCCCTCTGCTTACAATTGTAAGCAATTAGAGATGTGTCTTCCGCGGACCGGATTGGGCCGCTCGCGCGTGCTCGCGGTTTATTTGTGGTCCTTCGAGCGCCCATCTGCCTTGATTTTCGTGACCGTTTCCGGAAAGTGCGCTGCAAGTAGATCGAAGCCACTCCCGTTATGGCGCGGATCTAGCTGGTCCGAACTTACGTATCGGTAAACGCCGCGTCTAGATCCGCGCCCCTGTTTGTATTTTCGCGGCATCTACTTCGCGAGGGCATTTTTCCGGGGCTTTCATTCGTGCAAACTGAATCGAGAATTGCCATGCCCAAATCCAGCAGCACATCTCGCCAGACTCGCGGCGCCCCTCGGTTCACCTTTATTGCCACCGCTCACGTGCTCGAACCGGTCAGCGAAGTCCGGCTCTCCGGCAGAATTTCGGAAATCAGTGCGAAGGGATGCTACGTAGACGTCCTTAACGCGCTTCCGGTGGGCACCGAAGTGGGAGTAAGGATTACGCGCGATAAGGGAACGTTCGCCGCTTCCGCGCGCGTGATTTACGTGCAGGAAGGAATGGGCATGGGCCTTCTCTTCACTGGAATGCAGGCGGATCAGGCAAAGGTTCTGGAATCGTGGCTTGCCGAGCTTGGCACATAGGACGCGTTTCAGCCCGATTTCGCAGCACTCCAGCTCGGCGGCGGCGATGCCAGCGCCCAAAACTCCGGCGCCGGGCGCGTGAACTCCACGGCCACTTGAGCCAGTCCCGCCCGATCTGGCCCCGCATATGCCACCCGGCATTCCCGTTGTTCGCTATTCGTCGAGTTTGAGAGCGTCAGCCTCTGGCCCGGCGAAACCTTCGCCTCCAACATCAGCAGCGCCCCGTGCGCATTGATCGTCACCGTGAAGGTTTCTTCTCGAAAGGGCGTGTGTCCGCCTGCTGTTCCGTAGATCACTACAGGCACATCCGCCAGCACTCGCTCGCTGCGGCGCGCTGCGGTCTGCATAAACTGCCTCCCCATCCGGGCTGCGAATCCCTGCGCGCAGCATACGACGGAAGCAGCCCGAAATCCGCGCCACACATCGCTTCCGCTACGGAAGCGTCACTCTCAAATTCTCGCCGAAAGAAGCTGAAAACGCCCCTCATAATATAATCTGGATGCGTCCCCATGGACCTGCGAGTCCTGCCGGGCCGCCCGGCATCCAACAATCCAGTGTCCGCGACCACCCAATCCAGCATTTCGCCCGGCAAGGCGGCCAATCGCAGGCTCGCCTGGAAGATGCTGCCGGATGTGTGGGCGCTGCTCCGCCCGCGCGGCGCCATCCTCGCCATTGGCTTCGTGCTGATGCTCGTGAACCGGCTTTCCGGATTTATTCTGCCCGCCTCGACCAAATATCTGCTGGACGACGTGATTCAGAAGCAGCAGCTCCGGCTGCTCGAACCGATCATCCTCGCGGTCGTGGGGGCCACGCTGATCCAGGCGGCCACATCCTTTGCGCTCACGCAGCTCATCTCGAAATCCGCGCAGCGGATGATTGCGGAGCTGCGCATTCGCGTCCAAGCCCACATCGGGCGCTTGCCGGTCGCCTTCTTCGATTCCAACAAGACCGGCGTTTTGATCTCCCGGATCATGAGCGACGTAGAGGGCGTTCGCAACCTGATCGGCACCGGGCTGATCGAGTTCGTCGGCGGCACGCTCACTTCTTTGATCGCCTTCATCATTTTGATGCACATCAGCGTCCTGATGACGTCCATCGCCGCCAGCATCCTGGTGGTTTTTGGCATTGGCCTTAGCCGCGCCTTCAAGGTGATTCGGCCCGTGTTCCGCGCGCGCCCCAAAATTAACGCGGAGGTTGTCGGCCGCCTGAACGAATCCCTCAGCGGTATCCGCGTGGTGAAGGGCTATCACGCTGAGGAGCGAGAAGAGAAGGTGTTCGAGGCCGGCGTGCACCGCTTGCTTGCGAACGTCCTGCAGATGTTCAACATCACCTCGACCATGTCGCTTGGCGCGACGATCTTGGTGGGTGCGATCAGCGCCGCGATTATGTGGATCGGCGGGCACGAAGTGCCCCGCGTCATGACGCTCGGTACCTTCGTCACCTATACGATTTATCTCGCCATGCTCGTTGCACCAGTCCAGCAGATCGTCTCTCTCGGGCCGCAGATCACCGAAGCGCTCGCAGGCCTCGAGCGTACCCGCGAGGTCCTGAACGAAAGCCGCGAAGAGCAGAACGCCGCGCGCATCGCGCGGTTCGGCCGCATCGAGGGGCGCGTCGCGTTTGATGGCGTCGGCTTCGGCTACGAACCGGGCAAGCCCGTTTTATTCGACGTGTCGTTCGAATCCGAACCCGGCAAGATGACGGCGCTGGTGGGCCCGTCCGGCTCGGGCAAATCCACGATTATCGGCCTGGTCGCCGCGTTCTATACGCCATCGAGCGGCCGCGTCCTCGTGGATGGCACGGATCTCACCGCCGTCCAGCTCGACTCGTATCGCTCGCAGCTTGGCGTCGTCCTGCAGGAAACGTTTCTCTTCGATGGCACGATCCGCGAAAACGTCGCGTTCGGCCGCCCGGGGGCTACTGAAGACGAAATCCTCGCGGCCTGCCGCACGGCGAGCGTGGACGAGTTTGCCGAAGGTTTCGAGAACCGCTACGACACGATTGTCGGCGAGCGCGGCATCAAGCTCTCGGGAGGTCAGAAACAGCGCGTTTCCATTGCGCGAGCGATCCTGGCCGACCCGCGCATCTTGATTCTCGACGAAGCCACATCGAGCCTCGATTCCGAATCCGAGGCCCTGATCCAGGAAGGCCTCCGCTATCTGATGCGCGGCCGGACCACGTTTGTGATCGCCCATCGCCTTTCCACGATTCGCCGCGCCGATCAAATCCTCGTGCTCGAACGCGGCCGAATCATTGAACGCGGCACCCACGAATCGCTCTACGCTGCCGCCGGCCGCTATTTTGATCTGTACACGAAGCAGCACGGCGTCGAGGCGAATCTGTTTCTCGCACCCGGTGAAGGGAAGGACCCGCCGGAGGATTCGGGATTCGCGGAAGCAGATGCGGAAGATGCCGGAGCGCGCACCGATTCCCGCGTTGCCGGCGCGATTCGCCTGATTCGCGAGCCCAACACGTAACCTTCGCGCGCGCCGCGAATTGCTCGCCGCGGCCAGGCGTGGCCCGTGTGTATAATTGGAAGGCCGTTGCGTCCCGCCGCTGGAGCCGCTGGTTTTCCGCCGTTGGAGGCTGGTTTGAAGATGCCGGAAAATGACGCTCCCCTCCCGCCCTCGGACCTTCGTCGCGTCGCCATTGAAGCGGTCGAGCCGGAAATTGACTGCGGCCGATTCCCGATTAAGCGCGTCGTCGGGGAAGACGTAGTCGTTCAGGCCGATATTCACGCCGAAGGTCACGACCTGGTCGCCGCCGTTCTCCTTTATAAAGAGGCCGGCGAACCCTCGTGGCGCGAATCGCCCATGCGTCTGGTCGAAAACGATCGCTGGCAGGGCCGGTTCCGAATTGCAACCCTCGCACCCTGCCTCTACACCATCCTGGCCTGGGTGGACGACTTCCGCAGTTGGTCCCGCGATTTTCTGAAGAAAGCCGATGCCGCCGTAGCTGCTGCCGCGGATGTCCTTGCCGGCAGCGAAATTGTGGAATCCGCCGCCGCGCGCGCGCAAGGGGCGGATGCCGCGCGCCTCCGCGAAATCGCGGTTCGCCTGCGCGCATCCTCGGGCGACACGGTTGCCGCGGCGGATGCGGCACGCAGCCCTTCCCTGGCCGAACTGATGGACCGCCACGCCGATCGCTCCGGAGGGACGATCTACCCGAAGCAGCTCCGCGTAACCGCGGACCCCGAAAAGGCGCGCTTTAGCGCCTGGTACGAAATGTTCCCGCGCTCCTGCACCGCGAATCCCGCTCGCCACGGCACATTCCGAGATTGCATCGCTCGCCTGGACTACATTGCCGAAATGGGATTCGACGTCCTCTATCTGCCGCCGATTCATCCCATCGGGCTCGCGGCGCGCAAAGGTCCCAACAATTCACCCATCGCGCAGCCTGGTGATCCGGGCACCCCCTGGGCCATTGGATTGGGGTCAGGCGGCTTCACCTCCGTCCACCCGCAACTCGGCAATCTCGATGATTTTGCCGCGCTGCAGCGCGCGGCAGCGGCCAAAGGCATTGATCTGGCGTTGGACCTCGCGTTTCAATGCTCTCCGGACCATCCCTACGTTCGCGAGCATCCGGAGTGGTTCAAGCATCGCGCGGATGGCACGATTCAGTTCGCCGAAAATCCGCCCAAAAAATACGAGGACATCTACCCGCTTTTCTTCGGCAGTCCGCGCGCCGCCGCACTCTGCGAGGAGCTTCGCCGCGCCGTGCTTTTCTGGATCGAAAAGGGCATTCGCATCTTTCGCGTGGATAATCCCCATACCAAGCCCTATGCCTTTTGGGAGTGGCTGATCGGCGAAATCCGCCGCGAGCATCCCGAAGTAATTTTTTTGGCCGAAGCCTTCACCAGGCCGAAAATCATGTACCGCCTGGCCAAGCTTGGCTTCTCGCAGTCCTACACCTATTTCGCCTGGAAGAACGTGAAGTGGGAAATCACGCAATATTTTACGGAGATTACGCGTCCGCCGGTCAGCGAATTTTTTCGCCCCAATCTGTGGCCCAATACGCCCGATATTCTGACGGACTATCTCCAGCGCGGCGGCCGCCCCGCGTTTATGGCGCGGCTGATATTGGCAGCCACGCTCGGCGCGAACTACGGCATCTATGGCCCTGCCTTCGAGCTGTGCGAAAATCGCGCCGTGCGCCCTGGAAGCGAGGAATATCTGGATTCGGAAAAATATCAGGTTCGCGCCTGGGACGTGAACACCCCCGGCAGCCTGAAGCCGCTGATCGCCCGTGTGAACGCCATCCGCCGCGGAAATCGTGCCTTGCAATCCGACGCGAACCTCCGCTTTCACAGCGTGGATAACGACCAATTGATCGCCTACACCAAATCGGCGCCGGGCGCACGCAACGTGATCCTCACGGTGGTGAATCTCGATGCGGTGTACAAGCAATCGGGCTGGGTGGACCTTCCGCTCCCCGATCTCGGCCTCGATCCGCGCGCGCCCTACGCCGCCACGGACCTGCTCACCGGCGCGCGCTATCGCTGGCAGGGCTCTCGGAATTACGTCGAGCTCGATCCCGGCAAAATTCCCGCGCATATTTTGCTTCTTGCCCCCGGCGATCCCGCGGGCGCGCCCTAAAGCGAGCGGAAGCCGGTCTGCGCATTCGCGGACGGAAAGGAGTGTAACTTGGCGGAAAATTCCGATGCCCAATGGTATAAGGACGCCATCATCTATCAGTTGCACGTCCGCACCTTTCACGATAGCAGCGGCGACGGCATCGGCGATTTTCCCGGCGTCACTCAGAAGCTCGACTATCTTAAGGATCTAGGCGTCAACGCGATTTGGCTGCTGCCTTTTTTCCCCTCGCCTCTGCGCGACGATGGCTACGACATCGCCGATTACACCTCCGTCCATCCCAATTACGGCACCCTGGCCGATTTTCAGGCCCTGCTCGCCGCCGCCCATGAGCGCGGCATCCGCATCATCATCGAGATGGTGCTCAACCACACCTCGGATCAGCATCCCTGGTTTCAGGAGGCGCGCAGCTCGCGCGACAATCCCAAGCGCGATTGGTATGTGTGGAGCGATTCCGATCTGCGCTATCGCGGCGTCCGCATCATCTTCCTCGACACGGAAATTTCGAACTGGGCCTGGGATCCGATCTCGAAATCCTATTATTGGCATCGCTTTTTCTCTCACCAGCCCGACCTGAATTACGACAATCCCGCCGTGCTCGAAGCCATGTGGGGCATCATGAAATTCTGGCTCTCCACCGGCGTGGATGGTTTCCGGCTCGACGCCGCTCCCTATTTAATCGAGCGCGAAGGCACCTCCTGCGAAAACCTGCCGGAGACGCACGCCATCATTCGCGAGCTTCGCAATCGCCTTGACCGCGAATATCCCGGCAGAATGCTGCTGGCGGAGGCGAATCAGTGGCCCGCCGACGTCTCCGCCTATTTCGGCCAGAGCGACGAATTTCACATGGCGTTTCATTTCCCGCTCATGCCGCGAATGTTCATGGCCGTGCGCCTCGAGGACCGCAAGCCCATCATCGAAATCCTCGAGCAGACTCCGCAAATTCCCGAAAGCTGCCAGTGGTGCATCTTCCTTCGCAATCACGACGAGCTGACCCTCGAAATGGTCACCGACGTCGAGCGCGATTATATGTACGACGAGTACGCGAAAGACAAGACGATGCGCCTCAATCTCGGCATTCGCCGCCGGCTCGCGCCCATGATGGAAAATGACCGCCGCCGCATCGAGCTGCTCAATTGCCTGCTCATGTCCATGCCGGGGACGCCGATCATCTATTACGGCGACGAAATCGGCATGGGAGACAACGTCTATCTCGGCGACCGCAATGGTGTGCGTACGCCCATGCAGTGGAGCGGCGGCTGGAACGCCGGCTTCTCCATCGCCGATCCCGAGCGCCTCTATTCGCCCCTCATCTCGAATCCGCTCTATGGATACCAGGCGATCAACGTCGAATCGCAGAAGCGCTCGCAGCACTCGCTGCTTTCCTGGATGAAGCGGATCATCCAGGTCCGCAAGTCCTCGCGCGTGTTTGGCCGCGGCTCCATCGAATTTCTCCGGCCTTCCAATCACCGCGTCCTGGCGTATATTCGCCAGTTGGGCGAGGAAAAAATCCTGATCGTGAATAATCTCTCGAATTCCGCGCAGGCCGTCGAACTCGACCTGCGCAACCACAAGGGCAGCATTCCCATCGAAATGTGGAGCCGGAATCTTTTCCCCCGCGTCGGGGAACTGCCGTATCTGCTCACGATGGGGCCGTACGAGTCGTTTTGGTTCCGGCTGCGGCGCATCTGATCGCATCGGCCGCGCCGCGCCGGCGCGCCTGAAATCCCGGCGCGTGCCATCGCCATGTATCTTCGCCCGCGGTTTCATTAAGGGGAGAGGGTAGTGCCCGAAGACGTTCTTCTGGACGACGATTTTCTTCGCCAACTTATGAATGTCGGCGAAGTGGACATCCTCGTCGGAGTCCCCTCGCACAATAACGCGAAGACCATCGCGCGGACGATGGAAGCGATCGAATCCAGTTTTCAGCGCAATTTCTGGCGCGAGCGCGGCGTAATTGTCAATGTGGATGCCGGCTCGCGCGACGGCACCGCGCAGCTTGCCATGGAGGCCCATGCCGCCCCCCGGGATGGCGAGCGTGGCCTGAATTCCCTCCGCACCGTCCATCGCATCGCAACGCATCATGGGAACGGTGCGTTCCCCGGCGCCGCGTTTCGCACCATCATGGCCGCCGCGGACCTTGCCCGCGCCAAGGCGTGCGCCATCATCTCCCCCGATTCCGGCAATGTGACCTCGGAATCAGTGGCGAACCTGCTTCATCCCATCCACCGCGATGGCTTCGATTTCGTCGCGCCGCTCTATCGCCGCAGCCGCTTCGATGGCCTTCTGGCTCGAAACGTTCTCTATCCTTTTTATCGCGCCGCTTTCGGTTACGGCATCCGCGAACTGCATTCCGGCGAGTTCGGCTTTTCCGGCCGCTTGGCCGCGGTGTGCCTTGCCGAAGATGGCGGGCGCGACGCGCTTCGTGCGTGGCCCGAGGGCTGGATCGCCACCTCTGCCGTGAGCTCGCAGATGCGTTGCTGCCAGGCCTTTCTCGGCGCGCGGCCCCCCGCCCCGGCGGTTTCCGGCACGGACGTGGTCGCCGCCATTCGTGGCGCGATTGACGGCCTGTTCTGCCTGCTCGAATCGCGTCAATCGCTTTGGATGCCGCGCACCACAGCCGAACCCGTCCAGGCCCTTGGCCCCGATCACGATATCGCCCCCGATTCCCCGCGCATCAATCGCAAGCGCATTCTCGATATGTTTCGCAGCGGCGTTTCCGAATTGCGGCCCGTGCTGCAATCCATTCTTGCGCCGCAGACGCTCGCTGAAATCGAGCGCCTTGCCCCGGAAGCCGACCCTCAGTTTCGGTTTCCGGATGAGGTGTGGGTGAAATCGCTCTATGAACTGGCGGGCTCGTATCATCGTTCCGTCATCAGCCGCGATCACATGATCCAGGCATTCGTCCCGCTCTACCGCGGCAGAATCTATTCGTTTCTGCTGCGTCATCAGGAATCGTCCGCGGAAGAAATCGAGGCCGATTCCGAATCGCTGTGCCTTGCCTTCGAGCGTCTGAAGCCGTATCTGCTCGATAGGTGGACGGCAAAAAGTTGAGGTGACATCATGAAAGACATGATCGTCCAGGGACTCGCACAATCCTACCAGCAGGTGGTGCGCACATTTGCCGAGTTGCTGCCGCGCCTGGCCGTGATGGTGATCATCATCATCATCGGCTTTGTGATTGCCTTGCTGCTGAAGCGGATCTTTCGCTGGATTCTGAGCCTCACCAAGCTCGACCGCCTTTCCGAGCAATCCGGCGCCTCGCACGCGCTGCGCAGCGCCGCGCTTCCTTCCACCACGGAATTCCTCAGCCGCGTGCTTTTCTGGATTGTGTGGGTCGGCTTTATCCTGCTCGGAATCAGCGCGCTTGGTATCGCGCAGTGGCAGGAGCAAATCTCGCATATCTTCCAGCTTCTGCCGCAGATTCTGATCGCCATCCTCATCCTGTTCGTCGGCTTGCTGGCCGCCAACTTTTTCTCGCGTGCCGTGCTGCTCGCCTCGGTCAACGCCGGCTTCCGCTCGCCCCGGCTTTGGAGCGCCTGCGTGCGCTTCGTGATCTGGATCCTGGCGATCTCGATGGCGCTCGAGCAGATCGGGCTCGCGCGCCGCACCGTGACCACGGCCTTCTCGATCGTTTTTGGTGCGCTGATGCTGGCCCTCGCCATCGCCTTCGGCCTGGGAGGAAAGGAGCTCGCCCGCCAGACGCTCGAGCGCTATCTGGGTGATAAGCGCCGCGAGCGTGAAAAGGAGGAGGAGCCCTCGCCGCTTTAAAGCCTCTTTCGCAAATAGCTTTTCAGGATCATGCCTTCGCCCGCTCCACAACCCGGCGCCATTGAGCGGCTCAACCGCGAACTCTGCAATCGCCTGCCCGCGTTCCTGATGTCGCGCCGCTGGTTTGGCGGCAAGGCGCGCGCCATCCGCTCCACCGAAGTCACGGACGCCGTTCCCATTCGCGCCGATGCCGCCGATGCCGTGGTTCTTTTCGTCCGCGTCTCTTACGTGGACGCCACCGCTGAATCCTACGTTCTCCCCTTGCCTTCGGCCGGCGTTGCAGCGCCAGACGCGCCGCTTTCGGATGCCTTTGAGAATTCCGCGTTTCTCGCCGCCGTCTGGCTTACCTTCGCGCGCGATAGCGTCTTCACCGGCACGCATGGAGCAATCCGCGCCACGCGCGCCCCAGGGTTCCCATCGGATGCCGATGCGCCGGGTGCCCCATCCGCCCGCGTGCTGAGCGGCGAGCAGAGCAACACCTCCGTGATTTACGGCGGCCGCTTCATTTTTAAGTTCTTTCGCCGTGCGCAGCCGGGCATCAACCCCGATCTCGAAATGGGCACGTTTCTCACGGCGAACGGCCGCTTCCCGCACGTCCCGCCGGTGGTCGGATCGCTCCATTACCGCGGCGCCGATGGCGCGGAGATAACCCTCGGCATTCTGCAGGGCTTCGTGCCGAATCAAGGAGACGCTTGGCGCTACGCCCTCGCCGAGGTTGCGGCCTATTACGCGCAGGTGAGTCCGCTCGCTGCGTCCCAAGCGCCGCCGCTGCCCGCGTCCGATGTGCCCGCGCCCCGGCAGCAGCCCCCGCCTCGCGTGCGTGAACTCCTCGGCGGCTTCCTCGATTCCGCGCGCCTGCTCGGCCGGCGCACCGCGGAGCTTCATCTCGCGCTCTCGTCGGATTCCTCGGACCCATCATTCGCGCCGGAGCCTTTCACGTCTCCCTTTCAGCGCGAATTCGAACAGCGCCTCCGCGAACTCACCGAGCAGGTCTTCAGCCTGTTTCGCCTGAAGCGCGAAGGCCTTTCGCCTGCGGTGCGCGCCGCGGCCGCCTCTCTCCTCGACCGCGAGCCGGAAATCCTCGATCGCTTTCATGCCGCGCTCGCGCGCCCCATTGGCGCCTCGCGTACCCGCATTCATGGCGATTACCATCTCGGCCAGGTTCTTTGGACCGGCTCCGATTTCGTCATCATTGATTTTGAAGGTGAGCCGGCGCGCCCCTTGCCCGAACGTCGCGCCAAGCGCTCCCCGTTGCAGGACGTAGCCGGAATGTTGCGCTCGTTTCACTACGCGGCGATTTCGCCGCTCCTCGATCCGCGCGGCCGGCACGCTGCCGCGGACCGCGAGCGCCTGCTGCCCTGGGCCGCGGCCTGGAGCCGCTGGTCCGGCTCGCAATTTCTCTCGCAATATCTCGAGACGGCCTCCGGCGCGGCGTTCCTTCCCTCCGGTGGCGGCGAACTCGCCTCGCTCCTCGACCTTTATCTTCTTCAAAAGGCCATCTACGAACTCGGATACGAGCTGAACAACCGCCCCGATTGGATCGAGGTTCCGCTCGCCGGCATTCATGATCTCCTGAAGTCTCGTTAGGACCCTCTCGTCGCCGCGCCTCCGGCGAACCCTCGCATTTTTCTCCGGCCGAAAGACTTCGCTCCCGCTACAATTGAATGGACGCTCATTCGCCCCGATTGGCAAGAAAGTGGTCGGCACATGTCGAAGGCCGCGCAGCAATTCGAAACCAGCATCGCCCAGCCCGCCCCTCGCCGCCTCGGCGCTCATTGGACGCCCGGCGGCCGCTGCAGTTTCCTGGTCTGGGCGCCGCGCGCGAAGACCGTTGAGCTTCACATCGTGCATCCCGCGGAGCGTTCCGTGCCGATGCGGCCGCTTGCAAGGGGCTATTTTTCCGCCGTCCTCGAAGACGTCCCCGCCTCCTCGCGATATTTTTATTGCCTCGATGAACGCTGCCGGCGCGCCGACCCCGCCTCCCAATTTCAGCCGGAGGGTGTGCATGGCCCCTCGCAGGTGGCCGACGCCCGCTTCGATTGGACCGACGCCGGATGGCGCGGCCTGCCGATCCAGCAATACGTGATGTATGAGCTGCACCCCGGCGCCTTCTCGCCCGAAGGAACCTTCGCGGGCATCATTCCCCGCCTGCCCGAGCTGAAATCGCTGGGCATCACCGCCATAGAAGTCATGCCCATCTCGCAATTTCCCGGCGACCGCAATTGGGGTTACGACGGCGTCTATCCCTTCGCCGCGCAGAATTCCTATGGCGGGCCGCGCGAATTCAAGCGGTTGGTGGATGCATGCCACGCGCGGGGCTTGGCGGTGGTTCTCGACGTCGTCTATAACCACCTGGGCCCGGAAGGGAACTACCTCGCCGATTTCGGCCCGTACTTCACTGATCATTACCAGACGCCCTGGGGCGCCGCGATCAATTTCGACCAGGAATCGAGCGACGAGGTCCGCCGCTATTTCGTGGATAACGCCCTGCAATGGGTCGCCGAGTTTCATGTGGATGCCCTGCGGCTGGACGCCATTCACGCCATCTTCGACGAGTCCGCCTCCACATTTCTCGAGGAACTCGGTCTCGTGGTCCACGGCCGCGCGCGCGAACTGGGCCGCGAAATCTTCCTGATTGCCGAAAGTAATCGCAACGATCCGCGGTTCGTCACGCCGCGCGAATGGGGCGGCATCGGCCTGGATGCCGAATGGAACGACGATTTTCATCATTCGTTGCGCGTGCTGCTCAGCGGCGAAACCGGCGGCTACTACCAGGATTTCGGCGGGGTGGAAAAGCTGGCGCGCGCCTTCCGCGACGGCTTCGTCTTCACCGGGCAGTATTCCCGTTACCGCGCGCAGCACTACGGCAAATCATCCGCGGCGCTCCCCGGCCGCTCGTTCGTCGTTTTCTCGCAGAATCACGATCAGGTCGGCAACCGCCTCGAGGGCGATCGGCTTGCCGCCAGGCTCCCCATCGAGCGGCTCAAGCTCGCTGCCGCGGCCGTGCTCCTTTCTCCGTTTCTGCCGCTGCTTTTCATGGGCGAAGAATATGGAGAGCGTGCGCCGTTCAATTATTTTGTCAGTCACGGCGATCCCGCCCTGGTGGAAGCGGTTCGCAAGGGCCGGCGGGAGGAATTCGCCGCCTTTGCGTGGGGGGGAGAAGTGCCCGATCCGCAGGACGAGCGGACCTTCCTTGCTTCGAAGCTGAATTGGGGGCTGCGACGGCAGGGCGAGCATGCCGCGCTCCTGAATTTCTACGCCGAGTTGCTGCGCTTGCGGCGCACCATTCCCGCGCTTTCGCAGCTTGCCAAGGAGCGCACCGAGGCCACACCGTTCGAGGCGCAAAAGGTGCTTCTCGTTCGGCGGTGGGCCGAGGAGAGCCAGGTTTTCGCCATGTTCCATTTTGGCGAAGAGTCGGTCAGCATCGCGCTGCCCATTCCCGCCGGCCGCTGGCGATTGCTCCTCGATTCCCCGGAATCGCACTCCGGATTGCCTGCGGAATTAGACTCTCCCGGCGAAATCAAATTCTCTCTCCGTCCCTCCTCCTTCGCCCTTTTCCTCGAAGGCAAGCCAAACACCGCTCGCTAGATTGCGCTGGGCAATGCGCGGAGCGTTTCAGGAATATCAGCGCTGATCTCTCGTTCACCCGCTCTTGTTCTTCCACCCCCGCTTTCCAAAAGTACAGCTGTACCTTTTCCCGGCCCTTTTCTGTCCTTCCCCTCTTTCGCATTCGTGCTACCGTGAATCGTTTTTGAAGTAAGAAAGGAACCGAACAGATGTCGCGCACGCGCCAGAACGGCGACGCCAGAATCCAATCCCGGCAACCCTCCGCCTGCCGCCCCAGCGCCCATCCACCGCCAGCCCGCTGGCAAATCCAACCAAGGAAAACGCAATGAACAACACGGCTTTAGTCGCACAGCAAAACCCCGCGCCGGACCTCTATTCCCGCCATCAACGCAAATGCTCGGTCTGCTGCCATCCCGACCGCGAGGAAATCGAGCAGGAGTTCGTCTCCTGGCGCGACACTTGGAGCCTCGCGCGCCAGTACGAGATCCAGGACTATCGCTCCCTCTACCGCCACGCCGCGGCCACCGGCCTCCTCGAACGCCGCCGCGCCAATATGCGCGTCGCCCTCGACGCCATCATCGAGCAAACCCCCACCAACGTCACCGCGGACGCCGTCATCCGCGCCATTCGCGCCCAATGCTGCCTCACCGACCACAACACCTGGGTCGAGCCGGCCAATAATATCGTCGTAACCGCAATCCCCGCCTCAGCCCGGCGCGCCCAGCACAGCGACGCCGCAGCCCCGGCCGCCGCGCCCAAGCTTCCGCCCGAGCCGGCATTACTCGCCGCGGCGCCTGCGGATCGAACCCTGCACGATACCGTCCCAGAGGAGGTCCAGCCGATTTCTAATCTACGGTACGGGGATTAGAAATCGAGCTAAGTCGCTGAAAATAAAAGCCAAAAATTCTTCTAATCTACGGTAAACATCGCCGCAAGGCGCCGCCCGGAATTGCCCCGGGGCTCTGGTCGCGCCTTCTTCCGGGTTGAAGCGGCGGCTCGTGAAGGGTAGGATCACGGCGGACTGATGCTTGCCGGGGGAGGCGAATGACGGAAAAAATTTCGCGCAGGGATTTGCTGAAAGCGACAGCTGCGGCGGGGGCCGCGTCGTTGATTCCCGCCGAGTTGCAGGCCGGGGTGCCGGCCGTGGCAGGCGAACTTGGCGCACAGCCCGCGCCGGACTCGCGCATTCAGGCGCTGAACTGCAACTCCGGCGTATACATTCCTCCCCGGGGCCGCAGCTATTTCAAATTCGGCTTCGATTTTCCGGAGCCGTCTGTGCCGTTCGCGGACCTGCTGGTTTCCTTTCGCGTGTACACATTCGAGAACACGTATGCGCTCGATCCCACGCGGATGGAAATCACCGATCAGGGCGGAGGCTCCGGCGGCATGGAGATTCGCTGCTCGGGATTCACGTGGGCAGGCGATCAGGAGAAGGCGCCCGGCACGCTGCATGCCCGGCTTCGCAAGAATGGCAATTTCGTGGAATGGGACGTTTCCGCGCAGATGGATAAGCCCATTAAGTCCATCGCCACGATTCTGCGATGGGTGCCGCGCGGGCCGATGTCTGTGGCATGCGGCAATTTCATGGATCATGGCCAGAATGAAGTCTCGCTCAGCCATCCCTATCTTCGCGGCGGGATGACCACGCCGCTGGTGGTGATCAAAAAGGGCGATCAGGATTTCTTCTTTCTCTCCTCGCTGAGTACCAAGGTGCGCGGCACGCGATTTTATTTTGAGCCCGGAGACCAGGGATATCGCACCGAACTGGTGTACGAGCAGGCGGGCTGGGAGAAGAGCAACCGGATCGAGACGCCCACGTGGCGCGTGGGCGCCGCGAAGAGCTACGAGGAGGCGGCGCGTCCGCATTTCGAGCATCTCGAGCGAACATTTAAGATCGGCGATTGGGCCACGCGCCCGGACGTGCCCGCGTGGATGCGCAATGTGGCGCTAGTGGTCTCGATTCATGGCGCGCACTGGTGCGGCTACGTCTACAACGACTTCGCGAAAATGCAGAAGACGCTCGAATGGGTGGCGACGCAAATCCCCGCCAGCCGCGTGCTCGTCTTCGTGCCTGCATGGGATGGCCGGTATTATTGGAACTACCCAATTTTCAAGACTGATCCCCGGCTCGGTGGGGATGCGGGATTTCGCGCGCTGATTGATAAGGGCCACAGCCTCGGCTTCCACATGATGCCGATGTTCGGGGCCAACGCCGCGAACCGCAAGCTCTCCGTCTTCCCCAATTTTGCGAATGCCACCACGCAGCGAATTGACGGCGACGCCTTCGATCTGAATTGGGGCGTGGACATGGATAACGACCGCTCCGCCGACGGCTGGGGCTCGTTTATGAACCTTGGCGTGGATTCCTGGCGCCAATGGATGTTTGGCCGCATCTCGGACATGATCGAACGCTTCCACGTAGACGCCTATTTTCTGGATATCGTCGGCGGATGGATGAACAATCTGCGCGGCGATATGTACGAGGGCACCGTGCGCCTGGTGAACGACCTGCGCGCGAAGTATCCGGGCGTGCTCGCTGTCGGCGAAATGCACTACGACGCGCTGATGTCGTGCATTCCGCTCTACCAGGTGCCGTCCGCGCCGGCGTATTCCCCGGGCTTCTGGAAATATTGCAGCTCGTTCCTACATTTGAGCCATCCGGCGCCGGGGCGGGGCAGCACGGGCGTTCACGAAGACGGCTTCGGGCGGTTCAACCCGGAACTGCCTCGCGATGGTCGAACGATTCCGACGATCACCGTCGTGGACGACACCTTCGATAAATACCGCGACGTGATGGCGGGGATCATTACCGCCGCTAAGGCCCGCTATGGAATCGCTGGGTGACGCTGCCTACGGGTGCGAGGAAGGAGGCCGTGCGAGGCTCGTGCGTGTGTGGGTGGCGAGCCTCGCACGGATCGGGGATAAACGTGAAGCTAGTTGGCCGCTCCTTTCGCGACGGCCGGGCTCGCGGGCATGGATTGGCTCCCGCTGAACGCCGGCGCGCATTGCTTCGCGGCGAAATCGAAATTGTCGGGGAATTGCGTGCACCCGACGAGAACGAACGTCAATAAACCGGAAAGCAGCGTCGTCATCACTTCATTAGACGTGGGCACTTTCATTTTCGCCTCCCGGTACTTCACATATCGGGAAGGCAACCCTCCTTCCAAATGGAAATGGCGCTAAGACTTTGAGATTGCGCTGCTTGGGAAAGAGCGGAAATTTGCCGGACGGTAAAAACTGCGGGTGGCGCAACTTCTTTACCCCGGCGTCGCGAAACCCATGTAGCTGGATTTACAGTGGAATACGGATTCGGCGCCGCTCAGTGCTTTGTTGGCGCCGCGCCCGGCTTCACGCTGCGAACGTAGTTCACCAGGTTTCCGATCTGCTCGTCGGAAAGCGATTTTCCGAATCCCGGCATGCCGGAGAGTCGTATGCCATTCTTGATGATCCAGAAAAGCTCGGCGTCGGACCAGTGCTGCACCTCGGGCGAGCCCAGGTCCAGGGCGCGGGGATACATCCCTTTGCCGATGGCGGTGGGGGTACGGCCGTCGTTGCCATGGCAGGGCGCGCACTGATCGCCGAAGGTCATTTCGCCATCCACGACGCTTTTGGTTGCGGCGGCGGGAATTTTGGGTGCGCGATTGTGCGCGGCGGCGCGTCTAACCATCCAATGTTTCCCGGCGTTGGCCATGATTGTCTCGAAGCGGCCCGGCTCGGGCAGGGCGCTGAGGTTGAATTCGCTGAGGGCGAGCACGACTGCGACGACGATCACGACGATGATGACAAGGGCCGCCACGCACCACTTTTTCATTCCGCTCACCCCAGCGCCGCTGGCTATACGGCAGAGCTGCTCGGCCTCCGAGTGTTCGATTGCGGGACGGTGAGTCCCACGACCGGGCAGTTTCCCATCGGTGCGTGCAATTATATCCCTGTAGCGCACAGAATTGAAACCACTTACAATGGGCGGCAACAGGAAGGCGATTTGCAGTATAAGAAGCCGAGGAAGATCACGTGGTAGACATCGCACGTCCGGAAATCAAACGCAAAAAGCGGATTCGCCGCATCATCTATGGCGCCGTGGGACTGGTAGTGGTGGTGGTGATTACCGTGGCGCTTACGCGGCTCAAACCCGCAGCGCCGAGCGTGGATAAAGCCACCATCTGGCCCGGCACCGTGCAACGCGGCGAGCTGCTTATATCCGTATCGGGATTGGGCGATCTGGAGCCGGAGACGATCTGGACCGTTTCCTCCGCGGTGGAAGGCCGCATCATCAAGCGCTACATGCTTGCCGGCGAGAAGGTGAAGGCGGATAGCGTGATTCTGGACCTCAGCAATCCAAAGCTCGAGCAACAGGCTCTGGCCGATAAATCGCTGCTGGAGGCCGCGAAATCCACCTACATACAAACCAAAGCTACTCTGGATAACCAACTGGCGCAGGATCGCGCCGCCGAAGCGGATGCGGATTCCGCGAACCAACAGGCCCAAATGGACAAGGACACGACCGAGGAACTCTTCAAGCTGGGGCTCAAGTCGCACGTGGAGCAGAGGTCGGCTGAATTGACTGCCGGGGCTACAGCCAAGCATGAGGAGATCGCCAAACAACAAATCGCGACCTTCCAGGGTTCGATTGCGGCGCAACTCGCCGTGCAGCAATCAGCCATAGACAGGGCGCAGGATACCTATAACGAGGACCTGCAACAATTACAGGATCTTCACGTCCGCCCCGGGATTGACGGCGTCTTGCAGGAGCTGGAAAGCCCGGGCGCGGACGTCGGCGCGTATGCCACGGCGGGAGAGCTGCTCGCCAAGGTGGTGCAACCCTCGAAATTGAAGGCGGTTCTGAAGGTTGCGGAGACGCAGGCGAAAGACATCCAGATCGGGCAGAAGGCTACGATTGACACGCATAACGGAATCATTCCAGGGCATGTGACTCGAATTGATCCTTCGGCGACAAACGGAACACGCGCCGTGGACGTGAAATTGGACGGTCCTCTGCCGGATGGCGCGGTGCCGGACCTGAGCGTGGAAGGAAAGATTGAGATCGAGCGGCTGCCGAATGTGCTATACGTGGACCGGCCGATTCACGCGGATGCGAACAACACCGTGCATCTCTTCAAGCTGATTGACGGCGGCTCGGAGGCGGTCCGGGTGCCGGTGGAGATCGGCAAGGTATCGGTGGACAAGGTCCAGATATTGAAGGGCCTGAACGTGGGAGACACGGTGATCCTGTCGGACATGTCCGCGCAAGATAACTATGATCGGATCGAACTGAAGTAGGGAACTTTTCGGGCGTCGTATTCGTATGGATATTATTGGAAGGGAGGAAAAGCGCATGGAAACCGCGGTTCAGCCGTTGATTCGTCTGGAAGGCGTGACCAAGGTGTTCTACACGGACGAGGTTGAGACGCACGCCTTAAGCGGCGTGCACCTCGAGATTAAGAACGGGGAATTCCTCTCGATTGCGGGGCCCTCGGGCTGCGGCAAATCCACGCTGCTTTCGATTCTGGGGCTGCTGGATTCCCCCACCGACGGAAGCTATTGGATCAACACGAATGCCGTGGCGAAGCTTTCGCTTTCCGACCGCACGCGAATCCGAAACCGCGAAATCGGGTTTATTTTCCAGGCATTCAACCTGATCGGCGACCTGACGGTGTTCGAGAACGTGGAATTGCCGCTGACCTATCGCAGCATGGCGTCTGCCGAGCGCAAGAAGCGCGTGCAAGAGGTGCTGGAGCGCGTGGGCATGGCGCATCGCATGAAGCATTATCCCTCGCAGCTATCCGGCGGCCAGCAGCAGCGCGTGGCAGTGGCGCGCGCGCTGGTGGGGCAGCCCTCGATCCTGCTGGCGGACGAACCGACCGGCAACCTCGACTCGAAGAACAGCGAAGCCGTGATGGACCTGCTGCGGCAGCTGCACCGCGAGGGCGCCACGATCTGCATGGTGACGCACGACCCCCGGTACGCGAGCGTCGCCGACCGCACGATTCATCTGTTCGACGGACAGATCGTCGAGGAGACGATGGGCACGCCGCTGGCCACAGCCTGAATTGCCGGGCGGGCACTTCGCTCCGGACCGCCAATAATTTCGCTCGATTTCTAATCGCTAGTTAAACGGGGAACCGTAGATTAGGAATCGTGCGCCTACGCGAGACACTATGGGAACAATTCTTCAAGACATGCGGTATGCGTTGCGAATGCTGGTGAAATCGCCGGGATTTACGGTGATTGCGGTGCTGACGCTGGCGCTGGGCATCGGCGCGAATACGGCCATATTTTCGATTGTGGATGCGGTGCTGCTGCGGCCGCTGCCTTATAAGGATCCCGGGTCGCTGGTGCAATTGTGGCAGATCGAGGCCGCGCCGGGGGCGTATCCGCTGACCGGGCCGGATTATCTTGCGTGGCAGGAGCAGAGCAAGACGCTGGCGGGCACGAGCCTTTATAGCTGGGCTTTCAGCTTTAACGCGAGCGGCTGGGGCGGGTCCGAAGCGGCGCTGGTGACGCAGGCGCAGGCGAATCTTTTTTCGCTGCTTGGGGCGCAGCCGCTGCTGGGTCGGGGATTCGAGAAGGGCGAAGATCAGCCGGGAAAGAATCACATCGCGGTGCTGAGCTACGGATTCTGGGCGCAGCATTTCGGGGCGAGTTCGGATGCGCTGGGGCGCCCGATTGAACTGAACGATGAGAGCTATACGGTGATCGGCGTGATGCCGCGGTCTTTTTGGTTTCGCGCGGCGACAGACGTCTGGACACCGATGGACATGTCACGGAAGAACCTCGCCGCCGAAGGTTCGCATCAGTATCTGGCGATCGCGCGGCTGAAGCCGGGGGTGACGGTGCGGCAGGCGCAGGCGGAGCTGACGACGATCGTCAGACGGCGCGACACGGACCCGAACGATAAGGTGGGCGCCGTGGTGACGACGCTGAAGGAGCAGATCACGAAGGGGGCGTCGGGCTACCTCTATATGCTGCTGGGGGCGGTGGCGCTGGTGCTGCTGATCGCGTGCGCCAACGTGGCGAATTTGCTGCTGGCGCGGTCGTCTGGGCGGCAGCGGGAGATGGCCGTGCGGGTGGCGATGGGGGCAAGCCGGGTGCGGCTGGTGCGGCAACTGCTGACGGAAAGCCTGCTGCTGGCGCTGGGCGGGGCGGCGGTGGGGCTGATCGGGGCGTGGTGGTGCGTGCAACTGCTGCCGGCGGTGCTGCCGATTCCGCGCGCGAATCCCGTGGAGCTGAATTACGCGGTGCTGCTCTTTGCGATTGGCGTAAGCGTGATCGTGGGGATTCTCTTCGGGCTCGCGCCGGCGCTGCGCGGTTCGCGGCTGAACCTGGCGGAGGACTTGAAGTCCGGCGGGAAGGCGGTGCTGGGACTGGGCAGGGGCGACCGGCTGCTGCGCGATGGGTTGATTATCGTCGAGGTGGCGATTTCGCTGGCGCTGCTGGCCGGGGCGGGGCTGCTGTTGCGGACGTTTGCGGAGATGCGGCGCGCGGATATTGGCGTCGAGACGCGAAATATTTTGACGCTGGCGCTGCAATTGCCGGCGGCGAAGTATCCGGCGGCCGAGCCGAGGCGGGCGTTCTACGATCAATTGCTGGAGCGAGCGCGACGCGCGCCGGGCGTGCAGTTTGCAGCGCTTTCGACGAAGCTGCCGCTCGAGGGCGGGAACAATGGATATGTGAAGGTGCCGGGCGAGAAGGATTCATCGCTCGCGAATCAACTGGTGGAGTGGAACTACATCACGCCGGATTATTTTCGTGTATATGGCATTCCGCTGCTGCAAGGGCGCGATTTTAATGCCGGGGATATGAATCATGCGGCGGCAGCGGCCGTGAAATTCCTGGAGATGAACAAAACGGGCAAGATGCCGAATCCGTTTCCCGCGGATTTGACGCTGACGAGCGTGATCAATCGGACGATGGCCCGGACGTTCTGGCGGGGGCAGGAGGCGGTGGGGAAGGTGTTTTTTTACAGTGGAGTGCCTGTGACCGTGATCGGGATCACGGGCGACGTGAACGAATCGAGCGTGCGCAACGAGGTGCGGCCTGAGGCGTATTTTCCGGTGGGGCTGGAGCTTGCGTTCGCTCCCACGATGGTGGGGCATATTTCGCTGAAGACGAGCGTGGCGCCGGGAAGCGTGCTGGGCGCGATTCGCGGCGACGTGGCGGCGCTCGATAGCGGGCTCGCCGTGCTTCGGCCGCGGACGATGAAGGAAATTATCGCGGATTCGATGCAGAGCACGTCGGTGCAGGCGATGTTGCTGGGGGCGTTCGCCGGGCTGGGGCTGCTGCTGGCGATAGTGGGGATTTATGGCGTGATGGCGTATTTCGTGAGCGAGCGGACGCACGAGATCGGGATTCGCATGGCGCTGGGAGCGCAGCGCGGAGACGTGCTGCGGATGATCCTGGGGCACGGATTGCGGCTGGGCGCGATCGGGGTGGTGATTGGCGTGGGCGGCGGGCTTGAGTTGACGCAGGTGATGAAGGACTTTTTGTATGGCGTGAGCCCGACCGACCCGATGACGTTTGCGGGCGTCGCCGCGATTTTGATCGCGGTGGTGCTGGCGGCATGCTACGTGCCGGCGCGGCGGGCGATGCGGGTGGACCCGATGGTTGCGCTCCGTGACGAGTAAGAATTTGCGGCGCCGGCGCTCCGCCGTGAGCCGGGGCGCGGCTCAGAAGGAGAGCCGCGCGCTCACCTGCATTTGCCGCCCGGGGGTCATCGTGGTCGTGTCGGTTCCGAATTGCGGCTCGTTGACGTAGCGGTTTGGAGTGCCCAGGTTCACCGTATTCAGCGCGTTGAAAGCCTCGGCGCGAACTTCCAGCCCCATGCTCTCGCGGACCCGGAATGCGCGCGCGACGGAGAGGTCCAGCGTCTGCAAGCTCGGGCCGTAGAGAGAATTGCGTCCCACGTCGCCAAAGGTGTAGGGAGCGGGCGCCGCGAACGCCGCCGGATTGAACCATTCCGAGGAAGTGTGCGTTCCCGGGCCGTAGATCGGCTGCCCGGTATAGTTCGCGCGGATGGGATTCTCGCCCAGGATGGTTCCCGCATTGGCCGTATCGCCGAAGACGGAAATGGTGAACGGCATGCCCGTCTGGAATTGATAGATGGTGGAGACGTGCCAGTTCTGGGTCAGCAGGGCCGTCCATCGCGCGGCGCGATAGGCGGGCAGGTCATAGACGCTGCTTAGCGCGATGCGGTGGCGGACGTCGCATGCGGGGCCCTTCTCCGCCGCGAGGTCGAAGCTGTTCTGCGGCAGAACGGATTCATCCATGGGCGAGCGGAAATCCGGCGCGTTGGTGAGATATTTCGAGAACGTGTAGTTCGCCAGCACGCTCAGGCCGTGCGAATACCGCCGCCGCAGGTTCACGTATCCCGCGTCGTACCAACTAAGGGCGGTATTCTCGAGCAGATTGATTGCCGGGGCGGTGATGGTCCCGCCGCCCACCACGGTGTCCGCGGCGGGAAACGCCGTATTCGGGACGAAGGTGACGGCTTGAATCGGGCGACGCGGCCCGATGGGGCCGGGTGCTGGAGGGGCGTTGTTGACCAGGTCCGACTGTTGCAGGTGAAATCCCCGCGATCCGATGTAACCGATTTCGGCGGTCGTATTCGCGCCCAGGCTTTTCCCGATGTGCAGATTCCATTGCTGGACGTACTCGGCGGGCGCGTGGGGATCGAAGGCGGTGAAGCTCACGGGTGTTCCGCCGAGCGCCGTTGGTCCTAGCACGGGAGGGGCGAAGTTGAAGCCCAGGGCGTTGGGCGCGGTTGCGACGTTGTAGTTGTTGTTCTGAATCGTTTCGGGGAAGACGTTGGGGACATTGTGGCGCTGGTTGCACCAGGTATTCTGGTCCACGGGCGTGTAGAAGATGCCGTAGGCGGCGTGGACCACCAGTCCGAAGCGCGGCAGGTTCTTTGCGATGCCCAGGCGCGGCGCGAAATTATGCTTATTCGAATACATCAGGCCTGTCGGATAGCCGTTCTGGCCGCCGATGAACATTTCGGGCACGCCGTTGCTGAATACCAAGTTCGAGTTCGTATAGTCGCGATCCCAGAGCGGGCTTGAGTAATCGTAGCGCAGCCCGATATTCAGCGTGGTGGTTGGAGTCACCTGCCAGCTATCTTCCGCGAAACCGTCCATGCTCCAGTTGCGCAAGTTCATCACGGGAATGCCGGCCTGCACCTGCTTGACCACCGGGAGCCCGAGCAGAAAGCTGGCCAGGGCGGACCCGGTGCCGTCATTCGTGCCGGTCTCGCTGGTGTAGCCCGGCGTGAACTGGTAATAGCCGCGGTTTTCAAAGAACCCCCACATGGGCCAGATGAACCGGCGGAAGCTGCCTCCGAATCGCAATCCGTGCTTTCCTTTTTGCCAGGCGAGGGTGTCGCGCAGTTCCCCAACGGTATCCCATGCATGCATCGGAGTTGCGCCGAAGGTGTCGCCCATGCCCGTGTAGCCCTGGACGGCGAACCACGGCGCGCCCCATGCCCCCTGGCCTCCATAGCCCACGCCCGTGATCCCCAATTGCCCGACGATGTCGTTCACGCCGTCGTTCTGCGAGGTGTGATTCATCGAAAGACGCGAAAAGGCCAGCGACGCGGTGTTGATTTTCGTGCTCGAGAGGATGCGATTCCAGGAAATAACCGCCTGCTGGGAGAGGTTGTCGAAATTCGTTCCGAAGCCCGGCAGGTTCTGCGCGGTAGTGTTCATCATGCTGCTGGTGGGCGTGAAACCATTCTCCGCGCTGAGCGAGTAGCGGCCGAAGAGGGTGTCGCCGCTGGCGAACATGTGGTCAATGCGGGCGGTTCCCTGGTCGGTATAATGCGTCTCGTTGCGCGCATCCAGATAGTTATTTGCATCCGGCCCCGGCCCGCTCATCATCATGTTCGGTTTCGGCTCGTAGAGTTGCAGGAAGGACCACGCCGCGAAATTGATGGGCGAATTCGGATTCCGCGTGCAATTCGATGGAGTGGGATTCGGGTTGGTGCAGACCGGCGCGATTACGTTGCCGGGAAACTGCGGCCGCGGGCTGGCGGCGGATGCGTTTTGGTTCGCCGTAGGATCGTAAATGTTTGCCGCGCTCATGCTGAAGTCGCCGTTCATTTCCTCGGCCGTGGGCACGGTGAGAATTTGCGTATCGGTCTGCGAGAGCCGCAGACCCTCGTAATTCGTGAAGAAGAAGGTGTGGCTTCCGATGAGCGGCCCGCCCAGCGACGCCCCGAAGTTATTTTGGACCAGGTGATTGTTGCCCATCGAATCGAAGGTCGTTGCGTCCATCGCGCCGTTGCGCAGGAATTCGTACACGGTCCCGTGAAAGTGGCTCGTTCCTGAGCGTGTGGCGATATTGATCTGCCCGCCCCCCGCGCCGCCCATATCCGCGGTGTAGCTGCTCGTTTCGACCTGGAACTCCCTTACGGCATCGGGAGAGAGGCTGAGATTCTGGGTGTTGAAGGTGGGATCGGTGTTTGTGGCGCCGTCAATGAGATAGAAATTGGCGTTGGGGCGGCCGCCGCCGATGCTGAGCGCGGAGTTTTGCCCGGGGCGCCAGTAGAGCGGGTTTACGTTGCCCTGTTGCGCACCAAAACCGATGTGGGTGCCCGGAACCGTGAGCACCAGATCGAGCAGCATGCGCCCATTGAGCGGGAGTTCCTGAATGGATTTCGGCTCGACGACTTCTCCGACGCTCGCGTCCGTGGTTCGCAGCACGTCTGCCTGCGCTGAAACCCGGACGTTCCGGGTCTGACTGTTCAGCCCGAGGTGCACTTCAATCGCGGCGTTCTGGCCGACCTCGAGATGGAGCGTTTGCTTCGCGGCGGTGAAGCCTGGAGCCGAAGTGGTCATCACGTAATCGTCGGGCAGAAGCGCCGGGGCCTCGAAGATGCCGCTCTGGTTCGCGGTGACGTGGCGCACGGCTGCCGTGCTCGCGGATTTGAATTCCACGGTCGCGCCGGGCACGGGCAGGTTCTGTGGATCTGTGACGGTCCCCGTCACCACGGCGTAGTTGCTCTGCCCTGAAGAGGACAGCGCGACGCACAGCAAGAATGCCGTCAAAAGTCCGGTGCGCATAAGTTCTCCTCGCGTTTTCGGTAAAAGATGCGACCCCTATCACACCCGATGACGGTGACCGTACCCATTCCCGTGTTCCGCATCAATAATGCAAAAGCATTACGCGCGCATTCGCGGGCTCGTGGCCGCGTTTGGGGGCAGTGACGAAAGTGCCGTAAATGCCCGCCAAAGGGGTACAATCGCAGGCGCGGAAACTGCCCCTCGACGGTGGGAGAAGAGCGGTTGATTAAGCTGATTGACGTGGAAAAATTTTATGAATCGGGCGCAGGGAAGACGTGGGTGCTGCGCCGGATCAACCTGGATATTCGCGAAGGCGAGTTCATCACCATTATGGGGCCTTCGGGCGCCGGAAAGTCCACGCTGATGGGCATTATTGGGATGCTCGATGGCGCGTGGCGCGGGGAATACTATCTGGACGAGCATCCGGTGCACCGGCTGGACAACCGGCGGCGGGTGGAGCTGCACAAGCAATATATCGGGTTTGTGTTCCAGCAGTATCATTTGCTCGATAACCTGACGGTTGCGGAGAACCTCGATTTGCCGCTTTCCTATCGCGACATAAAGAGATCCGAGAGGCAAGGAATGGTGGCGGATATTTTGGACCGGTTCCAAATTGTCGGCAAAAAGGCGCTCTTTCCCAACCAGCTTTCGGGCGGGCAGCAGCAACTGGTGGCCGTGGCGCGCGCGGTGATCGGCCGGCCGAAATTGATTCTGGCAGACGAGCCCACCGGCAGCCTGCACACCAGCCAGGGGCGCATGATTATGGATTTGCTGAAGCGGTTGAACGACGAAGGAACCACGATTATTCAGGTGACGCACAACGAGGCGTGGGCCGCCTGCGGAAACCGCATCATCAATCTGGCCGACGGCTGGCTGGTGGACGCGCCGGCAACGTCCGGCGCAACCGCGACCCCGGCATAAAGGCCGCCGGCTTCCCGCCAAGGGCTTTCCCCAGCTAAATGCAACTCGGAGCGCCATTTTTGGGCGCTGCGGACGTATAATGCTTCGCGCTTTCGCGTGGCCGGGCCCCGCCCGGCATGACTACTTCATCTGAGCAAGTACAGCCATATCAGATTCGATGCGCTTCGGAGGAAATTGCTGATGACAAAGTTTCGCGTCGTTTGCGTGGTGATTGCGGCATTCGTGCTCTCGCTTGTTCTTCCCAGCTTTCTTTCCGCGGCTACGGTGGACGCGCAGCCGGATAAAAAGCCAGCGGACATTTTCGCGAACCTCAAGTTTCGCAATCTGGGTCCGCCGGTGGCGGGCGGGCGCGTGGCCGCGGTGGCGGGGGTTCCCGGCGATCCGAACGTCTATTACGTCGGGGCGGGCGGCGGCGGGGTGTTTAAGACGGAGGATGGCGGGCTCACATGGAAGCCAATCTTCGAGCACGAAAAGACCTCCTCGATCGGCGCGATTGCGATTGCGCCATCGAATCCGAATTTGGTGTGGGTGGGCACGGGCGAAGGAAACATCCGCAACGACGTGATTGACGGCGCGGGCGTTTATTTTTCGCCGGACGGCGGGCACTCATGGAAGTTCATGGGCCTCGGCGACACGCAGCAGATCACGGCGATTGCGATTGATCCGAACGATCCGGACACGGTGTTCGTCGGCGCACTGGGGCACACCTGGGGGCCGAACGCGAATCGCGGCGTCTTCAAGACGACGGATGGCGGAAAGACGTGGAAGAAAGTCCTGTACGTGAACGATTCGACGGGCGTTTCCGATCTGACGATGGCCGGGGGGAACGCGAAGGTGCTCTTCGCCGGCATGTGGCAATTTCGGCGCTATCCCTGGACGCTGATGGACGGCGGACCGGAAAGCGGCATTTACCGCTCGACCGACGGCGGGGATACGTGGCAGAAGCTCTCGAAGGGATTGCCGGAGGGGCCGCTAGGACGAATCGCGGTGGCTGTGGCGCCGTCGAATCCGGAGCACGTCTACGCGCTGATCGGCGCGAAGCAGGGAATGCTGTGGCAATCGCTCGATATGGGCGATTCGTGGACTTCGGTGAGCAACAACCGCGCGCTGGACGTGCGGGCGTTCTATTTTTCGAAGATGGAGGTCGCGCCGGACAACGAGAATAAGATTTATTTTCTCTCGTTCAACGTGATGGAGTCCGACGACGGCGGGCGGACGGCGCATACGGCGAGCCGCGTGCATTCGGATCACCACGCGATTTGGATTGATCCGAAGAACCCGGACCGGATCATCGAGGGCGGCGATGGCGGCGTGTATCTGACCACGGATGGCTCGAAGCACTGGCAATTCCTCGATAATCTGCCGATCGAGGAGTTCTATCAGATTGCGGCGGACAGCAAGCAGCCGTACGACCTGTGCGGGGGATTGCAGGACAACAGCGCGTGGTGCGGGCCTTCGTCGGACCTGAGCCGCAACGGCGTGATGGGCGCGGCGTGGTACACGGTGGCAGGCGGCGACGGGGAATATGCCGTTCCCGCACCGAGCGATCCGAATATCGTGTATGCCGACGCGCAGAACGGCTCGATCGAGCGCCAGGACCTGAAGACGCACGTGAGCCGCTCGATCCGGCCTTATCCAGAGGGCGTGGAGGAGGTAAAGCCGGCGGATTTGAAGTACCGGTTCAATTGGACCTCGCCGATCGCAGTTTCACCGACGAACGCGGACGAGGTGTATATCGGCGCGAACGTGCTATTCAAATCCACCGACGGCGGCAGGAACTGGACGGCGATCAGCGGAGACCTGACGCGCAACGATAAGAGCAAGCAGGAGATTTCCGGCGGGCCCGTGCAGCACGATATCAGCGGCGCGGAAACATACGACACCATCATGTGCATCACGCTTGCGCCGACCGATCCGAAGGTGATCTGGGTGGGCAGCGACGACGGCATGGTGCACGTGACGCGCGACGGCGGAAAGACGTGGACCGACGTGACGGCGCACATTGCGGGCGCGCCGGAGTGGGCCCGGGTGTATCAGATCGGCGTCTCGCCGTTCGATGCGGGGACGGCATACCTGACCTACGACGCGCACATGCTGGATAACCGGCACGTGTACGTCTATCGCACCAGCGATTACGGGGCGACGTGGCAGAAAATCACCGAGGGTTTGCCGGACGATTCGCCGGCGCACGTGGTGCGCGAAGATCCCAATCAGAAGGGATTTTTAGTGCTCGGCACGGACACCGGTTTGTACTACTCGATGGATCGCGGCGACCACTGGCAGGAGCTGAAATCGAATTTTCCCACGGTGCCCGTGTTCGACCTGAAGTTCGTCAAGAGCACGCACGACCTCGCGGTGGCGACGCACGGCCGCGGGATTTTCGTGCTGGACAACATTCGCGCCATCGAGGAGATGACGCCGGCGATACAGAGCTCCGCGTTTCACCTGTTCGAGGCCGCGCCGGGCGTTCTCTTCCACCACTGGCGCAGCGGGGAAGGCGGAGCCACGGGCTATTCGGCGCCGAACGCCCCCGAGGGCGTGGAGCTGGAATATTACCTGCAATCGGAATTGAAGCCGAGCGGCGAACAGCGCAGGAACCGCGAAGGGCCGGTCAAGATCGTATTCTCGGACGAGAAGGGCAACGTGGTCTCAACCGAGTATGGGCCGTCCGATGCGGGCGTGAACCGCTTCGTGTGGGGCGGGCGCTATGAGGGAGGCGTGACGCTCAGGTCCGAAGCGCCGCGCCAGCCATCGCCGAATGCGGAGTCCGGGCGGCGGTTCCGCGGCGGGCCGGCGGTGCCTCCGGGAACGTACAAGGTGGCAGTCACCGTGAACGGGCAGACGCAGACGCAAAGCGTGACGCTGCTGCCCGATCCCAACCTCCACGTGGATCCGGCCGTCTTCGTCGCGCAGACGAAGATTGCGCTGCAGAGCCGCAACGAAACCAGCGCCATGAACGAAATGCTGAACCGCATCAACGACATCGAAAAGGGGCTGAACGATTTTTCGAGCATGGTGCAGTCTAGCGACGACAAGGAGTTGAAATCGAAGTACCAGCCCGTGGTTGATCGCGGCAAGGGGCTTTCGAAAAAGCTGAACGCGATAAAGGGCGTGTTTGTCGACCCGAGCACGCAGGCCGGCGTTCCTGAGGACGACATTCACAACCTGGCGCGGCTGCAGAGCCAGATCTCCCGCGCGGGCGGAGGGGCCAGCGGCAGCTACGGCGAAATGCCGCCGGCCGTGGGCGTGGCGCACGCGAAGGAACTCTGGGGGAAGCTCGATGAACAGCTAAAGGCGTTCAACCAACTGCTGAAGACGGACGTGGCTGCCTACAACAAGGCGGCCGAAGCGGCAGGGGCGCCAACCGTGTTCGCCGGCGAGCCAGTGGAGGTAAAGCCGGTGAAGGGAATTTAAGGCGCGGCACAAAAAAGAGGGGGCCCCCGACGGGCCCCCTTTTTCGCTCTAGCCCCAGAACTCCGGTCTCGGCGCGGCGAAACCGGCCCACCCCGGGATAAGAGACAGCCGGTTCTCCTAAGTGCACGCAGGATGCCAAGGGTAAGTACCTCACTGGATTTTCGTGGAGCGCTGTATCTGCGGGACTTAATCCCGGAAAGGCATGGGATTCGTGTCCTGGCGATTGTATAAAATCCAGTTTCTGAGAAGCGGGGGCTGACTGATCTATGTGGTTTGGAAGATCAGTAGGGGGCCGAGTCTAGGGTATAGTTCACTGTAATGATCGTGTCCACCTGGACGGCCTTGCCGTCAACAAGCGTCGGGGAGTATTCCCGCGGGTGACCAACATAGCGGAATCCGCCGTTCACGTACGCAGAACAAGACCAGAGCGAGCAAGACCCTTTCTTCTCGGCTTTAATCATCGCTTTCATGAATTCTTCAAGCCCCTTCAGTGTATCCGGGTACGCAGCGCTTCATCGCTCTAAATCATCGGACGCGCGAACCATATCTACGCCCCAATGGCTGAGCGCAGGGCTGTGGCGAGGGAATCGGTCCAGCGGAGGACGTCTGCTTCGCGCTCGGCTTCGACCATGACGCGGGCAAGAGGCTCGGTGCCGGAATAGCGCAGGACCACGCGGCCGGAGGCGCCCAGCGATTTTTCGGCTTCGGCGAGCACGCTCGCGATTGCCGGAAGGGACTCGATGGGTGGCTTGGATTTCACGCGGACGTTGACGATTTTCTGCGGGAAAATTTTCAAATCGGCGGCGAGCCTGTCGAGCGGGCCGGCAAGCGATGCGATGGACGCCATTTTCAGGGCCGTGAGCATGCCGTCGCCGGTGGTGGCGTCGTCGAGGAAGAGGATGTGGCCGCTCTGCTCGCCGCCCAGGTTCGCGCCGATGCGTTGCATTTCCTCGAGGACGTAGCGATCGCCGACGGCCGTGCGGGCGAGCTTGAGGCCCGAGCCTTCCAGCGCGCGCTCGAGGCCCAGATTGGCCATCGTGGTACCCACAACCGTATCGCCCTTCAGCGCGCCGGTGGATTTCATGTAGCGCGCGGCAACGAGCAGAATTCCATCGCCATCCACCAATTTTCCGGCGGCATCCGAAAAAAGCGCGCGGTCCGCATCGCCATCGAACGCGACTCCCATGGCTGCGCCGGACTCCGCAACCAGGCTTTGCATCTTTTCGGGATGGAGCGAGCCGCAGCCGTCATTGATATTTCGGCCGTCGGGCGAGGTGTGGATCGCGATGATCTTCGCACCGAGCGATTCGAAAAGCCGCGGCGCGAGCTTGCTGGCCGCGCCATTCGCGCAATCGAGCACGATCTTCATTCCGGCGAGCTTAGCACCCGGCAAGACGGCTTGGCGCAAGCCCTCGAGATAATCCTCGTGGAGCTTTGAGTCGCCATCGAGCCGCATCGCGGCTGCGGCCGGCGAAGAGCCATTGGCCGAAAGGATCACCTTCTCGAGTGTGGCCTCGACGGCGTCTGGAAATTTCATCCCCGAGGAGGCGATCAATTTCACGCCGTTATCGTGATACGGATTGTGCGACGCGGAGATCACGGCGCCGGCGGCAAATTCCTCGCGATAGACCAGCCAAGCGACGCCCGGGGTCGTCAGCACGCCTGCGGAGACGGGCTGCGCGCCGCCCGCGGCAAGGCCCGCCGCGAGGCGTTCGAAAAGATGCGGGCCGGATTCGCGCGTATCGCGGCCGATCAGCACGCGCGGCGAGCTTGCATGATCGCGCAGATATCCGCCGAGCGCCAAGCCGACGCGCTCGAGAGTTCGATCATCCAGCGGATATTCGCCGGGAACGCCGCGGATGCCGTCGGTGCCGAAAAGCTGTTTTCCCATTAAGCCTGCCCCTGAGAACAGAGAAGCTCAGTTTAGCATTAACAAGAGGCTGGGAGAGTTGCGTCAGCGCGACGCAGCGTGAAAATTAGTGCGGCCTGGAAGGTGTGGCTGCCGCGTGGGTCGGCAGGAGCACCGTGCCCGGTGCGGCGAGCGAAGCCGAGGTCCTTACGGGTTTGGCTGGCGCGACGGCTGGAGTGGGGGCCGGCGCAGCGCGGTTTGGCGCAACGGCGGGCGGCACTTTTGCGGGCGGCGTGCCTGGTGCTGCGGGCGCGGCCGAGCGGGTTGTGGGCGTCAGGCCCTGCTCGGCGGGATCGGCGGGCGGCGCAGTGTCTGGCGTATCCACCTGCACAAGCCGGGCCTGCGGCAGCTTTTCGAGCGGCACCACGTTCTGAAAATCCTCGACGGGCATTCCGTGCGTCGCGGCCTGCATGAATTCCAGCCAGATCGGCAGGGCCACGGCGCCGCCGGTTTCCTTCTTGCCGAGCGAGATGCTGGGATTGTCGTTGCCCACCCAGACGCCGCAGGTGATCTGCGGAACGAAGCCGATGTACCAGCCGTCGGTGAAATTATTGGTCGTGCCTGTTTTACCGCCGGAAGGGCGGCCGAGCTTTTTGGCGCGCACGCCGGTGCCGAATTGCACCACGTCCTCGAGCATGGCCACCATCGAGCGCGCCACGTCTGGCGAAATCACGTCGGTCACCTTCGGCCGGTCTTCCTCGAGCATGGCGCCGTCATAGGATGTGACGCGGCGGATCGAATGCGGATCGAGGTGAATGCCGTCATCGGGAAACACGGTGAAGGCAGACGTGTGCTCCATCAGTGTGAGATCGGCGGCGCCCAATGCGAGGGGAAGATAGGGAGGCAGCGGGCTCGAGATGCCGAATTTGCGTGCCAGGCCGATCACGTTTTCGATTCCGACCTTATCGAGCAGCTCGACCGCGGGGATATTCCGCGAATCGGCGAGCGCCCGGCGCAGGGTGATGCGGCCTTCGAATTTATTATCGTAATTGTGCGGAGAATATTCCGTGCCGCCGCTGCGATAGCTGACGGGCTCGTCCATCACGGTGTCGAAGGGCGTCATGCCGTCCTGCAAGGCCTGCGCGTAGACGTAGACTTTGAAGGAGCTTCCCGTCTGCCGCATGGATTGCGTCGCCCGGTTGTATTTCGATTGCTCGAAATCGTAGCCGCCGACCATGGCCTTGATTTCGCCGGTAGCGTTGTCAATCGCGAGCAGGGAAGCCTGAGCGGTTGGCACTTGCTCGAGCTGCACTTCCGCGGTGGTTCCGGCAAGGCGCTTAATCGAGACGCACACCAGATCGCCAGCCTTCAGCAGGTCCGCCGGCGATTTGCGGCCGGTCCACGCGAAATCCGCGGGCGTGAGCATCGCGTGATACGCGCCAACCTTGATCCAGGCGAACGTCGGCTGCACCGAGGTGACGAGGCCGGTGACGTAGTCGCCTTCGTGAATCGGCTCGTGCCAATCGTCATCATCGTAGTCCTCGATCGTGCCCAGGTGCTCCCCGAGGATGTTGGGCAGCTTGCCGCGCCAGCCATGGCGGCGGTCGTAGGCGTGCAAGCCATCGCGGACGGCGCGATCGGCGGCTTTTTGCATGGCGATATTGAGCGTGGTGTAGACCCGCAGCCCCTGCTCGTGAACCGCCGTGGTGCCATAGGTGTGCTCAAGATATTGGCGAATATCCTCGATAAAATACGGGGCGAGATCGTCGCGCGAGGCGGCCACGTGAAGCCCAAGCGGCGCCTTGCGCGCAGCCGCCTCCTCTGCGCGGGTGATTTTGCGGTCGCGGGCCATCAGCGAAAGCACCAGGTTCCGGCGGGCAAGCGCGCGTTGCGGATGCAGCACCGGATTGTAAATCGGCCCGCGAATCATGCCCGCCAGCAGGGCCGCTTCGGGCAGCGTTAGCTGGGCGAGATGGCGGCTGAAGTAATATTCGGAGGCCGCTTCAAACCCATAGTTGCCCGCGCCCATGTAAATTTGGTTCGCGTACATCGTGAAAATCTGGTCTTTCGTGTAATGGCGCTCGATCTGGATGGCGAGCAGGGTTTCCTCGAATTTGCGATGAAAGCTGCGATCGGCGCGGTTCAGGAAGAGGTTGCCGGCCAATTGCATCGTCAGCGTGCTTGCGCCTTCCACGATGCGATGCTCGGCCGCGTCGCGCCAGGCCGCTTCGAGCACGCGCGGCAGGTCCACGCCGAAGTGCTCCTCGAAATGCTGGTCCTCGGTGCTGATTACGGCGTCGCGCAGCACCTTGGGAATTTGATTGTAGGTGACGAGGATCCTGCGCTGGACGGCGAACGTGCCGATGGATTGGCCGTCGTCCGCGTAGAGTTCGGTGACGACGTTGGGCCGATAATCCTGCAGCGCGTGAATTTCCGGCAGGTCGCTTGTGTACACGAAGAGCAGCCCGCCCGCGGCGCCGAGCCCGGCCGCGCAGATCACCAGGAAGGTGAATGCCAGGCGGCCGAAGAGCGTGCCGTCGGCGATCCGCATCGTCGCGCGGTATAGCCTTTCCATCGGAGTGCCATTCTATCGCATCCGGCGGGCCGTGCGCGGAAGGAGCGGCGGGATTGTGCGCAGGCGCAAGAGCGCCTTGCGGCCTGCGTTCAGGCGGGCGAAGGGACCGTAACGGCGCGGCCGGTCTGCGCGGCCTGGTAGATGGCTTCCATGATCACCATGTCGCGTACGCCGGTGCGACCGTCGGGCTTGGGTTCGCGGTTTGCGCGGATGCACTCGGCAAGGTGGTCGAGCTGCGGCGCAAATTCGTCCGTCATTTTGTAGTTTCGCTCGAACCACTTTGTGCCGATTTTCCCGAATAGCCTGCGGCGGTCGTCAAAGGCATACGCAGGATCGAGTGCGGCCCATCCCTTTTCGCCGTGAATCTGGAGGAATGATCCGAGCGCCGCCGCAAAGCTGCTGGTGCCTTGCAAGTAGAGCCCGTCGGGGAATTTCAGTTGGAAGGAGGTTGTCTCGTCCACGTCGCGGAAACGAACCGCGTCCGTGGCCCACGAATAGGCGCTCGCTTCGGTGGGTTCGAGCCCGGTGAGCATTCGGATTGTGTTGACGCAATAGACGCCGACGTCCACCAGCGATCCGCCTCCCGCCAGCGCCTGGCTCAGGTGCCACACCTGGCTTGCGGGCAGGTTCACGCTGAAAGCAGTGTGGATGAATTTCAGGCGGCCGAGCTTCCCGGAATCGAGAATTTTCTTTAAATCCTGGCAGGCAGGCTCGAAATATTTGCGATAGGCGGTCATCAGCTTCACGCGTGCGCGGCGGCAGGCATCCACCATTTCGCGGCCCTCGGCGGCGCTATTTGCCAGCGGCTTTTCGCAAAGGACGTGCTTTCCCGCGGCGGCGGCGCGCAGGGTGAATTGCAAATGGCTGCCGTTGTTGCTGGCGATGTAGACGGCTTCGATTTCGGGGTTGCGCAGGCATTGGTCGAACGTGTCGTAGGTGGCATGTTCGCTAGCGCCGAAGCGCGCGGCAAAGCGCTTGGCCTTCTTCGCATCGCCGCTCACCACGGCGATGAGCCGCGATTTCTTGGCGTGGCGGAACGCGGGCAATACGGCGTGCTCCGAAATTTTGCCCAGCCCGATCACCGCGTAGCCCACCCGCTTCGATGCCGCCATGGAGTTCCTCCGGTAAATGCGCGCAGGGATTCTGTGCAATGCAGGGGAGATTGTAAAGGGCCACGTCCGGCATATCCAGGATGAGTGTCCGCGCCGCTGCCGGATCGGGAAACTCGCGCTGGACAGGCTTGGGCGAAGTCTCTAATCTAGTCCAGCCGGACCACTCCCGTGAAATGCAATCACATCCTCGACGCTGTGGGAGATACGCCGCTGATTCGCTTGAATCGGCTGGCCAAGGACCTGCCCGCGACCGTGTGGGTGAAGGCCGATTTCATGAATCCGGGCGGGTCGGTGAAGGACCGCATCGGCAGTTGGATGATTGATGAGGCGGAGCGGCGCGGCCTGCTGAAGCCCGGCGGCACAATCATCGAAAGCACGTCCGGCAATACCGGCGTGGCGCTGGCCCTGGTGGCCACGGTGCGCGGCTATAAGGTTGTTTTCACGATCAACGACAAGCAATCACGCGAAAAAATAGATTTGCTGAAGGCTTTTGGCGCCGAAGTGATCGTCTGCCCCACGGCCGTCGAGCCCGAAGACCCGCGCAGCTATTATTCCGTGGCGAAGAAACTGGCGCGCGAGATTCCGAATTCGTTCTATCCGAACCAATACGAGAATCCGATGAATCCGGAGGCGCACTATCACACCACGGGCCCCGAACTTTGGAAAGATACCGACGGCAAGATCACGCATTTCGTGTGCGGAATGGGCACCGGCGGCACCATCAGCGGCGCGGGCAAGTACCTGAAGGAACAGAATCCCGCGATTAAGATCATCGGCGTGGACCCGGCCGGCTCGCTCTATTACGAATTCGTGAAAACGGGAAACGTGGGCAAAGCCGCGACCTACGTGGTGGAAGGCATCGGCGAGGATTTCTTCCCGGGCACGATGAATTTGAAAATCCTGGACGATTGCATCCGCGTGAGCGACGAGGAATGCTTCGTCTGGACGCGCCGCCTGGCGAAGCAAGAGGGAATTTTCGCGGGCGGCTCGAGCGGCGGCTGCGTCCACGCCGCCCTGCAGGTAGCTAAGCAAGCGGCCCCCGGCGACTTAGTTGTGGCGTTCCTGCCCGATTCGGGGACGCGCTACCTCAGCAAGATCTACAACGACGCCTGGATGCGCGAGCACAGCTACGTCGAGGCCGAAGTGACGCTGACGGTGGCGGACGTGGTGCGCGCCAAGCGCGCCAAGGGCAAGGAACGCGAGCTGATCGTCGCGCGGCCATATCAAACGATTTTCCACGCCCTGCACACGATGCAGCAGCAGGACATCTCGCAGTTGCCTGTCTTCGAGGAAGAAAATCCGATCGGCACCGTGTTCGAAGATCAGATTCTGAATCTCGCGCTGCAAGGCAAAGACCTGCGAAAGCTCGTGATCCGCGAAGTGATGGGCGCGCCGCTGCCGCAGGTGCCCGCGAATGCGCCCGTCGAGCGCGTGACGCACATCCTGAGCCACGATAGCCCCGCCGTGTTTGTCGAAATGCCCGGCGGACGGCGCGAAGTCCTCACGAAATTCGATCTAATGGATACAGTGGCGGGCTTGGTCTCGCAGCCGCGGTAGCGCCGATCAGAAGAACCAGAATCGCTTTCGCTTTTTAGGCGGCTTGCGAGCCGCCGGTTCCTTCCCTAACTTGTCCGGCAATTCCGGCACGCACGGCAGCGGCTCCCCATCGAACGCCGCGCGCGGGTTATCCACCAGCAGGGCGCGCGCCATCTTCTCCCCGTATTGCTTTGCCACGTGGTCGTACGTCTGCTTCAGTCGCAACGGACGGCTGGTGATGTTGTGCGCGTCGCTGGCGATGAAGTGCACCGCCCCGGCGCGCAACCACGTGTCCGCGATCTGCTGCGCGGCGCGGCCAAATTGCCCGAGCACCGATTGTGCCGTCACCTGAGCGTAGCAGCCCTGCCGCAGCCAGCGGTAGAGATGATCGGGCTGCGCGCGAATCAACGGATTGCGCTCCGGATGCGTCACAATCGGATGCACGCCGCCAAGCTGCAGCCGATGCAGCGCCTGGTCCATCGCCGGCGGAATCGAATAGTCCGCGAATTCCACGAGCAGATAATTTTTCTGATGAATGGTGTAGCGAGCGGAATCGCGGCGAATGTCCTCGAGATTCTCGAAACTCAGGTGAAAATCGCAGCCCGTCGCAACCGTCAGGCGGCCGTGGTAGCGCGCCTGCAACTGCTCCTGCCGTTCCTTCACCAGTTCAGGATCGAAGCGATAGCGCGGGCTGGCATGCGGCGTGCCGACGATATGCGTCACTCCGTCGGCGATAGCCATCTCCGCCATGGCGCAGGCGATGTCCATATTTTCGGCGCCATCGTCCAGGCCGGGAAGTATGTGGCAATGAATATCAACCATTCGGGGCAGGATAGCGCACGATTGCGGAGATCACAACGCGGTGTTCGGATGATCAGCTTCCCTTCGATCGCAACCGCGAGGGAGATAGCGGCGAGCCGGCGCCCCAATCCGCGGGCGGCGCGGGCAATCCCCAGAACTCCGGCGAAGGCTTGATGAACTCGACGGCGACCTGCGTCTTCCCCATGAAAGTGGCGCCGGTGCCGGTGACGCGGCACAGCAGTTCCTGATTAGTCGCCGGATTTTCTACGATGATGAATTGGTTGGGCGAGACGCGCGCGGCAAGGATAATCAACGCGCCATGCGCATTCACGATCAGCGAATGCGTGCTTTCCGGTTTCGCGTGTTTATTATCCTGCACGCGGACAACGATAGGAATGCGGGCGCGCACGCGCTGGCTGCGCCGTTTCAGCTCCGGATGAAGCTCGCCACTCGGTGGGCCGGCCATGTGCAAACCCTAGCAATTCTGAGCCCGATTCTCAATCCGCTGCACCAGAATTGTGCCGGAGAGGCACCATCGGCCGGGACGCGCTAGCGCGTGCGCTCGTCCTTTTCGATTTTGCCGTCGCGCAGGCGGATGACGCGATGGGCATGCGTGGCGATGTCCGGCTCGTGCGTCACCAGAATGATCGTGTTGCCGCCTTCGTGCAGTCGCGCAAAGAGCGCCATGATTTCCTCGCCAGTAGTGGAATCGAGATTCCCGGTGGGCTCGTCCGCCAGCAGGATCGAAGGATGATTCACCAGCGAGCGCGCAATCGCCACGCGCTGCCGCTGGCCGCCCGAAAGCTCGTTCGGCTTGTGCATCATGCGATCGGCGAGATCCACCTGCTTCAGCGCCTGCCGAGCGCGCTCGAGCCTCTCTTCCGCGGGCGTGCCGTTATAAATCATGGGCAGCTCCACGTTGTGCAGCGCCGTGGCGCGCGCCAGCAGATTGAACGTCTGAAACACGAAGCCGATCTCCTGGTTGCGGATATACGCAAGCTCGTCGTCATCGAGTTCGCTCACCAGCCGGCCCGCCAGCCAATAATTTCCCTTCGAAGGAGTATCCAGGCAGCCGATCAGGTTCATCAGCGTGGATTTTCCCGAGCCGGAGGGTCCCATGATGGCCACGTACTCGTTCTTGTGAATCTCCACGTTGACGCCGCGCAGCGCGTGGAGCTGCTCCGTCCCCATTTCGTATGTCTTCCAGAGCTCCTCTGTCTTGATGACGACTCCGGCGGCAACCAGATCCTCGCGGAAGCCGCGCGTTGCAACCGCATGTTCGGTAGCCATGTAGATTCGCCCCTGTACCTCTTAGCTCGATCTTTGCGTCGCCTGTGGGATGGAATTATCCACCTTAATCGTTGCGCCCGGCTTCAAGTCTCGCAGGACCTTATAGCTGCCGGTGACGATCTCGTCGCCTTCATGCAGCCCGCTGGTGACTTCGATATCGGTAATGCCTGAGACGCCGGTCTGCACCGGCACGAATTCCGCTTTTCTGCCGCGAATCACGAAGACGCCCTGAATATCCGACTTTTGCGCGCCGGTGTCGTTCGAATTCGGCGCCGCCAGCGTCACGCCTCGTCCCCCCGTCGTGCCGCTGCGAGCCTCCGCCAGTTCCTGCTTGGACCGCATCGCGAGCGCCTGAATCGGAATGGAAAGCACGTCGTGGCGATGCGCCGTTTCGATTTTTGCCGTGGCCGATAATCCGGGCCGCAGGTTTTGGGGCGGATTATCCAGCGTGACGACCACCTTAAAATCGCGCGCCTCCTGCGTATTCGCGGTCGTTTCCGTCATCGCTGTCTGCCCGGAGGTGCGCAGGATCGCGTCCTCGCCCACTTCCGTCACGTGCCCGCGGAAGGTTTTGCCGGGCAGCGCATCAATCTCCACGCTCACCGGCTGCCCATCTCGGACGTAAGTAATGTCCGTCTCGTCCACCTTCACTTCCGCCGTCACGATGCTCATGTCGGAGATCGTCATCAGGAAGCTGCCTTCGGCGTTCTGAATTCCGGGCACCACGTTTTCGCCCACGCGAACCGCGATATAGCTCACGATGCCGCCGATCGGCGCGCGATACGTGGTCTTGCGCAGGATGTCCGCCTGGTGCGTCAGCATGGCTTGCGCCTGGCTCAGCGTGTAGCGCGCCTGCTCGCTCGATGCTTTCGCCTGGTCCACCTGCGCTTGCCCCGCAGTGACGGCCGCCACCGCGCCGTCGTATGCGGCTTTGCTCGAGTCGTAGTCCTGCTTGGCGATGATTTGCGCCTGATAAAGCTGCTGCGAACGCTGCCAATCATACTTCGCCTTATCCAGCTCCGCCTTGCGCTGCCCCAGCGTGGCCACCGCCGCGCGGTAATTCGCGGAGGCGACCCGCATCCCGGCATGCGCGGCGTCAATCGTTGCCTTCTGCGCCTGCACGTCCGCGCCGGGCTGAATATTTTCCAGATGCAGCAGCACGTCGCCTTTCTTTACGTGGTCGCCTTCCTTCACCGCGATGTCCGTGATTTTTCCGATGCCTTCGCCGAGAACGTTCGTATAATTTTTCGGCCGAATTTCCCCCGACGCGGTCACAAGCGACGTAAGGTCCTGCCGCACCACGTGCGCCGTCTGCACCGTCACCACGCCCTTATTCGCCTGATAGGCGCTCACCCACGCGATGATGCCCAGCGCGAGCACGCCGCCCGCCGCGATCCCCCCTTTTTGCCATCCCTTCATGCCTATCTTCCTGCCTCCGTCCCGCCGATTACCTTGCGAATAAGCGCCCGCCGCATCCAATCTCGCGGCGGGGCCAATCCTTCCCGCAGCGCCATCTTTAATATACGTCCCGCGTCGCCCGAATATTTCCGAGTTAGACGGCGGTGGAAGGAATCGGAGAGGAAGAGCGCAGCCGTCTATTCACAATCGGGGTGAATGTCGTACTCGAAGGCAGCCGCGCAGCCGTTCGCATCATGGCGCGTTACGAATGCCTGCGATTTCAGTGCAAGCCCGACCAATCGTCCGCAAGCAGAATCGAGTTGCTGGGGTTCGCGGGATCGTACTTGACGCTGGCGGGTTGGCCCGCAACCACCCGGCTCAGATGAATGCGCTCCTCCATCCCGGTCACGTCCTGCGCGGTTTCGTAGGTGACGCCGGAAATCGAGTAGCTGTAGTAGAGCAGCTTGAGCGCCCCATTGGTCACGGCGGAGCCCTTGCGGCTCAGGAAACCGCCCTCCTTCGGCGCCGGCAAACCAGCCGGCCGGTCGGTGATCTCCACGATCTGGCCTTCCACGATGCGTCCCACCCGATTCAGATACGCGCGCCGTCCGCGCTCGATATCGCTCACGCTTTCCGGCTTGCGCCGCAGGCAAAAATAGGCGCCCGCCACGACCAGCAGGGCAGCCCCGGCGGCCGGAAGGAAATTCCGCCAATCGGACACGATGTCTTTCAACGTGCGGCTTTGCGTGCGCTCGCGGAGTCAGCGATGCCGCCAAGCGTTTCGCGCGCCTTCTCCCAATCCTTCAAAAATGTCTCGAGACCGCGGTCGGTAAGCGGATGCTTGAACAACATTTCGAAAACCTTGAAGGGCATCGTGCCGATGTGCACGCCCATCTTCGCCGCCTCGATCACGTGCAGCGGATGCCGCAGGCTCGCGGCCAGCACTTGCGTCTTGAAATCGTAGGCGCGATAGATTTCCATGATCTCGCGCAGCACTCCCAGCCCGTCGCACGAAATATCGTCGAGCCGCCCCAGGAACGGGCTCACGAAGTAGGCGCCCGCCTTCGCCACCAGCAGCGCCTGCGATGGGGAGAACACCAGCGTGATATTCACCCGCACGCCCTCGCGGGAAAGCGTGCTCAGGGCGCGCACCCCGTCCGGCGTCATCGGAATTTTCGCCACGATGTTGGGATGCCAGCTCACCACTTCGCGGGCTTCGCGCAGCATGCCTTCATAATCGGTCGAGACGACTTCGGCATTCGCGATGCCGCCCTTGAGAAGGTCGCAAATTTCCAGGATCAGTTGCTTGAAGGGCTTCTTTTCTTTCGCCGCCAGCGTGGGATTCGTGGTCACGCCATCGAGGATGCCGTAGGAAACCGCCTGCCGGATTTCATCCGGATTCGCTGTATCGAGGAAGAATTTCATGGCTTCGCCTCTCTACCGCGCGGCGACCACTTCGTTTCGCAGCGTACCGACGCCGCTTACGGTCACTTCCACCACGTCACCCGCCGCCATCGGTCCCACGCCCGCCGGAGTTCCGGTTGCGATCACGTCGCCGGGCTGCAGCGTCATCACCTGCGCGATCCATCGAATTATAGCATCAACCGAAAAAATCATTTCGGTCAGCGGCGCGGACTGTTTCCTGGTTCCATTCAGCGAAGATTCGACCCTTGCCTGCGCCAAGTCCAGCTCTGTTTCCAGCACGGGACCAAACGGGCAGAACGTGTCGAAGCCTTTCCCCCGCGTCCACTGCCCGTCGCGCTTTTGCAGGTCGCGCGCGGTCACGTCGTTCAGGCACGTATAGCCGAGGATGTAGCCGCCGGTTGGCTCGCCGGGCTGCACCTGCGAGCAGCGCCGCCCGATAATCACGCCAAGTTCGCCCTCATAATCCACGCGCTCGGAAATCCGTGGCAGCACGATCTGGCCCCCGGGCGGCAATACCGCCGAGGAAGGCTTCAGGAAAATGAGCGGCTCCTTCGGCGGCGTGCCTCCCATTTCGGCGGCGTGCTCGGAATAGTTTTTGCCCACGCACACGATCTTTGTCGGTGCGGATGGCGGCATAAACTTCACGGCGCTTGCCGCCCATTCGCGGCCGGTCAGTTCACGCGCTCCCCAAAGCTCGCCGTGAATTTCGCGTACGCGGTCGCCTTCCACAATTCCGCCGCGCACTTCGGCGCCCGCGGATTCCAGCGGATAAAATCGGCAGAGCTTCATCGCACTCGATCCCTCGCGCCGCCGCTCGCCGGGCGCCGCCGGCTTGTTATGGGATGGTTGCGCGCGTGCAAAATCATTGCCGCCACCCATCCGGCCGCCGCCAGAATGCCGTACACCGCCGTCCCTTCCACGAATGCCTGGAAGGGCGTTCGAAGCACGTTGAAAAGATCGCGAAAATACAGTCCGGCAAAATCATAGGCAATCACGAACATCGTCCATCCGATCACCGCCGCTCCAAACATCCGGCCCGGCCGGTTCAGGAATCGCGCCACCGGCACGAACATCAGAAGCACGAACACGCAGTAAGCAACGGCGTTTCGCTCCAGTGCATACGGCTCCAGGCGCGGAATTCTGTTGGCCGCCACCAGCGATCCCAGCATCACCACGATCAGGCACGCGCCGGTGTAGAGCCCGGTGACGAGCATCGCGCGGCCCATGCTTCGGCGGGGATGGGGTCGAATCTCCTGCGGCACAAGCTCGCGGACGTGCGCCTGCAAATCATCATCGGTTGTCATGGCTGGACTGGCTTTCCGCGGGGACATCGCCGCTTGCCGCCGCGCTCGGCGCGCTTTCGTTGCCGGCGCCGTCCTGGGCGGTTACGGTGTAGAAATAGCGATGGCCGGGCTGGGCATTCATATCGCGAAATGATGGGGTTGGCAACAATTGGGTGTTGACGCGCGTTCCATGCGCGCCTGCTTCCTCACTTCGATAGACGTTGTAACCCGCCAGGTCGGTTTCAGTGCCGATCGCCCATGAAAGGTCCAGATATGCCGGACGCCCTGCCTGCGGCGAGACGTAAGCCACCACTACCCCCTGCGGCGGCGCCGGAGGGAACACATCGCGCGGCGTGAGGGCCACCACATTCGAGTCCGCGGATTCCAATTTTTCGCCGTCGTACGGCAGCACGCTCCGCACCGAATAGACGTAGCTTGCCCCGAATTGAAAGTGCGTGTCTGAGTAGCCGGGCGCGGTCGTTTCCCCGATTTGCACGAAGCCAGCCTGCCCGGCCGATTTCTTCCCTTCAAGCGCGGAAAATGGAGTCTCCGGACGGGCAGCGGCAGGTTTGGGAGCCGCGCCGGCCGCCGGCTTCTCCATCCGATACACATGATAGTCCGCTGGTGTCGGTGCAGCCCCCGCGAGCGTTGCTTGCGGCGCGGTCCATGAGAGCAGTACGGCATGCTCCGTGACCGAGGCCTTCAGATCCTCGATGGGATTCGCGGCGGGGTAGACGCGAATGCTCGCCGCGTTCGACGGCGCGGAAAGCTTCTTTCCCGAAATGCTTGTCCGCACCGTGTATTCGGCGGTCCAGCCCGAATGTCGGGCGAGGTCGGCGGATTCCAGCGCATCGGAGATGCGGACGCCGCCATCTTGCGCGTAGCGAGCCACCATGGCGGGAGGAATCGTCAGGATCAGCGCAGCCGTTGCCTGCGAACCCGCGGGATTCGGCGAGGGGCTTTGAAACGCGCGGTAGATTTCGATCGAGGGCGTCTTCGTCAGCGCCTTCCCCCGTGCCGTCTCTTTCGGCATCGTGAACGAAAGGACGGCGTCGTTGCCTTCCTGGTGAACGGCGAGATCGGCGATGGCCTGCGGAACGGCTGCTTTGCGCGCCACTGGCTCGCCCGGCGAAGCGCACCCGCCCGCGCACATCGCGGTCATAATCGAAAGCAGAAGGATGAACGGCAGCAGGGCGGCGGTGCGCCGTTCGCGAATCCGCGCCCCGCGAGGGCAATCGGGCGTTTTCTCGGCCATCGAGGCAGTGCAGGCGCTCTGCACGATTCAGGGCTCTTACAGGATGTAGCGGCTCAGGTCCTGGTCCTTCACGATTGTCGCGAGCTGCTTCTGAATGTAGGCGGCGTCGAGCTTCACGCTTTTCTTCTTCATTTCGGGCGCTTCGAACGAAATCTCCTCGAGCACCTTTTCAAGGATCGTATGCAGGCGCCGCGCGCCGATGTTTTCCGTCTGCTCATTAACAATCGCCGCGAACCGCGCAAGAGACGCGACGGCATCCTCGGTAAACGAGAGCTTCAGGCCCTCCGTGTCGAGCAGCGCCACGTACTGCTTGATCAGCGCGTTCTTCGGCTCCGTCAGGATGCGGACGAAATCCGCCTCCGAAAGAGAACTGAGTTCCACGCGGATCGGAAAGCGCCCCTGCAGCTCCGGGATCAGATCGGAGGGTTTGGTCGTGTGGAACGCGCCCGCCGCGATGAAGAGGATGTGCTCGGTGCGAACCATTCCGTACCGCGTGTTTACCGTGGTGCCCTCCACGATTGGCAGAATGTCGCGTTGCACGCCTTCGCGCGACACATCCGGGCCGTGGCCCGATTCGCGGCCCGCGATTTTGTCCACCTCGTCAATAAAGAGGATTCCCATTTGCTCCACGCGGTCCACCGCGATCCGCGTCACCTGGTCCATGTCAATCAATCGGCTTTCTTCTTCCTGGATCAGGTAATCGAAGGCCTCGGAAACCGTCATTTTGCGCTTCTTTTTTTGCTGTCCCATGAAGTTGGAGAACATATCCTTCATGTTGATGTCCATCTCCTCGACGCCCTGGTTGGTGACGATCTCGAACGACGGCATCGAGCGTTCGCGCACGTCCACCTCTACCATGCGCTGGTCCAGCTTCCCCTCGCGCAGTTGCCCGCGCAGTTTTTCGCGCGTCCTCTGCGCCTGTTCGCGGCGCTGGGCCTCCTCGCTGGCCGCTGCCTCGGCGGGCGCAGGCGAAGAGGGCAGCAGCAAATCCAGCAGCCGCTCCTCGGCGGCTTGCTCGGCGCGCTCGGCCACTTCGTCCAGCTTCTCCTCGCGGACCATGTCAATCGCCGTCTCCACCAGGTCGCGGACCATGGATTCCACGTCCCGCCCTACGTATCCAACTTCCGTGTACTTCGAGGCTTCCACCTTCACGAACGGGCATCCCGCCAGCCGCGCCAGCCGCCGCGCAATCTCCGTTTTGCCCACGCCGGTAGGCCCGATCATCAGGATGTTCTTCGGCAGAATATCCTCAGCCAGTTCCGGCGCCAGCTTTTGCCGCCGCACGCGATTGCGCAGCGCGATAGCCACCGCCTTTTTGGCCGCGTTCTGCCCCACGATATATTTATCCAGTTCCGCCACGATTTCCCGCGGCGTCAAGTCGTCGAACGAGGGCAGCGGCTCGGATTCGGCCGAAGGAGAATCGCCCGACAAATAAATCACCATGTCCTTCTCCGGTTTCTTATCGCTCATATTTCTTCGATGCTGAAATTCCCGTTGGTGTAGATGCAGATTTCGCTGGCGATGCGCATGGCTTCCTGGGCGATCTCCTTGGCGCTCATCTTCGTATGCTTGGCAAGCGCGCGCGCGGCGGCCAGCGCGTAGGGCCCGCCCGACCCAATCGCCGTGATCCCATCGTCCGGCTCGATCACGTCGCCGTTGCCCGAAAGCAAAAACGTGTTCTTCGCGTCCGCCACCACCAGCAGCGCGTCCAGGTGGCGCAGCGACCGATCCGTGCGCCACTCCTTCGCCAGCTCCACCGCCGCGCGCGGCAGGTTGCCGTGATATTCCTGCAGCTTATTTTCGAAGCGCCCGAAAAGCGACAGCGCGTCCGCCGTGCTCCCCGCGAATCCCGCCACGATCTTATCGTTGTAGATGCGGCGCGTCTTGCGCGCGTTATGCTTGATCACGCCTTCGCCCAGCGTCACTTGCCCGTCCGCCGCCAGCACCACTTTGTTGTCCTTGCGGACGCACAGCACGGTCGTGCCGTGCATTTTTTCGTTTCCGCGCGCCGTTTGCATCCGGTGATTATACTCGGCCGGGGTGCCATCGGCCACAAGCGCGCGGAAGCGCCCCTCCGCGTCGCACAAAACGCCCCCCGCAAAACGCCCCCCGCAAAACGCGTTGACTTCGCTCCGTGGCACCGCCTACCATGACTCCCGTCGTGGCGGTTCACATCCGCGGGGGGACAGGGCGCGCATCTTGATTCGCCCGGCGATGGCGCATAAGGTCACCAAACTAGTCTTCTGGGGAGTGCGCGGCTCCACTCCCACCCTCGAACGCGACACCTGGCGTTACGGCGGCAACACGCCTTCCCTTGAATTAACCGCCCCCGACGGCTCCCATTTCATCCTCGATTGCGGCACGGGCCTGCGCATGCTCGGCAATCAGTGGGCACAGGCGCGCGCCGCCGTCGGAATCGAAGCCCACGTCCTCGTCACGCACTATCACTGGGATCACATCCAGGGCATTCCGTTCTTCCATCCGTTTTTCGAGCCGCAGAACCGCTTCCACTTTTGCAGCTTCCAATCGAAGGCCCTCGGCCCCAATAGCCTTCGCCAGGTCCTCGAAGCCCAGCTCGCCAGCCCGTACTTCCCCGTAGACGTCAGCATGATGTCGGCCGCGCGCTCCTTCCGCGAAGTTGCCGGCGGCGACCGCTGGAAAATCCGCGAGACGCAAATTTCCGTCGCCTGGCTGAATCATCCCCAGGGCTGCCTCGGCTATCGCATGGACACCGCCGGCGGCTCGGTCGTCTACGCCACCGACAACGAGCCCGGCGTCCCCGAGTTCGATCGCAACCTCCGCGAACTTGCCCGCGGCGCCGACGTGCTGATCTACGATGCGCAGTATTCGCCCGAGCAAGTCGCCGGCGACCGCAAAGGCTGGGGCCATTCAAGCTGGCTCGAAGGCGTCAAAGTCGCTCGCGATGCCGGAGCGCGCAACCTGGTCCTCTTCCATCACGACCCGGATTCATCCGATAAAATCGTGGACGGCTTCCTCGCCGCCGCCCGCCGGGAATTTCCCGCCACCTGGGCCGCCACCGAAGGCATGTCCATCGCCCTCAGCGAACGCGGCGTGGATTTCTCCCTGCGCGAATCCCGCCTTGGCCAGCGCCGCCGCCTCCGCTTCAGCGCCACGGTCCGTGGCCAATCCGACGCCGGCGCCCCCTTCGAGGAGCAAGCCACCGTGCGCGACCTAAGCCTTCAGGGCGCCTATCTTGTCCTTGCGAATCGCCCCCGCCTGCAATCCGAATTGCAAGTGATGATCGAAGCGGCGGGGGATAAGAATCGCTCGAGCCTGCTCTCGCTTCGCGGCACGGTGGTTCACTGCGATCCGGGCAGCGAAGAAAATCAGACGGGCGTAGGGGTGGTTTTCAGCGAAGAAATAGAACCGGGCAGCCAGCGCGAATAGCCTGCCCGCGCCGCTGCAATTGCCGTTCCGAGGCGGGCCGCCGAAGCGCCCGCTGCTCACTCGGGCGGTGAAAGCTCAGGCGATCTCGGCCAGCGCCGAAAGTTGCTCGTTCAGGTCGGAAAGCGCCCGATTGAGCTGATCGCGATACCGCGGGTCGTTAATGGATTGCAGCTCCCGCTCCACCCGCGTGCGCGAAAGAAGCAGCACTTCCTTACGCCGCAGCGTATCCATCTGCGCCGGGCTCAAGCGGTTCGTCGAGCCGCGGGAAACCCTGGATTGCACGTCCTGAACCTGACTTTCCACCGACTTGCTTTCCCATCCTTTAGCCATGGGCGTGATTCTACAGCGCCGAGGGCTGCTGGTGGGGAACTTTTTTGAAATTTTCGCGCCGCGGGTCAGTTCGAACTTTCAGGCTGATTCGCCGCCAATTCTTGCCTCAACTCGACGACGCGCCCGCCGCGGCCTTCGGCTCGCCCCACGGAACCATTGCCGTCAGCTTGGTTCCTTCGCCGGTCGTATTGATTTCAAGGCTGCCGCCGATCTGCCGCATTCGCTCGTCCATTCCGCGGATGCCCACGCCCAGCGATCCCCGCCAATCCTGCGCGCCTTCCTCGAATTGCGGAATGCCTTTTCCTTGGTCCTCGATCTCAAGCACGGCCACGCCGCCTCTTCGCAAAAGCCGAATGCGCGCCACCGAGCTTTCGGAGTGCCGGTGAACGTTGATCAAACCCTCCTGCAGCACGCGGAAGATCGCCAACTCGGCGTCGCGCGGCAATCGCCCAAAGCCGGGATCAGCATCGAGAGTCACCTCAATCCCGCTTCGCTTCGTAAATCCTTCCACATACCACAGGATCGCGGATTTCAGCCCGGTCTCCTCCAGCATCGGCGGATAGAGCAGGTACGAGATCGTGCGCACCTCTTTGATCGCCTCCGCCGCCAGAGACGAAGACTCGCTTACCGTCTCCTTGGCGCCCTCGATCTTCCTCGCGCTGATCGCCCGATCCAGCATGTCCAGCTTCATCTTCAGTAGCGAGAGGCTTTGGCCCAGGCTGTCGTGCAGGTCGCGCCCGATCCGCCGGCGCTCATCTTCCTGGATGCGCAGCAGATGCAACGAAAGCTTGCGCAGCGCCCGCTCGGAAGTCGCCAGCTTATTCTGCGCTTCCACCTTTTCTTGAATTTCGCGCTGTAGATTTTCGTGCGTCTGCATTCTCTCCGTGAAATCGCGCGTCACCTTCGCGAAGCCCGCCAGCCTCCCGGCCTCATCGCGCAGCGCGGCGATGGTGACGCTGGCCCAGAACCGCGATCCATCCTTGCGCACCCGCCAGCCCTCGTCCTCAATCCGGCCCTCCGCCGCCGCGATTTCCAGCTCGCGCTGCGGCTTGCCTGCCGCCACGTCCGCCTCCGGATAGAAACATGAAAAGTGCCGCCCGATGATTTCCTCCGGTTCATATCCCTTGATGCGCCGCGCGCCGATATTCCACGTGCTGACGTTCCCGTGCCGGTCCAGCATGAAAATCGCATAGTCCTGAACCGATTCCACCAGAAGCCGGAACGGATCTTCCGGCCGCCATGATCCCGAGGGCGCTTGAACCTGAGTTTGAACCTGATCTTCCGTTGTCGCGCCAGGTGCACCCTGCATGGATTTCGTCAAATCGCTTTCTTTGCTCACATGCACCTCTATCCAGCCATGATTACACTCGGGCATCCTCAGGGCGCAACTGGAAATCCGCGGGCTGGACCGGGGCCGAAATCCGGCCGAAAATCCAAAGATTATCCCCCGTAAAGCCGCCGGTCCATACGGCAAAACCGGTAGGGCCAATCGGTTCGGCGATCTCGTCCCTGTCCGGGAAGGCATACGTTCAGCCGGCTCATGAACGCAGCATGGCGTCAGGCGTCTGCCAATGCCCGGTCCAGCAACTCAATCACGTGCAGCACTTCCTGCCCCGTGCGGTGCAGCTCTGCCCCCGCCCGCAATTGCAACATGCACCCGGGATTGGCGGTAATGATGGCCCGCGCGCCCGTCTCCCGCGCCGCATCCATTTTCACAGCCAGCAGCTCCAGCGACGATTTCGTCTCCGTCACGTTGTACACCCCCGCCGACCCGCAGCACTGATCGGCCAGCGCCATCTCCGCAAACTCCACGCCCGGCACGGCGCGGATCAGCCGCCGCGGCGCCTCGCGTATTTTCTGGCCGTGCGCCAGATGGCACGAATCCTGATACGTCACGCGCAGCGGCACCGGCCGCGGCGTCGCCGCGAGCCCCAGGTCGTCCAGAAATTCCGTCACGTCGCGGACCTTCGCGGCAAACTCCTCCGCCGCGCCGCGCCCCGCATCCGCTCCGAGCAGCCCTCCATATTCCTTCAGCGTCGAACCGCAGCCCGCCGCATTCGTCAGGATCGCATCGAAGTCTTTCGCCGCAAACGCCGCGCAATTCGCTCGCGCCAGCTCCCGCGCCGTCTCGCGGACGCCCGCGTGCGCCCCGAGCGCCCCGCAGCATACCTGGCCGCCGGGGATCACCACCTCGCAGCCATTCGCCTGAAGCACCCGCACCGTCGCGCGGTTCAGCTCCGCAAATGCCACCTGCGCCACGCAACCCGCAAAAAATGCCACCCGCGCGCGCTTTGCCCCGTGCGCCGGAAAAGTCTTGCCCAGTTCCGAAAAGAAAAATTTCGAATCCATCCGCGGCAGCAGCATCTCGCGCTCGCGCAGACCCATGAGCCACAGCAGGCCGCTGGCGCGCGCCGCCGCGCGAATGCCGCAGCGCTGATAGAAGCGAATCGCTCGTCCCAGCGCCGCAATCCGCCGCGGATAGGGCAGCAGCCGCCGGTACGCCATCTCGCGCGCCGCGCGCGCCCGCCATCCTCGCCGGTACTTCTGCTCGATCTGCGCCCGCGCCAGTTCCGCCAGCTTCCCGTATTCCACGCCCGAAGGGCATGCCGTCTCGCACGCCCGGCAATCCAGGCACAGGTCCATGTGCCGCACGAAAGCCGGACCAAGCTCCAGCCGCCCCTGATCCACCAGCAAAATCTGCCGAATGCGGCCCCGCGGCGAATCGGCTTCCCGGCCCCACAATCGGTAGGTCGGGCAGTGATTCAGGCACAGCCCGCAATGAATGCAGCGCGCGTAATCCTCATATTCCGGCTTATCCCGGCACGAAAATCCGCTCAGCGTCCGGGCAAACTCCCGCTGCGATTCTTCATCCGATTGCGGCGGCGCCGCTTGCACCGGTGTAGTCATGGTCTTCGCACTCGAGATGGCACGCGGTTCATATCCCTCCCACGAATCGCCCCGGACTCAGCGCCCCGCCGGGATCAAACACACCCTTCATCTTCCGCATCTGTGCCACCGCCCCCGATTCGCCCCCCCACACCTCGAACGACCCCTTCCACTCTGCTTTACACCACGGAACCGTCGCATGCCCGCCCAAGGAAGCGCACGCCGCCTGAATCAGCCCTGCCGCCAGCGCCGCCTTCTCCGCATCCCTTCTCGCCGCATCCGCCAGCAGAGCAAAATAAATCACGCCCGCCCCGCGCGCGATCGCAGCGCAACGCAGCCCCTGCTCCCCCGCCGCATTCGTCGCCATCTCTAGAATTTCGCCCATCCGCGCCGGCGGCACTCCAATCCTCAGGATCGCCGCATCCGCGAACGATTCGAGCACAAGCGGAATCCATTCGCGGTGGCGCGCAAAAAAGACTCGCGTGTCCTCTTCGCTCAGCACCACGGCGCCCGTTGCCCCCGCCTCGGCCGCCATCGCGCGCAGTTCCCGCTCATAGCGCGCGCACGCCGATTCATCGCCCGCGAATCCCGCGCCCAGCACCCAGCACCCCTCGCGAAACGCACTTTCGCCCGGTGGCCGCGAATCCGCCTGCCCCGCCACCGCGCTAGAAAGCAGTTCGTGCGCCGCCGGGCTCAGCACGTCCACCGTCAGCGGACGCAGCGGCGATTGCGCGATTCGCCGCGGCAGATCGAGCGCCCCGCTCGCGGCATCGAAGCACGCGATCATCGCCCGCGCCCCGGTCGGCGCCGGAAACGTCCGAAAGTTGATTCTCGTCAGGATGCCCAGCGTTCCCAGCGCCCCGATCATCAGCTTGTGCAGGTCGTAGCCGGTCACGTTCTTTACCACGCGCCCGCCGCTTTTCGCCGCCACGCCGTCCCCGGTCACAAACTCCATGCCGAGCACAAAATCGCGCGCCGTTCCGTAAAGCTGCCGCAGCGGCCCATCCATCCCCGCCGCAATCGTCCCGCCCACGGTGGTGCGCCGCATCCAGGGCGGCGCGAGCGGCAGAAACTGCCCGTGTTCGGCGAGCGCAGCTTGCACTTGGCGGAAGGGAATGCCCGCCTCCACGCTGAGCGTCAAATCGCCCGGATCGAACGCAATCACGCGGTCCATGCGCGTCAGGTCCAGCGCAATATCGTATTGCCGCGGCGGCAAGCCGATGCCGAGTTTCGTTCGCGCCCCGCAGGGCACAATCGCAAGCCTTTCCGAAACCGCGAATTTTATGATCTCCGCAATTTCGGCGCTCGATGCGGGCCGCACCGCGGCGCGCGGCGCAGCGCCTTCAATCGCGTAGCCCGCAAGCTGCGCCGGGTCTTCGGTCGTGTGCCCCGCGCCGGCGATTTCGCCCAGCCGTGCGGCGCAGCTTGCGCGCGCGACGCTCATGCCGGCGTCGCCGCGCCCGCGGTAGGCAGTGGCCGGACGTGAATCTCGCCGCATCCCTTGCCCGCCGGGAAAATCTTTCCTGGATTGAGTATGCCCTTCGGGTTGAATGCGTCTCGCACGCGCCGCATCAAATCCAATTCCGCCTCGCTGAAGAGCAGCGGCATCAGCCGGTCCTTTTCCATCCCCACGCCGTGCTCGCCCGTGATCGAGCCGCCCATTTCGATGCAGTACTGAATGATTTCGTCCGAAGCCCCCACGGCGCGCCGGAATTGCTCCGGATCGCGCGCGTCAAACAGGATGATCGGATGCAGATTGCCGTCGCCCGCATGAAAAATATTGCCGATCTCGAAGCCGTACTTTTTCCCGATCGCGTCAATTCGCCGCAGCGTCGCGGGCAGTTTGGTTCGCGGAATCACGCCGTCTTGGACGTAATAGGTTGGCGAAAGCCGTCCAACAGCGCCAAACGCGTTCTTCCGGCCCTTCCACAGCAGATCCCGCTCTTTCGCGTCTCGCGCCACGCGCACCTCGCGCGCGCCGTGCGCCTGGCACACGTCCGCCACGGCCTTCGCCTGCGACTCCGCGGCTTCGCGCAGCCCGTCCACGTCCATCAAGAGCACCGCCCCGCTATCGAGCGGAAATCCCGCGTGAACGTACGCCTCCACCGCGCGCAGCGTCCAGCCGTCCAGCATCTCGCACGCCGCTGGCGTGATTCCCCGCGCCGTAATTTCCACCACCGTTTCCGTCGCGTCGTCCACCGTGTCGAACACGGCGAGCAGCGTCTTCACGGCCTCCGGCAGCCGCGTCAGCTTCACCGTGATTTCTGTCGCCAGGCCAATCGTGCCCTCCGACCCTACGAAGAGCCCCGCCAGATCGTAGCCAGGCGCGTCCGGCGCGGCGCTGCCGATGCGCACCACTTCTCCTTCGGGTGTCACCACCTGCAGCGCCACCACGTGGTTCGCCGTCACCCCATACGCCAGCGTGTGCGGCCCGCCCGAATTCTCCGCCACGTTTCCGCCGATCGTGCACGCCTTCTGGCTCGATGGATCGGGCGCGAAGTGCAGCCCCGCGTGCGCCACCGCCGCGCTCAGGTCCGCATTCACCACCCCCGGCTGCACCCGAGCGGTCTGATTCCCCAGGTCAAGTTCCAGAATGCGGTTCATCCGCGAGAAGACGATCAAAATTCCGCCCCGCCTCGCCAGCGCCCCGCCCGAAAGCCCCGTGCCCGCCCCACGGCCCACGATGGGCGTCTGGTAGCGATTCGCGAGCCTCGCGATTCCGGCTACTTGCTCGGTCGTTTGCGGGAACACCACGGCCTGCGCCCGTGCCACTTCCACCGAGCCATCGTATTCGTAAAGCAGCAGGTCCTCCGGCCGATGCAGGATGGCATCTCGGCCAAGGAGCTTTTGCAGGTCGCGCGGAAGGCGGGCATCCATATCGAAATCCGGTGCGCGGGCGTGCGCTTTCGCCTTTCGGCGCGCCCGCGTGAATGACGCGGCAACTATAGTCGCCCATCTCACCGCCCGTCAAATCCGCCCTCAATCGTTCGGCGCCGCCGATTTCGATTGACTTTCTCGTTAAGGTATGCTATGAACTAAAGCGCGGGGGTTTCTCGCCAAGGGGAGGAGGGCGGCAGATACCACCAGAAGCACAGCCAAGCAGCCACCGCTCTTTTCTAATCTACGGTACGGGGATTAGAAATCACCTTAACCCCTGTCCCTGCAACATAAATTCCGTTCTAATCTACGGTAAAGACCTCGTTTCTGTACATCCTCTCCTCCGAGGCCGGCCCGCCGTCGCGCTCGGTGGAAACGCGAACCAATATGGCGATCCTCGCCGCCGAAAACGCCGCCGCATTCGCGCGAGGCCGCCGGCCGCCCAACGCCCTTAATGCAGACGCGCTACAATCCCCCTAGCCGCCGGTCGCGCCGGTGGCCGCGAAAGGAGCCTTTTCCATGTCTCTCGTGACGCGCAATCAGCCCAAGCTCACGCTCGAAGGCGCGCGCGCCGTCCTCGACGCCGCTCACCGCCGCGCCGAGGAAATCCGCTGCCCTATGAATATCGCCGTCGTGGACGATGGCGGCCAACTCCTCGCCTTTGAACGCATGGACGGCGCGAAGCCCTCCTCCATTTCGGTCTCGCTCGTAAAGGCGCGTGCAGCCGCCGCCCGTCGCGCGCCCACCGGCCCGGCAATGTCCGGCAACGAGGTCAATGTCGCGCTCACCATCGGCCTCGCCCTCGCAAATCCCGCGCAGCAGACGCCCATTCGCGGCGGCATCCCGCTCGTCGTGGATGGCCAGTCCGTTGGCGCCATCGGCGTCAGCGCCGGAAGCGAGGATCAGGATTGCGATGTCGCCCGCGCGGGCGCAGCGGCGCTCGAAAAGGCGTGAAGCGGGTTGCCGAACGCGCCTTCCGCGAGACGCTGGCCGCGATCCGCATCCCGGCCACGATCGAACGCAAGCTTGCCCGCCAGGGCTCGCGTATTTTTATCAATGGCGCCGCCTTCGATTTGCGCCATTTCGACGAAATCCTCGGAATCGCTTTCGGCAAGGCCTCATTTGCCATGGCCGAGGGCCTAACCGCCGCGCTTGCGCCCGATTTTCGCCCGCAGGGCATCCTCGTGGTTCCGGCCCAGCCTCCGGGAGAAATTCCGGGCTGGCGCTCTTTTATCGGCGGGCACCCGGTGCCGAACGAAGGCAGCTTCGCCGCCGGCCGCGCGATTCTCGATCGCCTGGCGCGCTGCAACGATCGCTCGCTCGTATTTTTCCTGATTTCCGGCGGCGGATCGGCGCTGGTCGAGCAGCCGCTGGATTCTTCTATCACGCTCGCCGATTTTCAGAAGCTGCACGCCGCACTCGTCACCTGCGGCGCGGGAATCGAAGAGATCAACATCGTGCGAAAGCATCTTTCGGCGACGAAAGGAGGCCGGCTCGCCGCCGCCGCTGCCGCTGCAACGAAGCTCACGCTCGCCATCAGCGATGTGCCTGAGGGAAGCGAATCAGCGCTCGCCTCGGGCCCCACGCTCCCGGATTCATCCACTGCCGCCGACGCCGTGCGGATCGCTGCCCAATATGGCTTGCTTGAAAGGCTTCCCCCCGCGCTGCGTCGTGCGTTGGACGAGCACTCGATGCGCGAAACCCCCGAGCCCGGCCATGCCGCCTTTTCGCGTGCGCATTTCTCGCTGCTCCTCGGATTGCACGATCTTTTTCATGCGGCGCACCATGCCTGCGAAGCCGAAGGCTTCTCTTGTGTCTGCGACAATTCCACCGACGGCTGGCCGCTCGAGAAAGCTGCCGACCACCTGCTTGCGCTGCTCGAAGCGCAGCGAGCGGCAAGCCCCGGCCGATGCGTCGCCGTGATCGCGGATGGCGAACTCAGCAGTCCGGTGGCGGGCGACGGCATTGGCGGCCGTAACTCCGCTTTTGTTCTCGCCTGCGTTCCGAAAATTGCCGGGAAGGGAATCACGGTGCTTAGCGCGGGCACCGACGGCGTGGATGGCAACAGCCCCGCGGCGGGCGCGGTTGCCGATGGGGAGACGCTTGCCCGAGCCCGAGCAGCCCGGCTGGATCCCGCGGATTTTCAGCGCCGGAGCGACGCGTACAATTTTTTCGCGCCCCTTGGCGACGCGATCCTCACGGGGCCGACCGGCAATAATTTACGCGACCTTCGGATCTTGCTCGCATGTTGACGGCGTCGCGGTGCCTAGAGCAATCCTTTTGTCCAGCCGCCGTCCACCGCGATCGTCGTGCCATTGATCGCGCTCGCGCGCTCCGACGCGAGAAACGCAACCATTGCCGCAAACTCCTCCGGCCGCGCCACGCGCCCCATCGGAATCTGCGCGCTCCACGCCTGAAAAATCTCGTCGCGCGATTTTCCGGTGAGCCGGGCCTGCTTTCCGGCGAGTTCGTCCAGGCGTTCGGTGAGCGTGTATCCCGGGCAGATGTTGTTGGCCGTGATTCCGTCCGGGCCCAGCTCATTGGCAAGCGTTTTCACCAGCCCGGCCACGGCCGCGCGCAGCGAATTCGAAAGCAGCAGGCCGTCAATCGGCTGCTTCACGCTTACCGATGTGATCGCCAGCAGGCGTCCCCATTTGTTCCGCTTCATCAGCGGCACAACCTCTCGCATGAAATATACCGCGCTCAGGAACGTCAAGTTCGTGGCCTGCAGCCATTCCTCGATGGAAATATCGAGAAACTTTTTGGCGGGTGGTCCGCCGGCGTTCGTCACGCAGATATCCACGCGCCCGTATTTTGCGTCCACGTCAGCGATGAACCGCCGCACGGCTTCTGCATTCGTCACGTCAAGCGCGCGCCAGAAAACCGGCCGCCCGCACTGCTGCCCAATTTCCTTGGCCGTGCCCTCGGTCGCCTCCGCCGAGCGCGCGCAGATCGCAACGTCGCATCCTTCACGTGCAAGCTCGTGCGCCGCGGCGCGCCCCAATCCCTTGCTCGCCGCCGCGACAATGGCTACGCGTCCTTTCAGTCCCAGGTCCATCGCTCAGCCTTTTTTCGGCGCGTCACTGGTCTGCACGCCCATGCGAAGATACGCGTCGTCCTTGCGAATCCATTCTTCGCGGCGCGGCGCGAAGAAATCAATGTCCACGGTGTCTTCAAGCGCCTCGGCCGAATGCGGCACGTGCGCGGGAATCAGCAGCACGTCTCCGGGCCGGACGGTTGCCGTCTCCCCGTCGTCGAAGATGAATTTCAGCGCTCCCTCGAGAATCATCGTGTATTGCTCACTGCGATGCGAATGGCGCGGCACGACCGCCCCGCGCGAGAGCAGCACCCGCGCGAGTGTTCCATCCTCGCCGCTGATCATCTGGCGCGCGATCACCGCGCTCATTTTTTCCGTTTCCAATTTTGTCCAGCTCGTGGCCGCCGGCATGGTTGTGCCTCCTTGTTCCGTCGCGCGAAATCCTGTATCGAAACGCCCGAATCGTCAATGGCTTCTCGCTCGGACGACCTGCGGCGCGCGGCATGGCACTTTGTTAGAATGGCTGCGTGATTGTGCTTCGCATCCTCGCCGGGATCGTCTTCTTCATGCAGTTGCCGGTCCCGCTGTACTGGTTTGTGCTCCATCCAGGGATGCGCTACTGGCGCGGCCACCGCAAGGCCGGATACATCGTCGCGCTCGCCTGTTCCTGGCTTCCGGTTACCGTTTGCCTGATCGTCTTTCGCTCGGCGCTATTTTCGGGGGCGCGGCCCTCCGCGCCGTCGATCATCCTTGGGCTCGGGATGATCGCCTTCGAGGCGTGGGTCTTCACGCGCGTGCGGCGCGATCTGGGCGATGCGCGCTTGGTCGGCCACACGGAGTTGCTCGGCGGCGGCGAAATCGCCAACCGCGGCGTTTACGCCCGCATTCGCCATCCGCGCTACCTGGCTTCGTTTCTCGCGCTAGTGGGCGCATGCCTGCTGGCTGCCACTTGCTTGATGTGGACGATTGCCGCGATCTGGACCGTCCTAACATTTGCAGCAATTCTGATGGAGGAACGCGAGATGCGCGCACGCTTCGGCGCTTCCTACGAGGTTTACGCCCGGCGTGTTCCGAGGTTCCTGCCTTCGTTCATCCGCGCGCGCAATTAGCGATGGGCGGTCGCCAGCATTGCGCGCTCAGTGTCGTTTTCGCCGCGCTGTCGCTTGACCCATGGTGCAGCACAGACCTGACTCGTGCGGGCTCGCGGACAGCGCCGCGAGCCTGTCCGCAATCTGAACCCTTGTACAGTTGAGTCTTCCCCTGCGCGGAGAGATCATGCGCACCGCTTTATCCAGCCCATTCAACGTGCACGCTCGCGCGCCCAGCCTTCGCCGGCATGCCGGATAACTCTCTGGGGGAGGTCCGCGATGAGAATCTCACGATTCGCAAGGGCAGGGGTGTGCTCGGCAGTTGCAGCGATCACGGCCGCAGCAGTTGCGCCGGGGATTCAGGCGCAGAGTTGCACGTCCAGTCCGGACGCCGCGGTGCGATGTTTTGTAGGCAATGCTGTGCGCGCAAAACTCACGTCGCTCCGCTACGGCATGACTATGACGCAGTTCAAGGCGTATGGCGTGGCGGTTTCGAAGGTAATGCAAACGCAGCAAGCTTATCTGGTGCTGTTTGGCATTTCGAGCGCGGTGGCGGACGCGATGCCTCCGACCAACGCCGACGGATCCCCTAATGCGGCCGCGCAGCAAACCGCACTGAATTCGATTGTTCACTCGGAAATCGCAAACGGCCTTGTGGCCGTTCCCGCCGAAGTAAGCGAGCAGCAGTTGGAGTGGCTGTCGCTCGATTTGGTGACGTCTATGAACTCGATGCCCGAGATCATGCTCTCGCCCGGCACGCTTCTACGCATCACGGATTCGAACGTCGTTGCGGCTACCACCGGCGGCGTCGTTAATTGGACGCTTGCGGACGCGAATCTCGTCTCTATGGTGAACAGCCTTTCGACGGCGGGTTTGCTGAAGCTGCCGCCTTCGGTTGCGCTGTCCGGCGTGGAGGCATTTACGCAGGATCTGGCGCGCGCGATCTACACATATAAAGCCGCGACCGGACGCGCCACGCTGTAGCGCGGGATCGGTTCGCAATCGGGCGCGACTAGAAGACCTTCACTGCGAGGTCGCGCGGGTGCGAGCCGACCGGAATCAGGGTGATCAGCCCGCGCTGATCCGGGCTCGGCGTTCGGGTGCGAATCACCGCCAAATCGTTCGACGTGCCATCCACCACCAGCAACATGTTGCCGTCCGGGGTGAGGACGCACGTCCTCGGCCCCTGGCCGACGCGGATCGGCCCCGGCGGAATCGTGCGACGAATCTGGATCGCCACGCGCATCACCTGGCCCGCGGCCAAATCCGATATGTAGAGCGTCTGCGCGTCGCGCGAAAGCACGCCGCCGGCCGGAGACATTCCGAGCAGCATGAAATCATCCACCTCGTTCGTTTCCGTATTCACGATGATCAATCCGTGCGCACTGCTGGAGGCGATATAGAGCTCGCCGCCATCGGGCTTGAGGATCAGGTTGTCCGCCGAGCCGCCGAGCGCGAGATTCGCCAGCAGAACTTTGCGCTTCAGGTCCACGACGGAAAGCTGGCCGGCTCCTCCAGAGGTGACGAATGCCTTCGAGCTATCTGGCAGGATGGCGATGTGCTCGGGTTCGGGCGCCACGCGAATGGTGGCGATGGATGCGAGCGAGCGCGCGTCGAGCAGCGAAAGCGTGGAATCGTCGCGGTTCGAGACGAGCAGCAGCTTCCCGTCTGGCGTAACTCGGGCGATCCAAGGACGCCGGCCTGCCCGTCCGCGCGCCACGATCTGGCGCGTGGCGCAATCTATCGCGACCACCGTATCGGATCCTGACGCGGCGACGTATGCCCGGCTGCCGTCCGGCGAAAAATCGAGGGCGTAGGGCGAGCCGCCGACGGGAATTCGCGCGGTGATGCGGTTCGTTGATGCGTCGAGTACCCAGGCGTAGCCGCCCGCCGAACTCAGGCCCCAGATTTCATTGCGCGTGGGATGCGCGCGAATGCCTGTGGGCACGGCGCCGACGGGGATGGTGGCCACGGCGGCGAGCCGTATAAGGTCCACGGCGGTGACGGTGCCATCGGCGGTGTTTCCGACGTAGGCAAAAAGGTGGAGGCCGGCGGGCAGGAAGGATGGCCGGAGTTCAGTGCTGATCTGGAACGCGCCGACGATGGCGAGCACGGCCGCGAGGAAAGTGAGCCGCCAGTTGAGGCGCCCATAAAAGCGCCGATGCGCGCGCGTCTCTATCGGGTTCATGGGGGCCGCGCCGCGGCTAATTGACGCTCCGGCCGATGACGGCGGCGATGTCGCGCGCTTCGCGGATCAACTGCCCGAATTCGGCGGGCAGGATGGATTGTGGTCCATCGGAAAGCGCGCGGTCGGGATCGTGGTGCACCTCCACGAGCAAGCCATCCGCGCCGACGGCGACGGCCGCGCGCGAAAGCGGCAGGACTTTATTGCGCCGCCCGGTGCCATGCGACGGGTCCACGACGATTGGCAGGTGGCTGCGGCGCTGGACGGCGGGGACGACGCTCAGGTCCAGCGTATTTCGCGTGTGGTCGGAGAAGGTGCGCACGCCGCGCTCGCAGAGGATCACGTTGTAGTTTCCTTCGGACATAACGTATTCCGCGGCCATCAGAAATTCGTCCAGCGTGGCGGACATGCCCCGCTTCAGCAGCACCGGCTTTCGGGCGCGGCCGGCGCGCTTCAGCAGCGAAAAATTCTGCATGTTGCGCGCGCCGATCTGGATTACGTCCGCGTATTGTTCGACCAGGTCGAGCGATTCGTTGTCAATCGCCTCGGTGATGATGCTGAGGCCGAAACGCTCGCGCACCTCGGCGAGAATCTTCAGACCGTCTTCGCCGAGGCCTTGAAAACTGTACGGCGAGGTTCGCGGCTTATAGGCGCCGCCGCGGAAGAGATGCGCGCCCGCGGCGCGGATGCCCTCGGCGACCGCAAATGCCTGCTCGCGGCTTTCGATGGCGCATGGGCCGCCGACAATCACCACAGCCTTGCCGCCAAAGACGACGTCACCGGCAGGGGCGGGGATGCGCACCTGGGAGTTTTCCTCTTTTACGTCGCGGCTCACGAGCTTATAGGGCTTGCTGACGGGGATGCATTCGACGACGCCCGCCATGCCTTCGAGGGAGCCGACGTCCACCGGACCCGAATTGCCGGTGATGCCGATGGCAGTCCGCGCGGCGCCCGGTATCGGGTGCGCCTTCCATCCGAGCGATTCGATGCGCTGGCAGACGGCGCGAATCTGGTCGTCGGAGGCGTGGGCCTGCATGACTATAAGCATTCAGTTCTCCGGTGGAAAGTAACGCAAGAGCTTACTGCAAATGGGCGGGACGGGCAAAGCGGGGGAGGGCTTGGCAGGGGAGCGCTGGAGGCGTGCTCACCGTATATTAGAACGGAATTTACGTTGCAGCGAAAGGGGTTAGGCTCATTTCTAATCCCCGTACCGTAGATTAGAACCGGGCGAGGGCTTCCTGACTGGGGCTTGCTTGGCACAGCCGCTCTCCCTCCTTCCTGGCGGAAAACCGCCAGGGTACTTTGTATCATGAGTTAACGAGAAAGTCAATGGAAAAGCGTGATTCGTGAATCACGAGAGGCCGTGCAAGGGCCTGGGTTGCCGGGCGGCGCTCGCGCGCCGAAAGAATGAAACAACCGGCAACGAACTGGTTGGCGCTGCGCGCCGTAAGAGCGATTTAGTGGGCGCTACGCGCCCCCGGGCGGGGCCTAGTTGGCTGCGCGCCCGCCGGGAACCGGCGGCGAATGCCACCAAAGGCGTGCGTCAGGCGCCGTTTCATTGGGCTGGTCATCGTCTGGGATGGCGGGCAGAGATGGCGGAGCTAACGGTCACCGATGGCGGGAACAGAGGAACGTTACCGAGGGAAAACTGGAGGCGCGGGGCAGAATCGAACTGCCGATAAAGGTTTTGCAGACCTTCGCCTTACCACTTGGCTACCGCGCCCCAAAACGCGGCCCGACCGCGACCGCAATTCGATCATAGCATTTTTCGATTGGGGGCTTCCAGAGTTGTTCTCTTTCAGCGGGGCGTCGTTTCAATTCCGCAGACGCTGTTGCACGGCTCAAGCCGGGTGAACCGCGGGCACAGCATGCTGTGCCCCTACCCTAGAGCGGTCTTGACTTGCGGGCTTACGGCACGGCCTGTGTCCGAGTTGCGCGCCGCCAGCTGGAAAGTGACGTTGCGTGCTTGCAGCGGGCTACTGGGGCTGCTGCTGTTGCTGGGATTGCTGCTGTTCCTGCGGCTGTTGTGGGGAGGAGAGCATGTCGCAATGGTCCACGCATTCCACCGCCTGCATTTCGATTTGCACCTTTTTGCGGGGCACGCGGATTCCGGGGGCC
>DATNDJ010000030.1:0-60313 GCA_035553255.1 Candidatus Acidiferrales bacterium | reverse complement strand
GCGATAGATGTTGGAGCGAGGATACATCATCAGCAGAAAACGAGGTCCCATGCCAAGGAGTGTTTTGGCTAGGCCCGGCCGCGCAAGCATCGCCAGGCGGGGGTTCGGGATGGTCTCAGGCAACCGGATGGTGTCTTCTCCCCGAGAGCTCTGTGAGGAGGGCTCTCGTTGTACTCCTGCCTCCAGGCCTCGATGTTCTCTTTCGGTTCTTCCACCGTGGCGAACCAATGCAAGTCCAAGCACCCCGCGCGAAAGGTCCGTCCCATCACGCGCGAATCCAACCGACTGCTTGGCTTTTCGCGCTATTTTCGGCCACACATCACAAAATTCAAACCGCCGCTTTTGGAGCCTGGGTGGAGTCCATTTTCTCGGAGACGGTCTTGGCCTGCAGGAAGAGCAGCAGGTAATCGGGGCCGCCGGCCTTCGAGTCCGTGCCGGACATATTAAAGCCGCCGAAGGGGTGGCTGCCGACCATGGCACCGGTGCATTTGCGATTCATGTAGAGATTGCCGACGTGGAAATCCTCGGCGGCGCGTTCGATTTTGCGCGCGTTGCGCGAATAGACGGCGCCGGTGAGGCCGAATTCGCTGTCGTTCGCCATGCGAAGGGCGTCGTCAAAATCCTTTGCCTTGGTGACGGCGAGGACCGGCCCGAAGATTTCCTCCTGAAAAATGCGGGCCTTGGGTGCAACGTCCGCGATTACGGTCGGCTCGATGAAGTAGCCATCGCCATCGGCGGGCTTCCCGCCGGCGAGCAGGCGGCCTTCCTTCTTCCCCGCTTCGATATAGCCGAGGATCGTCTTCATTGCGGCTTCGTTGATCACGGGGCCCATGAAATTCGCGGCATCTTCCACCGGGCCGACCTTGAACTTTTTCACGCGCTCGATGAGCTTCTGCAGGAATTGGTCGTAGACCTTTTCCGCGACGATGGCGCGCGAACAGGCGGAGCACTTCTGCCCCTGGTATCCGAATGCGGAAACGGCGACGCCTTCCGCGGCCGCGTCGAGGTCGGCCTCGTCGTCCACGATGATCGCGTCCTTGCCGCCCATTTCGAGAATGGTGCGCTTGATCCAGATCTGGCCCGGCTGGGTCTTTGCGGCTTGCTCGCTGATGCGAAGGCCGGCTTCCTTCGAGCCGGTGAATGCGATAAAGCGCGTCTTCGGGTGCGTGACGATCGCTTCGCCCACCGAGCCTCCGGGGCCCGGCAGGAAACTGACCACGTCGCGCGGCACGCCTGCTTCGTAAAGGATTTCGACGAACTTCGCCGCGACCGTGGGCGAATCGCTCGAGGGTTTAATCACCACCGTGTTTCCGGTGACGATCGAGGCGGCCGTCATGCCGCCCATGAGCGCGGCGGCAAAGTTCCACGGAGGAATCACGGCGCCGACGCCGAGCGGGATGTACTTCAGATAATTGCGCTCGCCGCGCGCGGGAACGAGCTTCTGCGGACCGGCGAGGCGCAGCATTTCGCGACCGTAAAATTCACAGAAATCAATCAGCTCGGCGACGTCCGCGTCGGATTCGGGCCACGTCTTCCCTACCTCGCAGGAAACCCAGGCGTCCATTTCGAAGCGGCGCTGGCGCAAGATATCCGCGGCGCGAAAAAGGCATGCGGCCCGCTCCTCCGCGGAAACGCGCTTCCAGTGCTCGAAGGCGCGATGCGCGGCTTCGACGGCTTGATTGGCCAGGCCGGGCGTGCCGCGCTGAAACACGGCGATCACCTCTTCGGGATGCGAGGGGTTGCGCGATTCGATTTTGTCCGTCGTGGTGACGTCCTTGCCCGCAACGACGGCCGGATATTCGCGGCCGAACATGGCCTTCACGCGCTTCAGTGCGTCTTGCATGGCCTGGCGGTCCTCCGGCTTCGAGAAATCGAGAACCGGCTCGTTGCGAAATTCACCGCGGCTGTGCGCGGGCGAGGTGCCGGCGGCCTGCCTTTCGGCGGCGGTGGGCGAACTGGTTGCGGGTAAGGTCATCGGAAATCCCTCCTGGGATTGGGACTGATTCACGCCTGTGGTGTGAACCCCCATTCTATCGCGGGCGGCCCACCGCCACAAGAAAGCCCGGAGGATTTGGGATTGGGGGCGGGGCTGTTTCGGGACGCGGGATGAAAGCGGCAGGGGCCGTTTACCGTATATTAGAAACGATTTTGCGTTGCAAGCAGAAGGGTTAAGGGCATTTCTAATCCCCGTACCGTAGATTAGAAATCGCGCGGGTGAAGACTGGCGGGGCTCCCTTTCCTGCTTTCTTCGGCGATGGGTTAGCGTAAACATGCAGCCGCAGGTTATCATAGGAGTTACCATCTGTCAAGAGGAAAGCGTGATTGGTCTTGGGCCTTGCCCCAGGGCGGAGCCCCGCGGAGCCTGGAGGGCGATCCTTCTCTCCCCTGACTGCGCCGAGATGAATGGCGACGCGCCATAAGCGACGTCACTCAAATTCCCGGGATTCCGAGGGTGGAATACGGGAAACGGAGTATTGGCGAGCGGCAGGTGCGCGCGCTCCACTATAGCTGAACGGCAGCAAGTACTCGCGAGCCGGGCGATGCAACCACCAGCGTCATACGGTAGCGCGGGCCGCGAAATCGAGCGCCTAAGGAACTAGCACAAATCTGTCCCTGACAAAGTGACACCCCAGGCTAACCGCCAGCCGCTCGCACCCGCGCACGAACATCCGTGGTGTTGAAGGAGAGGGAACAATGACCCATACGACCGCCCGCACGATCCATCACGCGATCCTGCGCGGGAAAGCGTACACAATTGCGATCGCGATCGCGGCGCTGCTCGCCATGGCAATCGCGCCATGCGCGCGCGCACAGGACCAGCCCGAGCATCGCTTCACCGGGAATTTCGGCGGGGGATATTCGCCGCTGCTGGGCGACCTGCACAACGACCTGAACAACGGCTGGCACGTAAGCTTCGGCGGGGGCGTGAACCTGACGAACCGCTTCAGCCTGGGCGGAGAGGTGATGTACAACGCATTCGGCGTGAGCCAACGCGTGCTGAACGAAGCCGCCGTGCCCGCGGCGGACGCGCATCTCTGGGCCTTCACCCTGGAGCCGCGGCTGGACTTCGCGCCCGAGCGCCGCGTGAGCGCCTATCTGGTCGGCGGCGTGGGCTATTATCGCCGGGTGCTCGAATTCACGCAGCCCACGGTCGCGGCGGTAACGATCTTCGATCCGTTCTTCGGCTTCTTCAACGTGCTGGTGCCCGCGAATCAGGTGCTGGGCACGATTGTTCGCGGCGGCGTGGGCGGCAACGCCGGCTTCGGGCTGGAATTTCGCGTGGGCGACATGGGCACGAAGCTGTTCGTTGAATCGCGATTCCACTATGCGGAAACGGGGGATGTGCCTACGAGAATCATTCCGATTACGATTGGAATCCGCTTCTGAGCGCCAAACGGCTCCTACGAGCAGTCACGATCTTCCTTCAGCGGACCCGATTCCAACCTGCGAAGGCGGGCGGCGAGCTCGGGGAGGCGCTCGAGCCAGGCGAACTGCTTGCGGAAACGGTCGAGGGGGCGGCAGGGGGTTCCCCAGACGATCTGGCCCGAGCGCACCTTTTTATCCGGCAAGACGCCGGATTGCCCGCCAACGATTGCGCCATCTTCTATATGGCACCGCTCGCCGAGCCCGGCCTGGCCTCCGACGATGACGCGATTCCCCAGGGTGCAACTGCCGGAAATGCCCGTCTGCGAAACGATGATCGAGTGCTCGCCGATTTGCACGTTGTGCGCCACCTGAACCAGATTATCAATTTTCGTTCCTGAGCCAACGCGCGTAAGGCCAAGCGAGCCGCGATCCATCGCGGTGTTGGAGCCGATTTCAACGTCGTCGCCAATTTCGATCTCGCCGACCTGCGGGAATTTCCAGTGGCGGCCCTCGCCGAAGACGTAGCCGAATCCATCGCCGCCGATCACGACGCCGGAATGCAGCTCGACGCGATTCCCCAGGCGCGAGCCGGCGTAAAGCGTGACGCGCGGATGAAGCCAGCAGCCTGCTCCGACGCGGGAGCGGGCGCCGATGAAGCAGAAGGCTTGGACGACGCTTTTTTCGCCGATGACGGCGGAATCTTCGATTACGACGTGCGGGCCGATGCATGCGGACCCGCTGACCTGCGCGGCCGGGGCGACGATTGCGCTGGGATGAATGCCGGGCGCGGGCGTGGCGCGCGGCAGCAGCCACGCGGCGGCCTTCGCGAAGGCCAGCTTCGGCTCGCTCGATTCGATGATCGTCTTGGCGCGCAAGCGCATTCGCGGCGGCGCGATCACGCACATCGCCGCGGACGATTCCGCGCGGGCGCCGTGGCGCGGCGAGTCCACATAGATCAGATCGGCCGCGCGCGCCTGCTCGGGACTCGCTACGCCGGACAGCAGCAGGTTCGCGTCGCCTTCCAAATTCGCGCCAAGGTGACGCGCCAGTTCACCGGATGTGCGGTTCATATCGCCTCCCATTGGGTTGCGAGAAAGGAGTATAGCGAAAGGCGGGAGGCGGAAGGCTACGGATGCGAAACTGCGTCCGGGGCGCGCAGCGATTCGCGAATTGCGCGCAGAATCGAGCCGAGCTGCGCGGCGCGTTCGGCGCGGCCGCCGAATCGGGCATCCTGGTAGAGTTCGGTGAAGCGCGCCACGCCCGCGGCAATGTCCGCGCGAGGAATGGCGGCGGCGAATTCCAGCGGCGTCTGCGCCGCGGTCTTGCGCCAGCCGCGCTTTTCGAGCAGGCGCAGCATCTCTTTGTACTCGAGCGCGGCGAGCGATTCGCCGGCGGGGCCGCGGCGCGCGCGCAGCGCCCATCGAGATACCACGTAGCGGATCGCGGCGTTGCCGCGCAGGCACAGCAGGATGGCGATCAGCACCGCGAGCAGCCCCGGAAGAAAATACCCCGTGGCTTCGATCCGGCGGTCGAGCGCGAGCATGGCATTCGTCGCAAGGCGCTTTTTGGCGCGCAGGAATCGCCGCGCGCGCGAATTCCAATCGTGCGACGAAGTAGCGGCATCGCGCGCGAGCGCGATCTGATGCGAAAAATCGTAGTTAATGATCCAGTCGTTCCATTCGAGCTGGAGCCAATCCCAATAGAGCGAGGCGCGCGTAAAGAAGCTCGCGTCCCGCGCGGCGCCCGAGGGCGTTGGGTCGAACGTGAGCCAGCCATACCCTGGGAAATAGACCTCGACCCAGGCGTGCGCGTCGCTCTGGCGAATAATGTAATCGCCGCCCAGGCTATTGTATTCTCCCGGGCCAAACCCGCCGGCGTAGCGCGCGGGAATCCCGACCTCGCGCAGCATCACGGCGAGCGCGGAAGCAAAATATTCGCAGTTGCCGGCGCGCGTGGAAAAAAGAAATCCGGCTACCGGATCGTTTCCGGGAATCGGCGCGAGATCGAGCGTGTAGGAATAGTGCGACTTCAGGTACAGATCGAGCGCCTCAACCTTGTCGTACTCATTCCGCGGCGCCGCGGCGACCTGTGCCGCGAGGCGCTTGATTCGCGGATCGAGGGCTGGCGGCAATTGAAGGTAGGTGTCGCGCACGCTCGTTGGATACACGGCGGGCGCGAGGCGCAATTCCTGCGGCGTCACTTCAGGCAGCAGAGAGACGCCTTCGTACCTGACACGCGAGGGGCTTTCCGACGGCGCGAAGACGGAGCCGGTGGGATCGAGCAACAGCACGCCGCGGCGCGACGGGCCCGCGTCGTCGAATCGTCCGCGAAGAATCTGCGCCTGCGGCGCGACAAAGACGGCGCTGCTGCCCATCGGCTCCTTGAACACCGTGTAGCGCAGCACCGACGAGCCGCCGTCCGCGCGCGAGCCATCTCCGAGATAGAACGTGCCATCCTCCGCGGCACTGATCACGTAGCGCGGCTGTCGCGGCGTGAACCAGCGGCGGCCGTCGAAATTCGTGAGCACCACGCCGCGCCAGTGCACGTCCGCCGCGCGGGCCGGGTCGCCGTGAATTTCCACGCGCATGGCGAGCGCGCTGCTCCTCTGTATCTGGCCAATTTCGCCGAGCGTCACGCTTTCCGTAAAACCCGTGGCGAGCGGCGATTGAAATCCGAGCGAGCGAAGATAGCCGGTGGTAACGCGCGGAATCATGAAGAAAATCAACCCGCCGAGCGCCAGCGCCGAAACCGCAACGGATACGGACGTGAACACGAGCACGCGGCTGAGGCTTCGCGCCGAGGGCGAACCCGGATCGAGCACTGGGGCCACGGCGCCCGCCGCGCCGCGCCGAATCTCGAGCGCGACGAAGGTGGAAACGGCGAGAATCAAAAACACGCCGAGCGCGACCAGGAATCCCGTGTCCGCCGTCAGCACGGCCGAGGCAAGCAGCGACGTGACCGCCAGAATCGCAAGGAACGCGTAATCGCGGTTCGTCCGCGCCGAATAGAGCCGCACCAGCGCGGCAAAGCACATCAGGTGGACCGCCGCCAGCACGCCCGCGTAAAGCCCCGGGTTAGGCCCGCTCGCCGCCAAGGCGCGCGACAGCACCCACAAATCGAACGGGAAGAAAAGAAAGTAGGCGAGCACCAGCCCGGTGGCGACGCGCGACGAAAGCTCCGGCCCGCGCCCCCGCCACATGCGGGCGCCCTTGTAGACGAGCGCCGCGGGAATCAGCACGTCCGAAATTAATTCGAGCTTGCCCGTGGCGACTACGGAAAGCAGTCCCGTCGCGACAAGAAGGTATAGCGACACCTCGAAATACCGCTGGATCGCGGATAGGGGCTGCGGAACTGGCGGCGCGGCGGAGGACATGGCGTCACTTCGATGCTATCACCGAGCCACTCTACCAAGGCCCGCCAGCCGCTCGAATCGCGCCGAATCCGGCAATGGAGGTGCACGGACTACAACGCGTCAGGATTCCGAGGCGGGAAGCTCGGGGCGCGACGGCGTGAAGGAAGTCTTTCGCATGATTAGGAACCATAAAACGGCGATGACCAGCGGCAAACCCGCGGCGGAGATGAACCAGATCGGCGGCGGCGGGACTGGAGGGAGTTTCATACTGCTCTGGGTGGCGGCCATCGCCAACTGGAGGCGAGCCTCCGCGCCAGGAACAACCAGGAAAGCGAGCGAGTTCAGCGCCCCGAAAAGGAAGTAGCAGATTGCCAAGATCCGGGCCCAGGGCCTGAGCTTGAGCAGTCCCACTCCTGTGACCACCCCTATAATGCCAAGCGTCAAAACTGCCGCCTTCGCAGAGGAGCCGACGAGCAGGAATCCCAAAAACATCAACGGAACGTGCAAGAACAGAGTTAGAGGCACGAAGCAGCCGCAAACGAGCAAAAACCAGCCGATAATCCCTATGCTCACCGGCCTCGTTGGCGCCGCCGACGGCGCCATTAGCGATTCCCCGCCCCGGAACTGCGCCTTCACGGCCTTGCGGTTGAAGAAGCAGACCCACCAGACTCCGAGCGCCGCAAGCGCCAGGTAAAAACTCGGAATTACCACGCGGATGGCCAGGAAAAACGCGGGCGGCACATCCGGCGGCACCGGCATATGAAGGAACGGCATCGAAGCCGCAGCCGGCAAGCAAAAGAGTATCAAGAGGGCTCCAAACACAAGCATTGAAATCCGCGCCCATTCCCGCAAACGCAGCAAGCCGATACCGGAGGCAATGCCCCAGCCTGAGGCCGCAACCCAGAGGACAACGATTCCAATCAAAACAGCCTTCATGAAAGGAACGTCCTGCGTGGGACTGGGCGCGATGGCGAGGCTTAGGGCCGCCACGCCGGCAAACAACAAAGTTACACCGCTGCCGATGAGCGCAATGATCGAGGACGCGGTAACCCCCGCCGATCGAGCCATAAGAAGCTCCGAATTGCGCGGATTATATAATTAAAATAATTCCCTTTGCACGTGCAATAAAACTACGACTTAAAGATCGTAAGCGCGGCTGTGGCGAGCTTGCGTGTGGCGCTTGAGACCGGCAATTCGGCGATGCGCGCGAGCGGCAGAATGCGGCCGCCGCGCACGCGCGGCAGCTTCGTCACGCAGGCAAGAAACGGCAACAGCGTGACGTTTCGATAGGTGACCCCGTGGCGCGCAGGAGGCAGCGCACGAAAGGCAATTTCATCCGCGCCGAAGCGTTCGCGCAAATGCGCGGCAAGCTGCGCCATGGGATCGCCGCGCGCCTCGATTGCGGGGAATTGCCAGAGCCGCGAGAAAAGCACGTCATCGTGCGCGCCCGGGTCGCGGACCAGCAGCGTGCGCCCGTCTGGATCGCGCAAAATGGCCGCGGCGATGGAGACGCGCTTTGTTGCCCTCTTGCGTCGAACGGCCGGAATTGCGCCGGCGAGGCTGTTCGCGCGGGCGCGGCACCATTTCGCAACCGGGCACGCGCGGCACGATGGGGCGCGCGGCGTGCACACCGTCTCGCCAAGCTCCATCAGCGCCTGGTTCCAATCGCCGGGCGCATCGGGGGCAAGCAGATGCTGCGCGAGGCTACCAAGCCGGCGCCACCGCCGCGGCTCGCGAAGATCGCCGCGAATCGCGCGCAGGCGCGCCAGGACGCGCGCCACGTTGCCGTCCAAGGCAGCGAGCGGCACGCCATACGCGATGCTCAGCGTGGCGGCGGCCGTGTAGTTCCCTATTCCGGGCAGCTTCAGCGCGGCTTCGCGGTCGCGCGGGAATGTTCCGGCGTGCAACGCAAGAATTTTCGCCGCGGCGCGATGCAGGCAGCGTGCCCGGCTGTAGTATCCAAGCCCAGACCACTGCGTGAGCACATCCTCGATCGGGGCTCGCGCCAGCGCGCGGACGGAGGGGAATCGGCGCAGGAACCGGCGATAGTAAGGCAGCACGGCGGCGATGCGCGTCTGCTGCAGCATGATTTCCGCCACCCACACGCGATAGGGATGGCGGTCCCGGCGCCAGGGCAGATCGCGCCGGTTCGCTCGATACCAGGCCAGCAGCCTTGCCTGAAATGCGGCGCGCTCCGCATCGGAAAAGGCGCCGCGGGCCCGTCCTGCGCGGATTTGCAATCTATTCACGCTTCCCTTCCCGGCTCCGGGCCGCAAGAAGGCCGCCGCCCGGCGATGCAACGATTCGCGCGAGCCATGCTAACCTGATTCGGGCAAATTGCGATGATCTCCCTATTCGGAAAACCCGAGCCAACGCTGCTCGAACGCCTGAAAGGCTCGATTTCGAAGACTCGCACGGAGCTTTCGGCGCGCGTTGAGCAGGTGCTCACCGGCAACCGGCCGGTGGACCCGGAATTGCTTCGCCAGCTTGAATCGGCGCTGCTGGGCGCGGACGTGGGCGTGCAAACCACGAAAGAAGTCATCGCCGCGCTTCGCGAGCAGGTAAATCAGCACAAGCTGGAAGGCTCGGCGGCGCTGCGGCAGGAATTGAAGCGGCAGGTGCTCGCCATCCTTTCCGCGCCCGCCGCTGCCGCGAACGGCAACGCGGACTCGCAAGCCTCGCCTCGCGTAATGTTCGTCGTGGGCGTCAATGGCACCGGCAAGACCACGACGATCGGCAAACTGGCGAAGCGGCTCGGGAGCAGCGGCGCCCGCGTGATTCTGTGCGCGGCAGACACATTTCGCGCGGCGGCCATCGAGCAGCTCGAGGTGTGGGGCCGGCGCGCCGGCGCAGACGTGATCAAGCAAAAATCCGGCGCTGATCCATCGGCGGTCGTATTCGACGCGCTTTCCGCGGCGCGCACCCGCGCGGCGGACGCCGTGATTGTGGATACGGCCGGGCGCCTCCACACCAAATCCAATCTGATGGCGGAGCTTGAAAAAATGAAGCGCACGGCCGCGAAGGTGATTCCCGGCGCGCCCCATGACGTGTTCCTCGTCCTCGACGCCACCACCGGGCAGAACGGCCTGAACCAGGCGCGCGAATTCTGGAGCCATGCGGGCGTGACGGGCATCGTGCTGACGAAGCTGGACGGCACGGCAAAGGGCGGCATCGTCGTGGCTATCGCCCGCGAACTGAATCTGCCGATTCGCTTCGTCGGCACGGGCGAGCAGGCGGACGATCTGGTCCCCTTTGATGCGCAAACGTATGTCAATTCCCTCTTCGACTAAAGCGAAGGCCGCCGCGGCCGACGAAGCGTGGATGGCGCGCGCGCTCGATCTGGCGCGGCAGGGGCAGGCGCTCGCGCACCCGAACCCGACCGTGGGCGCCGTTCTGGTAAAACATGGCGAGGCGATCGGCGAAGGCTTTCACGAATACGACGGGCGCGACCACGCCGAAATCGTCGCGCTGAAGCGCGCGGCGCAGAAAGCACGCGGCGCAACCCTGTACGTCACGCTCGAGCCTTGCTGCCATGTGGGCCGCACGGGGCCGTGTACGAAGGCGATCATCGCCGCGCGCGTCGAGCGCGTTGTCGCCGCGATGCAGGACCCGAATCCCGTGGTCGCCGGCGGAGGGTTTCGCGAATTGCGGAAGGCGGGGATCGAGGTCGCCGTGGGAGCCGGCGAAATTCCCGCCATGCGACTCAACGAGGATTTCGCCTGCTGGATGCGCACTGGCCGCCCGCTGGTCACTCTGAAATCAGCGCTCACGCTCGATGGCCAGATCGCCATGCGCGCGGGCGAACCGACCCTGATCAGCGGCGAAGCGTCGCGCAAAGAGGTTCAGCGGCTGCGCCATGCCTCTGATGCAGTGCTGACCGGGATTGGCACGGTTCTCGCGGATGATCCGCGGCTGACGGATCGCACCGGTCTGCCCCGGCGCCGGCGGCTGCTGCGCGTTGTGGTGGATTCGTGGCTGCGAACGCCGGTTCATTCCAAACTAGTGGAATCGGCGCAGGGCGACTTGGCCATTTTCACTCTTCAGCCGCCCGAATCGGCGAAGGCGCGCGCCCTGCGGCGGGCCGGCGCGGAGGTAGTTAGCGTCCGGCCGCGAGACGGGCGCATCGGGTTGCGCGAAGTGGTCCGCGAATTGGGGAGGCGCCAGCTTCTCAGCGTTCTGCTCGAAGCGGGCGCGGAATTGAACGGCGCTGCGTTCGAGGCGGGCATTGTGGACAAGATGATTCTCTTTTATGCTCCGCGAATCATGGGGACGGGCGGCGCGCCGGTCGCGCGGATTTCGACGCGCACGTCTTCGCGCCTGCCCGCGTTGAAGAACATTTCGCTGAACGCATATCCGCCGGATTTTGCAATCGAGGGGTATCTGCACGATGTTTACGGGAATCACGGAACACGCCGGCACAATTGAATCGCTCGACCGCTCCGAAACCGGCGGCAAGCTGCGCGTCAGCCTGGCGAAGGCGACGGAACTTGCGCGGGACATGAAGCTCGGAGACAGCATCGCCGTCAACGGCTGTTGCCTCACCGTGGTCGAATTCGGCGCCGCGTATTTTTCCGCCGATCTTTCCGCGGAGACGCTGCGCCGCACATCCTTCGGCGAAAAAAGCCCCGGCGACAAAGTGAATCTCGAACGCCCGATCGCGGCGGGCGCGCGATTGGGCGGCCATTTCGTGCAGGGGCATGTGGATGGCGTGGGCCGCGTTGCGCGGCTCGAACCGGAGGGCGAAAACTGGTGGCTTTGCGTCCGTGTGCCGCCGGACTTGCAGCGCTACGTGGCCGAAAAAGGCTCGATTGCGGTGGACGGCATCAGCCTGACGGTGGCCCGCTGGCGCGAAGGCGTGGCCGATATCGCCGTGATTCCCTTCACCTACGAGCATACAAACGTCCACACGCTCAGCCCCGGCTCGGCCGTGAATCTCGAATGCGACATCCTCGCGAAATACGTCGAAAGCCTGCTCGGCACTCGCGCCGGCGCAACAGGATCGAAGATCAGGCTCGCGGGCCTGATGGAACAGGGATTCTAGCTCTCCGCAACCCGCGCCTTGCGCCGCGCCCCGCGCGCATAGAGCGCCAGCCCGATGAGGACCGAGCCCACCGTTCCGCCAAGCACCTTCGCCTCAAACATCCATTTGCTTGCCGCCTCGCCCGGCGGAATCAACGACAGCGCAATCCCGGCGATCACCACCAGAAATCCCAGCATTCCCGCGATCCACACGCCGAGCTTTCCCCCGGGAACCAACGCCGCGCCGTGGTCCGAATTTCGATCCGCGCGATAGGCGAGACGGATCGCAGCCGCGTACATGTAGATAAATGGAATGAAATAAAGAATCGTTCCGGCGTCCACCAATTCCTGATAGGCGTCGTCCGGATTCGCCTTTAATTGCGCCAGCAACAAGATCGCGCACGAAATCAGCGCCTGCACGAGGATCGAGACCCACGGCGTCTTCCATTTTTTATGAATTTTGCCGAATGCGGCGGGCATGTAACGGTCTATTCCCACCACGAAGGGCACGCGCGCAATTCCGGCCACTGTGCTGCCGACGCCGCCCGCGTTGCCGACCGTGACCAGCAGCGCGGCGATCACCCCGAAGAACGCGATGCCCAGCGCCGCCGACCCTGCCGTGATCGCCTGGAAAACGCCGCTCTTCGGATCCACCTGCGCGGCGGGCAGCATCGCCAGCACGGCAAACGTTCCGGCAATATAAGCGGCCGCAATCAGCGCCCCGGAGCCGAAAATCGCGCGCGGAAACGTACGCCGCGGATTCCGTATCTCCTCGCTCATGCTCGAGCAAAGCTCCAGCCCCGTGAACGCAAAGGCAATCTGCGGCCAGAAATTCACGGTGTTCCAGTTCCACGAAGGCGCCAGGGCCGCGCGGCTGAAGTGGGTGGCCGATCCGTGGGCGTGCCACAGGTAGGCCGCCATGCCGATCAGCATCAGCAGGGGAAGATAGGTGCTCACGCCGCCTGCGTTCTGGAGCCATTTCCCGATGTTCAGGCCCACAATATTTAGCACCACGGCGACGCACAGCAGCGCGAGCGAGCCCGCCAGCAGAAACGTGCGGTTCTCGGCCAGATATGCGGTGCGGCTGCCGCCGATATACGCCGCCATGGCCGCGCTCGCGATCAGCAGCCCTGGAAAGTAAAAAAAGGTGTAGACCCAATAGGTCCACCCGGCGACGAACCCGTGAAATTCGCCGAAGGCGCGCTTCGACCAAACGTAGAGGCCGCCCTCTTCCGGAAAGCGCGTGGAAAGCTCCGCAATGATGAAAGTGCTAGGCAAAAAGAAGAACAGCGCGGCAAGAACCCACAAGCTGATCGAGGAGGCGCCATTGTGGCCGGCGGCCGCGATCCAGCGCGGCCCGAGCACGGTGGCGATATTGAAAAGCAGGACGTCCCAGAACCCCATCACCCGCCGAAGTTGGCCCTTCGGATCGGCCGGCGAGGGCGGCGCCCCGGCGCTCACGCCGTGGAATCCAGCGCGGGGATCATTTCATCCTGCTGCAGAAAATTGCGGAGGAACGAATCGCGCGAGGCTTCCAGTTCGGCCCACGTTCCAAAGAACGCCACCTGGCCTTCATTCAGAAAAATCACGTGGTCGGCGAGTTTCTTCGCCAGATGCGTATCGTGCGTCACGACGATAGAGGTCTTGTGGAATTTGGTCTTCAGCTTCAGGATCAGATCGCTGATGTGCGCCGCCATGATGGGGTCCACCATGGTCGTCGGCTCGTCGTAAAGAATTGCCTCGGGATCTTCGGCAAGGGCGCGCGCGATGGCCACCGAGCGCTTGGTGCCGGTGCTCAGGTCGGCCGGCAGCCGATCCGCAAAAGCCGAGACCTCGAGCATGTCGAGCAAGCCGGCCACCCGGCGCTCCACCTCGCCGTGGTCCGCGCGCTCGCCACGCGTGACCAAGGGGAACGCCACGTTTTCCGCCACACTGAGCGAATCGAATAGCGCGCCGGACTGGAACACCATCGTCGTCCGCCGGCGAAGCTCGGAAAATTGCCGCTCGGTCCAGCCGGTCACGTCCTCGCCCCCGGCGATGATCCTGCCGGAATCGGGCTGCAGAAAGCCGAGCATCAGCTTCAGCGAGACGGACTTCCCCACGCCGCTGCGGCCCATGATCACGCCCGTTTCCCCGCGCTCGACGTAGAAACTCACGCGATCAAGCACCTGATGATCGCCGAACGAAATGGAAACGTCCTCGAATTCGAAGTAGCGCTCGCTCATTTTTCCAGGCTCCGCCAGGCGGACATCATGCCGATTTTCGAATGCCGGGCCGGCCGGGCCTGGCCGCTTTGATCCCTCTCCGCTTGCGCACGCCTTTCCCTTTAATGGGCTGAATCAGCATATCGGCTGGGATTCCAAATTGTTCGTGCAGGTTGCGAATCATATTCAGCGAAAGCGGCCGATCCCCCCGCATCACTTCGTAGACGCGAGTCCGCTGCCCCACCACCCCTACCAGCGCGCGAATATCCTTCCCTTGCTGTTCCAGCCGAAATTTTATGGCCTCTATGGGTCCCGGCAGGTCCACGGGATAGTGCTCCCTTTCGTACGACTCGATGAGCGCCGTCAGGACGTCCAGTTCATCGCTCTCCAGCGAATTCTCGCGCGCATCCCACAGATCCTCCACGCGCCGGAGCACCCGATCGTAGTCTGCTTCGGTCTTAATCGGCTTAATTTCCATACCGGATCGCCTTTAGGTCAATTTTAGGTCAATTCTGCCATATTCCGCGTGCGAGCCAATCCATTTGATGAATACGATTCGACGTCTGTAATTCACCGCTGTCACCAGCCGGTAGGAATTACCCTTGATGTTGAACACGACCCTATCCGGACCGACGATGCTGGCGCTTGCGTAGGATCGTACGATCCGCGCTGGAGAACTCCAATCGGCCCGCGACGCCTCATGAAACCAGGATTCCAGCGCGGAGGCTACCGCCTTCTGGTCCTTGTGTCCCGCCAAGCTGGCGGCCAAGCTGGCGATAAACTCCTTCAGCGTGTTGCGGGCAATTACCCTCATCTCGAAAAATTCCGTAGCAGCCCGCTTGAAGGATACAATATTGTGCCCGAGCCGGGCACACCCCTTTTGCCGCTATTTCGCAGAAGCAACCAAAGCGCGCGCCTGGGCACACCTGCTCATGCACCGTTAAATTTTCTCTTTGTGAGTCCGATTGCGCTTCCATGTAACTGACTCTAGGACGCTTACGGAGGGATGGCTAGCATCTTCAGGCCTGCCGAGACACGCCTTTCGCCTTGACACAGCGCCTTGGTTTGCTATATTAGCACTCGCTCGATGGGAGTGCCAATCGCGACTCCCGCGACGCGCACTTACTGTTCTCACCGGAGGAATTGCAAAGATGGCTGTGAACATCACACCGCTACACGACCGCGTGTTGGTGCGGCGGCTGGAAGAAAAGGAGACCGTGAAGGGCGGCATCATTATCCCCGACACGGCCAAAGAGAAGCCTCAGGAAGGTGAAGTCATCGCCGTGGGCAGCGGGCGCCGGGAGAAGGGCGAATTGATCCCTCTCGACGTGAAAGCAGGAGACCGCATCCTCTTCGGCAAATACAGCGGCAACGACATCAAAATTGACGACGAGGAATACCTCATCCTGAAGGAAGACGAAATCCTCGCAAAAATAGGCCACGCAGCGAAGGCTGCCGGCGGCAAGAAGTAACTTCCGCGCGTGTGCGCGTCCGGCCAAGGCCGGGCCGCCGCCCGGAATAACCCTTAAGAAGAATCCAGGAGGAAAGTGTTATGGCGAAGCAAATCGTGACTGGCGAAAATTCCCGCCAGTCCATTCTGCGCGGGGTCAACGTGCTGGCCGACGCCGTGAAGATCACGCTGGGCCCCAAGGGCCGCAATGCGGTGATCGAGAAGAAGTTCGGCGCGCCGATCATCACCAAGGACGGCGTCACCGTGGCAAAGGAAATCGAGCTGCCGGATTCGCTCGAGAATATGGGTGCGCAGATGGTGCGCGAAGTCGCCTCGAAGACGTCCGACGTCGCGGGCGATGGAACCACCACCGCAACCGTGCTGGCGCAAGCCATCTTCCGAGAAGGCGTGAAGACGGTAGCCGCCGGCGCGAGCCCCACGGCGCTCAAGCGCGGCATCGAGAAGGCCGTCGAAGCCGCGGTCGAGGAAGTGAAGAAGTTCCACAAGGACGTTAAGGGCGACATGATCGCGCAAGTCGGCACGATCAGCGCCAACAACGACCGCCAGATCGGCTCGATCATCGCCGAAGCCATGAAGAAGGTCGGCAAGGACGGCGTCATCACCGTGGAAGAGTCGAAGACGATGGAGACCACGCTCGAGGTCGTCGAAGGAATGCAGTTCGACCGCGGCTATCTTTCCCCGTACTTCGTCACGGACCCCGAGCGCATGGAATGCTCGCTCGAGGACGTTCGCATCCTGATCCACGAGAAGAAGATCAGCTCGATGAAGGACCTGCTGCCCCTGCTCGAGCAGATCGCCAAGATGGGCAAGCCGCTCCTGATCATCGCGGAAGACGTGGAAGGCGAAGCCCTCGCAACTCTCGTGGTCAATAAGCTGCGCGGCACGCTCCAATGCGCGGCGGTGAAGGCTCCCGGCTTCGGCGATCGTCGCAAGGCGATGCTCGAAGATATCGCGACCCTCACCGGCGGCAAGGCCATCACCGAAGACCTCGGCATCAAAATCGAAAACGTTAAAATCGAGGACCTCGGCCGCGCCAAGCGCATCACCATTGACAAGGACAACACCACGATCGTCGAAGGCGGCGGCAAGGCCAGCGAGATCGAAGGCCGCGTCCGGCAGATTCGCGCGCAGGTCGAGGACACCACCTCCGACTACGACCGCGAAAAGCTGCAAGAGCGGCTCGCGAAGCTCGTCGGCGGCGTGGCCGTTATCAAGGTGGGAGCGGCGACCGAGACCGAACTGAAGGAGAAGAAGGCTCGCGTTGAAGACGCCATGCACGCCACCCGCGCGGCGGTCGAGGAAGGCATCGTCCCCGGCGGCGGCGTCGCGCTGGTGCGCTGCCTCCCGGCGCTCGATAGACTCAAGCTCGAAGGCGACGAAGCGATTGGCGTCAATATCGTCAAGCGCGCCCTCGAAGAACCGATGCGCCAGATCGCGCACAACGCCGGGCACGAAGGCGCTGTGATCGTTGGCCGCATCCGCGATTCGAAGGACGACAACTTCGGTTTCAACGCCGATACCGGCGAGTTCGGCGACCTGGTCAAGGCCGGCGTCATTGATCCGGCCAAGGTCACTCGGCTCGCCCTGCAGAACGCCGCTTCCATCGCCGGCCTGATGCTCACCACCGAAGCCCTGGTGGCGGACATCAAGGAAGACGAAAAGAAGGGCGCCGGCGCCGGCGGCGGCATGCCCGGCGGCGGCGGTATGGGCGGCATGTACTAAGCCGTTCCCTGCCCTGCTTCAACTTTCACACCAAAGGCGCTCGGCTCATCACCGAGCGCCTTTCTTTCTCCGCCAATTCTCCGCGAAGCCTGAATTTACGCTCCCCGAACATAAATCGAGCTATACTGCCTCGCATACAGAATCGCCACATTCAATCGCGGTACTCATCGAGGAGAACTCATGCGAAAAATTTTCGTCCTAATTGCGATGGCAGCCGCTTCCGTGTTCATTTGCCCCGCCGGAAAGGCGCGGCAAGGCTCAAGCAGCGGCCCCTACAAAGTTCTCCGCACGGCCAAAGTCGGCGGCGACGGCTTTTTCGATTACGTCTACGCGGACGTCGCTGGCCGCAAGCTCTATATTCCCCGCATGGGCCAGGGCGGCCGGATCACGGTGTTCAATCTGGACACGCTCCAACCGCTCGGCGAAATCCCCAACACAAGCGGCCATGGCGCAGCCGTTGATCCCGCCTCCGGCCACGGCTTCGCGACCAGCAAGCCCGTCGCCATGTGGGACACGACCACGCTGAAGCTCATCAAGACGATTGACGTGGACGGCGGTCCGGACGGCATCCTCTTCGATCCCTTCAACGAGCGCGTCTACATCTTCAGCCATCGCGCCCCCAACGCCACCGTGATCAACGCGAAGGACGGCACCGTGGCCGGCACAATTGACCTCGGCGGCGCGCCCGAGGAGGCCGTCACCGACAGCAAGGGCCATCTCTTCGTGGATCTTGAGGACAAGAACAGCATCGCCGCCGTGGATGCCGCCACCATGAAAGTCACCGCGACCTACGATATCTCTTCCAAGTGCGGCGGCCCCGCAGGGCTCGCCTTCGACGTGAAGAACCACGTCCTTTTCGCCGCCTGCCGCGATCCGCACAACATGGTGATCCTGAATGCCGAGGACGGAAAGATCATCACCACGCTGCCCATCGGCAATGGCACCGACGGCGCCACGTTCAATCCCGATACAATGGAAGCCTTCAGCTCGCAGCGCGACGGCACACTCACCATCGTCAAGGAAAATAGCCCCACGGATTTTACGGTCGAACAAACCGTGCAGACGATGCCCGGCGCGAAGACGCTCACGCTCGATTCAAAAACCGGTCACATCCTGCTGATCAGCGCCCAATTCGCCCCGCCACCCGCCGCGCCCGCCGGCGGCGCCGGTGGGGGACGCTTCCGCCGCGGCGCCCTGGTCCCCGGCTCCTTCTCCATTCTGGTCGTAGGAAAATAGCCGCAAGCGCAGGCGAGCGCCACCGCGCCCACTAAACACACGGCGCACAGCACGCTTGTCCGCGCTCGGACCCAAATTGTGCCGGGGATGCCTACACTTCGACAAGCGTAGCCGTCAGCCGCAGCCGCCCCTCGCGGACCGCCGCGTCGAGCGACGCCACCACGTCGGGATCAAACTTCACCACGGAAAGCGACCGGATGCGTTCCATCGCGTAATCCAGATCCATCGCCGATTGGTAAGGCCGATTCGTGGTAATCGCATCGAGCGTGTCGGCCACGGCGATAATGCGCGCCATCAGCGGAATCTGTTCCCCGCGCAAGCCGTAGGGATACCCGCCGCCGTCCATGCGCTCGTGGTGCAGCTCGATTCCCGGCAGCACGTCTCGCAATTGCGCCACGGGACGCATGATGTTCGCGCCCTTCACGGTGTGCTGCTTCATCAGGTCGAATTCTTCTTCGGTCAGCTTGCCGGGCTTTTTCAGCACGCGGTCGTCCACGCCGATTTTGCCCACGTCGTGCAGCAGCGCGGAGATGCGCAGCCGGTCCAGGTCCTCGCTGTTCACGCCGAGTCCATCGGCGATAATCATCGAATATTTCGCCACGCGACCGGAATGGCCCCGCGTATAGGGGTCCTTTTCGTCAATCGCCGCCGCGAGCATTCGGATGGACCCAAGGAAGAGCTCGCGATTCTGCGAGGCCGCGTCCTTCAGTTGGTCCACGTACTGCTCGATGTCGCCGGCCATGTTGTTGAAGGTTTCGGCCAGCTCGCTGATTTCCGCCGCGCCGCGCACCGGCACGCGTTGGTGGAATTCCGCGCGGCTGATCGCGCGCGTCGAATGCACCAGCCCCTGAATCGGCCGCGTGATGCCGATGGCGAAGAGATACCCCAGCAGCAGCGCTACGAACGTAACGCCCACCAGGAAGCTCAGCGCCTGCGTCGTCAGTTCCCTCACCCCGGCATCGGCGCGCGCGTCCGCCAGGCTTCGTTGCGCGATCACGGCCCAATGGAGCGGCGAGATCGGGCTGAACGTGCCGATCATGTCCACGCTGCCGCCCTGGCTCTTCCCCGGCAGCCGGAACTGCACGTTGATCGTCGCCGGCGCGCCCCCGAACGCGCGGAACTGCTGCACCAGCGGCGAATTGTGCGTCAGGTCGCGCCCCGGAAAGAATTCCCGGCTGTCTGGATACGCCACCAGCCGCCCGTCCTTATCCACCACGAACACCGTCAGATCGTGGACGCTTTCGTCGTGCAGCCGCGTTTGCAGTTGGTCGAGCGAGACGACCGCCGCCAGCATCCCCGTAAAGTGCCCGTCCGCCAGCAGCGGCACAGACATCACCACCGCCGGCCGGTTGTACTGCCCCAGCGCGAAGGGCTCGCTCATGTACTCGATACTCTGGTAGTTCGCCGCGAAGGCCTGCTTCAGCTTGGCTTGAACGAAGGGATCCGTATCGGCGTGAAAACCTCCCGCGTCGCTGGCAATCGCGGATGGCCCGCGCGCCTCCTGGTTCACGGCGATCACGTAGAGGATGGCGTGGTTGTTTTCGGCGAAATCCTGCAGCATCCGCGCAATCTGCGGCGCATGCGAGGGATCGTCCGGATCGGCGATCCAGCCGGTCAGCGCCAGCATCTGCCGCGCGCTCACGAGTTGCCCGTGAACGCCTTGCACGAACTCCAGCGTCTCGCTCGCAATCGAACGCGTGATTTCGCTCTGCTGCACGCGCTCGGTATCCTGCAGCTTCTGGTCGCTAAGTTGAATTACCTGCTGGTGATACAGCCACAGAGGGGCCGCGCTGACCAGCAAAAGCGCCGCGAGTACGATCCATAGGATTCGCATCCGCCGCGTCTTGCCGTGGCTCGCAAATGGGTTGCGCACAGGAAAATCCGCCTAAAAAATGCTAACGGACTACCCCGCGCGGCACAACGGACCCGTGGTACCAGCGTAGCGGATTAGCTACTGCCGATTAAGCCGCTCCGCGCCAAGCCCCTGAAGACGAGCCCGGCAGCATCATTTTTTTCGCGAACGAAGCGGCTGCTCTTCCCCAGCCAAGAGCCGCCGCATATTCGACTGGTGTTTCGCCAGCACCAGCAGCGACACAAGAATCGCGGCGGCCATCAAGCTGATCGGCGGCGCGTGCCTCGGCGCGTAGAGCAAATAGAGGAGCACCGGCAGCGCCGCAACCGCCACAATGGACCCCAGCGACGAGTACCCCCAGAAGATCACGATCAGTATCCATAGCGCCACGGCCGCCCCAATCGCCCCCGGCGAAATCGCCAGAAACGCCCCGAGCGCCGTCGCCACGCCTTTCCCGCCGCGGAAGCCGAGCCAAATCGGGAAGACGTGCCCCGCCACCGCCAGCACGGCCGCCGCGGCAATCCACGGCGCATGGCTGCCGCTCCATCGCGCCGCGAGCCACACCGCCAGATAGCCCTTCCCCGCGTCCAGCACCAGCGTCAGCGCGCCCAGCGCGAATCCCGCGTTCCGCGCCACGTTCGCCGCGCCGATATTCCCGCTGCCCGCGCCGCGGATATCCCCGCCGCGCCGCGCCTTCACCAGCAGAAATCCAAACGGAATCGAGCCCAGCAGATAGGCGATTAAGGGGATCAGCCACAGGATGTTCACACGGCGTCCTTCACGAAGGAATACGCGGCCAGCTTTTTATACTCCGCGCCCGAAGGCTTCAGAATGCTCTCGTAGAGATAAAATTCCCGCTCGACGGTCGCCCCGAAATCCGTCTCGGCCGCCTCGCCCACCGCGCGAACCAGCCGCCCGCTTCCCGCGGACGACGCGAGCCGCGCAAACGTCAGATGCGGGACGTAGGCACGCGCCTCCGGCTTGATCCCCGCCGGCGCAAGCGCCCGTTCGATATCCCCCGCGAGCCGCGCAAGATTCGCCGAGCCCCGCACCCCGCACCACAGCACGCGTGGCCGCCGTTCATTCGGGAAGAAGCCCAGGCCGCGAAATTGCATCGCGACAGGCTCGTTCGACGAAATGCCGCCCAGCGCCTGCCGGATCGCGCTGCACTTCTCCGCGTCGGCATGGCCGGCAAACTTCAGCGTGATGTGCATTCCCTCCGGCCGCGTCCATCGCGCCGCGCCCCCGAGCGCCCTGAACCGCCCTTGCAGATCGCGCAGCGCATCGCGCACGCCCTCCGGCAAATCCAGCGCGATGAAAAGCCGCACGCCTCATTCCCTTCCCTGCGCAAAAAGCAGATAGCGCCGCAGCATGTCGAGCGCCCCTTGCGTGGCGCGCCGCCGAATCTGCTCGCGCTCGCCCGTGAACTGAAACATTTTCGCGCGCGGCCCGTTTTCGTCCGCCATAGCTTCGTGAACCAGGCCCACCGGCTTTTCCGGCGTGCCGCCGCCCGGACCGGCGATGCCCGTGATTCCGATGCCGATGCTCGCGCCGGTCCGCCTGCGGATGCCTTCGGCGAGCGCCAGCGCCACCTCCGCGCTCACCGCGCCCTTCGCCTCGATCATCTCCGGCGGCACGCCCACCATGCTCGTCTTCAGTTCGTTGCTGTAGCACACCACGCCGCCCACAAAATACGCCGAGCTTCCCGCGACGTTCGTCAGCCGTTCCGCCAGCATTCCCCCCGTGCAGCTTTCGGCGACGGCAATCGTGGCGCGCTTTTCGGTCAGCGCCCGCGCCACCACTTCTTCGAGTGCCTCGCCGCTGGTGGAAAAAAGGTGCTCGCCCAGCGCCAGCGACATTCGCTTCACGATTTCGTCCAGCAGGACCTCCGCCTTCGCCGCGTCGCTTGACCACACCCGCGGATGAAGCTGAATCCCCAGAGGCGACGCGAGAATCGTCGTCTCCGTGTTCGGATAGAGCGCATAGAGCGGCGAGACGCGCTGCTCCACCTCCGATTCCGGCAGCCCGATCACTCGCAAATCGCGGCTGAAGAGCCGTTCGCTGGGATTGAAACGCGCCAGCCGCGGCCGCACCTCCGATTCCATCAGCGCGCGCAATTCCGAAGGCACGCCCGGCAGCAGAATCGCGATCCGCCCGTTCCATTCCAGCCACAATCCCGGCGCCGTGCCCTTCGGATTGGGCAGCACGGTCGCACCTTCGGGCACCATCGCCTGCCGCGAGTTGATCTCCGGCATGGCGCGGCCATACCGACGAAAGCGCTCTTGTATCCCTCGCAGGATGGCGTCGTCGCGCTGCAGCCTGCGCCCCAGCACCTCGGCCACCGCATCGCGTGTGCGGTCGTCCTCAGTCGGACCAAGCCCGCCGCACGTAACCACCAAATCCGCCCGCTCGAACGCCCGCCGGAACGACGCGCACATATCCTCCAGCGAATCCCCCACCACCGCCTTGTGCACCACTCGAATCCCCAGCCCGTTCAGTTCCGCCGTCAGCAGCAGCGAATTCGTATCCAGGCGGTACGGCGTCAGCAATTCCGATCCAATGGCGATGATCTCGGCATTCATTCACACTGTTGTACCCGATGCCCCGCGCCGCCCGCAAGGAGCACTTGCCGCCGCCGAAAGCCCCGATCATTCCCCTCTCTCAAAATTCCAGTTGCAAATTCGCCGTTACTGAATACTCTATGCACCGCGGGATCTTGGCCGATTAAGTCGCGCGCGCCGCCGTCAGGCGGCCCATCGCACTCGGCGCGCTCCCCAGGGGACGGTGTAGTGATGGCGGATACCTCCGCGGCAAACGCGGCGCATTTCGGCGGCACCGAGCGTCAGGACGCCTGGTGGATCAGCCTTCTGCCCGTCGTCATTGTCCTCGGCGGCTTTGGAATTTACGCCACCTGGCGCGCCTTCGAAGGCCGTTTCTACGAATGGGGCCCCTATCTTTCGCCCTTTTATTCGCCGCTGATTGATCCGCACCATCATTGGTGGCCGTGGTCGCCCGCGCTGCTGATTCTCGCCGGCCCGCTGGGCTTTCGCGCCACCTGCTACTACTATCGCAAAGCCTACTATCGCGCGTTCTTTCTCGATCCGCCCGGCTGCGCCGTTGGCGAGGGCCGCTCGAAATATCGCGGCGAGACAGCCTTTCCCTTGATCCTCCAGAACGTGCATCGCTATTTCTTTTACATCGCGCTCGTCTTTCTCGGCTTCCTTTGGCACGACGCAATCGTCGCCTTCATGTTCCCCGATGGCTTCGGCATCGGCGTCGGCACCGTCATCATGCTCGTGGACGTAATCCTGCTCAGCACTTACACATTCGGCTGCCATTCCCTGCGCCATCTCGCCGGAGGCAAATTCGACTGCTTCTCGTGCGTCACCTTCGGCAAGCAGCGCCGCGCCGCCTGGAAATGGGTCAGCGCGCTCAATGAACATCACATGCTCTTTGCCTGGCTCAGCCTATTTTCCGTCGGCATCACAGACTTCTACATTCGCCTCGTCTCCTGCGGCGCCATAAAGGACATCCGCCTGCTGTGACCCCGCCCTACGAGACGCACGAACACGATGTCCTAATTATCGGCGCGGGTGGCGCGGGCCTTCGCGCGGCCATCGAGGCCCTCGCCCATGGCGCGAGCGTCGGCATCGTCTGCAAATCCCTGCTCGGCAAGGCGCACACGGTGATGGCCGAAGGCGGCGTCGCTGCGGCCATGGGCAACGTGGATGCCGCCGACGATTGGCGCACCCATTTCCGCGATACGATGCGCGGCGGCAAATTCCTCAACAACTGGCGCATGGCCCAGCTCCACGCGCAGGAATCCCCCGAACGCGTCCGCGAACTCGAGCAGTGGGGCGCCCTTTTCGACCGCACCCCCAGCGGCGACATCCTCCAGCGCGCCTTCGGCGGCCACACCTTCAAGCGCCTCTGCCACGTCGGCGACCGCACCGGCCTCGAAATGATTCGCACCCTCCAGGACCGCGGCGTCCAGCTCGGCATTGACGTCTACATGGAATGCACCGTCACGCGCCTGCTCAAGGACGGCGACCGCATCGCCGGCGCCTTCGCCTATTGGCGCGAGCAGGGCCGCTTCGTCATCTTCAAGGCCAAATCCGTCGTCATCGCCACCGGCGGCATCGGCAAGGCCTGGAAAGTCACCTCGAATTCCTGGGAATGCACCGGCGACGGCATGGCCCTCGCCTACGAAGCCGGCGCCGAACTCCTCGACATGGAATTCGTCCAGTTTCACCCCACCGGCATGGTCTGGCCGCCCGGCGTGCAAGGCATTCTCGTCACCGAAGCCGTGCGCGGCGAAGGCGGCATCCTCCGCAATAAAGACGGCGAGCGCTTCATGCAGAAATACGATCCCAAGCGCATGGAGCTTTCCACGCGCGACGTCGTCGCCCGCTCCATCTACACCGAGGTGAAAGAAGGCCGCGGCAGCCCGCATGGCGGTGCCTTCCTCGATATTTCCCAGAAGCCCGCGGACTACGTGAAGCGCAAGCTCCCCAGCATGTATCACCAGTTCAAGGAACTCGCGGACGTGGACATCACCAAGGGCCCGATGGAAGTCGGCCCCACGTGCCATTACATGATGGGCGGCATTCGCGTGGACGCCGAAACCGCGCGCTCCTCTGTCTCCGGCCTTTTCGCCGCGGGCGAAGCCGCCGCCGGCCTCCACGGCGCGAATCGCCTGGGAGGCAATTCCCTTTCGGACCTGCTCGTCTTCGGCCGCCGCGCCGGAGCCGCCGCCGCCGATCACGCCAAAAATTCAGCGCCGCCTTCGATTGACCCCGCGCAAATCGCCGAAGCCGAACGCGAGATGCTCGCCCCATTCGAACGCGCCGAAGGCGATAGCCCCTACGCGATTCATCACGATCTGCAGGAAATGCTGCAATCGCACGTCGGTATCTTCCGCATCGAAGCCGACCTGCGCCACGCGCTCGAGGAACTCGAAAAGCTCAAATCCCGCGCCGCGCGCGTCCGCGTCGAAGGCTCGCGCCTCTTCAATCCCGGCTGGCATCTGGCGCGCGACCTGCGCTGCATGTTGACGGTCGCCGAAGCCGTCGCCCGCGGCGCCCTTGCTCGCCGCGAAAGCCGCGGCGCCCACAGCCGCATTGATTTCCCCCAGCTCGACGACGCCTGGGGCAAGAAGAACATCGTCACCGCGAAGCGCGACGGCGCGATGACGCTCGCCGAAGTTCCCGTCCGCGATTTGCCCGAGGACCTGAAGCAAATCCTCGCGGAGGAAAAGTAGCGCAGGCGCAGCGGAGGCGCTCCATGCCAGAAGCCATTTTGCGGGTTTTTCGCGGCAATGCCGAAGGCGGCGCGCACGCCGAGTATCGCGTCCCGCTCGCTCCGGGCATGGTCGTGCTCGACGCACTGCATTCCATCCAGGCGCATCAGGCGCCCGATCTCGCCGTCCGCTGGAATTGCAAGGCCGGAAAATGCGGCTCCTGCTCCGCCGAAGTGAATGGCCGCCCGCGCCTCACCTGCAAGACGCGCATGGATTCCCTGCCGCTCGACCGCCCCATCACCATTTCCCCGATGAAGGCCTTTCCCGTTCTCAAGGACCTCGTCACAGACGTCCGCTGGAACTACGAAGTGAATCGCAAGATTCCGCCCTTCCAGCCCCGCCCCGGCGTGCAATGGAAGATGGAACAGGCAGACGTGGACCGCGTCCAGGAATTTCGCAAGTGCATCGAATGCTTCCTCTGCCAGAACGTCTGCCACGTCCTGCGCGAGCATCACGAAAACGCGCATTTCGCCGGCCCGCGCTTTTTCGTTCGCACCGCCGCGCTGGAAATGCATCCCCTCGATGGCGCCTCGCGCACCCGCCTGCTCCGCGAGCAGATGGGCCTCGGCTTCTGCAACATCACCAAATGCTGCACCGAAGTCTGCCCCGAGGAAATTCACATCACGGACAACGCCATCATCCCGCTCAAGGAGCGCGTCGTGGACGAGTTCTACCATCCCATGCGCCTCCTAACCTCCCGCTTCCGCCGCAAATAATTTCGCCGCTCGTGCCTTTCGCCGCTGGCGCGCCCCTTTTCGCCGTCATTCTGAGGAGCCCAGCGACGAAGAATCTCTCTTCTCTTCCCGCCGGCGCGCAATACGCCCCCCAGCCCCGCCATTCCCCGCATTCGCTTTTGACTTTTCCGCCAAACTAGTCCAGCCTTCCTCCTGCTTCTTCCGCGCGTGGCAACCATTCGCCCGAACGCGCGTCAAAGGAGGCATATGGACTACAAACTGAAATCCATCTCGAAGAGCGGCATCGCCGAAGCGGCCGCCAAGGCTGAACTCTACCGCTACCTCAACGAGCCGGAGGAAGCCGAATCCATTTGCCGCGATATTCTGGCCATTGACCCCGGCCAGCAGCTCGCCCTGCGCCTGCTCGGCCTCGCCGTCACCGACCAATTCGTCGGCTCGCCCGCCGACCGCTACCGCGACGCCGAAAGCGCCTTCGCGCAGCTCACCGATCCCTACGAGCGCTTCTACTACACTGGCCTCCTGCTCGAACGCCGCGCCAAGGCGCAGCTTCATGCCGGCCAGCCCCCGCACACGCTCGTCCCGCTCATCGAACGCGCCCTCGAATCCTTCGGCGAAGCAGAAAAAATCCGCCCCGCCGGCAACGACGATTCGATCCTTCGCTGGAACCGCTGCGTCCGCCTGCTGCAAACCCCCGGCTACAATTGGGAGGAGGATTTCGAGCTGCTCGACGCCCTCCAATCTCACGAAGCCCACGACGCCCCGCCCGCCTGGCCCGCCACAGCCCGCCGCCCCAACCTCGCCTCGAAAAAATTGCACTGACGTTTCGTCGGTGCGAGCAGCGACTCGCCAAGGGAGGACTGAACGACGTAATCAACATTCAATTACTATGCCGGGGCTGCAACTCGAAAAAGGGCGACAGCCAAGCCACAACCAGTGGCCGCTACGAGGCATGGTATCCAGAGGATGGCTCACTTGGAACACGCCAGGCAAATGCCCACTGGAACGCAAGAATGGCTACGACACTACCGTGAAGGCACTGAGGTGCGGCCCTCCAGCTCTTCGCGCGCCCACCCGCGGACCTGACCTGCGTTGGTTCAGGCTGAAATGGAAAGAGGGTGCTCTCCGTTAGTGAGTATTCCGCCCTTCGGGCGGGGATTTCCAAGGCATCGATACGGTCACCAGGTTATCCCTCAGCGTGGTTGCGTCCCCGCGGAGCCTGCTTCCGTTTCGCCCGGCAAGATCATTGTAGCTCCGCCACGTCCATCCGTCTCAAACTTCCTGTTTTTCGGGACCTAATCCTGGAATCACCCGCCTGCGTGACCGGCATCACCGCCCACGAACGCATGGCGCTGTAGTGTCAGTCCTGACGCGGAGGAGGTGTCGTGTGCCGAGGCAAAAAATCCCAAAGGCTTCCATCCGCGAATCGTTGAAACAAGCTGGGTTCAGCGCAAACCCTCTACCGATGACCGAAGGCGACCTCGCTGATGTGGAGGCGCGGAAGTTTGTGGTACTGGCCGACCTGTGCACTGAATTCATCGGCATGTACGACATGGAGCTTCGGCCAGTCTATGTCAACGAAGCCGGACTGCGAGAAGTTGGACTCGATTCACTGGAGCAAGCCCGTTCGGTGCGTATTCCAGACTTTTTCTTTCCCGAGGATCAGCCTTTCCTTCTAAACGAATTCTTCTCCAAGGTTTTGCGTGACGGGAAGGCCAGAGTAGAGGTCCGCTTTCGGCATTTCAAGACCGGCGCTGCCCTATGGATGATTTACAACGTTTTCCTTCTGAAGGAACCGGACGGTAAGACCACAGGCTTCGCGACTTTTAGTCAAAACATTACAGAGCGTAAGCGCGTGGAGCAGACTCTGGCAGAACAAAAACGGCTGCTCGAGTTGAGCACCGACGCTATCCTGGTTCGTGACCGGTCTGACCGCATTACATATTGGAACGGTGGTGCGGTGGAGCTATACGGTTATACCCGCGAAGAAGCGCTAGGCTGCGCTGTCCATGAACTGTTGCGCACCGAATTTCCTGAGCCGCTCGAACGGATCCGGAAGCATCTTCTTCGCGAGGACCGCTGGACCGGCGAACTTATTCAGAAGCGCAAAGACGGGAGGCAGATCGTAGTGGTCAGCCGTTGGACGCTCGATCGGGATACCCATGGGAATCCACAATCCGTTCTGGTAACGAGCAATGACATCACGCAGCGGAAGCAGGCCGAAGAGGCGGTGCGCGAAAGCGAGGAGCGGCTCCGACGCCTCTCCGAGACACTGGAAGCACAAGTTCAATCCAGAACCAACGAACTGGAGCAGCGAAGCGCCGAGATTCTCCGACAATCGGAACAGCTTCGAGAACTGTGGAATCGTCTCCTACGAACCCAGGATGAAGAACGGCGGCAAATTGCGCGGGAGCTGCACGACAGCGTGGGCCAATATCTTGCCGCGCTGAGCATGGTGTTAGGGGATGCCATGAAAAACCCGGCTGCGGCCAATAGCAAGCTTCAAGAGGCTGCTCACATAACCAACACTTGTATAACAGAAATTCGGACAATATCTTATCTCTTGCATCCGCCGTTGCTGGAAGAGCTAGGGTTAGCCTCTGCGGTTAAGTGGTATGTAAGCGGATTCGGCGAACGAAGCGGGATTCGGGCCAATGTCGAAATCGCCGAGAGTCTTGGCCGGTTGGGAAGAGACGTTGAGCTTGTGCTGTTCCGGGTCCTACAGGAATCCCTGACCAACGTTCACCGGCATTCAGGAAGCAAGACGGTTGCTATCCGAATAGATTCCGATTCCCAGCACGTTTGGTTGGAGATACAAGATCAAGGCAAAGGTGTTGCCAATGGCTCGGTTCGACCGGGAGTTGGTATCACCGGGATGCGCGAACGGGTGAAAAGCCTGAATGGTGAACTGGAGGTGACCTCCAATCGAAGCGGAGTTCGCGTGCGTGTGGTGTTGCCTCTCGCGGCTACAACAAGCAAAGAGAGTTTACAAGCATCGTCGGCCACCGGATAACCCCCGAAAAGTCGGCAACCCTGAAGTAATCCGTTTCATCCGTCACGCGGCCCGCTGGCGGTTCTTCCGCTGCTTCCCTTGCCGCCAGCAACTTCTGATCCCGGTCGGCCTGAATCTCCTGCTGATGCCCGCAAACACACAAGGCAATAGCTAGCTTTCCTCGTTTCATCCAGCCGTGAGATTCTAGGGCAGGCGGCGCCAGCAGTCCAACCGAAGGAGCGCCTGCTCGGTCCACGACCGCGACCGTAGGCCGACCGAACTCATTACCGCACGAACTCCGCGCATCCGCCCGAAATTTCGGCCAGGGTGTACTAGTCCTGTCCCTTTTCTGTACGTTTCCTGTACTTCCGCTTTCTCCGATCCATGCTACCGTGAATCGTTTTCGCGCCCAGCGGTAACGGCGCAGAGGAGAGGTGGCAGATGGCAGTAGCAGGCAGCGACGCGGTTCGCTCCCTGGCCGGCTTTCCGGCCGCCGCCCGCCGCCGCGCCTCGGCCTCCTTCTCTCCATTTCTAATCTACGGTACGGGGATTAGAAATGATCTTAAGTCCTTTGCTGCCAGCGCGCGATACCCTTCTAATCCCTGTAAACCGGCCTTTTGGGCGCACGTTTTTCGGTGCCGTCCTCACCTCGGGCCGCGTGTTACAATCAAGCCCTTGCGCGATGCAGAGCGAGCGGTCCACCATGCCTAAAGTCGGATTCGTCAGCCTGGGATGCCCCAAGAACCTTGTGGATAGCGAGGTGATGATGGGGATGCTCGCGCGTGCGGGCTACGAAATCACGCCGCGGGCGGGGGATGCCGAAGTACTGGTGGTGAATACGTGCAGCTTTATCGCCCCGGCGCAGCAGGAGTCGGTGGACTCGATCCTGGAAATGGCGGAGTACAAGAAATTCGGGCGCGCGAAGAAATTGATTGTGGCCGGCTGCATGGTGGAGCGCTATCGCGACGAAATCCGGGCGCAGATTCCGGAAGTGGACGCGGTGATCGGCACGAATGAGATCGAGCGCATCGTGGAAGCGTGCCAAGGCGCGGAGGCGACGCCATTCGGCCCGCACGCGGCAAGCGAAGGCGCCGCGCCGCCCGCGTATCTCTATCACGATCTGACGCCGCGCGTGCTGGCCACGCCGCGCCACACCGCCTACATCAAAATCAACGAAGGCTGCGATCATCCCTGCACCTTCTGCGTCATCCCGCAACTGCGCGGGAAATTTCGCAGCCGGCGCTTCGAGTCCGTGATTCGCGAGGCGGAAAATCTGGCCGCCGCGGGCGTGCGCGAAATTTCGCTGATCGGCCAGGACACGACCTTCTACGGCGAGGACCTGGGCCTGCGCGACGGGCTTGCGACGCTGCTCGAGCGGCTGGCGCGGGTGGACGACCTGCACTGGATTCGCTTCCTCTATTGCTATCCGAACCGCATCACGCCGCGCCTGCTGGAAACCATCGCCGCGCATCCGCGCCTGGCGAAGTATCTGGACGTGCCGCTGCAGCACGCCAGCCGCAACGTGCTGGCGCGGATGAAGCGCGGTAGCCATGCCGGGGCGTTTCTGCGGATGCTGGAGCGGGTGCGGGCGACGATTCCCGGCGTCTCGATCCGCACGTCGTTTATCGCCGGATTCCCCGGCGAGACGGACGGCGATTTCCGCGAGCTGTGCGATTTCGTCCGCGCCGCGGAATTCGATTGGATGGGCGTCTTCGCCTATTCGGACGAGGATGCCGCCGCGAGCTTCGCGCACCCCGATAAAGTGGACGCGGCGACGATCGCCGAGCGCCGCGACGCACTGATGGCGATACAAAAGAAAATTTCGGCGCGAAAGCTGCGCGCGCGCGTCGGCGGGCGGGCGGTGGCGATGATCGAGGGCCCGTCGAAGGAGACGGACCTGGTGTGGGAGGCGCGGCTGGAAGGCATGGCGCCGGAAATTGACGGCAAAGTGTACGTGACGGAATTCGAGGGCGTGAGCGACGCGGCCGAATTGCCGCCGCCCGGCTCGCTTGCGACGATTGAAATCACCGGCGCGAAGGGCTACGACCTGATCGCGCGCGCGGTGGAATTCCCCGCCCCGGCGATTCGGGCGAGGTCGGAAGCGGGGCGCCCGGCCGCCGCGAGCGCCTTTCCCATTCTCGCGCACCGCTGATTCCGCGGTATCCTGTCGATATGAAGCGGCGGTGCCCCATTTGCGGCGCGACAACCGAATCCGTCACGCACCCTGAATTTCCCTTTTGCAGCGAGCGCTGCCGGCTGCTCGATCTCGGCAATTGGGCCAGCGAAAAATACGTGATCACCGAGCCGGCCATAGACGAGGACCCGCCGGATCTTCCCGGGCGCAATATTCATGACCGCGAAAATGACCGCGAACGCTGACGCGAAGCCGGACGCCGCGGACGCCACAGCCGGAGCCGCCGCGCAGCACATGCCGCGCTTCGCCATCCGGATCGCTACGGTTTTCGGTCTCGGCAATATTCCCCTCGCCCCGGGCACGTGGGGTTCGCTTGCGGGAGTGCTGATCGCATGGGCGAATATTTCGCTGGCGCGTTCGAGATTTATGGCGAACGAGGTGTGGTGCGTTTTCGCGTTCGCGGTGATCGGCGTGTGGGCGGCGGGGCGCGCGGCGCGGCACCTGGGCAAAAAGGATCCGCAGAATATCGTAATAGATGAGGTGTCCGGGCAATCCATCGCGTTTCTGGGGCTGCTGGCGCCCGGTCCGCTGGCGCATTACTGGCAATATTTACTGGTGGGTTTTATACTTTTTCGAGTGTTCGATATTTGGAAGCCGTTTCCCGCGCGGCAGGCCGAATGGCTGCGCGGCGGCTGGGGCATCATGGCCGACGATTGGATCGCTGGCGGGTATGCGGCGCTCGGCCTGTGGATCGCGCGCGCGGCGGGACTGTGAAACTGGATTCGCCCGCGCCGGCCGGGACGACTGCTGCTGAATTTTCGCGAATGGTGAACCGCTCTTGAAAACGAACGGCGTTCCCCGAATCGAGGCGGTGAAGCCCGCGGCGGCCCTGCCGGGCGGCGAAATCGCGATCAAAGGCAGCGGATTTGCGATGGCAAATCATGCGCGGCCGCAGGTGCAGTTTGGCGGCGCGGAGGGCAGCCTGATGCTCGCCGCGGAGAATATTCTGGTGGCGCGCGTGCCGGAAGGCGCAAGCGGGGGAGCCGTTCGCGTGCGCGCGGGCAGCGTGGAAAGCGCGCCCTTTCCCATTTCGCTGGGCGTGCAGATTGCGGACAATCTGCATCCGGTGACGAATCCGGCGGTGGATCCGGAGGGGAACATCTACGTCACGTTCAGCGGGCAGCGCGGGCAAAAGGTGCCCGTCTCGCTCTATAAGATCACCGCGAACCACACGATCAAGCCTTTCCTCACCGAGCTGATGAATCCCACCGGCATCGCTATAGACGACAACGGCTACATTTTCGTTTCCTGCCGCAACGACGGCACGATCCACCGCATCGCGGCTGACGGCCGGGCCATGCAATGGGTGGAGGGCATGGGGATCGCGACGGGGCTCGCGTTCGATAAAAGCGGCAATCTATATGTCGGCGACCGCAGCGGAACGATTTTCAAGATCGGCGCGGACCGGCAGATTTTCGTGTTCGCCACGATTGAGCCTTCGATTGCGGCGTATCACCTGGCGTTCAGCCCGGCTGGCGAGCTGTTCGTGGCCGGGCCGACCACGTCGAGCTTCGACCGCATCTACCGCATTACGCCGGCCGGCGAGGTGAGCATCTTTTTTCGAGGATTGGGGCGGCCGCAGGGGCTGGCGTTTGATCGCGTGGGCAATCTCTATGTGGCGGCTTCGCTGCGCGGCAAGCGCGGCTTGATTCGCTTGACGCCGCAGGGCGAGGCCGAAATGGTGCTGAGCGGCGCGAATCTGGTGGGCGTCGCGCTGCTGCCGACGCATCGCGCGATTCTGGCGACCAGCGACGCGCTCTTTACCCTCGATTGGGACGTCGAGGGCCTTCCGCTGATTACTTAGGGAGGCCCGCCGCTTGCGCCAGCTTCGCCTGCCGCTCATCGAAGGTCCAAAATTGCTCGGCTTTGAGCGCCAGCGCCGCGGCAACGTGCAGCGAGTCGAGCATTCGCGTGCCCATCCGTGCGGCATATCGGCGCGCCAAATCTGTGCACATCGCGAATGCATCGTCGGGGAAATACGCCTGTACCCAGACGCCCTCGGCGCAGTCTTGATCGAACTCGGCGGATACCGCGGCAGCCTCGCTGCGGGGGATTTCCTTTCGAAAGACGTGCTGTTCGACCGCGTGCACCCACTCCGCGCGATGCAGCGGCGTGAGCCACACGCGCGGCCCCGCAGCCATCCTGCGGCTCGCCTCCGCCGAATGCTCGTTCGGCAGGTACAGCGAAACAAAGAAGCTGGTATCGGCGTAGACGCTCAATAGCGCCCGCGCTCGCGAATCACGGCCTTTGCACCGGAAAAGGACCGCCGCCCAAACAGCTTCTTTCGGCGCGCAGCAAAATCCGGAAATTCCGCCGCACGGTGCGAACTACCCGTGGGCGTGATCCGGCCGATCGTGCGGTCGCGCTCGCGCAATTCCACGGTCTCTCCGGATTGCAGCCAGGACTTCAGCCGCCGCGTATCCCGAAGTTGCCGTATGTTAATGCTTCGCATGAGAGTATTGTGCCACATTTCGTGCCACATCGTAATGCGAAGGCGGGCCCGTTTTGGTTTGCATGGAGCTATGGAATAAGAGGATGGTGCGGTCGAGTGGATTCGAACCACCACGGTATTGCTACCGCCAGCCCCTCAAGCTGGTGCGTCTGCCAGTTCCGCCACGACCGCAAAGGACGACTGCGAGGACTGCCAACGAGCCGATTCTAGCAAAAATTTGCTACTTCTTGGGAGCAGGCGTTTGCGCCGGCTTTGCAGGCACAGTCGCCTTCGACTGCGCGGGAGCCGGGGCCGTCGGATTCACCTGCTCGAGGATCGAGCCGATACCGCCGGGCTCGCCAGAACTGCGCCGCACCGAAAGCGTGAGCGAAGTCATCATAAAAGCGATGGCGCACCACGTAGTCGCGCGCGAAAGGAAGGTTGTGGCGCCACGAGGGCCGAAGGCCGTCTGGCTGCCAGCGCCACCGAAGGCGCCGGCCAAGTCCGCGGCCGAGCCGCTCTGCAGCATGATCACCACGATCAAAATGAAGCAGAGCAGGACGTGCAGCGTGACGAGCAGATACGGCACGTGCCAACCGAACCACACCAGCAGCATCGCCGCCAGAACTGCAACCGTCCATTTTCCCCAACTTGGCATCTCCAACTCCCATAACCCGGATAGTCCGGTGTTTCTATCGGCGCGCTAGTGCGCGTAGTTCACGATCGCGGCGAACGACTTTGCGTCCAGGCTCGCCCCGCCAACCAGCGCGCCATCAATTTCATTTTGCGCCATCAGGCCCTTGATGTTCTCCGGCTTCACGCTGCCGCCATAGAGAATTCGCAGCGCGGAGGCGGATTCGGCGCCAAACTGGCCCGCGACGAGCTTGCGGATGAACCCGTGAGCCTCGGCGGCAATTTCCGGCGTGGCTGTGCGGCCCGTGCCGATGGCCCAGACCGGTTCGTAAGCTACGAGAATACGCGAGAAGTCCGCGACGGTCAACGCGGCGAACCCGCCATCAAATTGCCTGCGCAACACGTCGTGGGTGCGGGCGGCCTCGCGTTCGTCGAGCGTCTCACCCACGCAGACGATGGGCGTGAGCCCTTCGGCCAGCGCCGCTTTCGTCCTGCGGTTCACGTTTTCATCCGTCTCGCCGAAGAGCTGCCGGCGCTCGGAATGGCCGATAATCACCGCGCGGCATCCGGCCTCATGGATCATTCGCGGCGAGATTTCGCCGGTGAACGCGCCTTCGCGCTCCCAAAACACATTTTGCGCGGCGATGCCGATTTGGGACCCGCGCACCGCTTCCGCCGCGGCGGCGAGGGCCGTAAAGGGCGGCGCGATGATTACATCACAATGGTTCGCCTGCGCCGCGAGAGGCATGAACGCCGCGAAAAATGCGCGTGTTTCCTCCTGTGTCTTGAACATTTTCCAGTTCCCGGCAATCACCGCGCGTCGCACTGGCGCTCCTTGGGCTTTAGGGTTTGTCCGTGAGCGCTTCGACGCCGGGCAATGTTTCGCCGGCTAGAAATTCAAGCGATGCGCCGCCACCAGTAGATATATGCGAAATCTGCGAGACCACACCGGCGCGTTCGACGGCAGCAACGGAATCGCCGCCACCGATGATCGTCGTAGCGCCAGCTTTGGTTGCCGCGGCGACGGCGCGGGCGATACCGAGCGTGCCTTGCGCAAACGCGGGCTTTTCGAACATCCCGAGCGGGCCATTCCAGACGACCGTCTTCGCCTTGGCGATTTCCTGCCGGAAGAGCTCGATCGTACGCGGGCCGATATCGAGGCCCATCCAGCCATCGGGAGTGTCTGCGACGCCGGTGATGCGCGTGGCAGTCGCGTCCGGCGATTCCGCAAGCACGTGGTCCACCGGCAGCAATAGGAGGAACTTGCGCTGCTTCGCCGCATCGAGCAACTCGCGCGCGAGACCTAACTTATCGTTTTCCACGAGCGATTTGCCGATCGGCATTCCTTGCGCCTTCAGGAATGTGTATGCCATGGCGCCGCCAATCAGCATGGCGTCGGCGACTTTCATCAGGTTCTGCACCACTTCGATTTTGTCCGAGACCTTCGCGCCGCCGAGCACGGCGACGAACGGGCGCTCCGGATTCGAAATCGCGCCGCCGAGATAGGTCAGCTCTTTTTCCATCAGCAGACCAGCCGCGGCCTGCCGGACGAATTTCACGATGCCGACGACGGAGGCGTGGGCGCGATGCGCGGAGCCGAATGCGTCACAGACGAAGAGGCCGTCGCACAGGGCGGCGAGTTGACGCGAGAATTCCGGATCGTTCGCCTCTTCTTCTGCGTGATAGCGGACATTTTCGAGCAACAGCGCTTCCCCATCGCGCAAGGCCTTGCTCTTCGCCTCCGCTTCGGCACCCACGCAATCCGGCGCGAATTGCACCGGCTTACCCAGCAGTTCGCCGAGCCGCGCGGCTACCGGCGCGAGGCTGTACTTCGGATCGCGCTTGCCCTTGGGCCGGCCCAGGTGCGAAGCCAGAACGAGCCGGCCGCCCCGTTCAGCCGCAAGGCGAAGAGTGGGCAGCGTCTCGCGGATGCGCGTATCGTCCGCGACTTTTCCCGCATCGAGCGGGACGTTGAAATCGGCGCGGATGAAGACGCGCTTGCCCTTCAGGTCCAGATCGCGAATGGAGAGTTTGTTCATCGTTATTCCGGGTTGCCGCGCCCGCGTGCTAGAGCTTGGCCGCCATGAATTTGATCAAATCGCGGCAACGGCAGGAATAGGCCCACTCGTTGTCGTACCACGCGAGCACCTTCACGCAATTGGCGCCTACGACGCGTGTGTATCCGGCATCCACGATGGACGAGTGCGAATTGCCGCGGAAATCCACCGAGACCAGTTCCTCTTCGGTGTATTCGAGGATGCCCTTCATGGGGCCTTCGGCCGCGGATTTCATGGCGGCATTGACGGTCGCCGGGGTGGCGGGCTTTTCAGTCATCACCGTCAGGTCCACGACGCTGACGTTGGGCGTGGGCACGCGCATCGCATATCCATCGAGCTTGCCTTTCAGTTCCGGAATGACGAGGTGCAGCGCCTTGGCCGCGCCGGTCGAGGTCGGAATCATTGAAAGCGCCGCGGCACGCGCCCTGCGCAGGTCCTTGTGCGGCAGGTCGAGCAATTTCTGGTCGTTCGTGTAGGAGTGAATCGTGGTCATCGTGCCGACCGAAATGCCGAATGCGTCCTGGAGCACCTTCGCGACGGGGGCGAGGCAGTTCGTGGTGCAGGAGGCATTCGATACGACGTCGTGCTTCGCCGCATCGTACGTCTTTTCATTCACGCCGAGCACCAGCGTGTGGTCCGGATCAGCGGCCGGAGCGGAAATGATCACCTTCTTCACCGGGCCGCGGATGTGCTTGCGTGCGTCCGCGCCTTTGGTGAAGAGGCCGGTGGATTCCACTACGAGCTTCGCGCCAACCGATGCCCAATCAAGCTCGGCCGGGTCTTTCGTGCGGAACACTTTGATCGGCTTGCCGTCCACGGAGATCGAGTCTTCCCTGTTCGTCACCTTATTCGGCAAATTGCCGAGAATCGAATCGTATTTGAGCAGGTGCGCGAGCGTCTTCGAATCCGTAATATCGTTCACGGCGACGATTTCAATCGCGGGATCACCCAGCGCCGCGCGGAAAATATTGCGGCCGATGCGTCCAAAACCGTTGATTCCTACCTTGACTGGCATTCTTCCTCCGCAAAATCAGAGTTGGCGTTGCAAAAAACGAACAAAGATTTCCCAGCCGCTGGGCGGCGACAAACGCACCGCTGGCTTCCCCGAACGACAATCCTTCCCTAAAATCCGCTGCAGATTGGCTTAGCGACGAAAAACACAGGCGAACTGCGAAGCTCTATCACCTGCGCGAAGGAACGTCCCAGCGTCTATTTCTTAACGAATGATCGTAGGTCGGCCGCCCGCAAAAGTCAACGCGCTGAATGACGGAAGTTTGCATGAGGGCTATGCCTAAGCGCCCCTTCTCCCCCGCGGCAAAATGACCTAGAATGAAATCGGGCAGAGACTGAGATGCGTCTATTCACGCCCACGCTCGCGTTTGCCGCCGCGGTTACGCTGTGCATTACGATTTCGCCCAGGGCCACGCGGGCACAAGCCCCCACTGCCAACGCGCCATCTTCCCTTCCAGCCCCTGCCCCCAGTTCTGCCAAGCCTAAATCGCCGGACGGCCACGCGGAAAAACCCGATTCGCGGCTGCAGGAGAAATCGCGCCTCGAAATCGTTCGCTTCGTGGACGGTGAATTCGCCAAGGCCGTGGTCCCGCTGCCGCGCGGGAAAAAGGGATTCAAGCTCGAGGCCGGAAAACCCATCAACGCCAAGGAATTGCAGTACGACTTGAGGGACCAGGGTGTCTGCGCCAATGCGGGCGACCGCGTGCAAATCACGAAAATCGAGTTTGGCTCCCATCAGATCGAGTTTCAGATTAATGGCGGCGGCAAGAAGCCCTTTCACCTGCTGCAGCACTTGCAGATAGGCATCGGGCCGACCGAAACGGCGCCTCCGGTGGTCCGCGATAATCCCAACGAAGGCCTGGGCACCACGTTGATTCTCGATTTCGGCCAGCCCGTGCCGGACCTTACGGCCGACCAAGTGAAGGCCTATTTGGGTCAGCTTCTGGACTTCTCGAGCCATTCGGCGACCGTCAATTGGATTGATACGCTGCCGCCGCCGGTGCAGCAGGCGATCAAGGAGCACCACGCCATCGTCGGCATGGACCAGGAAATGGTGACGGCGGCAATGGGCCGGCCTGACAAGAAAGTCCGGTCGCGCGATCCCAATACCGGAAATGAGACCGAGGATTGGATCTACGGCGCGCCGCCAGCGCGGACCACGTTCGTCACCTTCTCCGGCGAAAAAGTGATCCGCGTAAAAGTATTCCAATAGAGCGGCGTTGTGGCCGCGATAGTGCGCTCAACCTGCTCAACCCTTGCCTGCCGGCGGCGCCGACATTCCCCTCTCGCAACGCGCGGCGTAGGATAGAGCGATGGCGGGGACGATAAAGGTTGGCGTGGCTGGCTGGGCATACGACGATTGGGCGGGCATCGTCTATCCACGCGCGCTGAAGGGCTTGCAGCGGCTGGAATACGTGGCGCGATTTTTCGATCTGGTCGAGATCAACACATCGTTCTACGGCAGCATCAAGCCCCAGACGGCCCGCGATTGGTGCCGAGCCGTGGCGGCGGCAAATCCGCGCTTCGTTTTTACAGCGAAACTCTATCGAGCGTTCACGCATTCGCCGATGGCGGCAGTCGAATCCACTTCCGCGAGCACGATTCGCGCGACGCAAAAGGACGTGGCCGAGGCGCGGGCCGGCTTCGACGCGCTCGCCTCCGACGGACGGCTGGGCGCCGTGCTGGCGCAATTCCCGATTTCGTTCAAGTGCACGCCGGAAAACCGGGCGCACGTGGGGAAGGTGGCCGCGCATTTTCATGCGTATCCGCTGGTGATCGAAATCCGGCACGCGAGTTGGAACAAACCCGAAATCCTCGAATGGCTCGCGTCGCTGGGGGCGGGCGTGTGCAATATTGACCAACCGCTGCTCGGGCGCGCGATTCGGCCGGCGTCCCATGCAACGTCGTCCATCGGCTACATTCGCCTGCACGGGCGCAATTACGCGCAGTGGTTCGCCGAATCGGCGAGTGTTCGCGACCGCTACGATTATCTTTATTCGCGCGAGGAGCTAAAGCAGTGGAAGGACCGCGCGGAAGAAGTGGCTGCAAGCGCCGACACAACTTTCGTCGTCACTAATAACCACAATCTTGGCAAGGCCGCCGTGAACGCGCTGGATTTGATTCGTCTGCTCGGCGGAAGCGAGGTAGCCGCGCCGTCGCCGCTCGTGGCCGCGTATCCTCACTTGCAGGAGTTCACCTGGAAGTAAGGGGCTGCCCGGTTTCAATCCGCGCTGACGCGCCCGGCGAGGGAGCGTATCTTTTGGAGCACCAGGTCCACGGCGGCCTGGTTGCGACCGCCCTCGGAAATCAGCACGTCCGCGAATCGCTTCGAGGGCTCGACGAATTCGAGGTGCATGGGACGCACCGTAGAGAGGTACTGGTGGACGACGGATTCGACGGTGCGAGCGCGGTCCTCGGTATCACGCTTCAGCCTCCAGATAAAACGCAGGTCCGCGGGCGTATCCACGAAGACTTTCAGGTCCATTAGCCGGCGCAAGTCTTCGTTGGCGAAGATGAGGATGCCTTCGACGACGAGCACCGGGTACGGCGCAACTTCCACCATCTCGGCTGCGCGGCGATGGGCGGTGAAATCGTAGCTCGGGCGCGAGACCGGCTCGCCGGCGCGCAACCGGCGCACATGCTCGATCAGCAGCGGCATCTCGACGGCGTCCGGATGATCGAAGTTCAGTTTATCGCGCTCGGCAGGCGAGAGAGCGGATTGGTCCTTGTAATAATTGTCCTGCTGCAGCAGCGCTACGCCGGTGGCGGAGAGGGCTTCGACAACCCGGCGCGTGAGCGTCGTCTTGCCGGAGCCCGTCCCGCCGCAGATGCCAACGACTACCGGTCGCGATTTCGCCTCTTCGCCAGCCACCCTGGGCCCTCCTGCGTCGCGCCAAAGGCGCTTTCGCGGCTAAGCCTTCTTGCCCTTGCGCTTTCCATCCTCGATCACGGCTTGCGCCGCAGCCAGCCGCGCGATCGCCACGCGGAAGGGCGACGCGCTCACGTAGTTCATTCCCACGCGGTGGCAGAACTTCACGCTCTCCGAATCGCCGCCGTGTTCGCCGCAAATTCCGATCTTGAGCTTCGGGCGCGTCTTCCGCCCCTTCTCGATGGCCCAGCGGATCAGCATGCCCACGCCTTCCTGGTCAAGAGTCTGGAAGGGGTCGGCGGAGAAAATGGCTGCCTTGCTCTGGTCCACGTACTCCGGCAGGAAGCGGCCGGCGTCGTCTCGGGAGAGGCCCATGGTGGTTTGCGTAAGGTCGTTCGTGCCGAAAGAGAAGAATTCGGCTACCTCGGCGATCTGGCCTGCGAGCAGCGCTGCGCGCGGCAACTCGATCATCGTGCCGACGAGATATTCAAGCTTTACATTAGCTTCCGAAATGATCGCGTCCGCCACGCGACGCGTGGCCGTCTCCAAAATTTTCAGCTCCTTTTTATCCAAAGTGAGCGGATGCATGATCTCAGGTAAAACTTTAATGCCGCGCTTCTGGCAACCTATGGCGGCTTCGATGATCGCCCGCACCTGCATCTCGAGGATTTCCGGATAGGTGATTGAAAGGCGGCAGCCGCGATGGCCGAGCATCGGGTTCGCCTCGTGGAGCTGGTCCACGCGGCGCGCTACCTGCTCCGCGGAGATGCCAATCTTCTTGGCAAGCTCGGCCTGCTTTGCGGGATCGTGAGGCACAAACTCATGGAGCGGCGGATCAATCAAGCGGATCGTGACCGGCAAGCCGTCCATCGCCTCGAACAGGCCGGTGAAATCGCGGCGCTGGAATGGCAGAAGCTTATCGAGCGCCGTGCGGCGCGCCTGCGAGGTATCGGCGAGAATCATTTCCTGAATCGCCTGCTGGCGCTCAGCGCTTTTTTCGGGATGCTCGAAATCCTTGAAGAACATGTGCTCGGTGCGGCAAAGACCGATGCCCTGCGCGCCCATGGTGCGAGCAAGGCGAGCATCGTGTGGCGTATCCGCATTGGTGCGCACATTGATCTTGCGAATCTTGTCCGCCCACTTCATTAAGGTTTCAAACGCCTTGGGAGGCTCCGGGCGCTGCAGCGGGATTTCGCCCGTGTAGACCGAGCCATCGCCGCCATCGAGGGTGACCCAGTCACCCTGGCTCACGACGCGCCCATTGACGCTCATCTTTTTCGCGTTGGCGTCTATATCCACCTTCTCTGCGCCAACGATGCAGCACTTACCCCACCCGCGAGCCACCACTGCGGCATGACTGGTCTTTCCGCCGGTGGCCGTCAAAATACCCTGGGCGACATACATGCCGCCCACGTCCTCCGGGCTGGTTTCGCGGCGAACGAGAATCACCTTTTCACCGCGCTGCGCCCATTCCTCGGCTTCCTGCGCCGTGAAGACGGCCTTGCCCACCGCCGCGCCGGGCACGGCATTGATTCCTTCGGCGAGCTTGCGGCTAGCAAGTTCGCTTCGCTGGAGCTTCGGATCGAGAATCGGATAGAAGAGGCGCTCGATGTCCTCGGGCTTGATGCGTTCAAGTGCTTCTTCAACTTTGATCAGCTTCTCGTTGGCCATATCTACCGCGATTCGGAACGCCGCCGAAGGCGAGCGCTTGCCGGTGCGCGTCTGAAGCATGTAGAGCTTGCCGCGCTCGACGGTGAATTCCATGTCCTGCATATCGCGATAGTGCTTTTCGAGCTTGGCGCGGACGGTTTCAAGCTGCTTGTAAACCTTCGGCATTTTTTTTGACATTTCGCTAAGGTGCATGGGCGTGCGAATCCCCGCCACGACGTCTTCGCCCTGGGCGTTCAGAAGGAAATCGCCGAAAAAGGTTTTCTCGCCGGTAGAGGGGTCGCGGGTAAAGCAGACACCGGTGCCCGATTCCTCTCCCGTATTGCCGAAAACCATCTGCACCACGTTGACGGCGGTGCCCAGGAGGCCGGTGATTTTTTCCACGCGCCGGTAGGTGACCGCCTTTTCGCCCATCCACGATTCGAATACGGCGCCGATGGCGCCCCAAAGCTGCTCTTGTGGATCTTCGGGAAAATCCTTGCCGGTCTTCTGCTTGAAGTATTGCTTGTACTCACCGACGAGCCGCCGCCATCCATCAGCGGTTACTTGGGTATCGTCCTTTACGTTGAGTTGCTTTTTCATGTGGCGCAGCTTCTCTTCGAGCTCCTCCTTGGGGAGCCCAATCACTACGCTCGAGTACATCTGGACGAAGCGGCGGTAGGCATCGTAGGCAAAGCGCGCGTTATCGGTAGCCTTTGCAAGACCTTCGACCGATTTTTCATTCAGGCCAAGGTTGAGAATCGTCTCCATCATTCCGGGCATGGAGCGCGCGGAACCAGAGCGAACGCTGACAAGCAAGGGGTCTTTCGCGCCGCCTAGTTCTTTTCCCGTTAACTTTTCCAGGCGCGCGATGCCCTTTGAGACCTCGGCGTGCAATTCCTTGGGGTATTTATGGCTGTGAGTCAGATAGTAGTTGCACGTCTCGGTGGTGATCGTAAACCCGGCAGGCACCGGAAGGCCGATGCGCGTCATTTCAGCGAGGCCCGCCCCCTTGCCGCCGAGGAGGTCCCGCATGTCGCCCGTGCCATCCGCCTTGCCCGCTCCGAAAAAATATAGGTATTTCATTTTTCTCCTCTAGGATTTCGTCGTATAACGCCTTGCCTCAGCTTCCCATTTCAGCCGCCGAATCCAGCGGCCGCATAGCGGCGACCTGCGTCGGCGCGCCCACATCTCACATCGGACTTCACATTCAAAATTTCGGAATCGCGAAGATCTACGATTCCACTTTCACTTCTTCCGCGCCTAAAAGCGAAAGGTCCGCGATCGTCGAAAATTCCTTAAGTAATCCCGCAAGTAGTGCGATGCGGTTTCGACGAATTTCGGCATCTTCAGCCATCACTAGAACCTTATCGAAGAAGAAATCCACGGATGGGCGAAGCTCGGAAATTTTCTCAAGCGCTTCTCGATATTTTCCCGCCCGCCTGCGGCGCGAGGCTTCTTCGCCAACCTTCAGCGCAACGGTATGGAGCTGCAGTTCGGCCGCCTCGCGAAGCAAATCTTTGTTCACGACGTGTTGACCCTTGTCGGCGCGGTCCGCGGATTTTTCCATGATGTTGCGGATGCGCTTAAAACTGGCGGCGAGCGGCGAAAAGTTCCGGGTTTGGCGAATGGCTTTCACTGCCGCAGCACGCTCGGCGGCGTCCACCAGATCGTCCGCCCCGGCCGCGAAGGCGGAGTTGATTTCGTCGTATGCGAAGCCGCGCCGCTCGCGCAGGATGAAGCGCGCCCGTTCGAGAATGAAATCGATCACCTGCTTCTGCGCGGCTTCCGACGCCTCGATGCGCGGCGGGTGCTCGCGCAGGCCGCGCGCCGCCGCGGAAATCATCGCCGAAATTGAAATGGGAAGCTTGCGCTCAAGAATAACTTTTGCGATTCCCAGCGCCGCGCGTCGCAGTGCGAAAGGATCACTTGAACCTGTGGGGACCGCGCCCACGGCAAAGCAGGCCATGAGCGAATCGAGCTTATCGGAGAGAGAGAGGATGCAACCTGTCAAATTGCGCGGCAGGGGTTCGTCTAGGCCTAGCGGCTTATAATGATCGTAGACGGCCCAGGCTATATCCTCGGATTCACCCTGGGCCCGGGCGTACAAACCGCCAACGACTCCCTGCAGCTCGGGAAACTCACCGACCATTTCCGTGACCAGGTCGCATTTGGCGAGTTCGGCGGCGCGGTCGGAGCCAGCCACGTCTGCGTGGGCGATGCCGCTCGAAAACCACTGCTCGGCAAGCCAGCGCGCGAGCGAACGCATGCGTTCGACTTTATCCGCGTAGCTGCCCAGGCGCGATTCATAGGTGGCCGCCGCGAGCTTGGGCAGATAGTCGCCCAAGTTGCACCGCTGGTCCGCATCCCAGAAAAATTGCGCGTCCGCAAAGCGCGCGCGTAGGACTCGCTCGTGACCGGCCCGAATCAGCCCCTTCGGATCCTTGGGAAGATTGATGACTGCCAGGAAATGCGGCGCGAGTTCGCCATCGCGCTTTTCGAGTGCGAAATATTTCTGGTGGCCGCGCATCACCGTGATCAGAATCTCATCGGGGAGCGAGAGAAACGCGGGATCGAACTCGCCGCGAATCACGGACGGGTACTCATTGAGGAAGGTAACCAGCTCAAGGAGGCCGGGGTCCTGATGCGCCCGAAGGCCCATCTTCGAAGCTGCCGCACGAATTTCCGCCTCGATCTTTTTGCGTCGCTCTTCCGGACGGCACAGGACGAAGTTCGACTTCAACTTCTGCTCGTACTCGCGGTCGTTGCGAACCTGGATGCCGCGCTTTCCGAGGAAGCGGTGGCCGTCGGTGCGATCTCCGGCCTGAACGCCCGCGAATGAAAACGGAACGACGCGCCCATCGAGCAGCGCCACGATCCAGCGAATGGGGCGAATGAAGCGCGGGCCGTGCGCGCCGGTCCAGTACATGGAGCGGGGCCAGGAAATCTCACGCAGGACTTGAGGAAGGATCTCCGCGAGGATTTTTGCCGCCGGTCTTCCGAGAATCATCTGCTTCGCGGCGACATAGTCGCCCTTAGGCGTTGGGACGACCATCAACTTCGAGACGGGGATCCCCTGCTTTTCGGCGAAGCTCATGGCGGCGCGGGTCGGCTCGCCCGCGGCATCGAAGGCAATCGCCTTCGGTGGGCCAATGACTTCTCGCGAGACGTCCTCCTGCTTCAGGCGAAGATTGCGGGCGATCGCGACGAGGCGGCGTGGTGCGCCAAATGCCTCAATTGCTTCTTGAGCTGTCGGCCCGACGACCAATCCCGCGGCCGACAGGTGATTCGCAAGAATTGCTTTAAGTTCTTGCGAAGCCTTCGAGATCATTCCCGCCGGAATCTCTTCGCAGCCGATTTCAAAGAGGAGATCGCCGACGGTCTTCATCGGCGAGGCCTGTGGCCGCGGCTTCGCACCCGCCCGTTTCGTTTGCCACCTCCCTTTCGGCGTCAAGCGCGTACTCCCAAGCCGGGCGAGGGTTCTTCGGCGGCCGCTATCGCATTCGCGCTGCGCTGGTCGAGCCATGCGCGGGCGACTTGCGTTGCGAGCTTGCGGACGCGACCGATCATGGCCGCGCGTTCCGTGACGGAAATGGCGCCGCGCGCGTCGAGCAGATTAAAGAGGTGCGAACATTTCAGGCAGAAATCGTACGCCTGCAAAACCGGAAACCGCTCCTTCTCCGCCCCCTTCAGCTTTCCGTACGCGGCGAGAAGGCGCGCGGCCTCAGCCTCGCTGATCTCGAAGTGCTTGCGCGTCGAGGCGGCGTCGGCATGATCGAAGCTATACGCCGAAAACTGCCGCTCTTCGGCCAGGCGCACCTCGCGATACGTTACGCTGTCGGACCAGCGAACGTCGAAGACATTGTCCACTCCTTGCAGGTAGGCGGCGATGCGGTCGAGGCCATAGGTAAGCTCGACAGAGATAGGATCGAGGTCCACGCCGCCGCACTGCTGGAAGTAGGTGAACTGCGTGATCTCGAGACCATCCAGCAGCACTTGCCAGCCGATCCCCCAGGCCCCAAGCGTAGGCGATTCCCAATTATCCTCTTCAAGGCGAATGTCGTGCTCGCGCAGGTTGATGCCCACCGCGCCGAGGCTTTCGAGATAGAGGTCTTGAACGTCGGCGGGCGAGGGCTTGAGTATCACTTGAAGCTGCGTGTGCTTGAACAGCCGGTTGGGATTTTCTCCATAGCGGCCGTCGGCCGGGCGGCGGCTCGGCTGCGCATAGACCACGCGGTAGGGCTCCGGCCCAAGCACCCGCAGAAATGTTTCGGGGTGCATAGTGCCGGCGCCGACTTCCACGTCGTAGGGCTGCTGGAGAATGCAGTCGTGGCGCGTCCAATACTGTTCGAGCTTCAGCACCAGGTCCTGGAAGGTAAGTCCCTGGCGGGAGCGCAGGGGATGCGCGGCGGCGGACTTCAAGTGGCGCTTTACGTTCTTTGCATTCGCAGATGCAGCGCTCACGCGGGGGACTCCAGCAATTCGCGCGACGCCAGCCGGCGGTCAATCTGGTGTTCAATAATATCGAGCATGAGATTCGTCACTTCCCTTGCGCCGCGCGGGGCGATTTTTTCGGCGGCCTCGTCGCGGTCCAACAGGTCTAACCTTTCGGCGAGCATTCTGCGCGCTGCGGTCCGCGCTTCCGGAGAAACCGAACGCATACCGGACGCGCGGCAATTCCCACACGCGACGGCCGAAGAGCGCGGAGCAGCGTACGCCGGCTCGGATACTCCCAGAACTGCGCCGCATCTTCCGCAGCGGTCGAGCGGCGGCAGCCATCCGCCCAGCTTCACGGTCCACAGCGCGAAATACGCGAGGGCCGGCTCGGTCCTTCGGGTGCGCTTCACCTGCTGCGCGACGAGCAGCAGCAGGCGAAAATTAGCGTCGGCCGCTTCGCGGTCTGGCAGAACCTGCTGCGTGATTTCGCTGAAAAGCGCCAGCGCCACGCTCGATGCGTAATCCGAAAATGCATCGAGGAAAGACTCGATCATCTCGCACTGGCTGATGCGCACCAACTCGCGCGTCTCGCGCTCGAAAAACCAGATGCGAATGTGCGACAGCCGTTCGAGCGCCGAGCCGAAGCGGCTCTTCGGGCGTCGCGCGCCAGATGCGACACCGCGCATCCTTCCCATGCTGCGCGAAAGAAAGCTGACCAGCCGGTCCGCTTCGCCGAGCGGATAGCTTTGCAGAATGATCGCCTCGGATTCGTGAAGCGGCATCGGAGTGTCGGCCCGGCCGCGCACCGCGCCGCGGGCGAGATTGCCCCTGGAATTCGCCGCACGGCGCGCGTGTGGCTGCGCGCCAAAACAAATTTTTGTACCACAGCCGAAGCCGCTGGCGCAAATAATAAACGCCCGCAACGCTGGAAACGCTCGCGACGCGCGGCGGTTTGGAATAATGCGCGGGCTCGGCTAGAGTGTTGCGCGATGCGCCGTGATATTTCCTCCACGCATGCTAAAAGTTCGCAGTCAGATGCGCCATTTGTCTCCGGCGTGGGAATCAACGCGACCGACACCATCATTCGGCTGCCCGAGTTCCCCTCCCCGGATTCGAAGCTTGAGCTGCTTTCCGCGCAAGTCAGCCCGGGAGGGCAGGTGGCCAGCGCGCTGGTTGCCTGCCGGCGATGGGGGCTGAGCGCCCGCTATACCGGAAAAATCGGCGATGACGCTGCCGGAAAGCTCCAGATGGGCGAGATGGAACGCGAAGGCGTGGACGCGCACTGGATCATCGCCGAGAGATGTTCGAGCCAGATCGCGTACATTCTAGTGGACGACCGTAACGGCGAGCGTACGGTGCTATGGAAGCGAGACGCGAAGATCGCGTTGCGGCCCGAAGAAATCCCCGCTGAACGAATCCGCGGCGCGCGAGCGCTGCTAGTGGATGGGCATGATACCACCGCTGCCACTCACGCAGCGCAAATCGCGCGCGCCGAGGGAATCCCGGTCGTCGGAGATTTTGATAATCGCTACGCCGGAGTTGAAGCGTTACTTGAATATGTGGACTTTGCGATCTCGTCGAAGGATTTTCCGATGCGGCTTACTGGAGAGCATAATCTGCTGAAGTCCCTTCCCGCTATTCAGTCACGGTTCAAGTGTCGCTTGATGGCTGCGACTCTGGGGCGGCTCGGCGCAATCGTGTGGAACGCGGAACGATTTATGCTCTGCCCAGGGTTTCGCATTCGCGCGGTGGATACAACCGGCGCCGGCGACATCTTTCATGGCGCGTTTCTCTATGGAGTTGCGCACGGATGGAAGCTTCAAGAAACACTTGAATTCTCTTGCGCGGCAGCGGCGCTGAACTGCGAAGCCGCCGGGGCACGCGGCGGGATCGCTTCGCTCGAAAATATCGCGGCGCTACGCGCAAGGAATGAGCGGTCGGAGCTTGCGTTTTCTCAAGAGGAGCTCGAACGCGCAGCGAGGCAGGCCCGCGGCACCATGCAGGGCGATAGAGGGTAGGTTCATGATTCCGCTGAAGGACATGACGCCGCGACGCTCGGCGCCGATAATCACAATCCTGCTGATCGTGGTGAACTTCATCGTATTTTTTCACCAGATTACGCTTTTGCCGCACGCGGGTCAGGCCCTGGTGATGACTTACGGCCTGGTGCCCGCGAAGATACAACTGGCGCTCGCCGGGCGGCACTACACGATGGCACAGGCGCTCCTGCCGCTTCTTACGTGCATGTTCCTGCACGGCGGATGGCTGCACGTGATCGGAAACATGTGGTTCCTGTGGATTTTCGGCGCGAACGTGGAGGACAGGCTTGGCTCGCTGCCTTATTTTGTTTTTTACTTGGTGTGCGGACTCGGTTCCGGCCTGGCGCAGGTGGTCTTCTCCTGGGGATCGCATATTCCCTCGATCGGGGCGAGCGGGGCAATTTCGGGCGTGCTGGGTGCCTATATTGTGTTGTTTCCTCGCTCGCGGATACTGACGCTCGTGCCGCTTTTCATCATTTGGTTTCTGTGGCGCATCCCGGCGGTGCTCTTCATCGGATTGTGGTTTCTCGTGCAGTTCCTGAGCGGCGTGGTATCGCTCGGCGCCGCTAATTCAGAGGTCCTGGGAGGTGTCGCATGGTGGGCGCACGTCGGCGGGTTCGTACTCGGCCTGTTGCTAACGGGCATTTTCGGGGCCGGGCGACCCGGCCGCTCCGCCGATCTCTACCCCTGAATGGGGCCAGTCAACGATAACTGCGGGAGATACATCCAATTATTGTGCATCGCGGGCACGGAGCACTGTGCCCCTGCGCAAATTAAAATGGCCGTTTTCCCAGCCACGGCCGGAAAATCCTTTCGGGGGACGCGATGCGGAAGAGCAGAAGCATGGCAGCCATATATACGGTGCTGGCCCTAGCGGTAGCGCTGGCGGCAGCGGCTTTGCCGGTACAGGCCCGCAACAAAATCCTCGGCAATATCGAATTCGTGGTCCCTTCGAAGGACATGAAGAACTCGGGTGTGTGGGTGGACGGACAGTACGTGGGATACATCGCGGAGCTCAAGGGAGACAAGAAGCTGCTGCTGGTGCCCGGCGAGCACGAAATCTCCGTTCGCCAGGCGGGATACACCAACTTCACGCAGCGGGTGACGATCGAGCCTGGGAAGCGGACGAAGCTCTTCGTGGTGATGAAGAAGGATCCGTCGGTGAAGTACGCGAAGGTCACATCCCAGGTGAAACTCGAAGTTGAGCCAGACCGCGCGGCCGTCTTCCTGGATGGCGTATTTGCCGGGACAGTGCACGAATTCAGCGGATGGGGCCGGGCGATGCTGGTGAATCCCGGCGAGCATACGATTAAGATTGCGCTGCCTGGCTATCAAGCGTTCGTCACGAAGATGACTCTCGCGCCTGATCAGAAGTACACGATCGAAACGAAGCTGATCGCCGGAAGCGTGTCAGACGAAGGATCGGCGCTGAAGAAGAAGCACTGAGCGGCAAGCGCTCGTAATCCTGCGGGAGGCGGCAAAGTGAAAAACATGGCGATCCGGCGGGCGGTGTTGATCCTTGCATGCGCGTTTCTGGCGGCTGGCGCAACGGCACGCGGCAGCGGACGGAAAAACGGCAAGGGCGCGCTGCGGCTGATACCTGCGACAAAGGTCGAAAAGGCCGCCGGCGTTTGGGTGGACGGCAAGTATATGGGTTACGTGAGCCAATTTGCGGGGAGGAAGCCGATCCCGCTGGCGCCCGGCGATCACGAACTCGTGCTGCGAGAGACGGGCTACAAGGAGTTCACGCGGCACATAACCCTCGCGGCGGGCGGGCAACTCGATCTAGAGGTACGGATGGAGATTGATCCACGGATGAGGTACTCAGCGGAAAGCGCCGAGATACGGATTCACGTCGCACCCAGCAACGCGGCGGTGTATCTGGATGGCGCGTTTGCGGGTACGGTAAACGATTTCGGCGGGATCGGACGGGCCATGCTGGCGCCGCCAGGAAAGCATACCCTGAAGATTTCATCTCCCGGATATGAGGACTACGTTGTAGCGCTAAATCTTGAGGCCGGGGAAAAGTACAACATCGAGACAAAACTCACGCGCGGAACCGGCACGCAGCAAGGAACGGCACTGAAGGAACAGTAGCTATTGGAACTCTTTCGGCAGTGCTTGAAGTAGCGGCGTGCTTCGAAGAGTCGGCTTGCCGACAAGTACGGAATCGGTTGAACCTGATCGCCTGCGGAATATCCAGCAGCTCGGCGCCGAAATTCATCGCCGCCGAGCGAACGCCGCAAGTTCAAGTATTACTTGCAATCACTGTACGGTGGAACTGGAGGGGCCGCCGGCCGGAGCCTGCGCTTGTTCAAGCTTTGACTTTTGAGCCTCCAGCCCATCTCGTTCCTTTATCGTATCGGCCACCACTTGCGTCCGCTCTTTAATTAAATCTTGAAGGTGGGCCTGCTGGTCGGGAGGCGCCGTTTCCAGTTCTTTCTGCAGGCGCTCCACATATTCCTGTTGAGCGGAGATGTCGCGGTTCTCCCAGGCGATCATGCTGTCCGCGGATTGCACAGTCTTGGGATTCGAGAGCGCCGGAGGCGCGTGGTTCGCGGGCTTAGCGGGCGCCGGGGGCTTTGCGACGGCGGCACGTGCCGCGGCGGCAGCTTTAGCGGCCGCCTCCTGCTGCTGTTCTCGGTAGATGTCCGCCGGAGAGCGCAAGGAGGTCAAATCGTCGTCGGTCCACACCTTCTCGTGGCTCGCCTTTTTCACTTGTTGCGCGGCCGGGGCCTTACTTGCCGTGTCCTGCTGGGCGCCTGCAAGTGGCGCCAGGGTGAAGAGCCCGGCGGCGGCAAACAATATTCCAATCGCTTCCTTGTTTCGCATATCGAACCTATCCTTTGCTCGTCCTTTGCTCGCGTTCCCTTATTACAGCGCTACCCATCCAGCGGCGCGCCACAGATCAATCCTTGTAAGGCGTCTCATGATAGGACAGGATTTTGTATGACGGCGGCTTCTGCGCCTGGTTGATCCAGCAACTGTTGTAGTAGACTCCGTTGCCGCCGCCACCGTTGATGTCGAAGTTCACGTTCCCGAGCGAAGGCAGAAGATTGCCATTCGAGTCGTAAATCGTGGCTGCAAAAATTGCCCCATCAAATTCGTTGTTCCCTCCTCCACTGCCTAGGAAGGTCGTCGTGCCCTTGCCGACGACGAGAATGATTCCCTTCCAGCCGTCGTTACCCGCATAGGTGAAATTACCGGTCACGACCAGCAGTCCATAACCGGTGAACGTTCCGCTCATCGTAAAGTCGCCGTCAATTACCACCGTTTTGGGGTTCGTCGCGGACATATCAGACGGCAGGTTTGACTGCGTGGCTGCCTGCCCGCTCGGGGGCGTGTACACCAAATCGGCATTGTCCTGGATCTGTTGGATCACGGTAGACAGCCCTGAAGGCGTCTCTAGGTTTGCGTTCATCGTACTGCTCACATCGCCCACGCTGGGATCTGCGAGGCCGCCGCCGGTGTAGTGGCTCGTGCGGCTGATAGAGCTCTGGATCGCCGAGATGTTCGAAGTGCTGGTGACGCCAATGGCGGGCAGAGATGTGCTCGGATTCGTCGCGCAGCCTGAAACTGTTCCCGGGTTGCCTTGCCCGTCTTGCCCGTTCACGTAATAGGAGTTCGAGCTTGCGGGGTTAAGAGCGACATTTGGGCCGGCAAGAGTAAGAGGCGAGCCGAAATTGAGCCCTAAGCTGAGCGGCGCGACGACGTATTGCACGAGCTTTTCGCTGCCGTCGGGCGTGACGGCGAGGGCAGTCAACTCAAGGGCCTGCATCGCTGTTCCGGAAGCCCCAGTCAAAACCAAGCTTGGCTCGCTGGCCCCTGATGCGGTTACGTGGGCCGAGTCATAGTAGAGGGGCGTAGTCGTATCTATAACGCCGTTACCATCCACGTCCTTTCCGATGGACTTCTCCGTGATGGCATTAATGCGCACCCACTTGTATGTGGGACCCTGGACGCCGGCTATCGTGGACGTCGAGGCCGTGGTCTGGACGGTTGTGCTCGTTACCGGGACCCCAAATTCCGTTGTATATTCGTTGTCAGGATAGGTGCCCGCCGTAGTCAGTGCAGTTGGCGCTACCGTTTCTCCGGTGGCGGGATTCAGAATGTAGCGGACTTGGTTTACAGCAAGCGGCGAAGGCACGAAAGCGCCGAGCCAATTCGGATTGCCCTGCAAAAGCCGGCCGCGCGCTTCCTCCAGACCGGCGATCCCGGCATAGTAGGCTCGAGTGGAGGAGCGATAATTGGAGGCGAGCGAAGTCTCCGAATCCGAGGCGGCGACCAGTGCGAGCGCCACTGCGCTGATGAGCAGCAGGATGAAGATGGCGATCAAGGTTGCGACCCCAGCCTGTTGCCGTTCATGAGAGACGCAAGTACCGTGGCTTTTCATGTGAGTATGCCTCGTTTACTGATTCGGATTGACGCGATGCCCACGCCCTTGCAACTGAACCAGGCGCGGCTTCTGCGTCTGCTGATCGTTTTGCGACGCCAGAACGATGAGATTGATCTCGATATCTCGCACGTTCACGGGTGAATTGTAGGCGCCGGCGTTTTGGCAAAGAACCGGGGCCGTGTTGGCCGCGCCATCGCAATAATATTGGAAGACGGGCTGCGCCACGCCGCCCGGAAACATGTTGGGATAATCCGCCACATACTGGGCCCTTTGCGCCGCGGACACGTTGTTCACGACGTTCGTGACATAAGGCAGCAGAACGCCCGCGGCAGTCGTCGGCCCGCTCGGGTCGCCCGCGACCTTCGTAACTACGCCTCGAAAAAGCGTGGTTCCAACCAGCTGGTAGCGAATCCATTTGACGATTCCGGTCGTGTCCGTAGCTTCCTCGAAAATCGCGTCGAAATCGCCGGGGGTCGTGCAGGTGCCGCCGCCCGCCGTGCCGATCAGGCATGCGGTGGTTGGATAATTAGGACTCCAGGCGACCGGCGAATTTGTGTAAGCGCTCGCCGCCAGCGCATTCACACCAAGGGCGAATTGATTCTGGGGCGGATACCCGGAGTTCTCCGCATCGCGCACAATTTCATCCACGCCCAGCCGGGCATCCTGGAAAGAGCCAAGGAGCTTGGTCTGCGTGTCGTAGTGCTTCTGCGACGAGTTGAGCAGCAGGAACATGGCGCCGCAGATCGCCAGGAAAATTGCCATGGAAACCGCCAACTCCGCCAGGGCAAAACCGGCGCGCGAGCGGGTATGGAAGCGATGCGCGATATTCATTTTTCCTCCACGGTATCGAGCGTGACCGGAAGGAAGGGGGTCGTTGTGCCCAGGCCCCTTACTCCCACAATGAAGCGCTTGCCGTAATTGCCCGTAAGCGTAATGACGGCCCAGCGCACGTCATACGCCGCCTGCCCTGGATCATCGGGATCCTGGTAAGTGAAGTTGTACCCGGCAACCTTGCCGGCGGTAAAGTCAATCCGGGGAGGATTGCTGGCCGCGATTAGCGGGCTTCCCACGACGGTGTTGGCCAGGGCGGAGCTACCAAGATTGCAGACGGTCAGCGCCGGGCAAAGCACACCTTGGGGGTCGCTGAACGTTGTGCTCGTAAGCGGCTGCGTGATCAACCCGTCCATTTCGCGCTGCGCGATCACCAGAGCGGTCGAATCGGCGCGGTTTCCGCTGTTCAGACCGACCGCCAGCGGCACAAGTTTCGCCACAGCGATGATGCCTACGAACAGGATCATCGTTGCGACCAGAACCTCGACGAGCGAGAACCCCTTCTGCCGATATTGCGAATTTTGCTTGTGCCTTCTCATGATTTGCATCGCCTCAATTGACCTGCGACCAGTTCCCTGCCGTGTCCGCGGTCCATTCCTGCATCGCTCCCGAGGGCATCACGACCAGCGCTCGATATCCCGCCAGCGGAGCGGCCGTGTTGTCCAAATAGAGAGCACTTACGGCGGCCGGAACCGTGGCGCCGCGCACATCGAAGGTAAGCGCGCCACCCGCGATCGGAAAAGCCGTAAGAACGCCAGTGTTTACGGCGGTGGCCAGTCCCGCTGTGTTGGGAACGCTCCCCGCCGCCACCAGAACGACGCTCCCACCAAGGGTGAACTGTGTTTCTCCCGCGCCCACCGCACCGTTATTGTCCGAATCGCACCACACGGTTGTGCCGGCCGCGGAGGCGGCGGTTCTGAGGGTTGTCTGGTTGTTCTGCCGGATTGCCTGGAATCGGGCGGACTTCAGGATGCCTTGCACCTGCGACGCGCCCTGATTGAGTTTGTAGTTCTGGTAGCCTTGCATGAAGCTGGGTATCGCGATCGCGGCAACAATCAGGGTAATCAGCATCGCGATCACAAGTTCAATCATTCCCACACCGGCTTGATGGCGCCTCTTCCCGAATTCCGTGCCTCGAACTCTCATTTGGTTATCTCGCATGTGGCGAACGTTCATCTCGGCGGGAATTAGGGCACTCGGCTGACCACTTGAAACCTCGTTCCAAGTGCTTGATAATATGTGACTTAATTAATGTCCATGCAGGGCGGTGATGCCCTGTCGAATTCCGGATGGGTGAAAACGTTACAATCTCAGCCGAACGCGGGTCATGCCGTATAGCAGTTTTTAGGATTTTATAGCGCTGGTCGCGATCAGGTCGCCGAGTTCGGCGGTTCCCATTGTGCCGCCTAGGTCAGGAGTGGTTTTCGCGTCGCGCAGAGCGGCCCGGACGCCCTGCTCAATCACGCGCGCTTCTTCCGTCCAGCCGAGATGTTCGCACATCATCGCGCCTGCCAAGATCGCGCCCATTGGGTTCGCCACGTTTCTGCCGGCCAGCGCAGGCGCCGAACCGTGCACCGGCTCGAAAAGCGACACTTTGCCGGGATGAATGTTGCCCGAAGGCGCGAGCCCGAGCCCGCCGATCAGCGCGGCGCCCAGGTCGCTCGCGATATCGCCGAAGAGATTGCAGGTGACGATCACTTCAAATTGCGAGGGATCGCGGACCATCTGCAGCACGAGATTATCAATATAAAGGTGCTGCGCCCCGATTTCCGGATACTGGCCGCGCAGCTCGCGAAACACGCGCTGCCACAGGTCGTGCCCAAACGTCAGCGCGTTGGATTTGTCGCTCATGCAAAGGCGGCGCAAGCCGCGGGCGCGCGCGTAGTCAAAGGCGTAGCGAATGATGCGCTCCACGCCCTTCCGCGTGTTGATATCTTCCTGCGTCGCGATTTCTTCAGGTGTGCCCTTCTTGAAAAATCCGCCCATGCCGGCGTAAAGACCTTCCGTATTTTCGCGGAAGATGATGAAGCGAATGTCGCTCTCGCCGCGATCTTTGAGCGGTGTCAGCCGGCGGTCGAATAGCACGCATGGGCGGGCGTTGACGAAAAGATCGAGCCGCGTGCGCAGCCCAAGGAGAATTTCGGCCGCGTGGCGATTTGACGGAATGCGCGGGTCGCCCATCGCGCCCAGCAGAATCGCATCGAAATCGCGCGCGAGCATCTCCGGCGCATCCGCCGGGAGCGTTGTGCCGTCGCGCAGGAAGCGCTCAGCGCCCCAATCGAAGTCCGTGAAGACAAATTCGCGGCCATTCATTGCCGCGGATTGCAAAACCTTCACGGCCTGCCGGATCACTTCCCCGCCGATGCCGTCCCCGGGGATCACAGCGATGCGCTTGCGAGACGACGTCGAGTGGTTCGCACTCATTCCGTCGGGCAACCTACCACGCACGCCTTAGCGGAGTAAAGTAAACGCGAACCCTGGAAATCGAGAGCCGCTGTTTCAACTCGGTACTATTGCGTCACCGACCTGTCGGGTTTAGGGTAGAGGTCTGGGCGTTTTCGCCCATAGAATTAGGGGCCGGAGGAACCGATGGTGGAAAAGCGACGCTGCAAGAGGCTGCCTCTGAACATTCCGGTGCGTGTGTATGGAAGAACTCCCGACGATCACCCGTTTCGCGAGACTACCGTTACGAAGTACGTCAACGCCCATGGCGCCCTGCTGCCGCTGGCTCCGCAAGTGAAGAAGGGGCAGGAAGTGACTCTCGTGAATGCGTACACGGAAGAAGAGCGGCAATGCCGTGTGGTCTACGTCGCTTCAAAGCGCGGCGCCAGAAACAAGAGAGTGGCTCTCGAATTCATTCGCGATGGCGCTAGCCGAGACGGCGCGTTATCGAGCCCGGATTTCTGGCACGTGTTCGCGCCGCTTATGCCTGTAAGGGCCGAACGCCGCGAAGCATCCTGATTGAAGCCTGCGCTTTATCCCTTGGCACCGAACTGGTCCTACGTGCGCGTACAGTGAACCGCGTATAGAGGCTCCGCGTCCTTCCCCCGTATGATGCCCGTATGATGATTGTCTAACTCCGCGTGAGGCCACCGCGGTCGCCTGGCCGAGCAGCTTACAAAAGATAGCCTGAATGATTTTGGCTCGCGACACCTTCAACGTCGAGTTTGCGTCGTCCACGGCTCCCCGAGGCCCTTATTTATTTCGATGATCGGCCTCCGGTTGGAGTATTCGAAATTTCGGCATGCTGCCCAAAGGACGGATGCTGTTGTTACGGTTTCTCCTTCTCCACGAGCGTACGGAGGCGGCTAAGCGCTGCGTCCCATTGAATCGAGATTTGATCCAGGTAGTGGCGCGCTTCCGCCAGCCGTGTGGCTCGAAGCCTCCAGATGCGTTCGCGACCAACCCGACCGCTGCGAACTAGTCCGGCCCCTTCGAGTGCGTGCAGATGTTTGGTAATAGCTTGACGCGAGACTTTGGTGCCTTCGGTCAGTCGTGCGGTAGATAAGCCGCCGCCATCCGAAAGGCGAGCGACTATATGGAGGCGAGTAGTGTCGCCTAAGGCAGCGAAAACCGGCGCCGTATCGGCAAGCCTTGCGCCCTTCAAACTGCGATCTACTATCATACCTCATCCCCAATTAAGCCCCACGATGGTTTATTTACGGTTGCATCGTTAGGTACTTTGCGATGAGTTTTGTCTGCATGGTCCAGCCGCCATCGTTGGCCGCAAAAGCCTGCGCCCGCCGCGCTAGGGGAATTTGATCAAAACCCGACTCGGAAATGGCTAGGAGTACACCACTAGGCACCTCTCGCAACTCGAACACTATGAGCGTCGTCGGCTCCTTGGAGTAGTCCACACTAGCATCCACAGCAAATGGATGCCAACGGAAGGAGATCCTCTGCATCTGTTCGATCCGATCGACTAGGAACTCGAACGCCTTTCCAGCGTGGGGCTTCTGGAGTCTTGCGACTTCCTCATCTACGGTCGTTGGGACAATCCTTCCAGTCAACCGGGCACCTTCGACGAAGGGGCCGTCGAACGCGACGCCGAACCACGCACCAAACTGGTTTGAATCGCTGATCGCTTCCCATACACGTTCGAGCGTTGCATGGAGCAATACCTCTTTCTCAATCCTATCTGTACTCATCCGCAACCTCCTGGTTGCTCATTTATACTATACGCCGCACTACAAGTGCAACCGAGTGGTTGCTTAACGTCCAGGTCATTCGAGCGCCGCAACAACGACGGACGTTTACACCCATCCTGTTTCCGAATCCGAACGCGATGCGGTTGCAAAATTGGGCCAGGTATTGTTCCCAACTGTTCCCAACTTGCACCACGATGCAGCAGGAGCGGAAACAGGCCGGATGCTAAGCCAATGATTCTTTTGAGGAAGTTGGTCGGGGCGTGGAGATTTGAACTCCAGACCTCCTGCGCCCAAGGCAGTTGCAAAAAATCTATCTTGTTGGTCCGTCTGGCTTTGTTCTGCGTCATGGTACTCGGTTTTGGACCTAATTTGGCAGTTGTTGGACCCAAGTTGGACCCAACTTTTTTTCGCAACTAGGCAGACGGCAGGCAGGCGCGGACTTATGTTCGTTTGGCTTTGTCGAAGGTTGAACCACTGTGGTCCACCCTTCTCAGCTCGCTCATTTTAGTTCCGTAGATGACGCGATGCGTTTGCTACACTACGCTGTCGCGTTGCCCGCGATTGCAAGCGTAGCAAAGTGTTTCCAGGTTAGCCAGGCTATCGCTTCCGCCCTTCGCGAAGGGAAATCTGTGATGGACTTCGAGGTGAACACCGACCCCACTAGCACCGCACCGGACGCAGGCAAAATGATCGCGCTTCAGAACGAAGAATCTCTTCCGCAGGGACAACGCTTCTCGCTTGCGGGGTGGAGTATCCGGCGCTGACTCATCGAGCTTGGACACCGACTCCTCGGTGACGGACGCGGCGGCTTTGACCAGGGCTCTGCGCCAGGACCCGAACCGCCGGTTTATCGTGTCATTTGAAAGGGGAAATCCATATTTCCTGAGGTCGTCCTGCTGAGGCGAGCGGCCTTCTTTCTCCAGTACCTTCTCCCACAGTTCGATCAGTATGCTGATTAGCTCCTCATCGGTCGCTTTCATGAAACGAGTGCTTTTCAGGCCTGCAAGCTGCAGCGCCCGACGCAACGAGCCGAAATGTCTCACGATCGCAGAATGACTCACGCGTCCAACCCGCTTGATATCTTTCTTTGTGACGGTTTCCGATCCAGTGGCCTTCGCAATCCGCTGTAATTCAGCCAACAGGGAGGCATCGTCGTAATCGGTCAAGAAATCTATTTCGAAGTGCCGCATGCTGAGGTCCTAGGAATTCTGCTGCTATCGCTGCCACTATACCAGTGCTACTTCGCGGTCGAAATTGGGCTTCTTCTCGGCGTGGAGCTTCAGGGCCACGCCGCAGGCCGTAGCGATGCGTTCTAGCATCGTGAGCGAGTGCCCAGCGTATTCGGCGTCCTCAAGGCGGGCAATCACGGACTGTGTCGTACCGACCTTCTTGGCAAGCTCGGCCTGAGTCAGACCCGCATCCTCCCGCATCTCGCGGACCAGGAGCGCCAGGTCAATCTGATGCAGGGTGCGCTCGAACGTCTTGCGGTACGTTGTGCTCTTTCGCGCGCGCTGCTCGACAATCTCGCCATGCCTGTCACGCTTCGCCGTTTGTCTCATAGCCCCAACTCCTTCAGGATAGCTTCTCTTTCCTTCTGCGATCCCGTGTAATGGTTTCGGTATTTCATCCAGAGCTTCCTTAGCTGTTCTGCCCTCGCAATTTCGCCCGGTGGAGTCTCTTGGGTCTTCTCCTGAAATCCCGACGTAATCACGATCAGCATTCCCGGCTGGTAGAAAAACAGAACTCGAAAAATCCGGTCGAATTGTTTGACGCGTAGCTCGAATATGTCATCCGTGAGCTTTGTGACGAATTTGCCTTGCATCCGGTTGCCATAGAGGCGCAGGCGCTCGTCGCGCAGTCGAAAGCGTCGAAAGGCTTGTATTTGGACCCAAATGGACCAAAGTTTCGCCTCCGACGCAGGCAGCATCAACAAGAGTGAATTGAAAATTCAGGAGTTAGTGGTCGGGGCGTGGAGATTTGAACTCCAGACCTCCTGCGCCCAAGGTAAACCCTAAAACGCTAAGTAGTTGTCTCGTCTATGTCTTTCGCGCATCTTATATCATGGTTTATGGGTGTTTTCGGCGGTTATTGTTCCCAACTTGTTCCCAATTTTTGGCTTGTCTATTGCTTCTGCGGTTCCAGTTGCTCCGGGTTCGGTCTGATGCATGAAGGGCTGTGGGGCACCTGCTTTCTTCCTTCAGAGCAGGCCAGCAGGGCCACGCAGCAGGACGCGAACGAGTTCAGCTTGGCGATGCGTGTCGGTCTTTTCAAAGATGAGTCGCAAGTGTGTGCGGACAGTATTCATGCTGACACCGAGTTTCTCCGCAGCTTCACGTAAATCAGAGCCCTGAAGAAGTAAGTCAGCCAGTGAGGCCTCATGTTTTGTAAGTCCATACTGCCGCGTCAGTAATTCGG
>DATNDJ010000029.1:0-70273 GCA_035553255.1 Candidatus Acidiferrales bacterium | reverse complement strand
CGCACCCTGAAAGCCGTCTTCTTCGAAAGCTACACGGATGGGAATGGCGGCATCGAAGCCGACTCCGGCACTGCCTACTTCGAAAAGCCCGGCCGCATGCGCTGGGAATACGAATCGCCGGAAAAGAAGCTTTTCCTGGTGGACGGAAAGAACGTGTGGTTCTACGTTCCCGCGGACCACACCGCCAGCCACGCCAAGCTGAAGGAAAGCTCGGATTGGCGGACGCCCCTCTCGTTATTGGCAGGGAAGGCGGACCTCGGAAGACTCTGCCGCCAGATTACCGCCGCGAATCCCGCGGCGAATCCATCGGCACCCTCGCAGCCGGACGAGCGCCCCACGTCCGCTGGAAACGTCGTCCTGCGCTGCATTCCGCGCGACGCCTCGGGCGGGCCGCACGGGCCGATTCGCGACGTCCTGTTCGAGGTGAATCCGCAATCCTATCTGGTCCGCATCACGATCCGCGAGGCGGGCAACGCCCGGACGGAGTTTCGCTTCGGCGACTGGCAGCAGAATCTGGCGATTCCCGAGGCAAAGTTTCATTTCCAGCCGCCCCCCGGCGTGCAGATCGTGGACGAAGAAGCCCTCGCGGGGCAGGTCCAGTAGCGGCGATCCCCGGCAGCCGCTTCGGCATTTACACATTCCAATTTCAGATGAGGTCCCTTCGAGGCGCCAGGCCGCGCAGCGGGCGTAAGAGCCTGCCGTTCCCGTGTGCCGTTCCCGTGTGGCAAGACAACCCGTTAGAAGGCAAGTACGATTAGGGTTGCTTGCCGGGAAATCAGCCCGAAAAGAGGTATGCTAAACCTGCCTACCGCCTTGGGGGCGAAGGGCGTCTAAACTCTGCGATGGCCGAATTTGTCTGCAAGGTCGGGGATGCTGCTGGACGCACGTTCCAGCATACGGAAACGGCGCAGTCCGAATCCGAAGCGCGGCAGAAGATTGCCGAACGCGGGTGGTATCTTTTCTCGATTCGGCTGCACTTCGATCTTCTGGCGCAGCTGAGCCGCTCGAACCGCAGCCGGATTCGTTCGCAGGATTTCCTGATCTTCAACCAGCAGTTCAGCACCCTGATCAAGGCCGGGCTGCCGATTCTGAAAGCGCTCGATCTGCTCGCGGAGCGCGCGGCGGCGCCGCGGTTGCGCCCGATTCTGGGCGACGTGCGGCAGAGGGTGCGCGAAGGGGCGCTGCTCTCGGAGGCGCTGGTGGCGCAGGGATCGTTTCCGCCGGTGTACGTGACGGCGGTGGCCGCGGGCGAGCGCAGCGGAAATTTGGCCGGCGTGCTCGACCAATACATTTCGTACCTGCGCGTCAGCACGGGCTTCCGGCGCTCGCTGCTGACGGCGCTGATCTATCCCTCGATCCTGATCGTCGCCGTAATCCTGGTGCTTTCGTACCTGGTGACGTACGCGCTGCCGAAGTTCGCGGAACTCTATAAAGATTTGGGGGTTGCCCTGCCGCCGGAAACGCGGCTGCTGATGGATCTGGCGCTGCCCCTGCGCAATTACTTTTTGCTGGCTATCGCGGCGATCCTCATTGGGGCGGGCGCGATATTTATGTGGACGAGGTCGGAGGCGGGCGCGCTAGCAGTGGATAAGGTGAAGCCGCACATCATCATCTTTGGCGATATTTGGCTGAAATCGCACATAGCGCAGTTTGTCCGCACGCTTTCGACGCTGCTTTCGGGCGGCACGCCGTTGGTGGCCGGGCTTTACACCGCGTCCGCGGCTGTGGGAAGCCGGCTTGTGGCGAAGTCCATCGCCCGGGCCGCGGATCGCGTGAAGGAAGGCGAATCGCTGCACGCCAGCCTGGCGGAGACGCGGCTGGTGCCGCCGCTCGCGCTGGAAATGATCGAGGTGGGTGAGGCCTCGGGCGCGCTTTCGGCGATGCTGGTCAGCGTGGCGGAATTTTACGAAGAAGAGGTAAACACGCGGCTGCAGCGCACGCTGGTGTGGATTTCGCCCGCGATTTTGATCGTTATGGCCGTTGTGATAGGCTTTATTCTCATCGCTTTGTATCTGCCGATGTTCTCTCTTCAGGTTGGGTCGTCCCCCGGGGGATAGTTCGCATGGCAACGACAAGCAACAATCCGAATGCCGCGGGCGTTTCCGACGCTGCCGAACGCGAGCAGGCGCGCCGCCTCGCGGAGCGCTACCGGTGCTCGTTCGTGGACCTGCGCGAGCAGAGGATTGACCCGGACCTTTTCCGAAGCATTCCGGCCGAGATGATGTTTCGCTACAACTTCGTTCCGCTGGAATCGCACGATGGCACGCTGGTGGTGGCGATAGCCGATCCGAGTCAATTGCAGTTGACCGACGAGCTTTCGCTGCTGCTGGGCAAGCGGCTGCAGATTCGAGTGGCCACCGCCTCGCAGATCGGCGACTTGCTGAAGCGCACCGAGCAATCGCAGCGCGTGCTGGACCAGGCCACCGAGGGATTCACGCTGCAAGTGGTGGGCGAAGAGGAAGACACCGACGAAAACATCTCGATGGAGAAGCTGACGCGCGATTCGGGCGTGAGCCCGGTGGTGCGGCTGGTGGACACCGTGATTTTCACGGCCCTCGAGCGGCGGGCGAGCGACATCCACATCGAGACGCGCGACGCCGAAGTCGTGGTGAAGTATCGCATTGACGGCGTCTTGCAATACGCGATGCAGGCCCTGGCGAAGGATTGGCACGCGACGATCCTTTCGCGCATCAAGGTGATGAGCGAGCTGGATATCGCCGAGCGGCGCGTCCCCCAGGACGGCCGCTTTCGCGTGCGCTACAAAGGCCGCTTCGTGGATTTTCGCGTCTCGATTATGCCCTCGGTACATGGCGAAGACGCCGTGCTGCGCGTGCTGGATAAAGAGACGCTCAGCGAAAAATTCCGCAACCTCACGCTGGACGTCGTCGGGTTCGACGGCGCGGAGCTTGCCCGCTTCCGCCGCTATATTCACGAGCCTTACGGCATGGTGCTCGTCACCGGCCCCACGGGCTCCGGCAAGACGACCACGCTCTACGCCGCGATCAACGAAATCAAGAACGATGAGGACAAGATCATCACGATCGAGGATCCGGTGGAATATCAGGTGCGCGGAATTACGCAGATCCCCGTGAACGAGAAGAAGGGGCTCACCTTTGCGCGCGGCTTGCGTTCGATCCTGCGGCATGATCCGGACAAAATCATGGTGGGCGAAATTCGCGACCAGGAAACGGCGCAGATCGCGATCAATTCGGCGCTTACGGGCCATCTGGTGTTCACCACGGTGCACGCGAATAACGTGACGGACGTGATCGGCCGCTTCATCAATATGGGCGTTGAGCCGTATAACTTTGTCTCCGCGCTGAATTGCATCATGGCGCAGCGGCTGGTGCGCGTGGTGTGCGATGGATGCAAGAAGCGCGTCAGCTATTCGGCGGATGCCCTGAAGGAATTCGGCCTCGACCCGGCGGAATGGGCCGATGTGGCGTTCTACGAGGGCGTCGGATGCCTGGAATGCTCGGGCAGCGGATATCGCGGGCGCACGGCGATCACCGAATTGCTCGACCTTTCCGACCACATCCGCGAGATGATCATTGATCGCAGGCCGACCTCGGAGATCAAGCGCGCCGCCCGCGAGGAAGGCATGACGTTTTTGCGCGACTCCGGCCTCGGCAAAATACGCGAAGGCGCGACCACCATGCGCGAAATCAATAAGGTGACGTTCATTGAGTAAGCCAAAGGCGACAATCGCCGCCGAGCCGCGCGGCTGGATGCGGCGGCTGGACCGCTGGCTCAACGCGCTGCCGCATCCCGCGGCCGTGGTGGAAATAGCGCCCTCGCACGTGGCCGCCGCGCGCTGGGGCGCTTCGCGCGACCGCGTGGAATGCTCCGAGTTGGAACCGATCGGCGCACGCGCCCTGGCGCCATCGCCGGTCGAGCCGAATATTCTGGATGCGGACGCGATTCGCACGCCGCTGCAGCGCGCGTTTCGCCGCGTTCCGGTAGCGGGCCACAGCGTGGCGCTACTGGTGCCCGATCCGGTCGTGCGCGTCTTCATTCTGCCCTTCGAGGAATTGCCGCGCCGCGCGGACGACGCTTTGCCGCTCCTGCGCTGGCGCCTGAAGAAGAGCGTCCCATTTGACGTCGAGGAAACCGTCGTCTCATGGATGCGCCAGGCCGGTCGCCAGGGCAACCTCGAAATCGTGGCGGCCGTGGCGCGGCAGCGCATCGTGCGCGAATATCAGGAGCTGATCGAATCGCAAGGCGCGAACGTGCCCGTGGTCCTCAGCTCGACGCTCGCAACGTTGCCGCTGCTCGATGAGAGCGGCGCGGAGCTGCTCGTTCGCATGTGCGGCCGCACGCTCACAACGGTGATCGTGCGCGGCCCGAATTTGTGCGTCTACCGTTCGTCGGAGATGGCGGCGGGAGGCGCGGCCCTCGATCCGAAGGTGATGCTCGATGAAATTTTCCCCGCCATCGCCTATTACCAGGACACTTGGGGCGGCATGGTGGATGGCGCGCGCATCGCGGGCTTCGGCGAGCGGGAAGATGCCTTCCGTGGCGCGCTGGCCGCCGAGTTGGGCATAGCCGTCGGCGGCATCGCGGACGACGCAGGCAAATCGCGGCAGCTTCCCCCGGCCGCCAAGGGATTGATCCGCCAGAATATGGACGCGCTGGCCGGCTGGATGATGAATGCCGGCGCGTAATCTCGCAATGGGGACCATGGCTGAACGAGCATGAAACTTCGACTGAATCTTTCGGCTACGCCGCCGCCCAATCAGCGTCCGTTTTTGCTGGGCGCGTTTTTGATCGGCGCGGTGAGCATCGCACTGCTCGTAATCCTGTCGCACGCGGCTTTCCAGGCGTGGGGCGCGTCCAGCGCCCTGCGCGCCAATACGGCGCATTGGCAGCAGCAGATCGCCGCCGAGCGCGCCAAGCAAGCATCGCTCGCCGCTTATTTTGACTCGCCCGCGGCGAAGCAGGTTCTGAGCCGCTCGGAGTTTCTCAATTCGCTGATCGGGCAGCGCAGCTTTCCCTGGACGAAAATTTTCGTGGACCTGGAGAAAACGCTCCCGCCGGGCGTTCGCATCATCAGCATTTCCCCCACGCTCGATAAGGGCCGCGCCAAGGTGAAGCTCACCTTCGGCGCCGCGACGAACGACGGAAAGATCAAGTTTCTGAGGGCGCTCGAGCAATCCAACGCGTTCTCCGATGTCGAAGTGGCCGGCGAGAAGCCCGCGAACAAGCAAAATGAGAGGCAGGCGTCCAGCGATCGTGTCGAGGTGGAATTGACCGCCTGGTACGCGACGATATGAAGCCCCATTCCTGGAAAATCTGGAAGACGGCCATCACGGCCGCGCTAGCCGTGCTGCTGGCGGCGGACGCCGGCTTCGGGTTTTTCCTGTGGCACGCCTCGCGCCAGAATCCCGAGTCGCTTCGCGCCGACCGCAGCAAGCTCGAGACTCAGGCCAAGCTGCTCAAGGCGGACGTGCTTCGCGGCCAGCGCATTCGCGCGTCCATGCCGCAGGCGGGCAAGGAATGCGATCGCTTCTACCGCGAGGCCTTTCTCGATCCCGGCACGGCCTATTCGGAGATCGAATCCGATCTCGACCAGATCGCTGAAAAATCGGGCCTCCGCATGGGGGCGATCCAGTTCAAGCAGAAGGACGTGAAGGATCGCGACGTGACCGAGCTCACCATCGGCGCGCAGGTGGACGGAAATTATTCCTCCGTGATTCAGTTCATTAATGGCCTCGAGCGCTCGAAGAAATTCTATCTGCTGCAGGATTTGGAGTTGCAATCGGCGCAGGGCGGCGGCATCCGCCTCGCTCTGCAATTGCGAACCTTTTTCAGGAACACGTGAGCATGTCTCGCCAGAAGGCGGAAATCTGGGTTCTCGTCGTGCTGCTGGCGATTGCCGGCCTCGTCCTCTATAGGTCCGTGCGGCCGGCCGGGCCCGTAGCGGCGGTCGCCGCGGCGGGAACCGCGAAATTCCAGCCGTTGAACGTGCAGGAGCCGCAGCTTCACCTGGACTTGCTGGAACAGATTCGCAAATCGCAGTATACGGGCATGCACCGCGACATCTTCAGCGCCGCGCCCATTCCGGTGGCGCCCAGCCGGACGGCGGCCCAGCGCGACGTCTTCGTGCCGCAGGGCCCGCCGAAGCCGGTCCCGCCGCCGCCGCCCCCTCCGCTGACGATTCCCGCCGAGTTCTTCGGCTACGTCTCGACGCCCGGCACGGGCAAGCGCGTCGCGTTCTTCCAGAGCGGCGATAACGTGCTCGATGTTCCCGAAGGCGATACGTTTCTGAACCGGTTTCGCCTGCTTCGGGTTGGCGACCGGTCGGTGTATATCGAGGAAATATCCAGCGGGCGGCACGCGACGATGCAGATCGTGCCTGCGCCGGGGGAATCGTCCGATTGATGGGATGGTTGAACCACGCATGAAAAGTAGCCGCAAAATTCGCGGTGGCAGGGCCGAGCAACCCGGGGCCCAAGCCGGCTACGCCTATCTGATGGCGCTGTTTTTCATTGCCCTGGTCCTGATCGGCTCCATGACCGCCATCTCCAATGCCTCCATCGAGGGCAAGCGCGAGCACGAAGAGCAGATGATCTGGCGCGGCAATGATTGCGCGCGCGCCATCCGGCTCTACTATCGGAAGACGGGGCACTATCCGCAAAATATAGACGACCTCGAAAAGGGAATTCCAGGCGTGCACTTCCTGCGCTATTCGGCTTACAAAGATCCGATGAACAAGTCGGATGGCTCCTGGCGGTTTATTTACGTCAATGCCGCAGGCTCGCTGGTGGGCAGCGTGCGATACGCCACTCTCCAGCAGATGGCCATTCTCGAGCTAAATCATGGCCAGTGGCCCGCCCCCGCCGGTTCGGACTCGGATTCAGGGCAGAGCGGCGGCTCGGGGCAGCTTAGCCAGTCCGGCCAGGGGCAGCAGGGCGCCTCGGCGCGCGGCGCGGGTCAGCAAGGCGGGATGCCCGCCGGGCCGGCCCTTGCAGCCCTCGGGCAGCTTAAACCCACCGGCGCGGTGGATGGGCCGGTGATCGGCGGGTTCCTCACCGGTGTCGCCAGCAAAGTGGACCGCGCCTCGCTCAAGGTCTACGACGGCGGCACACGCTACAACCAATGGGAGTTCATCTGGAATCCGATCGAGGACCAAATGCGCGCCCTCCAGCAGGCGCAGAATCAGATGGGCGGGCTGGGCCTGGGCGGGGGCGTCGGCATGGGCGGCAGCCAGTCTGGCGCGGGCGGCATGAACCTCAATTTTCATCTTAATGGGCCTCCTGGCGGCACGCCTGCCGGCGGCGCGGGTGCAGGCGGAGGCCGCCCCATGCCTCAGCCAATGCCGCCCCCCATGCATCAGTCGCATCAGCTGCGTCCCTGAGCAGCCGCCGCCTTGATCCCGCTCTGCGGCGCCTAATACCTGTACTTCCGTACAGTTACACGTTACAAGACCACCGTCCCCCTCCGAGATTGACCCCTTTCCCACCCTACCGTAACGTGGTTCCAACGCAAGATTCGGGTAAGCGTGAGCGGTTAGAAGGCGCACTGGGATCTACCGAGTGCCTTCGCGTGATCCCGGGGTACAAATCCTTAAAAGAGAACAATGGAGGAAGGAATGAAGAAATTGATGTGGTTGGCCCTCGCTATATCGCTCTTTACCCTGCCTTCGTTCGCGCAGGAAGTGCCGTCCATGAGCCTTTCGGGCGGCTATTCCTATTTCCGGATTGGCGGCTCGAACGGGGTTAACTTGAATGGATTCAATGCTTCGGCCTCGTTTGCCACGAATCATCTGCTTGGCTTCGTGGCTGATATGGGCGCCTATCACGGCTCTCCGCAGGGCGTCGGCCTCACCACGACCACCTACACCTTCGGGCCTCGGATTACGCTTCGTCCGTCCAGCTCGTTTGTGCCGTTTGCACAAGCGCTGTTTGGCGGGGCGCACGTCTCCGCTTCTTACGGCGGCGCGTCAGGCTCCAGCAACCCCTTTGCGTACGGCGGGGGCGGCGGCGTTGAGATCGGCAGCGGCCGGATTGGCCTGCGGCCGGAATTCGATTACCTCGCGCTTCGCTCCAACGGCACCTCGTCCAACTGCTTCCGCATCGCAGTCGGCGTTGTGTTCCGCTTCGGCGCGAAGTAAGGCCCTCGGTTTCCCTGTCTCAGGGCGCGCGCCGGGTCCGGCATTAGCCGGATCCGGCGTTCGTCTTTTTACACCACGGTCAGCGCCTCGGCAGGGGCACAACCCTGCCCAGCTCTTCCTGATGCAGGAAGAGAGCGATCATCCGAAGGAACGCCCATGGCCACGGACTTCGCATGCGTGGTTTCGGGCCTGCCTGCCGCAGGCGGGCTTCAGCCGCGACATAAGGCGTTCGTTTACTTCGGGCTTTATCCCCCCAAGTTCCCAGCCGCTGCCTTTCAGCAACCCATCGAAGGGCTATTGCAGCGCAACAGATGTCTTCCCGTATGCGCTCAGAATCCTCTGAACGTACTGCCTGGTCTCCAAAAAGGGCGGTACGCCGCCGTAGCGATCCACCACCTCGGGTCCGGCGTTGTAAGCGGCCAGCGCAAGCTTCAAATCGCCGCGATAGCGCGTCAGCAGGTCCTTCAGGTAATGCGTCCCGGCGGCGATATTCTGGGCCGGATCGAACACGTCCCGCACCGAATATTCCGCGGCTGTTTCGGGCAGCAATTGCATCAGGCCGCGCGCCCTTTTGCGCGACGCGGCCTTCGGATTGAAATTCGATTCCGCCTTAATCACATCTTCGATCAGGGCCTCGTCCAAGCCGTTCTTTTCCGCCGCCAGCCGAATGAGGTTCTCGTAGGGCTCTTGGGCCGCCGCAGGGGCGGGCGGGATTGCCCGGAAGGTGTCCTCGGGTTCGATGGAAACTATGTCGCGCGCAGGAACTTCTATTACGCCGCCGCGGAAGGTGAGCCGGGCGCGCTTGCCGGCGGCTTCATAGCCGGTAATGTGCAGCCGCGCCCCGGATCGCAGCACGGCGTAGTCCGCGCGCGCCGCCGCGGGCAGCGTCAGCAGCGTCGCGCCGCACGCCAGATAGGCGAGGAAGGCGCTGCTCCTTCGCGGGTGCATCATGGCTGCGCGTCTTTCGTGGTTGGTCGGGGCTGCCCCGGTTGAGGCGCCGCAGGCTCAAGCGCGTACTTCCGGATCGCCGCGGCCACGCCGTCGGAATCGTTCGAAAGCGTGGCTGGCCAGCCGCACGATTTCAACTCCGGGATGCAGTTTTCCATCACCACGGGCACGCCTGCGAACTCGAGCATCTCGCGGTCGTTCCAATTGTCGCCGATGGCCATCACTTCTTCGCGCCCGATTCCCATCCGCTCGGCCCATTCGGCCAAGGCCGTTCCCTTGGTCACCCCGGGCGGGACCACGTCCATGATAGAGAGTTCGCGCGCTTCGTATTCCGCGAGCGCCACGGTGTATTCCCGTCGGAAGCCCAGCGACTCGATCAGCCGTTTGGCGGCTCGCACCACGTCGCAAGGGCCGGTGTACATCAGTTGGATTGGGGCCTCGCCGTTAAGGCAGCGCGTGAGGGGCGAGACGGCGGCGACGAACTCGCGGCTGCGCCGAAAATAGGCGCCGCGCACTGGGTCGTCGAAGTCCGGGGCTTCCAGGATCACCTGGTTCTCGCGCGGCCGGTCGAATACCACAGCGGCGTACGGACGGAATTCCTCCGTGTGCTCGAGCAGGCGGCGCGCCGTTGCGACCGGCAGCAGATGCCGCTGATGCGTTACGCCCGCCTTCGATTTGATCACCGCGCCATTATTGACGATCAGGTGCAGGGTTTCGGGAAGCGCATCCACCAGGGATCGCGCCGAATGGAATCGGCGGCCGGTGACGATAGCGATTTCGATGCCCTGTTCCGCCGCCGCCCTGATTGCCTGGACGTTCTGATCGGAGAGTTGCGACCGGCTATCGAGCAGCGTCCCATCCAGATCCATCGCAATCAGCCTGACACTCACGAATCCATTGTAGCGCGGCCTTTGCCGCACAGGTGAGGCTTGGCGCCAGCACGCTCCGCTGGACGAAATGCCAGGCTCTGCGGCAGTATCGAGCTATGGCCGAGGCCCCCGAACTGAACCGCATCGTGCGCGAACTGAACGACCGCACCGAGGCGAAGCTGGCCGCGAGTTCATCCCCCGCCACGATTCTGGACCGATGGCTTTCGATGCTTGTCTCGCAGGGCGGCAGCGACTTGCTGCTCGTCCCCGGCGCGCCGGCGTGCATCATGCGTGAAGGCGCGGTGCGGCCGATGGAAAGCGCCCCGCTGAGCGGGACGGATATCGAAGCGGCCGTGCTTCCGGCGCTCAGTGCGCATGCCGTGAACCTCTATCGCGAAAACCAGATCGCGGACGGGTCGTACCGCATCTCCGGGCTCGGCCGGTTTCGCATCAATCTGCATCGCGAAAGGGGCCGGGCGGCGGCGGCCATTCGCGCGCTGCCCACGAAGGTGCCGCTGCTTTCCGAGCTGCATTTGCCGGAGACGGTCGAGGCGCTCACGCGCCTGCCGCGCGGGCTGGTGCTGATCGGCGGGCCGGCGGGTTCGGGAAAATCCACCACCCTGGCTGCCCTGGTGCACGAAATCAATCGGCGCGACGCGCGGCACATCGTCACCGTCGAAGATCCGATCGAATACGAGCACGCGCATTTGCGCGGCGTCGTCGAGCAGGTGGAAATCGGCGCCGACGCGCGCGATTTCCCCGCGGCGCTGCGCTCCGCCGTCCGGCAGGCCCCCGACGTGCTCGTGGTCGGCGAAATGCGCGATCCGGAGACGATGCGCATCGCCGTTTCCGCCGCCGAAACCGGCCATCTGGTCCTTTCCACGCTGCACACCACCGACGTGGCCTCCACGGTCGCGCGAATCTCCGATTCCTTTCCGCTCGAGCGCCAGAACACCATCCGCCAGGAACTGGCGATGGCGCTGGCGGCGGTTTTTACCCAGATTCTGCTGCCGAGCAAGACCGGAGGGCGCGTCCCGGCCTGCGAGCTGCTGATGCTCAGCTACGGGGCGCGGCAGCATATCCGCCACAACACCCTGCAACACCTGCACCAGGAAATCACCATGAGCAAGCGCAAAGGTTCGTTCACGCTGGAAGAGTCCCTGGTAAAGCTGATCCGCCAGGGCCATCTCGAGCGCGAAGAGGCCCTGGTCTGTGCCATTCATCCCGAGGACCTGGACATCCTCCTAAAATCCGAATCGTTCTAAAGCAATCCTCGCCTCGCGCGCGCCATGGGAGCCGCGAATTCCCTTGACTTTTCGCGGTTACCATGCTATAAAGGGCGGTATCCAATAACAATTGGATAGCCCGTGGGCGAACCGGAAGTTCTCCGAATCGCTCGAACGCGCCAAGGGTGTGCCTCTAAGCCCGGCGCGGCGGTTTTGGAGCGGAACGTAGCGCCGGGGCCTGCCCGCCAGTGGTGGGGCTTCAGCGCGGCAGCCTTGAAAGGAGCCGAGCAAAGCGAATGGCAGCGCGCCCCTCATTCCGATTTCTAATCTACGGTACGGGGATTAGAAACCGGCTTAACCCCTTTGCCTGCAACGCAAATTCCGTTCTAATATACGGTGAACGCCCCGCCAGGGAATTATGTTCCCGTTCCGCCCGCTCGATTTCAGGCCTGGGTTCCGCTAAGATGAACGGCTTCGCCAATCCGAAAGGAAGCCCCAGAACCGCATGAACGCACCTCAAAAGCCTCGCGTTCGCTTTGCACCCTCGCCCACCGGCTATTTGCACGTCGGCGGCGCGCGAACCGCTCTATTCAACTGGCTCTTCGCCAGGCATCAAGGCGGCACGCTCGTCCTGCGCATCGAAGATACGGACGTGGAGCGCAATCGCCCCGAATTGGTGGACGGCATTCTGGCGGGGCTGAAGTGGCTCGGGATCGAATGGGATGAAGGCCCGGTGTTTCAATCGCAGCGGATTGCCCTATATCGCGCGGCGGCGGAACGCCTGCTCGCCGGCGGCGCCGCGTTTTCCTGCTACTGCAAGCCGGCGGCCTACGCGGGCGCGGACGCGGCGAGCGAACAGGAAGGCGAAGGCGATGACGAAGGCTCGAAATCGGCGAAGGGCGTCGCCTGCCCCTGCCGCCACCTGAGCGATTCCGAACGCGCCGCGAAAGAGAGCGGGGGCGTGCCGCGCGCGATTCGCTTTCGGGTGCCGCGAGAGGGCGCAACGCAATTCGAGGACGCGGTGTTCGGGCCGCGCGAAATTCAGAACGCCGAAATCGAGGATTTCGTCCTGCTGCGGTCGAACGGGCTGCCGACCTATCAGCTCAGCGTGGTGGTGGACGATATGGATATGCGGATCACGCATATTATTCGCGGCGCGGACCATCTATCGAACACGCCGAAGCAGGCGCTACTTTATCGCGCGCTCGGCGCCGCGCCGCCGATATTCGCGCACGTGCCGCTGATCCTTGGGCCGGACCGCACGCGCCTTTCGAAGCGCCATGGCGCCACGAGCGTCGGTTCGTACGCGGACGAAGGATTTCTGCCCGAGGCCTTCCGCAATTTTCTGGCGTTGCTGGGGTGGTCGCCGGGAACCGATGAGGAATATTTGCGGACGCCTGAGCTGATCGAACGATTTGCGCTCGCGGGCGTGAGCCGCACGAACGCCGTCTTCGACCGCGCGAAGCTCGAATGGTTCAACACGCAATATCTGCAGAAGCCGCCGGTCGAAGAGGTTCTGCCCTTCGTGGAAGCGGAATTGAAACGCGCCGGGCTGTGGAATGGCTCGCAAGCGGCAGCCGGCCCGGCGTGGTTCGCGCGCGCCGTGGACTTGATCCGCCCGCGCACGCGCCTGCTGACGGATTTTTCCAGCTGGGCTCGGGGATTTTTCGCCGAGGATTTCGATTACGACCGCGAAGCGCGCCAAAAATTCTGGAAGGATGAGCGCCTGGCGGGAATGCTCGAAAAGCTTGCTGCGTCTTTGGCCGCCCTTCCGGAATGGAACCACGATGCGTGCGACGCGGCGCTGCGCAGCCTCGCTGCCGCAGAGGGCGTGAAGGCCGGCCTGCTGATCAACGCTACGCGCGTGGCAATCGTCGGCCGCGCCGTTGCCCCGCCGCTTTTCGAGACCATGGTTGTGCTGGGGAAAGAGCGCGTGACCGAGCGGTTGCGCCGGGCGCTTCCGGCTGTGGGCGCCTCCCGGGCTGCGGCTCCCTCTGCGTAAGCGCGAGCGTCAAAACGGCCGCTGCAGCGGTTTCAGCAGGCCGAAATCAATCAGGCCGTTGGCCACAAACTGCACCGCCAGCGCCACCAGCAACAGTCCCATTAGCCGCATTAAAATGCGTATGCCGGTCTCGCCCAGATAGCGGCGCACGCGATCCGCGCCCGCCAGCACCCAGTAGGAAGCGAGCGACGTGATCAGAATGGTGGCATATACAATCGCGTGCTGCCACCAGGAATGCGCTTCGCCGATCAGCACCATCACCGTGGAAATCGCCCCAGGCCCGGCGAGCATCGGCAAGCCGAGGGGGATGATGCTGGCGTCCGCCTTGGCGACGCCTTCTTGCGCCTCCTCGGGGGTGACGCGCTGGCCGGATTGCCGCGCTTGGAGCATGTCCAGTCCGATTTGCAGCAGGATGATGCCGCCAGCGATTTTAAATGCAGGCAAAGTGATGCCGAAGGCGCGAAAAATCAGGCTGCCGGCAATGGCGAACGAGCAGAGCACGATCGCGCACGTCCAGGCCGAGCGCCGAGCCATCTCGCGCCGCTCCGCCGGAGGGGAATCGGCCGTCATCGTCAGGAACATGGGAATAACGGCGAAGGGGTCCACCAGGAAGAAAACGGAAGTGATTGCCAGCAGCGCAAATTCCAATATCTGGCGCGCGGCAGGCGAGATCATCGGGCGATTGTACGCGGATTTGGCGCGGACTGCGCGCTCGATCTATGTGCGATCTGCGTGCGCGCGCCACGCCAGGGATTTTCAGGGGATTCCGGCTGAGCGGGATGCTGTTGCGCCGGTGCCCAGAAGGAGGGATTTGAGCGCCTCTGGCTCCGTGACGGGAGGAAAGCAGTTTGTTTCGATGCACACGAGGGCTTGCGGCGCGGCGGAGTTTAGGTGCGGAAGGGTCTCGCGCAGGGCGGGCGCGAGCGAGGCGGACGTGATCTGTTCGGGCGAAACGCGCAGCACCGCCTTGCCGAAGCGGTAGACTTCGTTCGCGGCGCGTTCGAGGGCGGCGGATTTTGGGTCGCCCGGGGGGCCGGTGATGACCACCTGAATTGCATGGCGCGTGTGCAGCAGCGCGGCGAGTCCATACGTTGCGGCAAAGATTCCGTACTGCGGAACGCGGCCCGCGAATGCCTCGAGTGTTTTTTCGGCCCAATCGCGATAGAGGCGCTCGCCGGTGAAGGCGTATAAGCGATCCAGCACGATTGCGGCGGCCGAATTTGCGCCCGGCGTGGGGGAATCCTGCAGGGGTTTGCGGCGCGTATCGAGGCCAGCAGCGGGGGCGGCGTCGCGGGGGCGGTCGAAGAAGCCGCCGGCTTCGGGATCGCCGAAGCGCGCGACGGCGAGTTGCATGGCGCGCTCGGCGAGATCGAAATAGCGGCGGTCGAGCGTGGTTTCGTACGCATCGAGCAGCGCCCCGGCCGTGAAAACCTGGTCGTCGAGCGCGCCTTCGAGGGGCGGGCCGCCGACGCGGTGCAAAAAGCCGCGCGAGTCGTCCCAGGCTTCGGCGATCAGCCGGTCGAGCGTGTTCAGTGCGAAGGTGGCGCAACCGGGACGGTCGAGAACGCGCGCCGCTTCCAAATAGGCGGAGGCGAACATCGCATTCCAGCCGGAATAAATGGTTTCGTCCACCGCGGGAGCGGGTCTGCGATTCCGGCGCGCGGCCAGCAGCTTGCCTTTGGCGCGAGCGATGAGCAGCTTTGCATCCGGTTCGCTGGTTCCGAGCCGCTGGGCAATTTCCGTGGGCGACGCCGCGATCCACAAGACGTTCTTTTCGGGATTGTGGTGCATTTCACCGTGCGCGCCGACGTCGTAATAGGATTCGATGGCACGCGCTTCCGTGGCGTCAAGTGCGGCGCGGACCTCCGCGAGCGTCCAAGTGAAATAGTCGCCGTCATCGTCGAGCGTCTGGTCGGCATCCTGGCTGGCGTAGAACCCTCCGTGCGCGCGATCGGAAAGCACTTCGTCCACCCAGGCGATGATTCCCTCGGCCGTCTCGCGGAAGAGCGGATTGCGCGTCGCCTGCCAGCCGTGGAGGAAATTCTTCAGTAGCTCGGAATTATCGTAGGACATCTTTTCGAAGTGCGGCACGCACCAGCGCTCGTCCACCGAATAGCGATGAAAGCCGCCGCCGATCTGGTCGTAAACGCCGCCGCGGGCCATGCCTTCGAGCGTGCGGGAGGCGATGTGCAGCAATTGCGCGTCGCCGGGGCTTTGGCGCCGCTCGATCAGCAGATCAATGGTTGAGGGGTGAGGGAATTTCGGCGCATGGCCGAAGCCGCCGTGGGTTTCATCGAAGAGCTGCCGTGCGGATTCGATCACGGCCTCGACCGAGGCTGGGTCGAACTTGCCCGCGCCTCGATGGAAGATTTCCGCCTTTGCCACCGCCTCTTCGAGCGCCTGCGCGGATTCGGTCACTTCCGACCTGCGCTTCTCGAACGCTTCCGCGATGGCGAGCAGGATGCGCCGAAACCCCGGCCGGCCCATCGAGTCGTCGGGAGGGAAGTAGGTGCCGCCGAAGAACGGCTTGCCGTCAGGCGTAAGAAATGCGGTCAACGGCCAGCCGCCCTGGCCGGAAATTGCGTTGACGGCCGATTGGTAGCGCGCGTCCACGTCGGGGCGTTCGTCGCGATCCACCTTCACGGGGACGTAAAGCCGGTTGATGATGGCCGCAATTTCGGGGTTTTCGTAGCTTTCGCGATCAATCACATGGCACCAGTGGCACCAGACCGCTCCGACATCGAGCAGGATGGGCTTGCCTTCGGTTCGGGCGCGCGCGAACGCCTCTTCACCCCATTCGTGCCAGTCTACCGGCTGGTGCGCGGCGGAGCGGAGATAGGGGCTCGTGGAATCCTTCAGGCGATTTTGTTCAGGATTTGCCATGGCGCCAGCGACAAGAGCGGCGGCTACTGGACAGGATTGCTGTACCCGGCGTCGCGCGGATCAATCGGTTTGCGGCCGGCGAAGCCCTCGTCCTGCCGGTGATAGAAGCGAATACGGTCCTCGCCCAACCGCCAGCAGAGATAAACTTCCTCGTTATTGATGCGCGAAGGAAAATCGAGGAGGCCGGTTTCAAGGTCTTTTACCACGCAGCCGGTAGAATGGATGCGCTCGATCGCGGAGCGCACCGCTTCCTCGAAGCGATTGCGCTGCACGCGCATGCGCGCGGCTTTTTCGTAGGGCACTTGCATTCCGCCGGAGCGCTGAATGCGCTCCGCGAGGCCGCCGAGTTGCTCTTCGAATTCTGCCATTTTGCGGCTCGCCTCCATGGCCTGGACGAGGACGGGCTCGAGCTCGGTTCGCAGGCGTTCCGCCTCTTTTAGGGAGAATAATTTCGATTCTTCGTCAGCCACCGTCGGCTCGCTCTCTGGGCGCGTTCTTTCGGCATTGTGACACAGCCGGGGGCATTCGAAAAAGGATGATTCGGCGCCGGCCAGTCTATCCGCCGATGAAAACCATGGTGCGCGAAGGAGGAACAAAGCCTGGGTCGTTGATGCGATGGCCCTTTTCTTTTTCGGCTACAATCTCGGAGATTCTCGCGGCAATCTCATCGTCGGCGGCGCCGCCGCGGAGCAGCGGCTTCAGATCGTAGTCCTCGCGGCTGAAAAGGCAGGTGCGGAGCTTCCCATCCGCGGTGAGGCGGATGCGCGAGCAGGCGCCACAGAAGGGCTGCGACACGGGCGCAATCAGCCCAATCTCGCCGGGCGCGTCGGTGAAGCGGTAGCGCCGCGCCGTCTCGCTGCGCTCGTGCGCAACGGGAAGCAGCGGCCAGCGAGCGGAAATCCTGCGGTGGATTTCGGCAGCGGTGACGACCTGTTCCCTAGTCCATGCGCGGTCGCCATCCAGCGGCATAAATTCGATAAAGCGCATAATTAACCCGCGCGTGCGGGCAAATTCCGCGAACGATTCCACTTCGTCATCGTTCAGGCCGCGGACCAGGACGGCATTTACCTTCACGGGGCGCAGCTGCGAGCGTTGCGCTGCGTCAATCCCCGCGATCACTTGATCGAACGACCGCGTGCGGGTGATGCGCTCGAACTTTTCGGCGACCAGGGAATCGAGGCTGATGTTGACGCGGTCCAGGCCCGCGGCGACCAGGCGGCCGCAGCGTGCCGCCAGCAAATGGCCGTTGGTGGTGAGCGAAAGATCTGCGGCACCCAGGGCTTTTACGCGCGCGACGAAATCCTCCACGCCCGCGCGCACCAGCGGTTCTCCGCCCGTGATGCGCACTTTCCGAATGCCCATTCCGAGCAGGATGCGGACTAGGCGCTCGTACTCGGGCCAGCCGAGCAGGGTGCCTTCCTCGACGTGATTTTCGGGATTCGCGGAGCGGCAGTAGACGCAGCGAAAATTGCAGCGATCAGTGACCGAAACGCGAAGGTCGGTGATTTGCCGGCCGAATTTGTCCGTCAGAGACATGTGCGCGAGCGATTCTTCTCTTTCCGCGGGGCGATTTCCGTAAAAAAAAACGCCCGATTTTGCTTGGAATCGGGCGAAAGTCCGTTGCGCTGCGCCCGGTCGTTACCGGCGGCGCGCTGCGACGGATGCTCTCCTTTCCAAGCATGGGAGGCGCAGGCGTTTCCGCTCGCACCCTCGGCCCGCGCGATAGGCGGGCTTCGTCCGCTGCGCCGTGGGTTTTCTCCCTGAAGGCGCGGCGGATCGGAGAAATCGAACTTATTCTACGCCGGCAACACGCGCGGCACAAATGACATCGGGCCTTCTTATCGGCGGAGGGCAGCCCTTGGCCAATGGCTGCTTCACGGGAAGGCAACGGGAGCCGCATGGAGCGCATCCACATGCTGGGCCATAGCAGCGAACGCGGAGGCGGGCCGGAGATGTGCGTTGACACCCCAGCGGGGTTTTGTTATTCAACTTCTCCGGCTGATTGGGTCCGGCAGAGCAGTTTCCTGCTATAGCCTGGGCGAGTCCGAAGCCACACACAAAAAGGAATTTATGACGATTTCGGGGATGTATGCTCGCGCGAAGGCCGTCGCGGGAAACGCGAGAACCGGGCTGGCGGGGCGGGAGCGCCATGGGAGGACGCCAGGGCGCGCGCTGCTGGGAATGGCTTTTTTCGCGGCGCTTGTGGCCGCGTCGTGCGGGAAGAGCACGCCACCGATTATCAGTGTGCAGATAAGCCCAAGCGCCTCGCAAAGCGTGGACCAGGGGCAGTCGTTGAATGTGACGGTGACCTTGGGGAATGACGTGGGTGGCGCGGGGGTTACCTGGGCGCTCACCGGAACCGGATGCTCGGGATCAAGCTGCGGGACGCTGAGTAACCCAACGAAGACCGCGGTAATCTACGTGGCACCGACGGGCCTGACGACGGCACTGACCGTGACGCTGACGGCCACATCGGTGACCGATCCGATTGCCAGTTCGAGCCTGACGATTAACGTTCCCTTGGCGCTCGCCTTTGGTTCGAGCTGCCCGGTCCCGGCGGGAACCGCGCCTCAGGCGCTCGCCAATGGTTCGAACGGGGTGGCCTACAACCAACTAATTGCCGCCTGCGGAGGGGTTGCGCCGCTGACGTTCGCCCTGAACAGCGGCACGGTGCCCGTGGGGCTGAACCTGAACAGCACCGGTACGATCACGGGAACGCCGTCCGGGTCTGGCACATCGAATTTCAGCGTGACGGTGACCGATAGCGGGAGTCCGGCGCTGACTGCCACGCAGGCGTTCTCAATCACGATCACGCCACCCCCACCGCTGAAGATCACCAGCACGTCTTTGCCGAGCGCATATACAGGCGAACCCTACAGCGCGAAGATCGGTTCGACGGGCGGTGTGCCGCCGCTGACGTGGAGCATTGCCGGCGGATCGGGCACGCTGCCGCCAGGGTTGAACTTGAGCGCCGATGGCGGGTCGATTTCGGGCACGGCGACGGCTGCGGGCACCTTTTCGTTCACGGTGCAAGTGCAGGACCGCGCCTTGCCAACGAGCCAAGTGCAGACGCAGGCGCTTTCGATTGTCGTGACAACGCCACCGCCGCTTGCGATTACGACCACTTCTCTGCCGAGCGGCACAGTGGCGGCCGGCTATTCGGCCGGATTGCAGGCTACGGGCGGAATTGGGCCGTACACGTGGACGATGAAGACAGGGCTGCTGCCCGCAGGGCTTTCGTTGCAAGGGGCGGCAATTGCCGGTACGCCGCGGCTGATTGTTCCCTCCGCTTCGTTCACGGTGCAGGTGAGCGATTCCGAGCCGGTCCCCCAGGTGCAGACGCAAGTGCTCAGTATTTCGATCGCCGCAGGCTCGGCTAGCAGCAATACGCTGTTGAACGGCGCGTACGCGTTCCTCTTCAATGGCTTCGATGCGAACGGGTCGGTGGTGATCGCCGGGACGATGACCTGCGATGGCCAGGGAAACATCACCTCCGGCGTCGAATCTAGCAATCGGATCGTGAGCGGCGCGCCCGAGCCCCTGCCGCAGATTTCGATTAACGGAATGTACCTGATGAACTCCGGCCCGAATGCCGATGGGCGGGGAACGATGGAAATCGTCGCCACCAGCCCCTTAAGCGGCGCGACACTTACGACCGACTACCAATTGGCGATGGACTCCGGCGGCAACGTGCATTTCGTCGAGAACGACTCCACCGGCACGCGAGGCAACGGCATACTGAAACCGATGGTCGGAAATACATTTTCGGCCGGCAGCTTCAGCGGGAATTACAGCTTCGAATTTACCGGGCTGGATTCGAACGGCAAGCGCGCGGTGCTCGCCGGCATGCTGAACGCCAACGGGTCGGAAACGCTCAGTTCCGGCGGGCAAGGGCCGAATGCGGACTTCAACGATGCGGGCACATTTGACGCTGGCGGGGGGCCGCTGATCGTGGCGGGGGCGTTCCAGCTGATTGGCGCCTCAAGCGGGGCGGTTTCGCTGACGGTTCCGCTGAAGCCGGTGGATACGTGGTCTTTTGTATTCTATTTCGTCTCGCCGAGCGATCTTTTCTTCGTCAGTGTGGGAAGGCCGTCGAATTTGGCGCAGTCGCCCGCGCCGCCGCGCCTGAGCGGAGAGATGGTTCTTCAGCAGCCTTCCACGGCATTCACCGCAAGCTCGATTAAGGGCACAAGCGTGGTGAGTGGGGCGGGGACGAGCGGATCCAATGCGAGCGCGTTCGCGGGGCTGCTCTCCGCCAGCGCGTGCGATGGCACCGCACCCGTGACGCTTACGTATGACCAGAACGAGGCCGGGGCATTCACCAGCGGAGTGGCCGCGCCAGCGGCGGTGTGTTCGCTTGGAACAAACGGGCGAGTCGCGTTTACTGCGCCGGGCGGGGGCGCGCTGCAATCGCGCGTCGCCGCGGCATATCTGACGGCTCCCGGCCAGGGCTTCCTGATCGGCAACGATGCGGACGCAACCGGGGGATTGCTCGAGCAGCAGACCGCCGACTTCGGCAGTTTCGCTGATCCGTCGTTCCAGGGCGGCTACACGCTAAGTGCGGCCGCGCCGCCAGAGAGCCAAGTGACGTTCTTAACCGGCGAAGTGAGCGCGAGCGCGGGCGGCGGATCGCCGACGTTCACCGGAACGGTGGACGAAATCAATCCGGCGGCTACCATTGGATTAGCCGCGCCCTACAGCATCGCCGCAAACGGACGCGGAACTCTTACCTCGAATGCTGGCGGCTTTCCGAGCGGCGTCTTCTACGTGACAGGCCCGGGGAATCTTCGGCTGATTCCGAGCGATCCTGGCGCGCATCCAGAGGTCATTTTCTTTGATCATTAAGCGGCTTGCGGCGCTGGGGTGCTGCGCGGGCGTATGTGCCGTGATGCTCGCGCCGTGCGCCCGCGCACAGCAGGCGCTTCCCGCGGTTCCCGGGGCGCAGGTGACGCAGCTCACGCCGCGAGCGGGGTTCTTCAGCGAGCCTTCGATCGCGATCAATCCGCTTCACCCGGAACAAATCGCGGCTGCATTTCAGGCGCCCGCCGCCGTCTCCTATTCGCAAGACGCAGGCGTGCACTGGAAAGCGGCGGCCGGCGTTCCCCCCGCGAACTACGCCCAATCCGGCGACGTCTCGATCACGTACGACATTCTGGGGCACGCGATCCTGTGTTATATCGCTTTCGATAAACTCGGCACGCCCGAATACTGGGCGCACAATGCGACGCGAAACGGAATTTACGTGCGCCGCTCACTAGACGGCGGCAAGACGTGGGACCCGAACGCGATCGCCGTGGATGAGCAGGCGACCCGGCCGATCATGCCCTTCGAGGATAAGCCGTACATCGTGGCGGACAATAATCCTGGGTCGCCCTATGCGGGCAGCCTTTACGTGGGCTGGACGGAATTTACGCTCACGAAATCGGCGATCTTGTTTTCACGGTCGAACGATGGAGGAATCACTTGGTCACCGCCGAATGAGATCAGCACGCGCAGCGGCCTGCCTCGCGATGATAACGGCGCGGTGGAAGGATTCGCGGCGACGGTGGGGCCGGACGGCGTCGTCTATGCCGTCTGGTCCGATGCAACGTCCATCGTACTGGCCAGTTCCGCCGATGGTGGGCGCACGTTTTCATCTTCGCGCAAAATTGTGGACATCGGGCCGCCGTACTTCAGCATCGAGAACGTGAAGCGAGCCAATGGCTTTCCGCAGATTGCCGCCGACCAGCGCAGCGGGCGCGTCTATCTCACCTGGAGCGACTACCGGAATGGCGACGTGGACGTGTTTTGTTCTACTTCGCCCGACCGCGGCTCGACCTGGACGCGCCCCGTTCGCGTGAATGACGACGCGCTGCACAACGGCGCGGACCAATTCTTTCAATGGCTTGCGGTGGATCCCTCGGATGGATCAGCGAACGTGGCGTTCTACGACCGCCGCGGCGATCTGGTGAACCACAAGGCGACCGTCACGCTGGCGCGCTCGACCGATGGCGGCCAGAACTTTAAGAATTACGCGTGGATGGACCGCGCGTTCGACGCCGGTGGGCAGTTCATCGGTGATTACACCGGCATCGCTGCGTTGAATGGCCGCGTGTACGGCGCGTGGGCTGTTGTCCCTCCGCAGCGTCGCGCACGCAGGCGCTCGAGCGCCAGGGCACCGGCATCCCCTCCAGGCACCATCTTGCAGGCAGCCACGGCGGATTTTCGCCGTCCGGCGAGCAAGTAACACTGCGGGATTCTCCGGCGCGCGCTATTTCTTTTCCTGCTTTTCCATCAGATGCAGGGCCGCGGAATTGATGCAGAATCGCAAGCCGGTGGGCTGCGGGCCGTCTTCGAACACGTGCCCCAAATGGGCATCGCACTTGCTGCACATGACCTCGGTGCGCTTCATTCCGTGGGTCGTATCGGTCTCCATGGTGACGTTTTCGGCCGCGATTGGCTGCCAGTAGCTCGGCCAGCCTGATCCAGAGTGGTACTTGGTATCAGAGGCAAAGAGCGGCTGTCCGCAGCAGACGCAGACGTAGGTGCCTTTCGTTTCCGTATTTTCGTATTCGCCGCTGAAGGGCGGTTCGGTGCCCCTTTGGCGGGTGACGTAGTACTGCTCGTCGGTTAATTTCGCGCGCCATTCCGCGTCGCTGTTGCGAATTTTCTCGCTGCTCATAAGGGAAGTGTACACCATGCGTGCGCGAACCCGTTGGCCCAGCGAGAGTCGCACGGCGCGAACGCGACGGTCTTCCGCGCTGTGCGCGAGTAGTAAGCGAGCACGAGGCAAAGATACAGCTTTTCCTGTATTTACGGGGCCGGCCGGCCGAAGATAATTGGTGCGAAGCCTTTACATCTGCTTGCGCGATCATTCAGGCGCTGGGCGGGGCGATTCTGTACAAACGTTTAAACAGCTTGTTTAGGGTTTCACGCGAAATTGCCGATGGTGAGTGGTGTCCAACGACGGACCCATGCTGGCGGACAGGATGCGTGCGATGCGAATCCTAATAGCCGACGACCATGCGGTAGCGCGGCGCGGTGTGCGGTCGCTGCTGGAATCGCGCAGCGAATGGAACATCTGCGGAGAAGCCGTGGATGGGCGCGACGCAATCGAGAAAGCCGGCCAGCTTGCACCCGACGTGATCGTGATGGATGTAAGCATGCCGCGCATGAGCGGCCTCGAAGCCACGCAGGCTATCCGGCAGACCCTTCCTGAGACTGAAATTCTGATCCTGACGCAGCACGATGCCGCGGAAATGGTGCGGCAGGCGTTCAACGCCGGCGCTCGCGGATACGTAATCAAATCGGACCTGGCGGACGATCTGCTGAACGCAGTCGAGGTAGTGAGCCAGCACAAATTTTTCCTCTCGAACCGAAGCTGGAAGCTGCCAGGGCGGGAAAGCTCCGTGGTGGACGCGCAGGAGATTTTGCAGCGGGGCGCGGCCTTGGAAACGGCGCTGCGGCAGAGCGAAGAACGCTTGCGGCTGGCGCAAAGCGCTGCGGACCTGGGCATCTGGGATCGCGACGTGCGCACGGCCGCGCTCTCGTGGTCCGCTGAAATGTACCGCCTGTACGGGATTGATCCCGGCCAGCCGATCGGCTCGCACGAAGATTGGCGGAAGCACGTTCATCCCGACGACGTGGAGTTTTGCGAGGCCGCGATGGACAATGCCATTCGCGATCACAAACAGTTCAACGTGGAATTTCGCGCAATTCTTCCTTCGGGACAGATTCGCTGGCTCGCCTCGAAGGGCAGGGCGTTCTACGATTCGAAAAGCCAGCCCGTGCGAATTCTGGGCGTGAATATTGACATCACCGAGCGCAAGCTTTCCGAACGCGCGCTGCTGGAAAGCGATCAACGGCTGCGTTCGACCTTCGAGCAGGCGGCCGTTGGAATGTCTCACACCGCGCCCGATGGGCGGCTGCTGCGCGTGAATCAAAGCCTCTGCGAAATCCTCGGCTATTCGCGGGAAGAACTCCAGGGCATGACCCTGCAGCAAATCACTCATCCCGACGACGTGGCGCAGGACGCCGCGGAAATGCAGCGCGTAATGAACGGCGAGTTGCCGGTCTATTCGCGCGAGAAGCGCTACATCCAGAAAGACGGATCCACGGTTTGGGTGAGCCTGAGCGCTTCGGTGGTGCGGGATGTGGATGGCACACCAAAGTATTTCATCACCGCGAGCCAGGACATCACCAAGCGCAAAGACGCGGAAGCGGCCTTGCAGGAAAGCGCGGAGCGGCTGCGGTTGGCGTCCGAGGCGGCCAGCATCGGCGTGTGGGTTCACGATCTGCTAAGCGGCGATTTGCTCTGGACGGACAAGTGCAAGGAGCTTTTCGGGCTGCCGCACGATGCGCACGTGACGCACGACCGATTTCTGCGGTTGCTTCACCCGGACGACCGCGAGGCCACCGGCCATCAAATTCGTGCGGCGATTGCCTCAGCAGGCGATTATGAGGCGGAATACCGGGTGATCCTGCCGGACGGCTCGATTCGCTGGATATCTTCGAAGGGCAAGGCGTGGCGGGACATCTCCGGGCGTCCGTGGCGCATGAGCGGCGTGGCGATAGACATTACCAGCCGGAAAAAGACGGAAGACTCGCTGCGAGGCGTGCAAAGCGAACTGGAAGCGCAGGTGGAGGATCGCACCGCGGCGTTGCGGATTCTTTCGTCGCGGCTGCTGCATCTGCAGGATGAGGAACGGCGGCGCATCGCACGCGAACTGCACGATAGCATCGGGCAGTACCTTTCCGCGATTGCGGTGAACACAGATCGCGTGATTCGCGCCGTTGATGGCGGCACGAATGGCACGCGCGAGTTGCTATCCGAGTCGCGCGACCTGGTGCAGCGGTGCCTGCAAGAAACGCGAACGCTTTCCTATCTGCTGCATCCGCCGTTGCTGGACGAAATGGGCTTCGCATCCGCCGCGAAATGGTACGTGCAGGGATTTGCCGAGCGCAGCGGCATTCACGTGGATCTCAACGCCGCCCAGGTGCAGCGGCTTCCGAGCGCGATCGAAACCGCCCTGTTCCGCGTTTTGCAGGAGGCCCTGACGAATATCCACCGGCATTCGGGCGCCGAACGCGCGTGCGTGCGGATGCAGACCGATGCCTCCGCGGTACATCTCGAGATCACCGACTTTGGGCAAGGCGTCGCCCCGGAAGTGCTGACCCGTTTCCGCTCGCAGGGCGCCGGTGGCGGCGTAGGTTTGGCCGGCATGCGGGAACGCGTGAAGGAATTGGGCGGCCACATGGAAATTCAGTCCAGCGAAACGGGCACGAGCATCCGCGTCCGCATCCCCGTTCACGCGGCGAACACGGCTCGTGCGAGCGAAGCGAGCAGCTCCGCCTTCTCCCTTTAATTCCGGTTCGGCTACGAACGCGCTCTCCTATTGCACGAATGCCTGCTCTTAGTTTTCTGGAAGCTGAAAGAAAATCTGCAGCTGCACATTCCCGCACCGGCACGCCCATCCGCCCTTCGTGAACCCGTTTTCGCTTGACTTGGGTTGGCCCCGGAACATAATGACGGGTTTCGAGGCGGCGGGCCGTTGCAATCACTAACGGTCGTCCGGCATCGAGCGCAGGAAATTCATTTTGTCGTCCCGGGGGGCAGCCAGTGAGCAAAATATCGCGCAGGGATTTGTTCAAGGGGGTGGGTGCGGCGGGCGCGGCGACTTTGCTAGGGGGCGTGGCCGGTGCGCAGAGCGGGCGCAATGCGCAGAATCCTGCCGATAGCGCCCAGCAGGCTCAGATTGACAAAATTCTCGCGGAACCCTCGAAAGAACTGCTTGCCAGGCACCAGAATTATTTCTACGAACTAACCGCGGGCGACATGATCGTCGCGTTCGACACGCGGTATGGCTCGATTCACTCGATCACGCGCAAGGGCGACCCATTCGGCACGAATTACATCGGCAACGAGACGAACACCCCCGGCGTGGACCCTTCGGATTCGCGATGGACCGGAGACGTGGTGACCACCGTATGGGAGTTGCTGGGCAATTGGAAGGCCGCGGCGCTGGGCCAAAATGATATTTTCCGCACCTCCGGCAAATGGAAAAGGGAATTGACCTGCAAGTCCGGCGGGATTCGCAAGGTTTCGATTGAGAATGGCGTCTTCCACGTGAACTACAACGGCGAATCCCAGGACGATACCGGGATTCGCAGTTACCGGCTGGCAATGTCCTACCGCGCCGGCGAAGGAAGCTCGCTGCTGTGGGATATTGAAATTCAGAACATCACGGACGGTGCGCTGGAAGTGGGCGAGCTGGCGCTGCCGCTGATGGTGAATGACGATTACGGGGAGCTCTATTCCGAGCCGATCGGAGAGCAGGCGCTGAGCACCGTGAACAACGTGGACTTCGCACGCACGCCGCTGCGGCAGAAGCTGATCCACGAGCAGAAGGTGCTGGTACACGACTTCATTGCGGGGCACAGCTCGTACGTGCTCGTGCAACGCCCGCTGGGCGACCCGCCGTTCCTGCTGGTGCATCCGACGCAAGACACGTCCTTCGAGTGCATCTATCACGATCCGAATTCAACCTTCGCAGCCCACGCCACCGGCTCGCGCGGGCCGCAGATGCTTGCCATCCATTCGCTGGCTCGCAAATATCTCCAGCGCTGGGGGAAAAACCCATGGGTGAACGGCCATACGTCGCTGCTCTTGCAGCCCGGCGAGAAGAAGTCATTTCAGGTTCGGTTCGCCTTCATTCCCAGCTACGACGCGATCCGCGACGAAGTATCCAAGGCCGGAAACCTTGGCATTCGCGTGCTTCCCTCTATGGTGGTGCAGGAAGAGACGGACGCGCTTGTGGAATTGCGCTCGCAATCCGACATCGGCAAAATCCAATTTCTCTCAGATAGCATCCGCCTAGTGGATCGAAAGAGAACCGGAGACAAGACGCTGCTGACGCTTTCGTTCAAGGGGCGGGGGCAGAAGAGCCTGAAACTGCAATATGGCGATGGCCGCTGGACGAACCTGCACTTCTATTGCATCGAGGATATCGAAGGCTTGCTGAAGGCGCGCGGGAAATTCGTCGCCGAACGCCAGTTCTACACGAATCCGGAGGATCCGTATCATCGGTATCACGGCTTTTTGCCTTTCGATTACCGCATTGGCAGCACATTCCTCGATTCCGACGAAGTGTGGGAAGTGGGAGATAGCGATGAGGCGGGCTTCTCCGAGCCGCTCTTCCTCGCGGCGAAAAATGTCTATTACCCTTCGCAAGCCGAGGTGGACACGCTCGAAAGCTACGTCTCCGATTGCCTGTTCAAATACATCCAGAATCCGGAGACCTACGAAGTTCGCGCATCGCTCTATTGGAAGGACCGGCTGCCCTCGAGCCCATGGGGGAATTGGACCGAGGAGCGCTCGAAGGCGACCTTCCGCACGTACAACTACGTGCATCCCGCGAACATTTACCACGCGCTGTATCGCATCGGCAAACGCTATGGGTTGGTGAAGCAGCGCAAGCCGGAAGACTACCTCCGCATGTCGTATCGCACCTGCATGAAGTGGTTTACCACGGGCCCATGGCGGCATATCGGCTTGATGGAAGGGTCGAACGCAATCCACATCCTCGGCGATATTCAGCGCGAGGGCTGGACCGAGGAGTACAACAATCTCCGCCAGCAGATGAAAGCCTGCGACGCGCAATTCGTGAGCGATCCGTATCCCTACAGCTCGGAGCTGATCATTGATCAGACCGCGCACGAGCAGGTCTATTTCTTCACGAAGTTCTTCGACGACACGGCGAAGAACACAAAAACGGTGCAGGTGCTGAAGGCTCTGCGCGGCGGCAACCAGCCGATGTGGTTCCGCTATGGCATTGATAAGCGCGGCGACGTGGCCTGCTGGTACAACGCCTCGCTGAACGGCATGGCGCTGCTCAATGCCTTCGAGGCATCGGGAGACCCCGACGCGCTGATTAAGGGTTACGCGGGCGTGATGAGCGTGATGAAGAACGTGCTGCCGGACGGCATGGGATTCAATTTTTTCATCTACACGCCGGGCGTGTTCGATGCCACCCCGCCGCGCACGTTTGAAAGCGGATCGGGGCTGTGGGGATTTATGCAGTCGGCGAAGAGCTACGTGGTGAAGGACGATACGTTCGGAATCGTCGGATGTGGCTGCCGCGCCGACGCTGCCGGAAGCGTGCTGACCGTAACGCCGAAAGACGGACTGAAAAAGCGCCTGCGCTTCGTGGAAGCAAAGATTGATCTCGAGGCTACGCAAGGTGAACTGAATCAGGTTCGCTTCGATTCGGCGCGGCATTTGCTGGAGCTGCAGATGGGCGATTCGACGGGGTTGGTGAAAACCGCAGCCATCGCCGTCCGCGGATTGCCGAGCGGCAAATACAAAATCAGCCGCGGCAAATCGCCGCAATCCGTTGCTGAAGGCGGCGTGCTCGAAATCCAAGCGCCAATGGCGGACGCGCGCAGGTTGACAATCGAGCGCGTCTAACGCGCTGGGCCGCGAGTCGCACCGGGGTTCGTGCGGGCGCCTCTCTGAGGCGGTAACCTCGCGATTGGGCGTACAATCTGTTGTATGGCATTCAGGGCTGGATTCGTCGGCATCGTGGGGCGGCCGAACGCGGGGAAGTCCACGCTCGTCAACACGCTCGTGGGGCAGAAGGTGGCGATCGTCTCGCCGAAGCCGCAGACCACTCGCAATCGAATTCAGGGAATCCTCAATCGGGAGGACGCGCAGATCGTCCTCGTGGATACCCCCGGTCTTCACAAGCCCAGCGACCTGCTCAGCCGGCAGATGATGGATGAAGCGCAGCATGCGCTGGATGGCATTGACGTGCTGTGCCTGATCGCGGACGCTTCGGCGAATTTCGGCGCGGGCGACCGGTTCGCCGTCGAATGGTTGAAGCGGTTTCGCGGACCCGTGTTTCTGCTGTTGAACAAAATAGACCGCGTGCACAAGCCCACCCTGCTGCCGCTGATCGAACGGTACCGCCGGGAATTCGAGTTTGCCGAGGTGTTTCCGATTGCGGCGCTGACGGGGGCGGGCTGCCTGGACCTTGTGAACGGTTGGCTGGAGCGCCTGCCGGAGAACCCGCCCTATTTCCCGCGCGATCAGTTCACGGACCAGCCGGAGCGTTTTCTGGCAGCGGAAGTAGTGCGCGAGAAGGCGATTCTTACCACCCGCGAAGAGGTGCCGTACGCGATTGCCGTCTTGGTGGATCGCTTCGAGGAAACCGAAAAGCTGCTGCGCATCCGCGCGATCCTCTGCGTCGAGCGCGAGGGGCAGAAGGGAATCCTGATCGGCAAGGGCGGCGCCACAATGAAAAAGATCGGAACTCTCGCGCGTCAGGAATTGGAATCCATTCTGGGGGCGAAAATATTTCTCGAGTTGTTCGTTAAGGTGCAGCCGCGATGGAGAGAAAATCCGGGCATGGTTCGCCAGTTGGACTGGCGGCGCCAGCTCGAAGCATTAGCCGCCGTACAGGAATAGTGCCAGACCTGCCGTGTTCTTTCGGCACATTTGCTTCGCCGGAGACCCTATGGAACTGGATCTGAAGCTGCTCGAAGGCATTCTGAGGCGCGTCGCGGAGGTGGAAGACAGCGGCGTGGGGGCGCACTCCGCAACCCCGGGCATGTTTTCCGATGTTGATGGAGCGGCTGCCGCCGATTCCGGCGATACATCCGCGCGGGTCACACGGCACGTCAAGTATCTCGAGGATCAGGGTTACATTTCCATCGCCAAGCGACAGTTCTCGGATCATTGGTCCGGTCTGCGCGTCACGTCGAAGGGGCGGCGTTTCCTGCAGCCGCAGCTGGCGCAATTCGATCGTGATTTCCTTTCGAAGCTGGTCGCCTTCATGGACCACTATATTGAAGGATCGGTGCAGGACTATTCGGCGAAGGCGGCGTGGCGATTGCGGCTTCGCGAAGCCGTGGCGCAGGAGGACGCGGAAGCCTTTGCCAACACGATCGCCCTGATCGTAACGAAATTTGGGGCGGCGCGCCCGGCCGGCGCCATGCGGTAATCGGAAAGCCCATCGAGAAAAATTCTCTAATCTAAGGAATCCTTGAATGGAAGAGCGGCTGCAAAAAATTATTGCCCGCGCGGGCATTGCCTCGCGGAGGCGCGCGGAGGAAATGATCGCGTCGGGGCTTGTCACCGTCAACGGCGAGCTGGTCACCCAGCTCGGGTCGAAAGCGGACGCTTCGCGCGACCACATAAAAGTGGCGGGCAAGCTGTTGCGGCCGCTCGGCGAGCGTGTTTACCTGGTGCTGCACAAGCCGCCGGAGACGGTCTGCACGATGAGCGATCCTGAGGGGCGCAAGTCGCTGCGCGATTTGCTGGGCGGCGTGCGCGAGCGCGTTTTTCCGGTCGGCCGCCTGGAATATCACGCCTCGGGGATTCTGCTGCTGACCAACGACGGCGAGTTTGCAAACCGCGTCCTGCAAGCGCATGCGCTGCCGCAAACCTATGATTTGAAGCTGAAATCCCTTTTGAGCTTCGCCGAGATCGAGCATCTGGCGCGAGCCACGGGCGCTCGAATCGCCAGGCTGCGCGGCAAGGAAACGCCGTGGTACGAGGCTATGATTTCGGGCGTAAGTCGCGACGCCCTGCGCGACCGCTTGTTCCAGAGCGGCCATCCCGTCGAGCGGATGAAACGGGTGCGATTCGGTCCAGTGGAGCTAGGGGCGCTCGCTCCGGGAGAGCACCGGACGCTTTCGCTGGCAGAAGTAGCGGCGCTGGAACGCGCGCTCAAGGGTGATCTCGTTCCCAGCGCAGCGTCACCTCGGGGCCAGCGCACTGTCGTCGCGCGCCCTACCTTCGCGCCCCCTGCCGGACGACACCCTTCGGGGAAGCCTCGCGATTATTCCAGGCCTGGTCCCCGCCCGTATTCGCAGAAAGGGCCCGCCCGCCGCGGTCCTCGCACCGACGGTAACGCTGGCAGGCCCGGAGGCGCGCGCAACGCGGGGCCGCGAGGTCGTCGCACTGACCGCAACGTTGGCAGGCCCGGCGGCGCGCGTCGCGCAGGGCCGCCGCGAGATCGAGCGCACCGGCCAGGCAAGCCGAATCGTCCGAAGTAGCCAAGCCTTGCTATCTCGATCGTTTCGCGCGCCGCAGAAAAATCGTGGGCATCGTATCGTTCGCGAACTGCTCGCCAGCCGCATGCGTTATCATAGTGATGGTCCGATTCCGATCTTCCCAGATAGAACAGCGCCATGGATGAAGCGATTGCCAGATTACTGCCGAAAGGATTTAGATGAGGAACTCTGCTGAACAAACCGGTCCCGAGCCGATCGCCGACCAGCGGCTTGCGAACGATCCGATCACGCGGATTTTGAAGACCGGCCGAACGATTGCCGTCGTTGGACTGTCGAATCGCCGCTTTCGTCCGAGCTATGGCGTGGCCGAATATTTAAAATCGGCCGGGTACCGGATTATTCCGGTGAACCCGAACGAGCCGGAGGTGCTTGGCGAAAAATCGTATTCACGGCTCGAGGATATTCCGGAACACGTGGACGTGGTGGACATATTTCGCCGGGCGGAGTTTGTGCCGGAGATTGTGGAATCGGCAATCGCCGTCGGAGCAGGCGCTGTGTGGATGCAAGAAGGCGTGGTGCACGCGGAAGCGGCCGAACGCGCCCGCCGGGCGGGAATTTTCGTGGTGATGGACTCCTGCATTCTGAAGGAGCACGCCCTGCGGTTCCGCGTGCCTGAGCCGTGAATCAGCGCAAGGAATAGACCTGCATGGCGCGCTTGCCCGGCTGCGTGACGGCAAGCCAATCGCCGTTTGGCGAGATGTGGAAATCATCGAAGGTCAGGTCATGCAGGATCGGCGTGAACGATCCATCGTAGACCCCGATCCACAGCAGGTCGTTCGACTGATCGTCGGTTCCGCGTTTGAGCAGGATGTGCTTGTCGTCCTTGCCCCATTCGAAGCGGCCGTAGCCGATTTGCAGGTGAGTGGCATTTTCGGGATGAGCCACGTCGAGCACCGTCACCGTATCACCGTCGGCGAAATATCCGATCTTGTCTCCGGAAAGCGAGATGGCGAGTCCCCCCTTGTAAGCGTCAGCGCGGGCGATTTCGCGAACCGTTTCGTGCAGCAGGTCTAATTCCACCAGCGATCGATGCCCGGAGGGACTCAAGCTGCTGCCGATCGCGAACGCGCGATTTCGCGGCGTGTCCCAGACGATTGCATCCAGCGCATGTCCATCGAAAAGCGTCTTTGACGTACCATTCGAAGGTCGCACGCGGACGATCTGATACGGCCCTCCGCCCGTGAGATATACGACCGAGGAATTGTCCGCGAGCCATGCGGGCCGCATCCCATTTTCGATGAAGCGCCCCTTCGATCCCGCCACTTTGATTTCGTGACCTTCATTATCGAGCAGGACCACTTGCTTGCCGATCACGGGCGGAGCAACCGGGCCGAGATTACCGCGATTTTCCTTGCGCTTCTGCTCCTTCGGCTTTTTCGCTGGATGCTGTTCGTTGCCAATTTCCTCGCTTGCCTCCGTTTCTTCGGCGGGCTTCAACGTCGTCATGCCCATGGCGATGAAATGTCCGTTCGGCGACCACGCCAGCGAGTCTATGGTGTAGCTCGAAGGCGGCGGAATGGGCATGAACTTGTCCGGGTCGAGGATTCGCTTCATCTTTGGTTTTCGGTCAATCGGCGTGATCCACAGCTCGTCGCGTTCCACGATTCTGTGCTGCACCCGTCGCATGTGTGGTACGGAGTAGACGATTTGATTTTCGAGCGATATCGCGAAGGTCTGGCAATCCTCGTCTATGCTGAGCGTCGGATTGAACTGTGCGAAAGCAATCGGCACACAGAGGAGCAGGATCGTCCCCGCGATTGCCAGAGCGCGGCGTGAAATGCCGTTCGCGGCGCTGCTCGGCTTCAGAGTGCGCAGCAGGTCGAGAAAGACGGAGGCTCGATTCGCGCTCGATGGGTGGCCCAGAACGCTGCGCTCGCTCAATTGTGCTTGTCTCCGTCCGGTTTCTTCTGGATGCGCCGGATCTCTTCGAGCCGCTGACGAATTCGTGCCTCGAATCCCTGTCCGGTGGGCTGGTAATAGGTTCGGCCCAGCAGGCTGTCCGGCAGGCAGCGCATGTCCGTCACTTTATCCTCCGCGTCATGAGCATACTGGTAGCCCTCGCCATAACCAACGTTCTTCATCAGTCCGGTGACCGCATTCCTTAGATGCAGGGGAACGGGTTCCGCGATGGTTCGCTGTAAATCGGCCTGCGCCTGCCCATATCCCACGTATAGCGCATTGGATTTCGGCGCGAGCGACAGATATACCGCCGCCTGCGCCAGGGCCAGGTTGCCCTCCGGCGCGCCGAGGAAATCGAATGCTTCCTTCGCGGCCAGCGTGACGGCGAGTGCGCCCGGTTCCGCGAGCCCGATATCCTCGCTCGCCATGCGCACCATGCGTCGCGCCAGGTACAGCGGGTCTTCTCCTGCCTCGAGCATCCGCGCCAGCCAGTAAAGCGCCGCGTCCGGATCGGAATTGCGCACGGACTTGTGCAGCGCGGAGATCAGATTGTAATGCTCCTCGCCGGACTTATCGTAGAGCAGGAACTTCTTCTGGAGAACGTCTTCCAGCCGCTCGGCGCTCACCACCCGTCGCCCATCCGGGCCTGGCGCGGTGCCCAGCACGAGCGCCTCGAGGGTGTTGTAGGCCGACCGCGCGTCACCATTGGCCAGAATGGCAATCCGCTCCAGGATCTCGCCGCCCACGTCAGCGCGCTGCGCCGCCAGCCCGCGTTCGCCATCCTCCAGCGCCTTCCGCAGCAGGAGCACAATCTGCTCCTCTGCAAGCGCGTGCAGCACGTACACTTTCATGCGCGAAAGCAGCGGGGCGATCACTTCAAACGACGGATTCTCCGTGGTCGCGCCGATCAGCAAGATGCTTCCTGCTTCTACATGCGGCAAGAACGCATCCTGCTGCGCGCGATTGAAGCGGTGCACTTCGTCCACGAACACAATCGTCCGGCGGCCATAGTGGCGGGCGCCTTCGGCCTTGGCCATCACGTCCTTGATTTCCTTGATGCCGGAAAGAACAGCGCTGAACTGGATGAATTCGGAGCGCGTGCGCCGGGCGATCAGCCGCGCAAGCGTCGTCTTACCGCAGCCGGGAGGTCCCCAGAGGAGCATCGAGCCGAGCTCGTCGCGCTCGATCTGCGTCCGCAGCGGCTTGCCCGGGGCGAGCAAGTCCTCCTGGCCGATAAATTCATCCAGCGTACGCGGACGCATTCGCTCCGCCAGCGGACGCCCGGCCAGCGGCTCCTCTTCCGGTTCAATGGCTCGAAACAGTCCCACGCAGATTCCCCGGCTGCCTGCCGGCCAACCGCCTCTCCCTTGCAATTTCGTAGAGCACCACGGAGGCGGCGACGCCCGCGTTCAGCGATTCCACGGCCTCGGCCATCGGCACGGCAATTACTGCGTCGGCCTCGCGCTCGATACCGGCGGGCAATCCCGCGCCCTCTCCGCCGATCCAGATCGCCAGCGGCCCGGCTCCGCCTTCGAGCACGACCTTGCGTCCACGTTCCGCACGATTCGGACGAGCGCTCGTAGCCACAATCGCGATCCTCGCCATCCGCAATTGCGCCAGCAGCACGGGCGCGGGAATCCCACGCAGCACCGGCAGACGCAAGGCGCTCCCGGCCGACGCTCGCACGGCTTTCGGAGACCAAGGATCAGCGCTGCCGCGCACCGCCACCGCCCCGGTGGCGCCGAATGCCTCAGCGGAACGCACAATCGTGCCCACGTTCCCCGGATCCTGGATTCCCGCGAGGACCACTACCAGCGGGGCCTCGCCGGCTAGCAGCCCATCGCGATCCGGCCTGCCGCGCATCACGTCTTCGAACTGCCACTTCGGCTGCCGGCAGAGCGCGGCAACGCCTTGGGGCGCATCCGTGGCGGAAATCGTGGCAAACAGGCGATCAGTCGTGCGCAGCACGCGCGTGTTGGGCAGGCCCGCTTCTCGCGCCATCGTTTCCATTTCAGGCGCGCTCGATTCGCTCAGCAGCAAAGCCTCCGCTTCGATCCCGGCCCGCAGGGCTTCGGCGACCGTCTTCGGCCCCTCCACCCCGATGAATTCGCCCTCGCCGGGGCCAGTCCCTTGCAGGGCGGACCGAAACGCCTTTGCCCATCTGTTTTCGCGGCTCGTGATCAGGTCCATGGGGTTGCTCCGGCCGGCGGGACGGGGCATAAGCTCCAGCCCGAGCGTAACATCCGCGCCGAATGGCGTAAACCAGGCGAGCCTCGGCCTTACGGATTGGCGCTTTGTGCGCGCATCCATATTGCCTCAACGTCACAGGCTGTGATACTTTGCCCAATTGACACGGCGCAACCCGCCGCGAGCGAACCCTTGCCGGCTGAAGTCCTGAAAATCTCATCCGAAGCTCCCGAGCAGCACGTGATTGAGTATGCCGCGAGCTTCATCCAGCGCGGACGTGTGGTCGGCATTCCCACGGACACGTTCTATGGTCTATCTACCGATCCCTTCAATCTGTCCGCCATCGAGTCTGTATTTCGGATCAAGGGGCGTGCGGAAACGAAGGCCCTGCCGATTCTGGTGAATTCGATTGAGCAGGCCTTGGCTCTGGTGCGCGAGGCGCCCGACGCGTTTCTGCTGCTGGCGCAAAAGTTCTGGCCGGGCGCGCTGACGCTGGTCGTCGAAGCCACGCACAAGCTGCCGCTGAAGGTGACGGGCAATAGCGGCCGCGTCGCCCTGCGTTGGGCCGATTCGCGCATCGCATCCGCACTCATCGAGGCGGCTGGCGGCCCGATCACGGGAACCAGCGCGAATCTCTCCGGGTTTCCCTCCTGCACCAACGCGCAGCAGATCGTGAAGCAGCTCGGCGCGCGCCTTCCGCTGGTGCTCGATGCGGGCGACACGGGCGCGCTTCTCGCCTCGACGATTGTTCGCATTGACGGCAATGAGTGGGCCATCGCGCGCGAGGGTGCGCTCCCCGAATCGGAAATCCGCGCCGCCTTCCAATCCTGAAATCTGCCGCAAAGGTTGCGCGTTCCGTTCAATTGGGCTCAATCCACGCCTGGGCCAGAAAATCCAGATCGCCCGCCGTATCCACGGAAACGCCAGCCAGCCGATCGCGGTGTACGCACACGGAATTGGAATACCAGAGATTGATATACGGCTCGTCCTCTGCGGCAAGCGACTGAATCTTCCAGAGCAGCGCCTTTCGCTTTGTCAGGTCGGTTTCGCGCGCCTGTTCTTCAAGCAACGCGTCCATTTGCGAATTTTTGTAGTGCCCGCGATTTGCACCATTGGGAGGAAACCGCTTCGAACTGAAGACATACTGAAAAATATCCGGATCGTTGTTTCCCCCAACCCAGCGAAACGTGTAAAGCTGAAAACTGCCGCGCGTTATATCCGAATAGAACGTGCCTGTCTCCAGCGGCCTCGGCTGCAGATCCACTCCCACGCGCCTCCACTGCGCCGCAATCACCTCGCTCAGAATCCGCGCGCTCTCCTCGGTGGAGGTTTTCAGTTCCAGGTGGAAACGCACGCCGTCCGGGCCGCGCGGAAAGCCTGCCGCATCCAGCAGCTTCTCCGCCCGCGCGGGGTCGTAGTCATATTGAGGAAGCTGAGGATCGTAAGCCCAATGCGCCGGGGGCAGCAGGCTCGCCGCCGGACGCGCCCGCCCGTGTAGCAGATACCGAATCATGCTGCCGCGGTCGGTGGCGTACGCGAGGGCTTGCCTTACCTTCCGGTGCGCGAGCATCGGATCGTCCAAGTTGAAAGCCACGTACTGCAATTCCGTTCCCGCTTCGTCCTCCACCGCGAGGCCAGGTTCCTTCGCAAGAGCCGCGACCATATCCGGAGTAAGCGAATTCGGATCGGCGAGATCGGCCGTCCCCTTACGCAGCTCCAGCGCGCGAACGATTGCGTCGGGCACGATGCGAAAGCGCAGGCGCTCGATTTTCGCCGCGCCAGCGAAATAACCCGGGTAGCGCGCCAGGATCACTTCGTCGTCGGCGCTCATACGGACAAACTGAAAGGGCCCCGTCCCAATCGGATGCCGCGAGATTTCGTCTCCGGAGCCTCGGGGCACAATCCCGATTCCCGCGCGTGTTAGGTTCCACAGAAACGAGGCGTAAGGGCCGCTCAAGTGGAAGATAACCGTGTGCTCGTCCGGCGTGTCGATGGACGTGACCATGCGGTACGACCCGCGCTTTGCCGTCTGCACCGCGCCCGAAAGAATCGAATCGAAAGTGAACTTCACGTCCGCGGCGGTCAGCGGCCGTCCATCGTGAAAGCGAACGCCGCTGCGCAAGTGAAAGATGTACGTAACCGGATCAGGCGTTTCCCATCGCTCCGCGAGGTCCGGTACGATATTCATGTGCGCGTCGTAAGAAACCAGGCTGTCGAACATCAGTTCATCAAGGTATGCCGATGATGCGTCGGTGCCCACGCGCGGGTCCAAATTGATCGGCATGGATTCCATCAGGCAGGTGACCGTGCCCGGCGAGTTTGCTTCCGCTGAGCCCCAATGCGCGCAACCATTGAGGGCCATACATGCAAGGGCGACAAATATGAACCCGCAACGCTTCATGTGATGGAATCCGCGGGCCGCCGCGCAGCCGGGAAACGAAAGCAGAGAGGCTGCCGCAACCGCATCAGCGCGCCCTGCCGCGCGCGAGTTTGCCCAGCACAACCGGCCTCCGAGCCCCCGTCGCGAGCGGCAGATTATTCGCGCGGCCGTGATAGGTCTCGTAGGCCAGCACCGCAAACGCAAATGCCTCCTTGGCGGCGCTCGGGATGCCAAACTGGCCCGATTCCACAATGTTGATGCCCGAAAGCGCGGCGGCAAGTTGTGCCATCATCAGCGGATTGCGCGCGCCGCCGCCGGCCACGATCACTTCCTCCACGTGCACGCGATTCAGGGCGAATCGGCGAAGCGCCTCCGCGATGGATAGTGCCGTGAAAATCGTCGCCGTGCGCACTAGATCGGATGGCTTGGCGCCGTGCTTTTTACCCCAGGCAAGCACGTCCTCGGAAAATGCCCGGCCAAATTGTTCGCGCCCAGCGGTTTTTGGCGGACGCTTCGCCAGATAAGGATCCTTCATCAGCCGGTTCAGCAGCGCCGGAATCATTTTCCCGGTCATCGCGATTTTCGAATCGCCGTCATAGGCGGCGCGCTTGCCCGTGAGCCGCTCGACCAGCGCGTCCACGATCATATTACCGGGCCCGGTATCGAAAGCGAACACATCCTGCGGCCGCGCCTTCGCGGGAATCACGGTTGCATTCGCGATGCCCCCGATATTGAGCGCCACGCGCCCTCGCTGCTCGTCGCGGTAAAGCAGGTAATCCACGAAAGGTACCAGCGGAGCGCCCTGGCCGCCGGCCGCAATATCCGCGGGACGAAAATCGCCGATGGTGGGGATTCCCGTGCGCGCGGCGATCACGCTGGGCTCGCCGATCTGCAGCGTGGAGGCGACCTTGCGCCTTCCCAAATAGGATGAAGCGACGCCCTGATGGAAAATCGTCTGGCCGTGCGACCCGATCAGGCCGATGGTTCGCAGCGGTGTCCGCGACGCGCTGCACGCCGCGATGGCCGCGCGGGCGAATTCCTCGCCCAGCAGGAAGTTCAATTGGCTCACTTCCGCCGTGGTGGTTGCGCCGCCGTTCGCCAGCCGCAGGATTGCTTCGCGCACGCCCGGTCGAAATCCCACATGATGGTGAGAGTGCAGTTGGGCCGCAAGATCGGGCGGAGCGCCCTGGATTTGGACGATTGCGGCGTCAATCCCATCCGCCGATGTGCCGGACATCATTCCGAGCACGCGCATGTCTCACCCGATTGTCAGGGGAACGCAAGGCAGGTGGTGCTTGCCCCGCACCGAACGGGATATGCCCTCGCCATGCTCGCGCTGGCCGCCGGAACCCAGGGCATTCCGTCCATACATCCATCTTAGTACACGGCCGCACGCGCGCAAACGGGTACTCTGTCCGGTGCGTGTGCTGTGCACTACGAAAGCTGCTTCTGCAGGGCGGCGAGCAGGTTCAAAGCCTCGAGGGGCGTCAAGGTTTCCAGCTTCGCGCGCCGCAAACCTTCGAGAACCGATTCATCCATCGCCGTGAAGCTCTTTTGCTGTGGCGGGGGTGGCGCGGCGCCAGGCGACAGCTCGATTGTCACGCGGTCCTCGCTTCGTTCATGGCGCCGCAGGATTTCGCGAGCGCGTGCGATCACGTCGTCCGGCAACCCCGCCAGCCGTGCCACCTCGATCCCGTAGCTGCGGTCCGCGCTGCCGGGCTCGACGCGCCGCAGAAACACAATTTCGTTTCCCGCCTCCCGCACGCTCACATGAACATTCTTCACGCCCGGCAGAAGCTGTTCGAGTTCCGTTAGCTCGTGATAATGCGTGGCAAAAAGCGTTCGCGGCCGCACCCCGGTGTGCAGCGCCTCCACCACCGCCCAGGCGATGGACAATCCGTCAAACGTCGCCGTGCCGCGGCCGACTTCATCCAGAAGCACAAGGCTGGCAGGCGTCGCGGTGTTCAGAATCGCGGCGACCTCGCTCATCTCCACCAAAAAAGTGGACCTGCCGCGCGCCAGATTATCGGACGCGCCAATTCGCGTAAAAATGCGGTCCACGATGGGCAGTTTCGCTTCCGTCGCCGGCACAAACGATCCGGTTTGCGCCAGGATCGAAATCAGCGCCGTCTGTCGCAGGTAAGTGGACTTTCCGCCCATATTCGGCCCGGTGATTACGAGCAAGAACCTCGCCTCGTCATCCAGGCACAGATCGTTGGGCACGAATCGTTCCGCGCGCGCCTCTGCCAGCCGCTCGATCACCGGATGGCGGCCGCCGGAGATCAGCAAAAGCCCTCGCTGTGCTGCGGTTCGCACGCGAGCTGCAGGCGCGGCCTCCGTGAACACCGGCCGCGTGTAATTGCGTGCGGCGGCGATACGCGCAAAGTTCACAAGTACGTCAATCTGCGCAAGCGCTGCGCTCGTGCGCCTCAGTCGCGCCGCTTGCGTGGCCACGGCCTCGCGAATCTCGGAATAGAGCCGCCGCTCGATCCCGAGCACGCGCTCTTCGGCGGAGAGAACCTTTCGCTCGTGCTCCTTCAATTCGCCGGACGTGAACCGTTCCGCATTTACTAGCGTCTGTTTGCGCTCGTAATCCGCCGGGATCAGATGAAGATTCGCCTTGGACGCCTCGATGTAGTATCCAAATACCGAGTTGTAGCGAATTTTCAACGAAGCAATGCCCGTGCGCTTGCGTTCGCGCTCTTCCATGGTCGCGATCAGCCCTCGCCCGTGCTTCATTGTGTCCCGCAGATCGTCCAATTCCGCGTTGAATCCGGTGCGGATGATACCCGGCTCGTTCAATATCGCCGGCGGATCGTCCGCGATGCCGCGAGCAATCAATTCGCGCACGTCGCCCAGCTCGTCAAGCTGATCCGCCAGAAACGCCAGCCTCGATTGCGCCGCATCGAGTTCGTGGCGCTCGAAGCTGTCGAGTAAACGCGCAAGCAGCGGCACCCGGTCGAGCGACCCGCGCAGCGCCAGCAGGTCCCGCGGCGTCGCGATTCCCAAGGTGACGCGGCTGGTGAGTCGCTCGAGATCGAGAATACCCTCCATCTGCGCCCCGATTTCCTCCCGCGCCACCGTATGTGATTTCAGCGCGGCGACGGCGCCAAGCCGCGCCTCGATCTCGTTGATCGAAATCTCCGGGCGCAGAATCCACGAGCGCAGCAGGCGCGCGCCCATTCCCGTTACCGTTTCATCGAGTGCGCGAATCAGCGTGGCCGAGCTGTCGTCGCCCGAGGCGGGCTCGATCAGTTCGAGATTTCGCACGGTCACTTCATCCAGTACCATCGCATCCTGCTGTTCGTAATACGCGATTCGGTCCAGATGTTCCAATCCCGCGCCTGCCGGCCGCAGCAGTGGCGCCGCCGCGCTGGGCGCATCGCCGGAATCCGCGCCAATCGCCGAAGTCTCCCGCACGTAATGGACAACTGCCCCGGCCGCCGCTGTGGCAAAGGGGTGCTCCGCAAGCCCGAGTCCTTCGAGCCCGGCCACTCGAAAATGGCCCTGCAGCATCCGCGCGGAATAGGCCGGCTCGAAGACCCATCCATCCAGATGGGTTTCGACCGCCCCTGATCCACCCCACGCATTGGCCGCGCTTTCCGGGAAGAGCGTTGCCGGACGCGCCAGCAGAATCTCTCGCGGGCGCAGCAGCGCCAGTTCGTCTCGCAGGCGCGCCTCCGCCTGTTCGCCGCGAAACTCCGTTGCGCGGAAATCGCCCGTCGAAAGATCCACGTACGCAAGGGCGGCGATCTTGCCCGTCGCATCGCGTGCGATCGCCGCCAAATAATTATTTTCGTTTCGCTCAACCAGCGAACTGCCCATCGCGGTGCCCGGCGTCAGCACGCGAATCACCTGCCGCCGGACGAGCTTCCGGCCCGGCCCGGGCTCTTCCATCTGCTCGGAGATGGCTACCTTGTATCCGGCGCGAATCAGCCGCGCGATGTAGTTCTCGGCGGCGTGATAGGGAACGCCACACATCGGCACGGCCTGGCCCTTTTCCTTGTTGCGAGAGGTGAGTGTGATTTGTAGAACGCGCGAAGCGGCCACCGCATCTTCGTAGAACAACTCGTAGAAATCCCCCAGCCGGAAAAGCAGCAGCGCCGAAGGATGCTGCTTCTTCAGCGCGTGATACTGCTGCATCAAAGGGGTCGTCGGTTCGTTCATCGGCCAATTGGAAGCGGCTGGACGGCGCTTCGGCAGGGAAGGGATTATGCGGGCTTGCGCTCGCCTTTTGCAACACCGAATCGGGCCGCGCCGCGCGCGTCGCTGCGAACTTCAGCCGTCCCGCTCAGCTGCCGGACCATTTCGGCGCCCGCTTTTCGAGGAATGACGCGAGGCCCTCGCGAAAATCCGCCGTCCCGCGAAGTTCCGCGTTCGCAGCAACCGCTTCCTCGATGTCCTGCCGCAGCGCGCCTTCTTCGAATCGCACCAGCAGCCTTTTCGTGCGCGCGATGCTTGCCGGGCTCGCGGCCAGCAGCATGGCGGCAAACTCCCTTGCTCGCGGCAGCAATCGTTCCGCAGCCACGATTTCGGTCACCAATCCCATGCGAAACGCCTCCGACGCATCCACGATGCGGCCCGTCAGCAGCAGATCACGCAGCACCTTCTCCCCGATCTGTCGCCGCAGAAACACCGAAACCAGCGCCGGCATGAAGCCGATCTTCACTTCCGTATATCCGAACTTCGTTTCCGGCGCGGCGAGCGTAATATCCGCCAGCGTTGCGATGCCGCAGCCTCCCGCGATCGCCGGCCCGTTCACCGCCGCGATCAGCGGCTTCGGAAACGTGTAGATTCGTTGAAAGAATGCCGCGAGGTGCCGCGACGCTTCGATATTCTTCTCCGCCGGTTGCGATGCGGAGGCGCGCAGCTCATCGAGGTCCATTCCCGCGCAGAAGGACTTGCCCTCGCCGGTCACGATTGCCACGCGCGCCGCGCCGCGCTCCACTTCCGCCAGCGCCGCGACCATCTCTTCGATCATCAGCGCCGAAATCGCATTGCGTTTTTCCGGTCGCGCGAGCGTGATCAGCGCCGCGCCTTGCTCGAATTCCAGGCGCAGAGTCGAATAGGGCATGGCGGGATTGTGACTGGGCCGCGCTGATTGCGCAACCCTCGATTGCCATTTCTACGGTGCAGGATCGTGCCGTTCAGGAAGGCGGCGCCGCGCTCGGCTCGTCGGGCGCGGCTTCAGTGGGCGCCATCGCGTATTTTTCGCGAAGCTCGCCCGTCATGGCGCACGCGATTGCCAGCGACCTCGCATCAATGCCCGTCGCGACGCCTCGCGCCGCAAGCGTCGCCAGCACGGTTTCCGTCGGAATGTTGCCGACCAGCTGATCGCCCGCAAAGGGACATCCGCCCAGCCCCGTCAGCGCCCCGTCGAACCGCCTGCATCCCGCTTCGTACGCCGCAAGTATTTTCTCGGCGGCGCGCTCCGGCCGGCTGTGCAGGTGGACGCCGATCTCGATTCCCGCCACGCAATCCTTCACGTCGCGATAAAGCCGCGCCACAGCCTCAGGCTCCGCCGTGCCCACGGTGTCCGCCAGCGACACTGTGCGAACTCCCAGGTCCTTCAGCCACACCAGCGTCTCCTCGACGATCTCCGGCCCCCACGGCTCCTCATAAGGATTGCCGAAGGCCATCGAGACGTACACCACCAGCCGCCGCGTCGCAGCCTTCGTCTCACGCTGTAGCTTTTCCACCAGCGCCCGCGATTCGCCGCGCGACATATTGGCGTTCGCGCGCCGAAAATACGCCGATATCGAATAGGGATATCCAATCGTAGTCACGCCGGGCGCGGCAAGCGCTCGTTCGAGCCCCTGCGCGTTCACCACGATGCCGATAATTTCCGGCGACTCGCCCGAGGGCAGCTTCGCATCCCGCAGCCGCCCCATCACGGCCTCGCTATCGGCCATCTGCGGCACATGCTTCGGCGAAACGAAGCTCACCGCATCCAGGTGCCCGAATCCCAGCGACACGAGCCGCCCCAGGTAGGCCGCCTTCTCCTCGGCGGGAATAATTCGGTGCAGCCCCTGCCACGCATCCCGCGGGCATTCGACAATCGTCACCGCACCCGTGCCATCCGGGGGCCTCACGTCTGCAGCACTCCCGTCTTGAACTCCGCCACGTGAGGATTCAGCGCCGCGGCTTCGAGCGCCTCAACCAGCGCCTCGCGCGTGTGCGCCGGATCTATGATTGCGTCCACCCACAGCCGTGCCGCCGCGTAACGTGCGTCCGACTGATGCTCATAGATGGCTCGCGTGGATTCATAAAGCTCCCGCTTTTCCGTGTCGGTCAGCTTTTTGCCTTCGCGCTCGAGCTGCCGCAGTTTGATTTCCACCAGCGTGCCCGCCGCCGCATCGCCTCCCATCACGGCGTAGCGCGCCGTGGGCCACGCGAAGAGAAACCGCGGATCGTACGCCTTGCCGCACATCGCGTAATGACCCGCCCCGAAGCTGCCGCCGCAAATCACCGAAATCTTCGGCACCACGCTATTCGCCACCGCATTCACCATCTTCGCCCCGGCACGGATGATGCCGCTCCATTCCGCCTCTTTACCCACCATGAAGCCGTTCACGTCGTGCAGAAATACCAGCGGAATCAGATTCTGATTGCAGTCCAGCACGAAGCGCGCCGCCTTATCCGCCGCTTCCGTATAGATCACCCCGCCAAATTCGATTCGCTTTTCGCCGCTGCCGGGCGCGGAGAGCGTCACTCGCATCTTCTGATTCGCCACGATTCCCACCGCCCAGCCGCCGATCCGCGCGAATCCGCAGACGAGCGTCTGCCCATACTCCGCGCGGTATTCGTCGAAGGCCGAGTCGTCCACAATCCGCGCGATGATCTCGCGCATATCGTATTGCCCGGAGGCATCCGACGAAAAAATGCCGTAGATTTCATACGCCTCGTGGGCCGGCGGCCGGGCTTCTTTGTGGTCGAAGGGCGCGGCTGCAGGATGCCCCATCTTATCCACAATCGCGCGAATTCGCCGGATGCACGCCTCGTCGTCCGGCTCGCGGAAGTCCACCGTGCCGCTCACTCGCGCGTGCATCTGCGCGCCACCCAATTCCTCGGCGGACGCCTTCTGCCCGATCGCCGCTTGCACCAGCGCCGGCCCGGCCAGAAATAGCCCGCTGCCTTCGGTCATCAAAATGTGGTCGCACATCACCGGCAAATACGCACCGCCCGCCACGCACATTCCCATGATCGCGGTGATCTGCGGAATCCCCATCGCGCTCATCACGGCGTTATTGCGGAACACCCGGCCGAAATCGTCCGTATCCGGAAACACGTCTTCCTGCAGCGGCAGAAATACCCCGGAGGAATCCACCAGATAAATCGTGGGGATGCGATTTTCGATGGCGATATTCTGCGCGCGAATCACCTTCTTGGCGGTCATTGGGAAGAATGCCCCGGCCTTCACCGTCGCGTCGTTTGCGATAATCATCGCCTGCCGCCCGCCCACGCGGGCAAGGCCCGTGATCGTTCCAGCGCAGGGCGCTCCTCCCCATTCCGCGTACATTTCCCACGCTGCGTAGATGCCCAGCTCGAAAAATTCCGTCTTCGCGTCTATCAGCTTTGCGATGCGCTCGCGGGCCGTCAGCCGCCCCTTCTTGTGCTGCCCTTCGATGGCTTTCGTCCCGCCGCCCTGGCGAATGGATTCCTCTTCGTTCTTGATTTGCGTCAGGCGATCCGCCATTTGCCGGCGGTTCTTATCGAAGGCGGGGGAATGCGAGGCGGCGCCCTCTTCGATCTTGGCGCGGTCTGCGGCGGCTTTTCGCGAAGGATGCGGCTTCATGCGTGCTCCGGCGCACTCCTGGAATTTGGAATTGTACCATTCGCGCGGTTAGCCACGGCGGCTAGGCGGATGCAATGTGCGGGCGCGTTCCTCACTGGGCCGTCGCGGCGGTGCGCTGGCGGATGAAATCTACGATCGCTTGCGTAGGCGTGCCTGGCAGGAAGACCTCGGCAATCCCAGCCTGCTTTAACGCCGGAATGTCCGCCTCCGGAATGATTCCCCCGATGAGGACGGTCACATCGTTCATCCCCTTTTCCCGCAGCAGACCCATCAATCGCGGGCACAGCGTGTTGTGCGCCCCGGAGAGGATCGAAAGCCCGACCACGTCCACGTCCTCCTGCAACGCCGCGGACGCAATCATTTCCGGCGTCTGCCGCAGCCCGGTATAAATCACCTCCATGCCGGCGTCCCGCAGCGAACGCGCAATGATTTTCGCCCCGCGGTCGTGGCCGTCGAGTCCGGGTTTCGCGATCAGCACTCGTATTTTCTTCTCAGGCATTCAGTGGCTCCGCGCGACAATTACGTAATCGCGGCCTCGTGGTGCGTCCCGAAGACGGTGCGCAGCGTCTCGCAAATGTCGCCGAGCGTCGCATACGCCTTCACCGCTTCATAAAGGTGCGGCATCATGTTCTCGCTGCCCTCGGCGGCCCTGCGCAACCCTGCAAGCCGTCGAGCCACTTCGTCATTCGAGCGGTTGGCGCGCAGTTCGCGCAGCCGCTCCGCCTGTCGCCGCGCAATCGAATCGTCAATCTGCAGCAATTCGATCGGCTTCTCCTCGGTCACGTACTCGTTTACGCCGACGATGATCTTCTCTTTGCGGTCCACGGCCACCTGATATTGATAGGCGGCGTCTGCGATCTCCCGTTGCGGATAGCCGCGCTCGATGGCCGGTATCATGCCTCCCATCGCGTCAATCTTTTCGATGTAGTCCCGCGCCCCGCGCTCGGCCTCGTTTGTCAGCGTTTCGAGAAAATACGAGCCGCCGAGCGGGTCCGCAGTATTCGTTACTCCGGTTTCGTGCGCGATGATTTGCTGCGTGCGCAGCGCAATCGTCGCGGCTTCCTGCGTGGGCAGCGCCCATGCCTCGTCGAGCGAATTCGTGTGCAGCGATTGCGCCCCGCCCAGCACTGCCGCCATCGCCTGAATTGCCGTGCGCACCACGTTGTTGCCCGGCTGCTGCGCCGTCAGCGAGCAGCCGGCCGTCTGCGCGTGAAAACGCATCGCCTGCGAGCGCGCCTGCTTCGCCCCGAACCGCTCGCACGCCGCTCGATACCACAGCCGCCGTGCCGCGCGATACTTCGCGATCTCCTCGAAGAAATCGTTGTGCGCGTTAAAGAAAAAAGAAAGCCGCGGCGCGAAATCATCGAACGCCAGGCCTCGCCGCAGCGTCCATTCCGCGTATTCGATTCCGTCGCGCAGCGTGAACGCCAATTCCTGAATGGCCGTCGAACCGGCTTCGCGGATGTGATATCCGCTGATCGAAATCGGATTGAATCGCGGCGTGTGCTTCGCGGAGAACTCGATCGTATCCACCACCAGCCGCATCGAAGGCTCCGGCGGATAGATGTACTCCTTCTGTGCGATGTATTCCTTCAGGATGTCGTTCTGCAGCGTCCCGGAGATTTTCTTCCAATCGGCGCCCTGCTTTTCCGCCACGGCCAGGTACATCGCCCAGATCGGTGCGGCCGGCGAATTGATCGTCATCGAGGTCGTCACGTCGCCCAGCGGAATCCCCTCGAAGAGCGCCTCCATATCCGCCAGGGAACTCACCGCCACGCCGCATTTGCCCACTTCGCCTTCGGAAAGAGGATGGTCGGAGTCGTACCCCATCAAAGTGGGCAGGTCGAACGCCACCGAGAGGCCCGTTTGCCCCTCCGCCAGCAGATACCGGAACCGCCGGTTCGTGTCCTCCGCCGTGCCGAATCCGGCGAACTGCCGCATCGTCCATAGTCGCCCGCGGTACATCGTCGGATGAATCCCGCGGGTATAGGGCGCCTCGCCAGGCAATCCCAGGTCGCGTCCCGGATCCCAGCCGGCTAAATCGGCAGGCGTATAGAGCCGTCGGATCGGATAGCCGGAGACGGTCGTAAACTCACGCATTCGTTCCGGCGATTTTTCGAGTGCGGGGCGCAGCGCCCGTTCCTGCCATTCGCGTTCGGCTGCGGTAGCCTGCCTCTCGGATGGCTGCGCCGATTCGGGCTTGTCGCTGGGTTTGCCGGTCAGTTTCGATCCCACGAACGAAGGCTCCTCGGATCGCGCGCGGCGGCGCGCCTCGGCTTCATTCTAGGTCCGTAGCGGGGCAGAGGGCAAACGAACCGGCACGTCGGGCACGCTATTGCCAATCAGCCGTGCGCTCAGCGCCGTGGCGGGAAATTCGCGGTTGAGCTCGGATTTGCCCGTTATCGTCCGCTCGCCGCGCCGCCCGGCTGCGAGGGTGTGCTCGCTCCGGCGCCGGCATTGCGAATCTGCACCCCTTGCGCGCCCGTAGCCGGTTGCGCGCCGGCAATCACGATGTGATTCACGTCCAGCGTGCGGCTCATCACGTCGTTGAAGTTCCACTCATCGTCCGCCAGCGCCACCCGCGCCTGCAGCTCGGTGGCCTGGGCCGCAACCAGCAGTTGCTGCTTCTGAGATACGAAGAGCGAGTTGGAGGTCCCAAGTTGCAGCTTCTTCACTTCATCATCGTAGCTTTCCTGCGCGAGGGCCACGTTCTTCTCACCGGCCGTCAGCGCGGCCCGGTCTTGTTGCAGCGAGATGATCGCCTCGCGGACGTTCATGAAAATCGTATTCTTGGCCTCCTGATAAGAAACCTCCTGTGACCTTTGCACCAGCATCGCACTCGCGTGATTCGCCTGCGCGGTGCGATTCCGAATCGGCATACTGAACGTGAGCGACGCCGAATACGTCGGAGAATCGTTATGGAAGATCTGGCTGAGGGAGGTCCCCAGTCCGTTGTCCACTACCACTCCTCCGGCTGTCGAAACTCCGCTCAGGCCTCCCCCGCTGTAGGCCCCCGAAAGATCCAGCGTAGGCAGAAGCTGGTTTTTCGTCGCCTTCACCGAAATCCCCGCGTTTTCTAGTTGCAGCTCCTGCGCCTGCAGCGCGGGACTGTTCTTCCATGCCTCCTGCACTGCGTCTTCAAGAGGAATGTTTTCTATCGGTGGCGGTTCGGTGATCTCGGTTGTTGGCACCACCTCCACTCCCGTTAGGGAAGGAGCCATCGGATTTTTCGTGATGTCGTTCAGCAAGGTTATTTCCGAGCGCAGTTGGCTCGTCTGCGCGTTCACGAGGTTCTGCCGGTCAAACGCAAGCTGGTATTCCGCCTGAACAACGTCCAGATGGGCCTTTGTTCCGATCTGCAGTTCCTTTTGTTCGTCATCATAGTTCTTTTGATCCGAGGCAATGGCCGCTTCCTCTACCGCCACGAACTTCCGCGCGAATACCAACGCCCAATAGTGAGTCGCCGTGTTCGTCACGTCGAAGATAACGCTGCTTTTGAAATTCGCTTCGGCCGCCTTTTCCGTGTTTTTCGCTTCCAGAATCAGAAACGTGTTCTGAAAAATGCCAAATCCATTCAGCAGCGGCTGGTTGATTCTTGCTTGTATCCCGGAATTTACCGAAGGATTGAAAATGTTCGCTTGGTTTGACGAAGTTCGCGTGTTTGTCCATCCAACCGAAATGCTCGTCCCGGTGTGGAAAAGCTCTGTGTAGCTGACGTCCGCCGTGGTTTGGTGGCTCTTCGCCGTGAAGACGCCGCCTCCCAGAAACGAGTTGTTGAACAATTGGCTCGATGTGCTGACGCTGCCCGAAAACGACAAAACCGGATCGAACGGCCCATTGGCTGCCAAAATGCCCGTCTGCGCCTCCAGCGGCGTGTAGCGCTGCACCGCGATGTTCAGATTATTCTCCAGCGCCAGTGAAATCGCGTCTTGCAGGCTCAGCATCAGCTTGCCGTTGGCAATCAATTGGTCAATCCGCGGGCTATTGGCCAGATTAGGCGTGGGGACGCGCATGGATTCGTATGGCTTGATGATGTTGGGAAACCACGAATTGCCCTTCGAGTAGTTCGGCTGCCCCGTAAACAGGTCCACGGTCCGCGATTCGGGCGGTGCCGTCGTTGGTTTCGGCGGAGCCTTTTGCCCCTGCGTCTGCTGGGCGACGATCTCCCGCTGCCCAAACGCCGGGCATGCGATCAGCAAAGCGGCCGCCCACAACGCCACCACGACCTGCATAAACCGTCTACTCATGACGTGTTTTCCTCTCCCCTTCGTTCACCTGATTTTTGCCAGCTGATTTCCGCCGGCGCTCGCCTCGCGCCCCATGCTTATCCGCGGCCGCCATGATGGTGCGGCGCGCCGCCCAAACTCCACCCTATGTGAAACGCGCCGCGCGCGCGGTTTGTTACAAGAATCGGATTGTCCGGTGCAAGGCAGTGGCCAGCGCGTTCGCCTCTATGCGATTGTCTGCCAAGCCTTTAAGCGGGAAGATGGGCGCTTCGGATGTTCATTCCCGGACAGTGCCGTGCGTATCCGAACAGGCACGCCGCGAGTGTAACACCCCATACCCGCAGCGAACAATCTGCTTTCCCGCCCGTTCCCGCCCCCATTTTCCATCCCTGTTTTTCCGTCCGCAGACCGGACATCTCACTTGCTAATTCAACCGGACATATCATGTGCCAACGACACTTGCCGCCCCCACGCACCCAAAGGTACACTGCTCGCCGCCCATGCCCCGCCCAACGCGCAGGCCCCGCCCCCAGTCCAAACGCGCTGCGGCGGTCCTTCAAAAGCATCGCGATTACCTCTGGCCTGCTGTCTGCAATTATTACGAGCAGCCCCTCGTGGCGCAGCGCGCTTCGATGCAGCACCTCTGGGACGTCGAAGGCAATCGCTACCTAGATTTCTTCGGCGGGATCGTCACCATCGGTACTGGGCATTGCAATCCGAAGATAACCTCTCGCGTGCAGCGGCAGGCCGGGCAATTGCAGCACACCTCGACTCTGTATCCCAACGAAGCCATTGTCGCGCTCGCGGAAAAGCTGGCCCAGATCACCCCCGGAAAGCTCCAAAAGACCTTCTTCACCAATTCCGGCACGGAAGCGAACGAAGCGGCCATCCTTCTCGCGCGCATGGCGCAGCAGAGCTACGACGTTATCGCGCTGCGCCACGGCTATTCCGGGGCTTCGGCCCTCGCCAAGGGCGTCACTGGCCAATCGCCGTGGCGCCGGGGCGGCGTGATTAGCACGGGCGTTTCGCATGCCCTGAGCCCCTATTGCTATCGCTGCCCGCTGCACTTGAAATACCCGGATTGCGGCGCCGCCTGCGCCCACGACGTCGAGGACGTGATCCGCACCACCACCAACGGCGCGCCTGCCGCCTTCATCGCCGAGCCCATCCAGGGCGTCGCCGGGTTCATCACCCCGCCACCCGAATACTTCAAAATCGTCCATCGCATCGTGAAGAATTACGGCGGCCTGTTCATATCGGACGAGGTGCAGACCGGCCTCGGCCGCACCGGCCGCAAATGGTTCGGCATCGAGCAATGGGAGGTGGTGCCCGACATCATCACCTGCGCGAAAAGCCTGGGCAATGGCGTTCCCATCGGCGCCACGATTACCACCGCCAGGCTCGCCGCAAAATTCCAGGGGCTTACGATTTCCACATTTGGGGGCAATCCGGTCGCATGCGTCGCCGCGCGCGCCGTCATCGCAGTCATCGAAGAGGAAAATCTGCGCGAAAACGTGTACGTCGTCGGCGGCTATCTGCGCCGGCGGCTCGAGGAACTGCAAGCGAAGCACGCGCTCATCGGCGAGGTCCGCGGCATGGGCCTGATGCAAGCGCTCGAGCTCGTCACCGACCGCAAGACGAAGCAGCCCGCCGCGCGCGAGACGAGCGAATTGCTCGAACGAACCCGCGCCAATGGACTCCTGGTCGGCAAGGGCGGCCTCTACGCCAATGTGATTCGCATCGCCCCGCCGATGAATATCGGCAAAGCGGATGTGGACGAAGCGATTCGCCTGCTCGATAAATCCCTGGGCGAATTGCGCAATTGAGGGCGGCCGCCGCACCTGCGGCCGGGCTTACCAATGCAACCAGTTGTGCGATCTGTGCGGCGTTCTCTGCCGGAAGGGAGAGACTCACATGGCCGGACTCTTCGACCGCGAAATCTATCTGGATATCGAAACCCTGCGCCTTTCCCATGAAGTCGAGGGCGGCTGGGGCAATATACGCGCCTTCGGCCTCGCCGTCGCCGTCACCTGGGACAAGGAAAACGGCTTTCGCCGCTGGTTTGAGCAGGACGCCGAAGCCCTCATCGCTGAGCTCTGTAATTTCACCCACGTCGTCACCTTCAACGGCAATCGCTTCGATTTCGAGGTCCTCCGCGGCTATGGCCCGATTGACGGCCTGCGCCGCCGCTCCTTCGACGTCCATGAAGAATTGCACCGCAAGCTCGGCCATCGAGTGAAGCTCGATCAGCTAGCGAAGGACACATTGGGCTCCGCGAAAACCGGCGATGGCTTGCAAGCGGTAGAATGGTGGCGCGCCGGCCAGAAGGACCAGGTCGCCGCCTATTGCGAACAGGATGTCGCCATTCTCCGGGATATCGTCGAACATGGCCGCGTCAAAGGCTATGTGATGGTCTCCCTGCGGCGTCTTCCCGTCGTCTGGGATTAAAATCTTTCCGTGGCTTCTACACCCTGTTTCCGGCGTCTTCGGCTCGCCATTTCAGTCTTGCTCCTGGCCTGTTGCCTCGCGCCCATCGCCGCGCGCGCTGCCAGCCGTGCCAACGCACCCGAACGCCTCCATTGGAAGCCGGTGGACGAAGCCTTATTGAAGCTCGATGGCAAGCCGCCGCTCGCCTGGGCTGTCTATCAGCCCGATAAGAAGAAGCAGTCGAATCTCGTCCTCATTCTTCTCGGCAAGCGCTATCTCGTCCTGGACATCAAAGCCAAGCTCGTCTACCTGGTCTTTCCCAACGAGCTTCACGCCTCCGGCAAGGACTTCGAAAGCGACGCCCTCACGAATCCCGCCCGCCTCATCCCCAGCTCGGATTGGACCACGCGCAATATCGGCCCCGCGGAATCCGTTCGCTTGACCTTGGAAGACTACGGGCGCTCTCTCGACGTGCAATTGCCGAATCCGCTGCGCTGGCAAATGATTTATTGAGCCGTTTCCCGCCGCGGGTTGACGGGCGGCTGCCCAGCTGCCTTTGCGCAGCGCCACGCCAGCCACCCGACCGTTCCCATCATCCCCAGCCAGCCCATCGCGCGCACCGCATGCGCGATTTGAATGTTGTGATTCAGCACGCCCAGGCTCCCGAAGAGATAATTCCAGTCGTGGATCACGTACCCCGAATCGCCCACGGTCAGCAGCGGCAGTTCCTCCGCGCGTGCGTCCGCCATATACACCGAAATCGGCAGGAACTGCTCGAAGAAAAAGAATGCGCAGAAAGCCGCCCCCTGCGCCTTCCGCTGAAAAACGAAATAGACGCACAGCGCCAGCGGCACGCCCAATTGCAATCCCGTTCCGCCCGCCACGCTGATGAACTCGCCGAAAAACCGGAAGAGCAAGTGCCCGCCCTCATGAACCGGCACAAACACCAGGTCCATCATCAGCAGAAAGCCCGTTCCGCGCATCTCCTGGTATAAAAACGCCAGATAGCAGACGAGCGCCGCAATCCCCATCGCCGGCGGCACGCGATCCCACTCTCGATCGAGCTCGCTCAGAAATGGCAGCCGCTCCGTCCACGATTCAGGCAGCTTCATCGGATAGGGAAAACGTAGCAGCCGAAGCCGGAGAGGGGAAGCGCCTTTCGCGCCAGCGCCGCGAATCGCGCAACTTCATTCAGGCCCCTGCGATCGCGATCTCTATTCGCTCGAGACGCCCGCGATCCACGGAATGCCCGCCAGCCCGTCGCGGACGTGCACTTCCACCGAATCGCCCACGCTGAAGCGGTCAAAATCGCTGCGGTCCACCGGAACGCGCTCGTATTTTCGGTCTTCGCGCCACGAGGTCACGATCAGCCGCCGGCTTTGAAAGGGCCCCGGCATCGAGAACTTACCCACCACGCGCGAATCCATCAGGTGCGGCCGCGAATTATCCAGCGCCCCATTCCCAAGCAGCAGCAGCGCCAGTAGCCACGGTACTGGAATCAGCGCATAGTAAATCCGCTTCAGGACTTCAAGTTCCGAATGCCGCAGCGCCCGCCGCTCCACCCAGATCGCCAGTCCCAGCGTGAAAAAGAAAAGCACGCCGATAAATATCAGGATTCCATCCAGGTCGAGCGCCGGGTATCGCGCGCTCGCCGCGATGAACGCAAGCGCCCCCAGCAAAAAGAACGCCGTGCGATTCAGCAGCTTCTTGCGCAGGCTGAACTCCGCCGCCATGGTGCTCAATCCGCACGCGGCGCATACGTCCGCCGCCCGCTCAGCGCCGCAATTGAGGCACCGCGTCATCCCGTGGCTCGATCCCTTTCGCCCGCCGTCGGTCGCACTCGCCAAATTCGCGCGGAGCGCCGTTCCTCCGCAACCCTCCCTTCCATTAGACCCCACGCACCCGCCCCCGGCACACCCCAAAATCCCCTTAAAGATTTCGTTTCGACGCTGACCCGGCGGTGGGGTTTCTACAATCCTCGTTCACTTCAGTTCGCGCACCCGCGACGGCTGCTGATCCAGGCACGCCATATTCTGCTCGCGCCCATCGCTCAGGAGCTGGCAATCAATCTGTCGCGCGCTTTGGATCGCATCCGCGGCCGTGGACCCATTCGCGGTAGCGCAGTGCGTCGCGCCACGGAAATCCATGCACACTTCGTATTGCAGATGCGTCGCCCGAAATGACGAGCGCAGCAGCACCGCCACCAGCACCAGCGCGCCAATCGCAATAATCCATCGCGCCTGTTTGGAACCCTTCCCCATTTCGCCTCGCGCAAATCCTTAAGAAACGTCGCCGTCGTCGCTGGGCCGCGCCGACCGCCGCTGCACCTCTCGCAGCACGCGCCCGCGCGCCCCCGGCGCAGTCGCCCCTGCGGCCGCCAGTTCCTTCAAATCCCGCAGCGTCAGGCTCGGCAGAAAACCCGCAAGCGCCGTCGCTGGCGTGTGCCGGTTGCGAACCAGCGCCAGCCGTACATTGTACTCACACGACCATCGCCAATGCTGCGCAATGGCCGCCACCGCCCGTGCCGGCGCCTCCGCCTTCGCCAGAACCCTCAAAATCTGGCTCTCCGTGAGCCGCGGATTATCCAACGCCAGTCGCAACACCTGAGGATGCCCCTCTGCCACCAGCGCGCCGGCCACTCGCGCCGAACCGCGCCGCGCCAGCGTCAGCTTTTCCCCCAGCGGCAGATGCGGCGTCCGCGCCACGATCAGCTCCTCCGCCAGCCTCCGAATATCCCCCGGCGCCGCGGGAAGCAGGCTCACGCGCACCATATCCAGCAGATAAAGCTGCCGCACTGCGCCAATAGCGATTCGCTTCGGCGTGCGCGGATGGCTCGCCAGTCGTACCCGCACGGCTTCGCTCGCGCCCCATGCGCCCTTGCGTGCAATCGCCTCGATCACCCCGGCTGGCAGGTCGAGCCGTTCCAGCATCTTCACCACGTGCGATTCGTCCAGCCGAGGATCCGCCAGCAGTTCGACGAGTCCCTCCGCGCTCGCCGCGTGAACCAGCGCATTCATCTCATCCCCCCCGGATGTTCGGGCGTTTTCTGCCTGGTCCATACCTGCCTCGGTATCGCGGACGGCGCGTTTCCTTCTCGCTTCCCGATCCGCGAAAAATTCTACACGCCCGCGCCCGCCCCGAAAAGGACTCGCGCCGCGCAGTCGCCAGTTTGAACCTTTGGATTGCCGCCCGATTTGCCTCGCCGGATGCCTTCGCCTTCTGCTGTATGATCCCGGAGCAATGCCCGGCGATCACCTGCCCGCGCCAGCCTCTGGTTCACCGCCCGCGCAGCGCCCCGGCTTAGTCCGAGCACTCGGCGGATGGGCGGCCGCCGCCATCGTTGTCGGCACGATGATCGGCACGGGCATTTTCCTGAAGCCCAGCGAGATGGCCGGCGAGGCGCGCTCCACCGCCATCGTCTTCGCGGCCTGGATCGTGGGCGCGCTCCTCTCGCTTTTCGGCGCCCTCAGCTACGCCGAATTGGGCGCCGCCATCCCCGAAGCGGGCGGCGAGTATGCCTATCTCCGCCGCGGTTTCGGCCCGGTCTGGGGCTTTCTCTTCGGCTGGATGCACTCCATCGTAGGCCGCCCGGCATCCACGGCATCCATCGCGGCGGGCCTGCTGCGGTTCTGCGGATTCCTGCTGCCCGCCCTGGCCGCGCCGATTTACACCTTCCACTTCCGCCTGCCGCTTTTCGGCCACGCCTCGCAATTCGTCTTTACGTGGGCGCAGCCGCTGGCCGTCGTCGCCCTGGTAGGCATCACCGCCGTGAACTATCTCGGCGTGCGCCTCGGCGGCAACGTCCAAATCGTGCTCACGATCCTGAAGATCGCCTCCGTGGTCGCGATCATCGCGGCAGGCTTTGCCCTCGCGCACGGTCGCGCGTCCAATTTCCACCCGCTCTGGCCCCACTCGCTCGGCTGGGGCACGATGAGCGGCTTCTTGGCGGCCCTGGCCGCGGCGCTCTGGGCCTACGACGGCTGGGAGGACCTGAACCTGGTCGGCTCGGAGATTCAGAACCCCGGCCACAACATTCCCAGGGCGCTGGTGGGCGGGGTGGCGTTCGTCGCCGTGATCTTCATCCTGTTCAGCGCCGTCTGCTTTTACGCCCTGCCGTTTGGCGCCGTGGCCGCCTCGTCGCATGTTGCATCGGACGCATTCGCGAGCTTTGCCGGCCGCGGCGCAGCCCTGTGGATCACCCTGGCGATGGCCCTCGCGGCCCTGGGCACTCTGAACTCCTCCGTCCTCAGCGGCGCGCGTGTGGACTACGCCATGGCCCGCGACGGCATCTTCTTTCGCGTCGCACGCGGAATCCATCCGAAGTATCGAACCCCCGGCAACGCCCTGATCTTCCAGTGCTGCCTCGGCAGCGTGATGGCCCTCACCGGCACGTTCGAGGACCTCACCTCGCTCTTCATCTTCGCAACCTGGATTTTCTACGGCCTGGCCGTCGTCGCCCTCATGCGCATGCGCCGCACCCAGCCGGATTTGCCGCGCCCCTACCGCACCTGGGGATATCCCGTGGTTCCGGGCCTCTTCGTCCTGGGCGCAATCGCCCTCACGGTCAGCTTGTGGCTCGCCCGCCCCGTGCGCTCCTCCATCGGCCTGGCCCTGATCCTCCTCGGCCTGATCTTCTACCGCTTCTGGTCCCGCCGCCGCCGCGACCTCGTGCGTTAGCTTCTGAACGCCGGCTCCTCGCCCGAAGCAAAACCAGCCCGTGTAGCGGGCGTAAGACGCCGTCTTATGCCACCACTGCCGATCCTCGCACCCGCCGCCCGGGCGCCGAGAGCCTCCGGAGAAGAACCGCAGCCGTTATCCATAGCGGCAGCCCGAGGCCCACGCATCCGATGATCGAGCGGCCGTTGCCGGCCGCCAGCGAAATGGCCCCAGCGTGGAAGCGGCGGCAAACCAATACCACGCCGGCGCCGGTCGCCAGTAGCCGAATATCCAAATCTTCCCCCCGATCCCCCGATCGCGCGAAGAGCGTGCCAAGGGATGCACTCTTTCTATAGCCTTCGCTCAGTCCTGTGGGCCTGATGGTGCCGCTCGCGGTTGTGGCCATGTGGCGCCCCCTGCATTCCAACGCCGCTATTCTCAAAATGTTTCAGCATTCACCGCCGGGTAAGCCGCAGGTATTCCGAAGCCGGGAAGCCCGCGAAGCGGGCGCAAAATCCTAGCCCACGGCGTAAGCCGTGGGATCCAGTCGCAACAAGGAAAATAGCCCGCGTAGCGGGCGTAAGAGACTTTCTGTGAGCTGAACCTCGACCGCGGGTGTGCTGCTCAGAAGGGAATATCTTCGTCCGAAATCTCAGGCCCGCCGCCCATCGGTTCCTCGGGCATAGCGCTGCCTTCGGCATCGTCATGCGATCGCCCCGCGGACGGAGCGCCCGCGCCAGGCCCGCCGCCTGCATCCCCGCGCGACCCCAGCATTCGCATCCGGTCGGCCACGATCTCGGTCGTCGAACGTTTCTGTCCGTCGCGCTTATCTTCCCATTGCCGCGTCTGAATCCGGCCCTCGATGTAAACGAGCTGGCCCTTTTTCAGGTACTGCTGCGTGATTTCGGCAAGCTTGCCCCACAGGACAATCCGGTGCCATTCCGTGCGCTTCTGCCGCTCGCCATTGCGGTCCTTGAAGGTTTCGTCAGTGGCCATCGTGAAATTCGCCACCGCCTGGCCGCCAGAGGTGTACCGCGTCTCGGGATCCTTCCCCAGTCGCCCCACCAAAATCGCTTTGTTTACCGACATGCCCGCGAGTATAGCCGAACCCCCGCCAGACTCCAAAGCCCGAACTCGGCTTCATGAAGTCCTCGCGAAGGTTCTCGCCCGGATGCACGGGAGCCATCGGTTTTCCGCCCTTACTCATCCGCTGATCCCCGTGCTAATGATAATCAACGATTTCGGCGTTATAGCAATGCCCGCCCCCCAAGCACAGGCAAAATTCAGAGGCGTTTTCACCGGTCGCAAGTCACAAATCACGAGTCACGGATTCTTTATCATATTCCTTGACACGCATATGCCTATAGGCGTATATAAAGGCAATGGAATCCATCTTCGATGTCATCGCCGAACCCAACCGCCGCGCCATCTTGTCTCTCCTCGTCTCCTCCGACCAATCGGTCGGAGAGATCGAGCGTCGCCTGCGTATCCCTCAGCCGACCGTCTCAAAGCACCTGCGCGTCCTCCGCCAGGGAGGTTTCGTCGAATCCATGGTGGATGCGCAGCGCCGCCTCTATCGCCTCAAGCCGGAATCCCTTCAGGAATTAGACGCCTGGCTCGCTCCGTTCCGCAGGTTCTGGTCTGCCCGCGTGGACGCCCTTGAGCGCCACCTCGACCGTATGGAACAGTCAACTCAGACGAAAAGGAAAAAGACGACAAGGAGAAGGAAATGACCAATCGCGAGCAGTACACCCCCGGCCCGGCCGGCGGCGCCCGGATTCGAAAAGACGGAGAGAACTGGACCCTCATCCTCGTCAGGGAATTGCATCACTCGCCCGAAAAGGTCTGGCAGGCCCTCACCGATCCCGCGCATCTGCGCGAATGGGCGCCCTTCGAGACCGATGGTAATCTGGGCACGGTTGGAAACGTCAAGCTCGCGTGGGTCGGCGCCCCCGCGCCGCTCGAAATCCGAGTGACGCGAGCCGAAGCCCCCAAGGTGCTCGAGTACGGCGATATGCGCTGGGAACTCGAACCCGTTGCCGGCGGCACGCGCCTCACGCTCTGGCACAGCATTGATCGCCGCTTCATCTCGATGGGCGCCGCCGGCTGGCATATTTGTTTCGACGTGCTGGATCGCCGCCTCAGCGGAAACCCCATCGCCCGCATCGTTGGCGCCGATGCGATGAAGTTCCCCGGTTGGCAGCGGCTCAACGCGGAGTACGCCAAGCAGTTCGGTGTCGAGGCCCCAAGCTGGCCGCCTCAGGCAGCCGGAAAATCGTGAATCCGAGGAGTCGCAAAATGACGAGCCCAGCAGTCACGAAAAAGCCTTTGCCGCAGGCGCAGCGCAAAGAACTGTGCGATGCGTTGAAAGCCCGTTTTGAGCAGCACATGAACCGCCACAAAAATCTCGAATGGGCGAAGGTGCAGGCAAGGCTCGAAGCCAATCCTGAAAAGCTGTGGTCCCTCGCCGAAATGGAAAGAACCGGCGGCGAGCCGGATGTAATAGGGCGCGACGAAAAAACCGGCGAATACGTTTTCTACGACTGTTCGCCGGAAAGCCCTGCCGGCCGCAGAAATTTGTGTTACGACGGCGAAGCCCTCGCGTCGCGAAAGGAACATAAACCCAAAGACAGCGCCGTTCGCGTTGCCGAGGGTATCGGCGTCGAACTTCTCACGGAAGACCAGTATCGAGAGTTGCAGACCCTTGGAAAGTTCGACACGAAAACCTCGAGCTGGATAAAGACGCCCGCCGCGATCAGAAATCTCGGCGGCGCCCTCTTCTGCGACCGCCGCTTCGACACCGTATTCGTCTATCACAACGGCGCGGAATCCTACTACGCCGCCAGGGCCTTCCGTGCCTCCCTGCGCGTCTAACTCCCCAGCCTCGGCGAATTCCCTTGACTTTTCTCAGTTACTATGCTATAAAGGCCAGTATCAAATAACAACTGGATAGCAGTTGGGCGAACCGGGTGTTCCCCGGCCCGCTCGAAGGCGCTGCAAGTGTGCCCGCTGCGGCAGCTTCAGGGGGGCGATCAGGGGTGATATCAAGGGCCACAAAAGCATCGCCAACCGGGATTCTAATCTACTGTACGGGGATTAGAAATGACCGTAACCCTTGCAGAATCAAGGGCCGAATGCAGTCTAATCTACGGTGGAAGGCCTCCGCGGCCATTGCGCCCACGCCGGATTTCTTTCGCCGCTCCCTACCGCTGGGAGGATCGCGTGCGCCCCGCCGCCCCGATCTGCCGCAACTTGTCCTGGGCGCGCTGCGCATTCTCCGTCCCGGGGAACCGCCGAACGATTTCGTGCAGGTCGCGCGTCCCGGAGGCGTTCATCTTCAAGGCAAGCTCGGAGAGCGCCTTGTTATACAGGCAGTCGGCCGCCTTCGAATTCTTGGGGTAATTAGCGAGGAAATCGTCGTAGGCCCCGATGGCGTCCTTATAGTTGCCCTGCTGATAGGCCACCTGCCCAAGATAATATTGCGCGTTCGGCGCGAGATCGTCGTTCGGGAAATTCTTCAGGAAATCGGAAAATTCCTGATGCGCCATGTCGTACTTGCTCGTGGTGAAGTCGCGCAGGGCATTGTCGTAGAGCGTCTGCGAAGAAATTGGCGGCACATTCAAAGCCGAGCCGCCGGGAGCGCCATTTGCGCCCGCAGGCGATCCGGCTCCGGGCGCCGCGGGCTGCGCGGAGACCTTTGCGTCAATGCTCTGCAGCCGATTCTGCACGTCGGTCACCTGCTGCTGCAGCTTTACCACCTGCGCGCGAAGATCCTGCATATTGCTGGAAATTCCCTGGGCCTGCTGCGTGAACGAGTCCACGTTGTTGCCCGTGTTGGCCTGCGCTTGTTGCACGGTCTGCTGCAAGCCGCCCATCTGCCGGTTGATGGAATTCGCGGCGTCGAGCGATTGCTGTACCAGCGTCTTCAGCGTGGCATTATTGGTCACAATCGTTGTGCGCATGTCCTGCTGGCCTTGCAGGAGCTGAGAGACCTGCTGCTGAAGTTCGATGATTTCTTTGGCGACGGCGTCGGTCGGCTGCGGCGAAAGCAGCGAGCCGGCGAGGACTCCGACGAGCATAGCCGCAAAGGTGAGCACTATCCATCGTGTACGCACGAGTACCTCCTTATTCCAGGCCTATCCAGGGCACGAACGCAGTCGCGCGATCGACTTGATTCGTGCCATGCGAATCGGGTTCGGGTTCAACGGAAACATTATGACATGAGTCCGGCCACGCAGAGATGCGTCTCGGTGCTGGGGAAACCGAACGTTGCGAAGTGTGAGTCACGCCGAAATGCGGTGTCCCCACCCTTCACCGAGCCGCGGAGGGTGGGGACGCCGGAAAAGCAAAGCGTTACTTGGCCATGACGAAATGGGCGCGCCGATTCTGCTGCCAGCACCCTTCGTTGTGGTCCCCGCAGAACGGACGCTCCTTGCCCCAGCTTACCGTGTCAATCCGGTCGGCCGGGATGCCCAGCGATACCAGGAAGCTCTTCGCGGCCGCTGCCCGGCGCTCGCCGAGGCTCAGGTTGTATTCGGTCGAGCCGCGTTCGTCGCAATGTCCCTCAATCGAGACGCGAACTTGCGCATAGGTCCGCAGGAATTCGGCGTCTTTGGTGAGGGCATCGCGCGCGTCAGGACGAAGGTCCGACTTATCCAGATCGAAGAAGGCGTCCTTCACATCCTGCGAGAAAAGCTGATTGACGTCGGGTTGCGGCGTCGCGGCCTGCTCCACGGGTTGCGCGGGCGTGTTCACCTGCACCTGCGCGGTGGCCGTGGCGTTCCCGCCGGCACCGGTCGCCGTGATGGTGTACGTGGTGCTTGCGGTCGGGGTGACGCCAGTGGAACCCTGCGGCGAAACCTTGCCAACCCCCGGCTCGATATCGAGGTCCGTGGCGTTGGTGGAAGACCAGGTGAGGGTCGCGGTTTGTCCGGAAGTGATCGTGTCCGGCGAAGCGTTGAGAGTGACCGTGGGCTTTTCGGGCGTGGGTGCAGGCGTCTGCGCGGGCGGCGCCGTAGCTACCTTCTTTTTGCAGCCGCCGGTGTATCCGACGAGTGCGATCAGGCCCAGCAAGAGAAGCACATTTCGAAGCGAACTGCGCTGCATTTAGAATCCTCCTTCGGCAATCCTGAAGGGCTCAGGGCCGAACGTGAAATTTAGACCGCTACAGCGTATCTATATAATTGGTCCCAAAAACATCACCGCGAGTTCGCGGCGAAATCGAAATTTCTGGCATCGCCCCCCGCTAGGCCAGATGGGTGTTCAATCAACGCGGCGACCAACTCGGCGATTCGTTTTGGCCTTGGAACGTCAATTGCCGCGGCTGGCTGCCATCAGCCAGCATCTCCCAAATTTCCCACTGCCCGGTGCGATTCGACTGAAACACAAGATGCCGGCCGTCGGGCGCCCAACTGGGGCGCTCGTTGCGCGCGGCATCGCGCGTCAATTCCGCGAGCTGATGGTTCACTACGTCCATAACGTAGATATCGTAGTTGCCGGTCGGGCGTCGCCAGCTAAATGCGAGGACTTGTCCATTTGGTGACCACGAGGGGTCAACGACGTAGCCGGCGTCCGGCAAGTTTATGCGCTGCACATTCGAGCCGTCGGCGTTCATTTGATAAAGGTCCACGGCGCCCGTGCGGTCGCTGATGAAGATGATTTGGGCGCCCGTCTTCGGATTCCACACGGGCGAAGTGCTGGCGCCCGCGGAATAGGTGAGGCGATGAAGATGCGAGCCGTCAGCGCTACAGACATAGATTTCCGGGCTGCCGGTCTGGCTGGATTCGAAGGCGAGCTTCGTGCCGTCCGGCGACCAGGAAGGCGCGCTATTGGTGCCACGATAGCGCGGCATGAAAATCGGATGATTCAGCGCAAGCGAGTACATGCAAACCTGCGGGCCGAGAACGCCGCGAAAATCCTCGAAGCACGTGAAGGCGATGCGCGTCGCGTCCGGCGACCAGCGCGGCGTGAGGGAGACGGTGTTCAGATGCGTAAGCTGATGGCCATTCGCGCCGTCGTAGTCCATGGCCCAGATTTCCTTCACCTGATGGACCGTGGCGCCGGTTGTGTGGACGTACGCGATTTGCGTCTGCGCGATGCCGGGCTGGCCGCCGCTGAGGATGCCGATAATGTCGTCGGCAAACTGATGCGCGAGCCGGCGGGCGTCATTGCCGTTCGCGGAGCCGCGATAGATTTTTTGCAGCGCCAGCGGCGCGGAAGGATTGTGCACGTCGGAAAGATAGCCGTAGGCGGCGAGGCTGGTGCCGTCCTGCTGGATGTTGCCGTAGGCCACCATATAGGCGCTGGCGGGCGCATTCGACCAGTCCGGCGCTTTCAACTCGCTCGGCTGGCTGGGTATCTCAAGCGGATAAAAGCTCGGGCTGACGAGATCGAGAATGCCGGAATACTGAAGGTCGGACCAGAGCACGTCGTGAAACGTCTTTGCGAGCGGCTGCACCGCTGCAGAGCGAGCGGCTGTGTCCGGCACGGCGACGCGCGCCTTGGTGACGCCGGTGCCGGTTTCGATCTTAAGCCAGTCCTGCGCGGCCGCCGGCTTCGCCAGCAGGGAAGCCGCCGCCGCAAGTGCGATCACCAATACAAAGTTGCGCATCATTCCTTGGCCTTTTCGACTGCGAATTCAATACAGCGCATGCTCCACCTCGATGCGGCGGAGCGGCAAACATGCCACCGCTCAGCGGTGGTAATCGAACGTAAACTGGACGTTCACATACGACCCCTGGTATTCGGCAGGCAAGCGATCGAGCGGGCTCGAATCTTTCACCGCGCGAATCGCGGAGCTATCCACCGAGGCGTTGTTGCTCGGGTGCGTCAATTGGATATTCGTGATCGAGCCATCGCGCTGCACGGTGAACGTGACGATAACCTCCGGCGCCGATTGCACGCTCGGATCCACGGTGGATTGCAGCCAATTGCTGCTCACGCGCCGCTGCACTGCCTCGACATACCAGGAAAAGCGCGAGCCGAAATCGCCGCCCGAGGAGCCATTGAAGGTGAGACCCGCTTGCGTTTTGCCTGCGCCCATCGCAAACGTCGTGACGGGAATGGTTGGCGAGCCGTGCTCGCCATATGGGATAGCGTTTTCGGGCGGCGGAGTCTTATCCTCCAGAACCTTGGATGGATGCGTTTTGGGCGGTGGCGGGGCTGGGCGCGTCTCGGCGCGCTCCACGGGCTTTTTCTTGGGCGGCGGCGGCAGCTTAAGCTTCGAGAATTTCGGCAGCGGCACGGCATCCGGCGGCGGCGCCTTGATTTCCGGCGGGGGCGATTTGTACAGGCCGCCAGTATTGTCCACCACACGGTTGGGCGAGACGACTTCGGGACGCGGCAGCGGAATCGCGGGGACGCTCCCGGCGATTCCCACGGAAATCGAGCCGCCGGGCCCGCCCCAATTCGAACCGCGGTGAGAAAGCATCGTGGCGATCACCAAAGCCCCGCACAGCCCCACGTGCAGCAAAACGGAGAACCACAGCGGCGTGCCGAGTCCCTCCGTTGGCCGGTTTGCCGCCATAAACGCCATTTCATCGCGCCCGCTCGTCGAGCGGCTGCGTCACGAGGTTCATATTTTTGATGCCGTCTTGGTTCAGTTCGTCCATTACCTTGGCGAGGCTGCCAAAGGGCACCCGCTCGTCGCAGCGGACGTACACGGCCTGAGTCTTCACGTTATGGGAGTGAGCGGCGATTAGCGAGCCAAGCTGATGGATATTGACCGGCTTATCGTCCAAATAGACGCGCTGCGTACGATCAATGGTGACGACCATGCGCACTTGCGTCAGTTCGTTCACGGTCTTCGTCTTCGGGACGCTCACGTCGATGCTCGACTGCACGAGCGGCGCGGTGACCATGAAGATGATCAGCAGCACGAGCACAACATCAATGAACGGCACCATGTTGATTTCGGAAAGGGAGGTGTTCGTTCCGCCCTGGACCTGCGGCATCTCTCCTCCTTAGGCGCTGTAGAGCGTCTCGATTTTGGCGACGAATTCGGAGGCGAAGTGGTCCATGCGCGTAGACACCCCGCGAATATTGTGAAGGTAATGGTTGTAGGCGATCACCGCCGGGATCGCGGCAAACAGTCCCGCAGCCGTGGTGATGAGCGCCTCGGCGATGCCCGGCGCCACGGCACGCAGGCTGGCGCTGCCGACGTCGCCCAAGCCTACGAATGCGTCCATCACGCCCCACACCGTGCCGAAAAGCCCGATAAAGGGCGAGACGGCGCCCGTGGTGGCGAGCCACGGCATGTACTTCTCCATGCGGCGCACCTCCTCGGAGGCTGCGGCCTGCATTTCCACCCCAACGGCGCGCGGATTCTTGACCTTGGTCTCGGTCGCAACCGCGCCGGCGCTGCCGCGTCCATAGGACGAGCCCATCTGCGCTTCCAATTCGCGATAACCCGCGGCGTAGACGGACACCAGTGGCGTGCCGCCCGCGCCCGCGCGCAGCGTATTCGGGTCGGGCAAGCCGCGGCCGGAGCGGAACATTTGCAGGAACCGAGCGGTTTGCGAATCCACCCGCCCGAACTGGCGCCACTTCTGAAGGATGATGGCCCAGGAAAACACGGAAAAGAAAAGCAGGATCACAAGAACGGCGCGCGCAACCCCGTCCGTCTGCTCCAGAAGGGTGACAGGATTTGCCAGCAGAACGAGCGCGAGTGCCTGAATTGCTTCTTCCCCCAAGAAAAAGTATCGCAGTACGACCTAAGGTACGCTAGCACACGCCCCAAGGCCGGTCAAACTCATCAGACGCAGGTTGTCACGTTTTAGCTGCCTGCCAATCGGATTTTTTGCCGCCGCGTTGGTTAATTGCGCACAGGCGGCCGCCCGCGAGCCGGACGCGGCTTCCGCAGGAGCGAAAAGCGCGCGTAAAAGAGGACGGCAGCGATCGTTTTGGCGTCGCGAATTTTTCGGGCCTGCAACAGGCGATCAATTTCGCCGAGCGTGAAGGCGCGCTTGGTGATTCTTTCATCTTGCTCCATGCGCGCGGCCCCGCCCGAAAGCCCCTGCGCCAGGAAGACGACCATGCGCTCGGTGAGCAGGCCGGGACTGGGAAAGAAGTCGAGCAATTCGGTCATGTGGCGCGCGGTGTAGCCGGTCTCTTCCTGCAGTTCGCGGTGCGCGCCTTCGAGGAAGCCTTCGTCCGGCTCTTTGTGCCCGGCAACGATCTCCCAAAGGCTTTCGCCGGCAGCGTAGCGATACTGCCGGATGAGCAGGATGCGTCCATCGGGAAGGATGGGCAGGACAACGACCGAGCCGCCGTGGACCACGATTTCACGCAGGGCGCGAACGCCGCCGGGCTCGATCACCCTATCGCGGCGGACGCCGAACACCTTTCCCTTGAATACCAACTTGCTGGCGGTGACTTTCACCGGCTTCCGTTTCTTCGGCACGCACTCTCCTTGCTCGCTGGGCGCCATTCGGGCGCCCGCTGGACGCGGCCATTCTATCGCGTCAGGCGCGGCAGGCGGATGCCGCGAGCGTATCTGCCGCCGTTTTCTTGCCCGTCGCGCGCGCGGTTGCATATACTTGCTCCGAGCAAATCCCATGCCGATCAATACACTCATCGTGGACGACGAGCGGCCCGCTCGGGAGGAGTTGATTTACCTGCTGAAGGGCTTTCCCGAACTGAACGTAGTGGCGCTGGGCAAGAACGGCCTGGACGCCGTGGCGCTGATCAAGGAGCACGATCCCGACCTGGTGTTCCTCGACGTGGAAATGCCTGGGCTCGATGGGTTCGGCGTGATCAAGCGCCTGATCGAGAAAAAAATCCGCGTGCCGGAGATTGTGTTCGCCACGGCGTACGATCATTACGCGGTGCAGGCATTCGAAGTGAACGCCGTGGACTACGTGCTGAAACCCTTCGACCGGGGGCGAATCGCAAAGGCGATCCAGCGCGCGAAAAAATCCTTGGATGCGGATTCGTCGCCCGTGGAGCGGCTCGAAACACTGGTGGGCCAGCTTGGCGCCGCCGCGCCGAAGCAGAAGTCCGGCCAGCCGGTGAAATTGTTGGTGAAGGCGCAGGCACGAATGTTTCTGGTGGACGCCGAAGACGTAATCTACGCTTCGATTCAGGATGGGGAAATCACGATTTACGCGCGAGACGCGGAAGGCTCCTCGAGCTATCGCACGATCGAGGAACTCGCCGACGCGCTCGATTCGGAGGCGTTCTGGCGCGCGCACCGGTCGTATTTAGTGAACATCAAGCACATCAAGGAAGTCGTGCCGTGGTTCAAATCCAGCTATATGCTGAAGATGAACGATAAGAGGCATTCGGAAATTCCCGTCTCCCGCGCGCAAACGAAGCGGCTGCGCGATCTATTTAAGCTCTAGCTTTCGCTGCCCGGCTAGGCCCTCGCGTTCCGCAGGCCAGCAATGTGACGAGCGCCGCTAGTTGCCCGAGGAAGGTTGGACTTCGGGTGCGGCGGATTGCGCGTAATAGCCGGTGCGGGTGCGGACGGAAAGTTTGCCCTCGCTCTTGGGCCCGGTCACCTCCACCTTGATCGTGCGAAAGGTGCCGTCCTTGGCCGTGTTCGAGGGGTAGTAGCCGATGGTGTACTGGTTGCGGATGTCGTGCGCTACCTGCTCACAGATCGGCTTCACCTGATCGAGATCCTTGGGGAAAAATGCTTCGCCGCCGGTAACGTCAGCAAGTTCTTTCAGCACGCGCTTCGAGCGCCGGATCATGCCCTTGTCGTTCTTGCGGTCGTCCTCGCTGAAAACGCCGATGGCGTAAATCACGGCGTTGGATTTCCCGGCAGCCTTCATGGCCTGATCGAGTGTCGAGCGGCTGGCGTCGTCATCGCCGTCGGTAACCAGCAGGATCACTTTCTTATCCTTGTGGCCTTTTTTTAGGTGGTCGAGCGAGCCGATGAGCGCATCATACAGGGCCGTGCTGCCGCGCGAATCAATGCGCGAGAGCGCGTCGTTCAAGTCTTTGGCGTTGTTGGTGAAGTCTCCGGTCGTGTCGAGATAATACTCGTCATTAAAGTTGACGACGAACTCTTCGTCCTGCGGATTGCTCGTCTGCACGAATGTGAGCGCGGCGGTGTTCACCTGGGCGCGTTTTTCGCGCATGCTGCCGCTATTGTCAATCACCAGGCCCACCGAGACGGGCACGTCCTGGTGCGAAAAGACGGAAATTTGCTGCGGGGCCTTGTCCTCGAAGACCCGGAAATCGTTCTTCGAGAGGTTCGAGACGAATTGGCCGTGACGATCGGAGACCGTTATGCGGAGCACGACCATATCCACCGTGCGGTGGATCGCGCCGGGACGGTGCTGCTGAGATTGCTGTGTACCTGGCGGTGGCGGAAGCTTGGTCTCCGGCACCGGCAGGTTTTGGGCCGCGGCCCACGAAGCGGCGCAGAGAACTAGGCAAAGCATTGCCGCAACGCGCCCGAGTGGGGGAAGGGAACGCGCAAAGCGCCGGAAACAGCTCGAACCGTCAGTGGCCCGGAGCAAAGTATCCGGTTTTCGAATACACGGTGAGTGGCGGCAGGCCCTTGGGCGGGCGCAGCTTGATTTTGATCTTGCGCCATTTCCCGTCGTGGTCGTGGTTGCTTGGCCTGTAGCCGATAACATATTGATTGCGCAGCTCCATGCTGATCTTCGCGGCGATGTCTGGCAGCACGCTCAGGCTGCTCACGGCAAACGTCCGACCTCCGGTCATTTGGGTGAGGTCGGTGAGCAACGATGGCCCGCTGCATTCCTCGGGCGTCAGGCTGCAGCGATAGGGGTCATAGAGGCCGATGGCATAAATTTGCACGTCGGCTTCTTGAGTATATCTCCGAATTTCGTTCTCGGAGTACCGGCTGTGATTATCGCCTCCATCCGATATGATGAGCAAAGCTTTCTTCGTGTTGTGTGCCTGGCGCATCTGGCTCAGCCCGAGATAAATTCCGTCGAAGAGCGCCGTCAGGCCATGTGCTGCGGTAAACATCAAGCGGTTCTGAAGCTCCTCGACGCTTTCCGTGAAGGGGCTGACCAACTGGGCGCGGTCATTGAAATTCACCAGGAAAAATTCGTCCTGCGGATTCGACGTGCGGAAAAACTGCATGGCCGCCATGCGCGATTTTTCGATCTTGTCGGCCATGCTGCCGCTCATATCGAAAATCACGCCGATGGAGACGGGCACGTCTTCGCTTGAGAACTCGACGATTTCCTGTTCGGCGCCATCTTCGAAGGCGCGGAAATTGTCCTGCTCGAGCCCGGTAACGATGCGTCCATAAGGGTCGGTGACCGTGGCGTAGACCAGCGTGAGATCGGTTTCGGTCTTTAGCGCCTTGCCGGGGACGGCCTGCTGCGATTTCGGCTTGGGCGTGGTGGGACCAGCGGGAACACCCTGGCCGAAGGAAGATGCCGGGCAGAAGCAGAACCCTAATACAAACAACGCAAAGACTGGGAGTACCGCGGCCAAAGGCCCCTTGCGGCCCGGCTGCGTGGCGTCAAATTTCAAAACGCCTCCTAACGCCCCTCGGAAACGGATTCTATCATTGTTGAACACCGAATCAAGGGGAGCAATCATGGACTTACGCCTCAGGATTTTCTGTAGCAGGCGAACCCCCGGCGAAGCGGAACAAGCGCGAACTTGCACCCGCGCGGCGCCTGGACACCGCACGGGCATTTTGAGAGAGGTGTTACACTTGCCGAGAGGCGCCCGCAGGGCGAAATCCAGCGATATGACCGGCGGCAACACAACGGTTCCGGCGGTGCTGGCGGTGATACCGGCGAGGTATGCCTCGACCCGGCTGCCGGGCAAGCCGCTATCCATAATACTGGGCAAGCCGATGATCCAGCGGGTGTTCGAGCGCGTACGGAAGGCGGCCACCATATCGAAGGTCGTTGTGGCGACGGACGATGAGCGTATCCGGGCCGCGGTCCAGGCGTTCGGCGGGGAGGCCGTGCTGACCCGCACCGATCATTTGAACGGCACCGAACGCGTGGCCGAAGTGGCCATCCATATCGAGGCTGCGATTTACGTGAATATTCAGGGGGACGAGCCGCTGATCGCCCCGGCCGCGATTGATGCGGTGGCCGCCGCCATGTTGGAAGACGAATCGGTGCAGATTGCCACGCCATGTTCGTTGATTCGCCACAAGAACGAGATCATGGATCCCAATATCGTGAAAGTAGCCCGCGATTTTGACTCGAACGGTCTTTATTTTTCGCGCGCACCGATTCCCTGGGTGCGCGATTCCGCCGGCAGCGTTGCCGCGTCGCATTGGAAGCACATTGGCCTTTATGGCTACCGGCGCGAGGCGTTGCTGGAATATCCTACGCTGCCCCCCGGCGAGCTGGAACGCATCGAGCAACTCGAACAGCTTCGCTGGCTCGAGAATGGGTACCGGATCCGCACCGTGGAAAGCGACTATGACGCAGTCAGTGTGGACATCCCGGCGGATATCTCGCGCGTGGAGGAGTTGATTCGCTCGCGCGGCGAATCGTGAACGTGTGGCGGCGCCTACGAAGCTGCGTTTGACAGGCTTACTCCCCTCTTTTATTATTCAAAAACGACAATCCTAGTGAGTCGCGTCTGGGCTTTGCCGCGCGGCACTGGGGATGGTTGTCGTAAGGCCGGAAATGCTTAGCGTTCCTCACCTCA
>DATNDJ010000028.1:0-93179 GCA_035553255.1 Candidatus Acidiferrales bacterium | reverse complement strand
ATACTGTCCCGGCGGAAAGAAGATCGTTGCGTTCCCTCCCGCGGTGCACGCCGCATTGATCGTCGCCTGGATCGCCGAGGTGTCGTTGGTCACGCCATCGCCCTTTGCCCCATAAGCGGTAACGTCAATTCGCGGCCGAGGGCCACCTACAGTTTCGCTTCCCGCAAGCGTCAGCGATGTCGGATTGAAGTTTGTAGGATTGAAATTCGGCGCAGTGAGCGTTCCATTAATCGTTGCATTGCCGCCCACGGTAAGATTTCCAGCAAGATTCAGGCTGAACGCCGAAATGTCATTGCCGGCCTGGCTAGACGAGGGATCGGCGGGCAGAATCGTGTCCGGGTACGTCATCGTCCCGACGATTCCGGGCCCGGAAATCTGGATTTCGTATCGCCCAGCGGGCGCATAAAAGTGATAGTTTCCGAGCCCATCGCTCTTGAAGGGGTTTGGCGCCGCCACGCTCAGCGTCGCATCCGTATAGATTGTCGCAAGCGGCGCGCACGGAGTGCCCGTTGCGTCCACTTGGCAAACAGTTACTGTCGCCCCGGCTATGGGATGCCCCGAAGGCCCCAGCACAATGTCGTCCTTGCGCGATCCCTGCGCCCAAGCACAGGGCGCGGCCAGCGCGATCGCGAGACCCATCGCTATCATCATCGTGCCGGTAAACAGGCCCATTTTGCCTGCGCCGTGATTTCGGCTCCGAATTCCGAATCTCTTATCCATGAACTCTCCTCACGCGCTCACTGTTCCGGACTTGCGATCCGCCTCTGCCCTATGCCCATCCGCCGGCACAGGCCGCGACTCCCGCTCTTGTTGAAGGGCAATGCCACCGATCCCGTGCTTCGCCGCCCTTTCGGGATCCAAAATGGCGCGGCAGTGCTTGCACACCGCCACTCCCGGCTTCAACTTTTCTCCGCATGCAGGACAGTCCGCCATTTTCATCGGAACGTACGCCCATTCGCGTTCCACCCCGAGCGCTATCGCGGCGCGCCGGTGCAGATCCGATATTTCTCGGAAAGAATGGCCCCGGGCCCACATCACGTCTCCGTCTGCAACCAATTGCTGATAGTACGAATCGCGGCGCTTCGCAGCTTCCGCCAATTCCTCGCGCGTCGGCCGCGCGCCGGCGCACACAAACACGCCGTGCTCGTGCAGTCCCTGCAGGAGGTCGTCCGCGATCTCGCGCGCCGTTATCGTGAAGGGAAACCGCCGGTTGTCGCCCAGATCGAGCACGTCGCCCCGCGCCGTCACCAGCAGCAGTGCGTACGCCTCGCCCTTCGGACAGTCCGGGATGTGATACACCCCGTGCGTTCTCGAAATGTACCAGTCCTGGTCCGAGATAGACGCGATCGAAACGGTGCTCGCCATATCCAGTTTCGGCTGGGAGTGCGCCGTCGAGTCCAATCCCGCTTCGTTGTTAACGTGAGGCGCACCAGGCGCGATTGCTGATTGCCCGCCGCCCTCGGACTTTAGTTCGCGTGCTCCTCGGGGTATTCCAGTTCCGGTATTCAATGATTTTCGTCCTTTCGTAAAAAAAAGAGACCGTGCTCAAAGTAATTTGGAAAGAAATCGCACAAACGAAGTCCTACGCCTGATCGCGATTCGCGCACCTCGCTACGAACGGCTGACCGTGAAAGGCCCGTCGGGCGTCGCTCAGAATGTCGTCCGCGGCGCGATCCCAATCGCGCTCCCGCCTGGATTCGCGAGCCCATAGTGCCGCTCTCGAAATAGATCCTTGTTGCCGACGCGACCATTCAATCGCCCGCACGATCCAGACGCATGCCCCCGCGGTAAGCGGCAGGAATTCTCCGCGCTCGTCCTGCAGCGTAAAGCAATGCTCATAGTCGCCTCGGGCCGGATACGGTCCGAGCGCAGGAATGCGAATGCCATTCTCGGTTTCCACCGTTTGCGCATACCACAGCTTCGGCGAGCCGTAGCTCTCGGGCGGCATCCATCTCTCGATATGCCAGCGGTTCGTCGCCGGGTATTTCGGAACCTGGCGCAACTCAACCGATTCCCGAATCACGCCTCCGCTTTCGTCGCGGTCGGTCCAGCGGCCCCCAACCCAGCCCAAGCGCGACCCTCCCCACACCACGCGAAAATTCGCCTCTCCGAAGCGGTTCGTTCCGCCGGCCTGGACGATCCACTCCTGTATCGCGTCTGGAGCTTCATGCGTTTCACGTGTCACACGAATCACGGCATTCACCGTCATTCCCTACCGCTGAAAATCCCTGCGCCTTGCGTGCAGTTGCGTGCGTCCGCACGGATCAGGGGGCAAACAATCTCCGCAACAAGCCAGGATGGAGGGGCGGCCGTTGCGCCGCCCCTGTTTTCGTGGCGCTTGCGGAGACAAGTTGGTCTTCTTGAGGATCCCCGGCGAGCAACAGCCTTCGCCGTTCGCGGATCAGTGCGCAACTGGCGCGGGGCTATGCTCGCTGGGGAAGCTTGCCGTGCAGGAAGTTAGTAGCCGGTCGGAATGGCCAGATTGTTGATGTACGCCCCGCTTCGAGGCGATTCGTTCCAGACCTGAAAGCCCGTAACGAAATAAAAGATGTACGCGGCCGCGAGTCCACCGCTCGCACCGTAAATCGGAAACACCGTCTGCCCGCCCACGTCGTAGAAGTCAATTTCCTGCATCACGGCGCGGCCCCAGTGAGAAAGATCGAGGAAATCAATCCGCGTCTGGTTGGCATTGATGCTCGACTTGATGGGCACGCCCGCCATCGTCTTCTGGCCGGTGAAGAGCAGGTCGAGATCGCTCGCCCGTCCCCCCGCGCCTTCCTTGATGATCTGCGAGATGGTCACGCCAAGCTGCTCCCACTGATGCTCTTGCTCGAGCGAGGTATACGCGATCAGCTTAGAAATCTGGTTGCTCCCCAGCGACTTCCGCACCTTGTTGATCGCCAGCCGTACCGCGCCGGGCGTCAGTGCGGCGTTGTTGCCGTTCACCGCCGGGGTCGCAAGCTCAACGGGGTAGGTCGCGCGATTTAGGTTGAGCCAGGTCCCCGTCGTGGCGTTCGTTTGATGATAGAGCAGCCCGAAGAGCGAAACCGGCTGAGAGCCGGAAAGCCCGTCGTGGACCACCACGTCGTTCGCCGTTGTCCCGGCCGGCAGGGCATCCACTTGGATCAACGAGTTAAACGGGTCCACCAGCAAGACGTTTGCGGAGCCGCGATTGGTCGTCAACGTCGAGTCGTATACCTGAACAGTTTGGTTGTAGTAGAAGAGCGTCGCGCCCGGCGGCTTGGCCAGATTGAACTGTGCCGCTACGCCCGCCGGCAAACCGGTCGTGGTCACCGACGAAATTGTTCCGAGGACCCCGTTGCCGTTCGTCTGCATCAGCTTATCGAGGAAAGAACGGAACTGCGCCATCGCGTTCTTCACTTCCCTCTTCGCAGCGTTTTCCACCGCCTTCTCCGGCGCATTTGAAGCGTACTCGACCAGCTTGGTGACCTCCACCGCGTGCCGGAAAAATACCGGCGTCACCTGTGCCACATCGTAGACCGTTCCGGAGCCGCGCCCCAGGTCGCCGCCGTCCATGTTCGCCAAGCCTGCCTTGCCGCCCGGGCGAATCTGCAGCGGTAGCCGCATATTGCGGCTCGAGACGCGTTCCACGTCTCCTCGTTGCTGGATCATCGTCAATAAAATGTCGTCGCGCTCATACAGAAGAGGAAGCTTGTCCCGCACCCTCTCCAGCTGCATCGCAACGGATTGTGCGTTTTGCATCTGTGCCATAGTGTCTGGTTCTCCCTTGAGAAGTGAATTCGTAATTCGTGCGATTGCCCCCGGTCGCCGCGCACCCGTGCTAACTGACGGTCGCGCCTTGCCGGATAATTTGCGTACTGCCCTGCGTGGTGATCCTGATCGGATCAGTGGGGAAACTCACTCGCGAGCGGGATCAGATGCCCCCGTCGGCCGCTCGGTGGGGTGTGCCGGGTAAGAGGCGCCTACAAATTCAGGATGTCGCTGTCGCTCATGCGCGAATAATCCACCTGCCGGGGGCTCAATCGCTTTCGTTCGTTAGATCCCCCGCGCGCGCCCGCGATGTCAACCCGGCGCTCCGCGGCTCGTTGCCGCGACTGCCGGTCCTGCTGCGCGGCAATAACGGTGGAGGTCCATTCATTCAGCACTCGCTTCGCCAGTGAAGGAAGTGCCTGCTTCGCCCGCGCCGTAATCAGCGATACGATCGCGCGCAGATGCCCTGCGTCTAGCCCGCCTGACCGCAAAGCCTGGCGCATTTGCAGCCCGAGTTGCTGATTCGCCTGAAGCGCTCGATCCAACTCCCGATATATCTCGCCCACAATGCGATTGCGGGCTCCTTTCGGCGTGCTTTCCGGCAGCAGCTTTTCCACCTGATTCTCCACGGCATCTATCACGCCTTGCACAGCGGCCGCGTTGGTGGCGCGAAGGAAATCTGCCTGTTCGGGTGTCACCTGTGCCGATTGGGACGCCAATTGGTTCGCCCGCTCCTCGCCGTGATTCTCCTGGGCGGCCGCGGCATCCATCTGTGGACTTTGCTGTCGGTTCTCTCCGTTCTGCAGCGCACCTCTACTCTCAATCTGCGAAGCTCCCCACGATGCGGTACCTCCTGTGCCGGCGACACGTTGAATCTCCCGCGCCAGCGAAGCGAAGGCCGCGGGATCCATCTGTGCGATATGCCGCGCAAGCGTGGCGTGATCTTCTGTGCGCTTTGAGAAAAATAGCGCGTCTATTTGGTTCAGCTCCGTCAGCAGCCCCGTCGCCGCCTTCGCGTCCTCTGGCGTCGCAAACATCTCCCGGTACGCCGATGCGTCGTCCCATGCCCGCCGCAGCTCCGGATTCTCTTCTAAGACACTTTGAAGGCGCTCTGAATCGCCCTCGCCGCGCCCCTCGCGCCATGGCGAGCCGTCTGCCTCGCTGTCCGCATCGCGCCCATCGTCGCCGTTGGCCTTATCGAAATCCAGGGCGAGCTGCGGGGATTCAGGGGTGCCCGCCGCGGACGAGGACATGATTCCGAGAATCTCGTCATCGGATGCATTCCGAGGCAGTGATTCTCTGCCCTGCCTTTTCGTTGCTCCACGCGGCCCTTCCGTGAGCACCATGTCTGGGCTCAGAGGTCGTGTGGACGTAAGGTCAGAACTCCTACTCTGCGACGTAACCGTGGACGTTATTGTCATAAAGTCTCCAGAGAAAACCGGTGGGTGATGGATTCGCGCTGAAATCGAGGGATCCGGTCGCAGACCTGCCGTCTCATTTAGATGACGTTGGCCAGCCGCCCCTCCGCATCGCTCCGTGGCCGGTCCAATTTCTGAGACCTCTCTGGTCGGCTTTGGCGATTCGTCTGCAGAGTCGCGGTAGCGGAGGGTGTGGTTCCACCTCCCCGTGCATCTCCATCGTCCAGTAGGGCGTGATGCAACACACCCTCATCGTCCTTCAGCGTGACCCAGCCCATCTTGCCTCTCGCTTTCTGCACCCGCGAGTGCGTTCGTATTCCTGCCCCGTTCCCTGCGAATCTTCTGACTATCGCTTCTGGTGCGCCGGTTGCGATGCGATGGCCTGCGCGGCCTCCAGCGCCCGCTGCTTCTGCAGGTAGTCCCTATGGAACATCGCGTGAGCCTTCACGTTCGCATAGCCCAGCGGCGCGTCAATCTTCGCCACCTGCCCCGCATCGGACGAAAACCACCGCTTGCAAATCTCGAGCTCCACGGCGTGATTGTCCGCGAATTCGTCCGGCAAGATGCTCGGCAACGTCAGTTCCACTCCGCTTGCTTCGTCGCGACGCACCACAGGTGACTCCGCCACGAGCTGCGCAATTTCCCGGTACTGCTTGGTCCGCGATTCTTCATCCGGAATCACGAACTCCTCAAGTCCAATCATCCGCTTGATCAGTGACATATTCTCCGGGTGCGCCATCACTGCCTGAATTTGCGGATCCGGATTGGCCATCAATTGCATCAGCACGGCGCGCTGCTGCGACCACAGAGTTGGATACTGCTCGTCTGTCTCCGGGTAGCTGAAAAGGTTCCCCTTCAAGTCGGCCAGCCGAATCCATTTCGATTCGAATGCCGCCCCGGCCCCGAGAAGCGTTACCTCCACGTCGTTCGGACGGTTCTTGCGGAAGCAATCCACGGCAAGCAGCATCAAATCCGCGTGGAAGAAGTTCATCCGGCGCCACACCAGCCCGATTCGCCCCATCGCCTGGTCGCGCGCCATCGCATAGCCCGACGCGGTATCGTTGTTCGACATTGCCCCGCCAAATAGTGCCGGAAACGCGCCTGTTAAAAACTGCGCCACCGGCCCCATCAGGTTCGCCGCGTGTTCGGCCAGGTCGGGCGGCACCTGCGCCGGCGCCGGCTGGAAAAATCCCGCCGCGAGCGACTGCCCCGGTTTTGCGCGCGCTGGGTAGTGCGCTCCAGGCTCAGCCGTCTGATGTTGCAGACCGTCGAAATCGAGCACTTCGCTGTCCGCATAGATCGGCGGTATGCCGTACTCATAGCTTTCGATCTGCAAATTGGAGAGCGTGTTGAAGCGTTCCTGAACGGAAATCAGCGCGTCGCCCAGCGCCGGCCTCCCGCTCGAGCCGTCCCCCGGCAACGCGTGCAGCACGCGCCAGTGATCATCCATATTCTCATTGCGCGATTCGCAGTATGCCTCGCCCGCAAACGCGACGTACGCCCCATCGGGAAAGAGTTGCAACAGTTCATCCCGCAGCCCTTTGTCGTCCAGCGCAAAAAACGCCCACGGCCGCAGCCATGTCCGCTGGAACGTAATCAGGTTCGGGTTGACGTCTCCGCCCTCGGTCAGCGGACCGCCTTGCGATTGCCCGAGCCTCGCCAATCTCTCGTACTGTTGCGTCCCATTAGCGACCGTCGGCCCAATCTTCTCCGCCGCGTGCGGATAGGCTGCCCGCAATCGCGCTTGGTGCACCTCCATGTTCCACTGGAGATACGGATATTCATACATCTCGCCGGCCCAGGGTGGCGTCTTCAACTCCAGCCCGCCGATAATCGTGATTACCTCTTGCCCATTCGGCACCCGCATACGAATTTGCCCCGCCGGCACTGTAATGGTTTCCGCAGCGACGAAGTCCTCCTGGCTCAGCAGCCCATCGCATTGCGCACAATGCGCCGCAGCACCGCCCGTAGCGTCCGCCTCATCGCCCGCGCTACTGGGTCCTTCGGTGGGATTTTCTGCGCCTGCTGTCTCGGTGGCGCAGTCGCCGTTCGGTCGGCCCGGGGTTTCAGCCCCGCACTCGGGGCAGATATACGTGTCCTCGCCAATTTTCACCTCGCGCCCTGAAATCTCCATCTCCGGATGAAACCCGAAGCGCTGCCCATCCACCACGTATCGGACGTACGCCCCCACCTTCCCATCCGTCCAGAGGTTGAACGCCTCGTCCACAATCAAATTCCCGATCCGATTGTTCCGCTCCACCAGTGACGCGACCTCCGTAGCCGCTTTCGCCGCAGCCACATCCTCCTCGGCTTGCGCCGACGCAGGAAAGAACCGCACGTGTGGCACGTCCTGGGAAAGCACGGAAACAATCGAAAGCCCAAAGGCCTGATAAATGTTCGTCACATACTCGTACCGCGGCATGTCCTGAAGCGACGACTGGTCCATAAGCTTCTGCTCAAATGGCAGATGCCAATTCTGGTCGCGCTCATCCCACCAGAGATACTGGAGCCCTCTCCAAAACTGGTGCGCCTGCTTGATCCGCCGTATTTCCGCGCGGCGCGATAGCTCCGATTCGGTCGAATACTGGAAGACGAGCCTCCGCAGCGCCTCCTGAAGCCGCTCCGGCAGTTGCTCGTTATTGGGTCCATATGCACCCTCGGAAAGGGCTCCAGGCGCGTTCGTGCCAATGTCGCTGCGGGCGCGCCGCCCCTCTGCGCCAAATTGATTTTGCGCCGGCGCTTCAACCGGCACGCCGGCAGCATCCGCGCGCTGGTTAGCGTCGCGTTCCCCTGCCCGGGCTTCAGCAATAGCATCGGAGTATTTCGATTTGCTAGCCATTCGTCTGTTGTCCTTGAAGAGAAACTGCGAGGAAGGTCTGCCTGTGTTCTTCTAAGCCAATTTTGGTTTGCGGTGCGGCCGTTCTGCCCATTCTATCGAACGTCTGCCCAGAAATCGTCCTGGGCTTCTGCGGAGTTCTCCGGTGCCTTGCGCGGCTCGCCTCCGGCTTCAGACTCGACGCCGCCCTGGTCGAGATTGCGCTTGTTTTCCTCCGCTGCGCGCGCCGCCTCCAGCGCTCGCCCGTAAAACGGATTCATATAGTACCGCCCATTAATAAACGGCATCGCCGCCTCCGCAAGTTGATTTCTATGGATTTCGAAGAAAAACCGAGTTCAGATCAGGGATCACTCACATCCATTACAGGGGTGCGGCACTGCGGCACGATCCAAACGCGCCTAGTTTCCCCCAGGCTATGAAACCGGCGAGAGTCTCACTCCGGCAATATATGCGGATTGAAATGGTCGCTCAAAGGCATCCCCGAACCGAAAGACAGCTCCGACAGGTACGATGTCCTGCCGTGCGCCGAACGGTACACAAACATTCGCACGCGCTGAAACGCTGCATCCCTGGCCAGAACTGCGGCCTCGCCTGTTCCAGACATGCTTAAACCCTGCCTTCTCCAGATCGCCCGCAAAACCAAAGGGCATTCTGTCCTCCACCAGCAGGACACAGGGCCAGTCTTCCCCGCGTTCCTTCACCTGCTCGCGCAGCGCCAAAAGCGGATCCCTCATACTCCTCGAGCCCGTCCGAAACACCGCCCAATTCCCAGATCTCTGTGCAGTCAATACGATCGGTTCGCGCCAGGCAAACGTGCTCCGCTGAACGGCCTTCATTCTGAGCGAAGGATCCTTTGTGCAGGCGCCAGCGAGCAGCGCTAACCCTATCACCCATGCGCAGGCAAACCCTGGAGAGATCAGCCGCCGATTCATTTTCCAACATACCGCCGGTACACCGCTCCATGGCTCCGCTGAAATGTGTTGTCCGGGCCTACCACATTCGCGTGCGCAGCCATGGCGTGAACCACACCGCCCGCTCCAACGCTCGTAACTATGCCAGAATGCCCCGTATAGCTTGCGTGCCCCGGTTCATGTTGTAGCTCATACGCGGCAACATCTCCTGGTTTCGGCGTCTCGTCTGGTCCCAGCCCGGAATCTCGACGTTCGGGTACGCCCACTCGGCTGCCAGTGGCGGGCGCGGCTTTCCGCCGGGGGGAGTGACCGTGGCCTTCGCCCCCGTTTCTATGGTCACGTTATAGACATACTCGTTACATTTATTGCTGCCGAGCGGGAAATCGCCTTTCCTTTTATCAAACGCCCATGCCCTGCTGCCTTTGTACCTGATCGCGGTCGCAGCGATCCGCCCCCCCGACGCTCGATTCCTGCCCCTCTTCCAGCAGCACGTGATGGAACATCCCATCGCGGTTCTTCAGAGTTACCCAACCCGTAGTTCTCTCTCCGGCTGTTTGAATCATTACCTTCGGCTCGTCAACCACTCGCGTCACTGCTTTGGCTGGCTCTTACGCGTGGGAGCCGTAATCTCGATTCCGTTATCCGTCTCCCGCCGCATTTTCTGTAGCGCCTCGAACTCCAGCATTTGGGAAATCTGCCGCCACGACCGTCCTCGCATCGGTGCTGCCTTTTGTAGCTTTTCAGGTCGAAAACCTGTTTTCGGGGCTCCGGCCCACACTCCCCCCTTGGACTCGCTCCTGGCGTCCTCCGGCATTTCCGGCGCGGCGTCGAATTCCGCCGAGATTTCCCCGTTTTCATCGGTAACCACCGGAGGAACTCCTGCAATCCCCAAAATCGAGTTGAGCAAGGCGCGGTTCTCTGCTTTCAACCGAATCATTTCTTTCTCCAACGCACCTGCATGTCGCGTGGGCATAACCCGTTTTGCAACGCGTCCGGCGCCTTCCGTTATTGTTCTGATCAGCCGTCGCATCGCCCCCTAACGCCTCCCCCGCCGAAACGACACCGGCATCGCCCGCGCCGACTCCTCGATCATCGCCTTCCGGGCCTGAATTGCCCGCACGGTGGGATCTGCCGCCGTGACCCGCTCCTCAAGCCGTTGTTCGAGTGGCGCCTCGTGTTCACTGCGCCGGGCGCCATAGCGCGATTTCAGTCCGTAGCGCGCGGCGTCCGCCGTGTCGTCTCCATCCATTTTTTCAATGTCCTCAACCCGTGCCGGGTCGCGGACCAACCCTGGCAGCGTACGGATCAACTCTGTACAATTTTCCGTGAGCCGCCATTCACCGCTGTTCAGCATCTGATACATCAGCATCCAGCCACCGATTCGGTCATTGTCCGCCGGCACTGGTCTCGGCCATCCCGCCGAAGCGAACACATCCCCCATCTGGTCCGCAATGGAAGCCTCGTCGGTCCTATGCGCAAAGGCGTCCGGCGAAAGATATACCGCATCAATTTTTTCGCGCCCCGCATCGGCCGTCTCGCCCGCACTTCCGGAACGAATCTCGCGTTCGCCTATACTCCGGGCAACGATTTCTCGCGCCAGTTCCCTCGGCGCTGTTCGGCGCGTCACGTACTCCCGATAGGTGACGACCGTTCCCCTCGCTTCGCCATCCCGCTGATTCGCTCCCTCGCGGGCCCCGTCATTTGCGGCCGCGCCCTTCCGGTTCTGAGCCCCCTGGGGTACAGCAGCGTGCCAATAGGCCGCCGCCGGATGCTCGAAACCCCAGTCAATGGATATCCAGCGCGGCCACCATGCCTTCCATGCAATCGTTTCGGGCCGCACCGCGTGTGTAGCCGGATCGAATCGGTCGAAATACTGTCCGGCGAAGACCTCCCAGTCGCCCTCCAGGAAAGCCCTTCTCAGATGCGAGGGCAACGCGCGCAATGTTTTCAGGTATTGCCGGTCGCCGGCGTAGATCGGATTGTCCTCCACCCGCGCGGCGATAAACTCATAGTCATTTGGATCGTACGTGTCTGCGCCTTCCATGCCTGGTGCTGCGCGCTTATCAAGCCACAGAGACTTCACCCACGCGTGCCCGATGTTCCCCGGATTCGTCGCCGCCGCCATGCAGGGAAACGACCCCGGAATCGGGCAACGGTTGCGGCTGGTCAGGAATTGCCACTGCTTCAGAGTGAAAAGCGTCAGCTCGTCAATCCCGATGAATAGAAACTCCGCCCCCTGGTACTGATACACGTCGTTCTCGCTCTGGCAGTATCCGAACCTCGTCGTCGAGCCGTTGTGCCACGTCACCACATGCTTTGATTCATTGAAATTTGCATAGAGCTCTCGCGGGACTTCCCGCCGAAAATAAAGCAGCAACGATTGTTCCAATTCCGGGAAGGTCCTTCGCAGCAGCAGTGTATTCGCACCTGGGTGTTCATGTGCCTGCAGGATCGCCTCCATCAGAAGCGCCTTTGATTTTCCAGGTCCTGCCGCGCCTCCAAACAGGCGGTACTTGGCCCCCGAACTGTGGAATGCCTGCTGCTTTGGGAAGGGCACGTAGCCCAACTGGATCTCCGTTTCCGAGTTCGAAATCCTCCGCAAACGTGCGCGCCCGACCGTTGGCCTTTTCGATCGGCCACGCCCCGCCTCTGCCAGCCAGCGCTCTGTTCCAGAAGTATTTTGGTCATAGATGCGCATCTCGAACCGCGCCTCCGATCACGAACCCTCGCCTGGCACGTCGGTGTGCGCCCGCTTCGGCCTTGCCACTTTGTGTACCAGCCGTATCCGAGCCGGCTTGGATTCCTCGCCCGTTGGTGGCTCGAGTAGCCGCGTGCACTCCTTCAGCACATCCACCAGCAGTTTCTCAATCGTGCTGCTCGGCTTTTTTTCTATCAGCGTGTCTAGAACGGCGGCGTAGGTCTCCGCCACTTTGGTTTCGTCCAGGCCGCGCGCGCGCATCGCCTCGCCAATCCAGAGCTTCTTGGCGCGTTTTTTCCGGCGGCGCGTTCTCCCGCCCTTTTTCATTTCCGCGACATCGCCTATTGCTGCCGCGGGACTCCGAGTCCCGCTTTCTGCTTCTCTCTTGTCAGCGGGCTGCTCATTCCGCCAGTCCGCATCTACCGGGTTTTCGTTTGTGGTGGTCGCCATGGTGGTTGCTCTCGAATGAAGGACTCCCAATAGAGCGCCATCAACCGCATCTCGATGGCGCAGGCATAGCGATCCGCCTCCAGCAGCTCGTCCCGAACATCGGACCCACAGTTCGCGGTACGAGCCTGACGGCACAAACCCTGCGCAGTGTTTCCACATTCGAGTTCCTCGCAGGGTGTTCTCTCCTGCCGCGTTTTCTAGTTTCGCGGCTCAGGCAAGAATCGGGGCGGACCGATGGTGAATGCACCGCAGTGTTGGCTCTAATGGCCGGCGGGTCACGCGCTCTGTCGTCGCGCCGATTCTTGCCTCAGCCGCGCCTCCTCGAACGGAGCGGATCGCCAATAGAAGATTGGCCGAAAAAGATGCATTTCAGCCCAGAATCTGAACGCTGACTCCGGACCCGCCGGTGATCGAGTTCACCTTGGCCCGCAAGAATTTCGCGCGCACTCCCGTCACTGTGCGTGCCTCGCCCGACGTCGCCGTGGACGTATCCACAGTCGTGTACTGCGCGTCGGAATCCGTCATCGCCGTTTGCAGCACGACGCTGACGGCACTCGGCGCCGTCGCAAAGAACGTCTGCCAGCGCACCGCTCGGCCGTTTTCCGGAAATCCGGCGTAACTCGGCAAAGCGAACTGCTGGCTCGCTTGCCCCGCGGCAGGCGATTCCGCGTTAAAGGCCAGCGCAACATCTCCGGGGAAGATGGAATACGGGGGGACCTGCAGATTATAGTTCGGCATGATTCTCTCCCTTGTGAAAAGAGCCTGGACGTGTGTACGCGAGCTAAAGCGCGGGCTTGCACCGGTTTTGGTCCGCAGCGTTCAGCCGGGCAGCAATTGAGCACGGCCGCGTTCTGGCGCGCGAGGCCGCACCAAGGCCCTTCGAATTGCACCGCTCTGTTAGGATTTAATGGATTTGCGCCCGGCGTCGTGCTGTTCGCGGGTTTTCGAGGCTAACGAAAAATACTCTACCACACCTTCATTCTTTTGTCAAGTACTTTGTTCTGAATCCAAATCAATCCAAGGTAATTCGCCTCCCTCAATCCGTATTCGGAGCCGTCCGTTTTCCGTCTGATCGCAATTCCCGAGCCCTGCCCGGCAGACATTCGCATATACTGGCTGCCCGTGCTTCCGTTTTTTCAACTCGGCCCCGTCTCCGTACCGGCCTTTGGTCTGCTTGTCGCCTCGGCGATGATCGTCGCGTTCCTCGTCCTCCGCAAGGACATGCATCGCCGCGCGATTGCGGCCGACGCGGAGATATTCATTGCTGTTCCCTGCCTGACTGGCATCGTGGGCGCCAAGCTATATCATGTGCTCGAGTCGCCCCACGAGCTCTTCTCCGATCCGTTCCATCTGATATTCAGCCAATACGGTTTCGCCTGGTTCGGAGGACTGATTGCCGGCTTTGCTGCCTTCGTTTTTCTCACCAGACGATACCACCTATCCCTCCTGCTGATGCTTGATGTCGGTTCGCCGGCCGCAACCTTGGGCTATGGTGTAGGCCGCATCGGATGCTTCCTTGCCGGGGACGGCGATTACGGAGTCCCGACCTCGCTCCCGTGGGGCGTCAGTTTTCCGAATGGCCTTGTGCCAACCACGCAGCACGTTCACCCCACCCCAATCTATGAGTTCATCGTTGCATGCATCATCGCGTGGCTGCTCTGGCGTCTAGGAGGAGTTCAGATTCGCCGGCTCCGCGCGGGCAGGCCGTCCGCTTTCAGTCACCACGGCGTAATCTTTGCCGCCTACCTTGTCTTGACCGGCGTCGCACGTTTTCTGGTCGAATTCATCCGCATCAACCCTCGGTCTTTCTTTGGTTTGACCAACGCACAAGTCGCAAGTGCCGCATCCATAATCGCGGGCGTGCTGATATATGCCTTCCTCTGCCGAAAATCTGGTGCCGCTCGTGCCCACTCTCAGCAGCGCTGAGTTGGCGTCCCGGGAGCTGCGCCCTCGGGCCGGTTCCTCCGTAAAACTACGCAGGGACAATATGTAATCCACGCAGAACCAGCGCGCCTGCAACGCTACTAAAACCAAGACACTTGACAAAGTCGGCATCGCCCTATATTGTCTCGTCGTTCCGTTTCGGAACAGGGGGGGGCCGGGATAACCACGCCCGCAGCATCTCAACTATGCCCACAAAGCCTTTTCGCGTCTTAGTCGTAGACGATCATCCGATCGTTCGCCATGGGGTTCGCGCCCTGCTCGAGCGGCAGCCCGGAATAGAGGTGTGCTGCGAGGCGTCAGACGGGCCGGAGGCTCTGGAGCATGTCAGAAGGGCGCACCCGGATCTCGTGGTCCTCGATCTCACTCTACCTGAGATGAATGGTCTTGAAACTACACGTGCGATTCGCGAAATCTCGCCGGAAACCGAAATCCTGATTTTCGCCGTTCACTTTTCGGAAGGGGTTGCGCGCGAAGCCCTCCGATCGGGGGCTCGCGGTTACGTCCTGAAGTCCGATGCCGAACGGGAGCTGATTTCCGCTGTGGAGCGCGTCCGCCATCATCAGCCGTATTTCACGAATCGTCTCGCAGAGACGATGGCCGAAACCTTCATCTACGGCTCCGACGATGCCGAAGGCTCGCCGCTCACGCCTCGCGAAATCGAGGTGACCCGCCTTCTGGCCGAAGGAAAGAGCAACAAAGAGGTTGGATCGGTGCTGGGCGTCTCCCCGCGCACCGCGGAAAGCCATCGCAATCGCGTCATGCGCAAGATGAATTTCGCGAGCTTTAGCGAACTCGTGCGGTTTGCCGTTCGCCACAATCTCGTTGAGCCATAATGCGCGGCTTGCGTCGCCAAAATCGACAACCCGCAGAATAACGATACGTGAGTATTGTTACGACTTCTTTGTAACTTTGCGGCGCCCGCGCCGCCGCGCGGGCCGTTCGGTTGGGGGCTCGCCGATCACCTCGGCGCTCCAGATTGAGGTGATGAACTTCTTTACTCCGTGGTCTTCGAAGTCAATTGTAGTTCGGTCGGTATTAGATTCCGTCACGGTGCCGATCCCGTACTGCTCGTGACGGATAGTTTGTCCCTCGCTCAGAATTTGCACGAACCCTCCTCAAAAGCGACTGCTCACTGCCATTTTCGCTGAAGAACTATCGCCTGTCTTCCATGAAGGCGCTGTGTATCGAGCTTGGGAGCGGATATGGTGCGCCCCCAAGCCCGGATTTTTCTCCTGCGGCTAAAGCACAACGGACGGATGTTAGAGGCTAACCACGCGTTCGGCCTGAAGGCCCTTGGGTCCCTGTTTCACCTCAAATTCAACTGCCTGCCCCTCATTGAGGCTCTTGTACCCGTCGGACTGAATCGCCGAAAAATGTACGAAGACGTCCTCTCCGGATTGGCGTTGAATGAACCCATACCCCTTGGCCGCGTTGAACCACTTCACTGTACCTTGCTCTCTGCTCACTTCTGCTGCTCCTAATTAATTCATAGGGACGGGCTTAACCCATCCCGGAAGGCTATTTGTGCCTTGATTCGCCTCTTCCATCCGTCACAAAAAAAGGCCGTCGGACGGTTGCCCGGCAGCCTTTATGAACGTGTCAAAAGGAAACTCAAGAGCAACAAACGCGGTAAAAATCGTATCATGGGTATTCTGCTGTAATCAATCAAAATCCGGCGCGAAATCCCGGCTGATACCTTGGTACTATTCAGCAATGACCGCCGTTCCAGTGCATTCGGCAACCCGAAAAAGCATGATTGAAATGCACGCAAATGCGAGGGTTAGCGATGACAGAGTCGAGCAACTTTCCCCGGGGCGGTTCCAGCAATTCCGCCAAACTGGGCGCCGCTCAGGGAAATCACTCCGAAAGGCGTAGCCGCCGCCGGGCGATGATCTCAGCTCCCATTCGCGTGCGGAAGACGGACGTTGATTCCTCGTCGCATGCCGATGAAGTTTCGACGACCTTAGACGTTTCCCGAAATGGCGTTCTCTTCGCCACAGCGCAACCCGGCTATCGCCAGGATATGCAGCTCGCGGTCACATTTCCTTACAGTAAGGCCATCGTCGAAGCTCAAGCCGAGCGCCTCGGCTGCGTCACGCGGGTTGAGGGTCTTGGAGACGGAAGGCTGGCAGTCGCCGTTGCCTTCGGCCCTCTGCCCTCAATTGAAACCGCCGACCGTGCGCTGAATGGCCGTCAATCGCCCTCGCGGAACAACAAGCCCCTGCCTCAACTACGGAAGCCGCTGATCTTGCTTGTAGATGCGGACCAGAAAGCCTCCGGGTCGCTCAAAAGCTATTTGACCACTCAAGGATATGAAGTCGTAGCGCTACAAAGCGCCGACGACGCGCGCGAGTTTCTCAAAATATCTGCGCCATCTCTGGTCATCGCGGAAATCGAGGGCAACGATCTTCCCGGATACAGCCTCTGCGCACACGTCAAATCCGTTCCCGAACTCCGTCACATTCCTGTGGTTCTCACCACCCGCACCGCGTATCCGACCGACTATTCGAACGCTCACTCCCTGGGCGCGGTCGTTTGCATGGCGAAGCCATTCCAGCAAGAGCGGATGGGGAATATTGTTCGGCTGCTTGTGTGCCCGCCAGTGCTGCCATCACCCCAGGCCAACCCCGCCGCCGGCTCACGTTAACCTCGGGAATTCTGGCCTTCGCCAAACGAATGGAACCGCTGTTTACTCATCAGAGCGGGGTTGCAGTTCTGTGGGCTCCGAATTCACCGCGGCGCGTAAGCTGTTTATCGTATATAAGGAGCTTCTTCATCGGAGGGCCGATTCACCGTGCAGTGCCCTAAATGCAGGAGCGACGCCCCTGACGCAGCGGTCTACTGCCCGCGCTGCCATGCTCCGCTGCGATACAAATGCCCTTCCTGCGCGCATGAACAACGCGAAGGCGGTGTCTGCGAAAAATGCGGTGTGGATTTCGCAAAATACCTGTCCGTTCTTGTCTCCTCGCAAAGAGCACAATCCGACGCCGCTCACCGGCGCACGCAGCAGCGGTTCTCATTGCTGAAGCACCTTATATGGATACCTCTAACCGGCGGCCTTTCGCTTCTGCGCTCATTCGGCTCTCGCGATCACACAAACTAGCGCGCCTGCCGGCACCGCATGACGCGGCTCAAATTTCGACCGCTCGCGGTTCCCTTTCACCGAGCGGCAAGCTCGTTCCCCGTAATGCCGGGCCGAAGGCCGGCCTTGCATCCACACGTCCATCGGGCGAACTCCCTAGCGGTCTGAAGTATTCCGACGGGGGGAATAGGCCAGTCCGGCAGAACTCCGCGCCCAAGGCTCGCTTCACCTCACGAAACCAGTAGTCGAATGTGCCCTCCGAAACTCCCACCAATGAAACCGCACGGCGGTACTCGGCCCCGCGCACAAAGTAAGCCTCGAACAACTTGAGCCGCCCCTTCCACTCCGGGCGCCGGAGCGCATGGCGTCCGATCCGCTCAAAATCCGCCACGTACTCGCAAGCGCGCGTGCGATCCGGCCGCCATTGATACCCCGCGGATTGCTTATCGAATCTCGTCGAGTGAACTGCCCCTGTGGATTTGGCGAGCCATTCCGTTAAGTTCCTGAACCGCGCGTAGCACGCATCGAATTTCTCGGCAGGCTTCATGAATCCCTCGCTCCTTTCACGCTGAAATCCGTACAGTTCGACCCAACCATCGAGTTAGGTAGCCTCAGTTCTGTTGTGTGTTCGTGGATTTCTCGGTCAGCACGTCACCCGCTCGCCACGCGCCCTCGCTTCGCGCAAACTCCTCATGGACCGCTTCGGTACACGCTGCAAAACACTCGTTCCACCCCGCCGCGTAGCCGTTCGCGAACTCCTCGGCCAGTCGTTGACGTTCGCTGTGCGTCATCTCCAATCGCAACGTCTGGTCTCGCTCTGGCGTCGGAGCCCTTAGCGCAACACCCGCGCGGCGAAATACCTCACAACCCAACCGCACGATCACGTGAATCGGCGCCGGGTAGTAGACCCCGATTCCCCGCTGCGGCTCATACCAGGCCATTCGCCATCCCCACGGCACGTGGCCTCCGTTCGTTATTTCTTGACGCAGCCTCCACCTTTTCCGCATCGCCCTCTCCCTGCGGCAGCAGCCGCCTTCTTTGGTATTTCCGCAACCGTGGTTTGCGTAGTCTTACGGACTCCTTCGAACACTTACCCCCCATCCTCTGACCCGCATTTCCTAGCACCGCGACAAACGGTGCGTACTAGCAGTAAAACCGGGCCTTTCCGCTGGTGGCGATCAGGGGTAACGCCGTTCGTCTTGCGCGTTCGACCAGGTACCGCTACCACGGTACTATTGTGTGACGATAGGTCACTGTTAACTTCTGCGGCCGCACGTCTCCTGCCTTATCAGGGACCACTGATCGGAGGCCCGTTATGAGCGACCGCCCGCCGCTCGAATATTTGGCTGTCTCGTCGGAAGAAGCTTTAAGCAGCTTTGAACTGTCACGCCTGAGCCACGCTTCCAATCTTCGTAAGCGCGCCAGGCACGTACTTGAGCAGGTAATCCAGGCGGAAGCGGAGGCGCGCTTCGCGGGCTGGCTCGTTCAGTGCCGAAAAGACGACACCGGCTTCCCAGCCTATGCGTCCGAGCATTCGCCGCATCCTGCACTTCCACCAATAGAGTTGGCCCTGGATTCCCCTGAATCCGAGCGCACCCTTTTTCAGCGCGGTGAAGCCGATCTAACGGTCTCAGCGCCTTGCAACGCTGCCGCGCACCCGCTATCGCGTCCTTCACTTGTAGATCGTTCCTCCTCCGACCAACAGACGTTTCCCTTTCAGCCATCATCTTGTACTGCGGACACACGTCCGGATCTGCTGGTCGCGCAAGCAAGGTCCCAACCAGATGAAGACAACGCAGTAGTGCGCAGCCAGCCGGCCCGTGCCCGACGTTCCAGGTTTCAGAAAACAAAGGCTCCGAACCCCTCCGTCGCTCAAAAGGCCGAACGCTCGTCGCCGTCGCGGCCCCGTGCGGGCAATTCAGCGCGGCACAGAGTGCGGCAAGCCATGGGCCAAGCCGGCATACCCAGACAGCCACAATTGACCCACCGCACTCCAACCGCCTCAAACCGACATGAAGCCTTGGGATGCAACCGGCCTCACCGCCACCATGGCCTGCACAAATTTCAAAATAATAACCTCGACCCTCCGCCGAAACCGCTGCACCGGTCACCTTCGTCATTGATCGTGCGCGTCTCCCGGCCGCCGAGACCCCGCATTCGGCTTTCCCATCACACATGCAGTGCCATCCTCGCCTCGGCCTCATGACCCCTCGCATCCTCCAGCACCCCACAAACCCACGCCGACTCGAACCAACTAAACACTGCGCGTGGCTCCCTTGGCCCGGTAAGAACTATTCATTACCGGAAGGGGTGACGGGGTGTGCTACGGCGCGTTCGGGAGGCTGTCGGGAGGGCGTGGGGTTGCGATGTTATGGGTTTGGGAACCGGGAGTGGCGTCAGGAACGGGGCTGGAAGAGGCGCTTATTTCTTCGGGGTGCGGGCCGGCGATGGAGGTGGGTGGGTCGGCGTGAATGTTTTCCGGGACACATCGGGGGGATGCGGGGCTGGGCAGGGGCAGATGGAGAACGAGGGTCCTCTGGTTTAGTGTTCTTTTGGGGATATGGTCTCATGCGCGCCCGCGGCGCACTGCTGAGCGAGCACTGCTCAGTTGGCCAAAAGCGATGTAGGCGATATTCCTGGCGACGCTGCGGGGGAGGGGCTTCGGCCTTTGAATGCTGGATTGCTGTGCCACATGGAAACGTTACCGGCTCGATGGGGGCGATTTTAACCGTGAATCATATACGCCGCGTTGAGGAGCGGAATGGCCGGGGCTAGGGGGTTTTTACGGTGAAGTTCAGGGAATAGGTAACGGTGGTGCTGCCGCTTGGGGCGGTGCCGACCAGGGTGGCGGTGGTTGTGGTGCCGCCGCCTCCGCTGGATTTGGATTTGCCGCTGCAACCGATCATGACCAGCAATGAGAATGACAGCACGGCGAAGCCAAACGCCCAGGCGCGGCGGGGCTTTGGCGCAGCGAGATAGAATGCCGCAAGGAGCAACAGGAGCGCGGCGGCTAGGCCGGTGGCAAACCACCATGGCGAACGGGGCGAGCTTCCCGTCGGCGGGACGAGGGCACTGGCGGGCCCCACGCCGACCGTGACCGGGACGCTGGCGGTGGTGGAGGTGAGGATAGCGGAAGCGGGATTGAAGCTGCACTGGTATCCCGCGGGCAATCCCGAACAGGAGAGGCTGACTTGGCCCGTGAAGCCGTTCAGGGCGCTGACGGTGACGCTCATAGAGTCGGAGCCGCCAGCGGTGGCGATGGTGACTGACGGGTTCTGCGACGTGACGGAGAAATTCGGTCCCCAGGCGTCCACCAGGTTGGTGATATTGACCGAGCCGAGGCCCGTGGCGAGATCGTAGCCTACACCGCCGGCGTAAGCGGGAGTCCCGTTGGACGTGATGATGCCGTAGGAGTCGGTGGAGACGCTCCGTGTGCAGTTCGGGGTGCTGGGCTGGCATGGAACGGCGGTCGAGCCAGCGGTAACGTCGTTGAAGATGCAGGTCGCACCCGGAGCGCCAGTCGCGTTGCAGGCGGAGTTGTCCTGTTCATTCGCGAGGGCATATAGGGTGGGATTCGGGTTACCTTGCGCGGCGCCAACCGCCTGGTCAACGAGGGCCATTACGCCAGCGAAGGCTTGGGTAGAGACGGAGGTGCCGCCAAAGCCGACGAAATCGTTGTACGGGCTATTCAGGCTGCATGCCGCGCCGCTGGTCTGGTCGCTCTGGCAGACGATGTAAAAGCTGCCCGCGAGGCCGTCGCCGGCGAACAGCGAGACGTCTGGAATATCGCGGGCGCCATCGGCGGGTACGCCCGGGGCTGCCTGCCAGGAGGGCTTTGGATACGCGCCTGCCGTGCAGGTGTTCACGCCTCCGGGGCCGCCGGTACAACTGCTGGGGCCGCCGCCGCTCCCCACGACCTCGATGAGGCCGGTGTTTATCGCGGAATCATTGCAATCGGCTTCGGCGTTTCCGGAAAAACCCGCCCCCTGAATGGTGGCGAGAATGGAATTCGCGCAGGAATCGCTATAGGGGACCTCCGGGACATACGAAAGCAGCGAGGCCTGCGTGACGGGGGTATTCGTCGCGCTCCAATACAGCGCGGGATTATTGTAATCGTCGAAATCGGTGCCGCCGACGGCTACGTCATAGGGAGTGGAGGCGATGCCGCTGACCGCCAAGCCGAACTGCGCGGGCGCCGGCGAGGATGAGCCCGGATCGCAGCCGGCAGGCCCTTCGTCACCCGAAGCAGCGACGACGCTGATGCCTTCGGACGCAGCTTGCTGCCAGATCGCGGTATAAAAGGCGTTTCCGGCGGAGCCGAGTTGCGCTTCGCAGGCGCCGAAGCTTTCGGAAAGCACGGAGGCGGCGGCGTTGTCCACGACGTATTCCGCGGCGGTATCCACGCCATTGCTCGAATTGGTGTTGTCCGCGATGACGAGGTTCACCGTGGCGCCGGTGGCTACCGCGCCAGCCCATTCGACGTCGAGGATGGCTTCGCCTTCGTCGGCATTCACGCCGGGATCGGTGCTATCGCCAAGCGGCGGAGGAACGATGGTGACCTTCGGGGCATTCGCCGGCAGGCCGAAGATGCCGCGGAAATCGGCGGCGTCCTGGAGATTGATATTGCTATCGCCGACGATGGCGATGGTGACGCCGGCACCGTCAATGCCCGCCTGCCAGAGCGGCTGGAGGTTGTACTGCTGGGCGAAATCGTAAGGCCCAATGGCAAGGTTGCAGCCGGAGCTTGAGCTGGCGCAACCGGAGGGATACGTGAATTGCGGATTGAGACGCGTGAACTTGCCCGTAGCGCGGGCGCGCCGCGCGATGCCGGCGGAATGGCTGAGGGGGCGCCTGCGAAAATTATTGAGCGAAACCACCCCGGCGATCATCGGGGCGAGCGCGGTGGGAATCATCGGGTCGGAGGCGTTGGACCAGCGATCTTCGCCATTGACGGAGTAGCGATGAATGGCGGTGTGAAAGGCGGATTGCACCTGCGCGGCGATGCCGGAGAAATCAATCACGGTGCGGCCGTTGGAGACGGCGTTCACCTGAAAACCTTGGGAGCCGAGCCAGTTCGTAATCGTCTGAATATCCTGATCGGAGGGGCCGAATTGCCGACCGAATTGGGCGGGCGTGAGCCAATGGTGGAAATCGGGCGAGGAACGATCCTGCTGGCGAGCCATGAGGGCTTCGAGGGCGGCTTCCTGCCGCGGGCCGCGGCGCAGGACGAGACGCATGTGGTCCATCGGCAGAGCCGAAGGCGCAGGGCCGCGATCGTCCTCGGGACGAGCGAGCGGGCTGGTGTTGCCGCGCATGACGGTGAATTGCGGATGGCTCGCGTTTTGCGCCGGGGACGTTGCGAGGTGCGAGGCGGATTTCAGGTTCTGCCCTGAGCTACCCAATGACGCAAGGGCGAGCAGGGCCGCGCACGAAGCGAACAGCAGGAAACCTCTGTTAGGGATTTGCATGTGTAATCCTATGATGCAGAGTACCGTGCGGGAAGATGGATGCACATGCTGGAATGGGGATGGATTTTACAAAACGTCAACCAACGGGTGGCGAAGGCACGGCAAAACCGCATGGGGCAAACCGCGCGGCTAATGGGCGGCGCGGATGCGGGCGGCAAGCTTGCGGGCGCGTTGGCGAGCGATGTTGATGACTTTGTCGTTTGCCGCGGCCTGATCGAGGGCCGGGAGCAGGCCTTCCGGTTCGGGGATGGATTTGTGGTTGAGGTCCTGCTCGATTTCGGCAAGGGCGTCATTGACGCCGAGGGGATCGTAGCGCATGGTGCGCTGCAAATTGGACAAGTCACCTTCCTGACGAGCGATGCCGTCGAGAAGGGAGAGCAGGTCTTCAGCATCGGGATCAAGCGTGTAATTGAATGTGACCTGGTGCGACACGGACCCGTTGTCGTAGCGAAACGTCTTCTGGCCAAGATTGGCGATGCGCTTGTGCACGTCGAGATTCAGGCCATCGAAATTGTGGAGCTTCGCGGCGAGATCGAAAATTTTGTGGACCAGGGCAGGATCGAGATGAATGGGCTGCGGGCTCGCGTCCTCGTCCAACTGGCGAAGATCGAAGCTGCCCGCGCCGGAATGGTTCACTTTGATCTGGGTAAATTCCGGATAGCTGGCCTTGAATACCTTGGTGTAGGTGATCTCCGGCCCGGCGTCCGCCGGGACTGCGCGAGCGCGGGGCGGCGCGGCGGCAAGGGCGAGCAGGCCGTAAACAGGCAGAAGTACGAGGAGCGAAAAGTAGCGGCGCCTCATGATGTGATCTGGACTCGGACGGCGGCCGCGCCGGTGCGAAGCCGGGTTCGCGCGGCGGGCGACGTGGCTGCGGCAATGCGTTCGCGCGCGCGAGACAATTGAGCGTGGCAAAGGGCGACGGCCAGCGCGTCTGCCGCGTCCGCGGGCTCAGGATAAACTTTGAAGCTCAAAAGCGAACTCACCATCTGCTGCATCTGGCGTTTCGAGGCGTTTCCGTAGCCTGCAATCGCGGCTTTGACCTCGCGCGGGGAGTAGCTATAAGCGGGCACCCGCGCCTGGGCCGCGGCGAGCAGCACCACGCCTCGCATTTCGGCGAGCTTAAGCGCGGTGCGAATGTTCAAGGCGGCGAATACGTCCTCGACGGCGAGGGCGTCGGCGGCAAATTCCTGGATGGTGGCCGAGATGAGGCGATGGATTTCACTGAGGCGCGAGGCGAAATCGGCTCGGGCCGGCAGCTTCCAAGCGCCGAAGCAAATGGCGGTGGCCGAGGCGCCGCGGAATTCGACAACGCCATAGCCCGTTTGGCCGGCGACGGCCGGGTCTATGCCGAGGACGCGAATGGAACGGCCAGCAATGGCTGAGGCAGCCGGATTGGCACGATGCGCGGGGATCATTGCTGTCCGGCAATAGTGTACGTGCGGCATCGAATAGGAGGCTACTGTTATTTCGCCGGGCGTAGCCGCAATTGAAATCGGCGAAAGCGTTTACGCGCGGCCGAAGCAGTGATATTCGAAGCCATGCGCCTTCATTTCGGCGGGTGAGAGCATGTTGCGGCCGTCGAGAAGCAAGGGGCGAGCCATAATGTCTCGAATGTGGTCCCAATCGAGATGGCGGAACTCGTCCCATTCGGTGGCGATCAGGAGCGCCTCGGAATTTTCAGCGGCCGCGTTGGCAGAGTCCATGTATTCGATATCGGGAAGGATGGCGCGGGCTTTATTGCAGGCTTCGGGATCGTAGGCGCGGACGCGCGCGCCTTCCGCGAGAAGATTGCGGATTAACTCGACGGCCGGGGCGAAGCGGACATCGTCCGTATTGGGCTTGAACGCCAGGCCTAGAACGCCCACCTGCTTGCCTTTGACGACCCACAAGGCGTGGCGAATTTTTTCCATGAAGCGGTCAATGCGCTTGCGATTGACGCGCTCGACTTCCTTGAGCAGCGAGAAATCCACGCCGGAGCGTTCGGCGAGATGAACGAACGCTTGCAGATCCTTCGGGAGGCAGAAACCGCCGAAGCCGAGGCCGGCCTTGAGAAAATTGGGGCCGATGCGAGGGTCCATGCCAACGGCGCGGACCACCTGCTCGACGTCCGCGCCAAGCCGCTCGGAAAGATCGGCGAGCATATTCGCGTAGGAGATTTTCATGGCGAGGAAGGAATTCGACGCGTGCTTAATCAGCTCCGCGCTGTTGATGGTGGTGACGAGCCAGGAGGGCGCGGTGGCGTCAGGGCAGGCAGGGGCGTGCACCGGGCAATTGAATTTGCGGTCGAGCACCGGACGATAGACGTCGCGAAGCTGGCGCTCGGAGGATTCGTCCTCGACTCCGATTACGATGCGATCTGGATGGAGGAAGTCCTCGACGGCGGTGCCTTCGCGAAGGAACTCCGGATTCGAGGCCACGCGAAATTGAATGCTGCCCTTTCTGCCGTAGACCGCGAGGGCGCGTTTTAATTCCTGGCCGGTGCGGGCCGGAACCGTGCTCTTTTCGATCACGAGCTTGGGCGAAGTCGCTTCAGTGGCAATCAGGCGAGCGACATGGTCAATCGAACTGAGATCGGCGTCGCCATTCGGCAAGGGAGGAGTGCCCACGCAAATAAAGATTGCCTCGCCATTGTGGACTGCGTCGGCGAGCTTGGCGCGGAACTGGAGGCGGCCAGCCTTGCGCGACTTTTCGACGACCTTCTCGAGGCCGGGCTCGTAGATCGGAAGGCCTCCGCTTTCGAGGGTCTGCAGCTTCGAGGCGTCGCTATCGGTGCAGACCACGTCGTGGCCGATCTCGGCCAGGCAACTGCCGGTCACCAGGCCGACGTAGCCGGCGCCGATTACGGATATTCTCAAGAGACGCTCCCCTCCATCGGACCCCGCAAGGACCCGATTCATTCTGATACAAGAGAGACAAACCCACCAGAGCAAATCCGGATGGCGGGCGAGCAAGCAATGCCAGGTAGGCCGTAGTTTAACAGTAGACATACTGTCTACGAAAAGTAAAATGCTGCAGGTTCCACGGAGAGTGCATGGGCGGGTTTTGGAGCGATCTTCGGTATGGCTGGCGGATTCTGCGGCACAATCCCGGTTTCGCGATTGTAGCGGTGGCGACGCTGGCCATCGGGATCGGCGCGAATGCGGCGATCTTCAGCATGGTGCGGGGTGTGCTGCTGCAGCCGCTTCCCTTCCCTCATTCCGATCGCCTGCTGCTGATCTGGGAAACCGATGCGAATCTTTCGTCGAACCGCGGCACGGTCGCTTCATGGGAATACCTGGACTGGCGGGAGCGGACACATGCGTTCCAGCAGATGGGGGCTTACGGTGCGCGATCGGTAACACTGGTGGGAAGCGACGGCACGAAGCGGCAAATCTGGCAGATCCTTACCTCCGCGAATTTTTTCCGGATGTTTGAGGTACAGCCGGTTCTGGGACGAGATTTTGCGCCGGACGAGGAAACCGCCGGGCACAACGGCGTGGTGCTGCTGAGCTATCGTTTCTGGCAGCAGAATTACGACGGCGATCCGCACGTGATCGGGCGATCCATCGTCCTTTCCGAAACTCCATACACGATTATCGGAGTGCTTCCGCGCGGGTTTTCTCCATTTGGCGGCGAGGACTACCTGGACGTGTGGGCGCCCTTTGCCTTCACGCGCGACCCGGCACATCGCGACCAGAAAGAATTGGTGGTCTTCGGCCGATTGCGGGATGGGTTTTCGCTGCGGCAGGCGCAAGCCGAAATGGAGACAATTCAGGCGGGCGTTCGGCGCGAATATCCCGATCTGCGCCAAGGGACGGGGATTCGCGTGGTTCGTCTGCAGGATGATTTGAACCGGAACGTGCGCGGCGCCCTATTGCTGCTTTCCGGGGCGGTAGGGCTGGTGCTGCTGATCGCCTGCGCGAACGTGGCGAACCTGATGCTGGCGCGGGCAGCGGGCCGGACGCGCGAGATTGCCGTCCGCGGGGCCATCGGAGCAGGGCGGCTGCGGATTATTCGGCAGCTCTTGACGGAGAGCGCCCTTCTTGCCGCGCTGGGCGGCACGCTGGGCATCCTACTGGGCTACGCCGGGCTGCGCCTGTTGCTGCTGACCGCGCCGCCTGGCGGAGCGCTGACCGAGATCACGCGCGGGTTGCCGATACGCATGGACGGCGCCGTGCTCGGGTACGCGGTGGTGATCACGGTAGCCACAGGGCTGATCTTTGGGCTTGCGCCCGCCGTGCAGGTGTCGCGCTCACCCCTGCCCGAAGCCTTGAAGGAGGGCGGCCGGGCTTCGAGCGAGGGCCGGCGCGGCAAGCGACTGCGTTCGGCGCTGGTGATCGCGGAAATGGCGCTCTCGGTGCTTCTGCTCGTTGCAGCCGGCCTGCTGATTCGCAGCTTCCAGCGAATTGCGGCGACGAATCTGGGGTTCGACCCTTCCCACGTGCTGACCGCGGAGCTGGAACTTCCGCAGGCACGCTACAAATCCGCGGAGCAGGTGGAGAACTTTTACCGGGCGCTTTTTGCGAGGGCCTCGGCGCTGCCAGGGGTGCAATCGGCGGGCGGCGTGAACTATTTGCCGATGACGAGCTGGACCGGCTTTCGCGATTTCGATATCGCCGGGCGCCCCGCGGCGCGGCCGGGCTCAGAGTTCACGTCGCAATACCGCGTGGTGGTGAGGAATTACCTTCACACGATGCGCATAGCCGTGCTGGAAGGCAGAGACTTTTCGACGGAGGATGGTCCGGGGACAGCCGGAGTGGCGCTGATCAACCGCGCGCTGCAGCGACGCTATTGGCCCAATGACGATGCCATCGGCAAACAGATTCGGCTGAAAGCCGTGGCTGCGAATCCCTACGACGCGCAGACGCGCGAGGATTGGGTGACGATTGTGGGCGTCGTGGGCGACACGCAAGACTGGCGGCTGGGTGAAAAGCCGCTGCCGATGCTCTACGTGCCGGAGTCTCAGAACCCTTCGCGGGTCATGCGGATCGTGCTGCGCACGGCCGGGGATCCGACTCGCGCTGTGGCGGGGTTGCGCAGCGCCGTGGCGAGTGTTGATTCCGGCTTGCCGTTGGCCTACGTGACCTCGATGGAGCGGCTCTACCGATCATCCATCGCGCCGCAGCGGATGAACGCCATCCTTCTGGGAATTTTGGCTGGGATTGCTACGCTGCTGGCGGCGGTGGGAATTTATGGCGTGATGTCCTACGGCGTGTCGAAGCGGACGCACGAGATCGGGATTCGGCTGGCGATTGGCGCGACGCCCGCAAGCGTGCGCCGCATGGTTCTGGCCGAGGGGATGAGGCAGGCTGGAATCGGCTTGGCGATTGGGATTGGGGGCGCGCTGTGGCTGGTTCGCTACTTGCAGAGCCAGCTTTATGGCGTTTCGGATCGCGATCCGGCCACCTTTGTCTGTGCGGCCATCGGCCTGGCGGTAGTGGCCGCAGCGGCGTGCTATATTCCGGCGCGGCGCGCCACGCGCGTGGACCCTCTGGTGGCCTTGCGGGAGGAGTAGCGGCGGTGCCAGCCAAGCTCCCACGAAAACCCTGCGCCGCAGCTTTCGCGCGAAATCCGCGATAAAATCGCCGCATCGGCACCTTGGCCCATCGGCCCAATGGAAATGACGCAGCCCTACATTCCGAGCGCTCCGCGCACGCGGGTTCTGGTGGCAGACGATCAGCCGGACATTCGCGAGGCGCTGCGCCTGCTGCTGAAAGGCGAGGGATTCGATACGGAATTAGCCGCTTCGCCTGGGGCGGTGTTGAGCGCGATGGGCTCGCGCGAGTTCGACGCCGTGTTGATGGATCTGAACTATGCACGGGACACAACCTCCGGGGCCGAGGGGCTGGACCTGCTCTCCGAAATACAGTCGCGCGATGCGACCGTGCCCGTGATCGTGATGACAGCTTGGGGCAGCCTGGAACTTGCCGTCGAGGCGATGCGGCGCGGGGCGCGCGACTTCGTCCAAAAGCCGTGGGAAAACGCCCGGCTGCTGGCGATCCTGAAGACGCAGATGGAGCTATCGCAGTCGCTGCGCAAAAGCCAGCGCCTCGAGGCCGAAAATCGGCTGCTGCGGGCCGATGGCCGGCCCATGATGATTGCGGAATCGGCGGCGATGCGCCCGGTGATGGACGTGATCGCGCGCGTGGGGCCGTCGGATGCGAACGTGCTCATCACGGGCGAGCACGGGACGGGCAAGGAAGTTGTGGCGCGGACGCTTTACGCGCTTTCGCCGCGCGCCGGGCGCACGCTGGTGACCGTAAATGCCGGCGGGCTGCCGGAAGGCGTCTTCGAAAGCGAGCTATTTGGGCACGTGAAAGGCGCATTCACGGACGCGAAATCGGACCGCATCGGGCGCTTCGAATCGGCGGACGGCGGAACGCTCTTTCTGGACGAAATCGCCAATGTGCCGATGAAGCTGCAAGCCAAGCTGCTGCGGGTGCTCGAAACGGGAGAAGTGGAGCGCGTGGGATCTTCCGCCACCCGGCGCGTGGACGTCCGCATACTTTCGGCGACGAACGCCGACGTGCAAACGGAAGTAGCGGCAGGAAAATTTCGCGAGGACCTGCTCTTTCGCCTGAATACGATCGAGATTCACCTGCCTCCGCTCCGCGACCGTAAAGAGGACATCCCGCTACTCGCGCGGCATTTCCTGGGGCAAACCGCGCAGCGCTATCGCAAGCAGATCGAGGGCTTCGATCCCGCGGCGCTGCGCCTGCTGCTGGATCATTCATGGCCCGGCAACGTACGGGAACTCGATCACGCGATCGAACGCGCGGTGCTGATGAGTGAAGGCTGCATGGTGCGGGCGAGCGACCTGGGCTTGCGGCCCGCGCGCGAATCGGCAGCGCGATTGGACGAGATGAGCATCGAGGACGTGGAACGCGTGCTGATCCAGAAGGCGCTGGCGCGCTACGGAGGAAACGTAAGCCATGCGAGCCGCGCCCTCGGATTAAGCCGCAGCGCGCTCTATCGCCGGTTGCAGAAATACAGCCTCTAAATGAAGCCCCTGGCGTACGAACGGCGCATTCTTGCCCTGGCCCTGGCGGCGGGGCTGGGCAGCGCGATTGTGGCGCTGGCGCTGCTCTGGTCCGGCGGGCACTCCGAGCGGCTGCAATGGACGCTGACCATCCTGATCTTCGTGCTGTGGCTGAGCTTCGCTTTTGCGGCGCAGAAGCGCGTGGCCTTTCCATTGCGTACCATTTCCAATTTACTGGCGGCACTGCGCGAGGGCGATTTTTCCATTCGCGCACGCGGCGCGGGACGAGAGGACGCATTGGGCGAGGTGCTGCGCGAGGTGAACGCGCTGGGCGAGACGCTGCGGCAGCAGCGGCTGGGCGCGATGGAGGCGACGGCGCTGCTGCGCAAGGTGATGGAGGAGATTGACGTCGCCGTGTTTGCGTTCGACGCGGACGGCTGTCTGCGGCTGGTGAATCGCGCGGGCGAACGCGTCCTGAACCATCCGGCGGAACACCTGCTGGGGCGCAAGGCGGACGCGCTGGGGCTGGCCGAGTGCCTTGCGGGCGAGACGCCGCGCATCGCGCCGATTGCGTTCCCCGGGAAATCCGGGCGATGGGAGATCCACCGCGGGCTCTTTCGCGAGGGCGGTTTACCGCATCAGTTGCTCGTGATCACGGACGTGAGCCGCGCGCTTCGCGAAGAGGAGCGGCAGACGTGGCAGCGCTTGATTCGCGTGCTTGGCCACGAGCTGAATAATTCCCTGGCGCCCATAAAGTCCGTCGCCGAAAACATGAACGGCCTGCTTGGGCGAAAGCGCCGCCCGCCGGACTGGCAGGAGGATATGCGCAGCGGCCTCGGCGTGATCGCGGCGCGCAGCGACAGCCTGGCGCGCTTCATGAACTCCTACGCGGCGCTGGCGAAACTGCCGCCGCCTGCACTGCAGCCGGTGAACCTGGGCGAACGAATCCGGCGCGCAGCGGAAATGGAACGCCGCCTTTCCGTAAAAGTTGAGCCTGGACCGGAAATCACGGTCCGTGCGGATCCCGACCAGATTGAGCAGCTTTTAATCAATCTGCTGCGCAACGCCGCCGATGCGGCGCTGGAAACCGGCGGGGGCGTGCGCGCCGGATGGAGGCGCGAAAATGGCTGCGCGGAAATATGGATCGAAGACGACGGCCCGGGCATTCCGAATTCCGCAAATCTTTTCGTGCCCTTCTTCACGACAAAACCCGGCGGATCGGGAATCGGGTTGGTGCTGAGCCGCCAAATCGCGGAGGCGCACGGTGGGACACTGGCGCTCGAAAATCGGCGATCCGCGCGAGGCTGCGACGCACGATTGAAACTACCGCTCGATCACTGATGCCTGGCGCCGCTGGGCGTTCCTGCGTTTTTAAGGGCGGCGACGCGCTGCTGCAAATCGCGCGCAATCAACTCCGCCGGCTGCGCTTCACCGTATTGCACCGGCCGGCCGATTACGATCCGCACCTGCCCGCGCTTGGCGTGGTGCTTGCCTTCGGCGCGCAGTTCCGCGATTCCACCCAGGTACATCGGCACCACGGGAACGCGCAGCTTCGCAGCCAGCAGGCCGATGCCCGCGCGAAATGGGTTCATCTCGATGGTGCGCGAGCGCTCGCCTTCGGGGAAGACGAGGACGCTCCAGCCGCGATCGACCAGATCGCCGGCAAAAGCGAAGCTCTTCCGAAATCCCGAACGGCGCGGCAATGGAAACACGTTGAAGATGGCGACGACGAGCCAGTACGCCACTCGATTTGCGATGCCCCACAGAAAGCCGCTGCCGCGCGACGGGCGGCGCATGGATTCGAGGCGCTCGCCATCCATCGCAACCGCCAGACGACTGCGCAGGCGCTCGGGCAAGCCATCGAGGATGCATGCGGGATCGAAGTAGGTGACGTGGTTCGAAACCACCAGCACGGGACCGCGCGTTTCCGTGAGATTTTCGCGGCCCAGGATTACGGGCCGGCCCAGGATGTATAGCGCAGGGCGGGCGAGGAGGTTGAAAACGGCGGCGCGAAAAACCCGAGCCGGCCAGCGCTGCACCCAGCGCGGAAAATGGAACGACGAGGCGCGTTCGCCGGGCTGGTCGAGAAGCTTTTCGAGCGCTCCGAGGGTATCGGCGCGGGTGAAATCTGTTTCGTTCAAATCGCGCTGATAGCGATCCTCGAGAGCGCCCAGCAGTTCGACGCGTTCGATCGAGCTGAGCTGCAGCTTGGCCGCCGCATCCCGCGGGGCAGCCTGGCCCGAGACGCGCGCCACGATCTGAGCGAGCGGGCTTTGCTGCGGTGCGGGGGATGATGCCGCCGTCCGACGGCCAAGCTGCTCTTCGGCCTCGCGTTGAATCGCGGCGAGGACGGGCTTCTGGGTGGGCGTGCGTGGGAAATCGCTGCCGGGCCAGACGATCCAGGTGCGAATTCGTTGAAACGGCGCCAGCCGCTCATTTGCGCGCGCCACAATCGCTTCGGCGTTCGATTCCTGGTCACCCGGCTTGGGGTGCAGCAGGAGCACCGCGCAAGGCTTGGCGTTTCCGTAGCGCGCCAGACCAATGACCACGCAATCGCGGACGTCTGGCTCTTTTCGCAACTCGGCTTCCAGGTCCTGGGGATAGACGTTCAGGCCCTCGGGAGTGACGATCACGTTCTTCGCGCGGCCCTTGAAGTAGAGATTGCCCTCGGCATCGCGCTCGCCCAAGTCGCCGGTGTGAAACCAGCCCTCGGCGTCCGCGGCGGTGGCCACGGAGCTTCCCTTCCAATAGCCCGCCGCGACATTTTCGCCGCGGACGAGTATTTCGCCGTTGGGCGCAAGCTTTACCTCCATTCCGGGCAGCGACTTGCCAATCGAACCGCGCCCGATCTGAAAAGGGTGATTGACGCTGACGAGCGAGGTCGTCTCGGTGAGGCCGTATCCCTGAATCACGGCGTAGCCCAGGCGAGTCCAGAATTGGTCGGCCGCCGCGGGCAAAGCGGCGCCACCGGAGACCATTGCCCAGAACCTCCAGCCAAAGCGGCGGCGAATTTTGCGAAAGCGCCACCAGCGGCGGAGGAAGTGCTCGTGTTCCGCCGCCCGGAAATTGCGATCGAAACGCTCCTTCCGGCCTCGCGCGGCGAGATCGCGCTCGAGATGGCCCTGGAGCGATTCGATCATTCGCGGCACCGTCACCAGCAGCGACACCCGCTCGTGGTGAATCGTGCGGATCACCTCGGCTGGATTCAGCGTGTCCGCGAAAATCACGGTGGCGCCGATCACCTGCGCAATGAAGATGCCCAGCAATTGGCCGAATACGTGGCTGAGCGGCAGAAGGACCAGAAAACGCAGCGGGTGGAAAAATCGCTCGTAGCGACGATAGCGGGCGATCTCGTGCTCAATCGGGGCGATGCTCGCGAGCAGGTTTGCGTGGGTAAGAACGACGCCGCGCGGCTCGGCCGTGGTACCGGAGGTGAAGACGATTTCGGCCGGATCGCCGCGATGCGCTTCGGCGGGCGAAAAACCGGCCAAACGGGCCTGAGCGGCATCCGCAATGTCCTCGAGAACAATCATTTGCGACGCGAGGCCCTCGGCGGGCATCTCCCGGCTTGCGCAGACGAGCTTGATACCCGCCTGTTGCGCCACGCGCCTTGCGAAGGACGGGTCCGCAATGGCGTCCATCGGAACGGCAATGGCCGAGCAATACAGGCACGCCAGGAATGCCGCGATCCATTCGCCGGAATTTTTACCCCAGAGGAGGACGCGATCGCCCTTGCTTATGCCGCGCGATGTGAATTCCGCCGCGAATCGCGCCGCGGCGCGCAGCAGGTCACCATACCTCCAGCGCATCGTGCGGTATCCGCGCGGCCACACGAACGCAATTTCTCGCGCTGGGCGCGAGCCCGGCTGGAAATACTTCAGAAGAGAGTCTTCGGGCATGGCGATGGCTCAAAATGGATTTTGCGCGGAAACCCGGTCAAAGGCCAGTTTCATGAAGGCGCGGAGGTACAGCCGGCATTCGAGGCCAGAATCGGCTGATTCCACCGCGGTGATGCCGAAACGCGCGATGTGCGGCAGCCTGCTGGTTAGAGCTGCGCGGTGCGAGTGGGGCGCGTAGGCTCGGGTGTGCTCGGCGGCTCGATGGTAACCGAAATCTTCATTTGCGCGCCTTTGCGGATTAGGCCGAGTGCTAGGGTGGTCGCGCTTTTCGTATCGCGCGCCGGCAAGTCGCCGCGTAAATCCGAAAGCGAATGCACCGGCTTTCCATTGGCGCTGATGATCACGTCTCCGGCCTTGAGCCCTGCTTTTTCGGCAGGCGATGCGGAGCGAACGTCGCGCACGAGAACGCCCTGGCCATCGGGCGCGCCGAAGTAGGTTCCAAGCTGACCGGAAAGGTCTTCGGCCGTGATACCGAGCACGGGCGTGCGGGTGCTAAACAGGAACAAATCCGGCGCGGCAAAATTGCGGCTCCATTCCTGATTCGGAAGGGCGAGTTGAAGGTTTCGCAGGCTTCCCGAGAGCGCTTGCAGATTCTGGCGCTCGGCATGGGCGCGATCTTCCAGCTTTACTGAAAGGTTCCGCGTCTTGCCGTCGCGCGACACGGCCAAGGTGATGGTTCGGTCCGGCGGGGTTTCGCGCACCAGCCGGCGAAATTGCTCGGCGCCTTCGACGTTTTCCCCGTTGTACTGGAGGATCACGTCGTTTTTCTTCAGACCGGCTTTCGCGGCGGGGCTATTTTGTTCGACACCTGACACTACTACGCCGCGCTCGGAGGAAAGTTTTAGATCCTTCGCTTTCTGCGCCGTCACTTCGCCGATTTCCACGCCGAGCCAGCCTTCGTCCGAATTCGCCTGCACAAATGGGCGCAACGCCTGCGCTCTTTCGGTGTAGATCGCGCTCTTCTGACCCTGTCCGGAGAGCTGCTGCGCCGCGCGCGCCGCATCCTGGGCGGCCTGCGCGATTTCCTGGCGATACTGCCCCTGGTTCTCGCGGAACTGCTCGGCGAGCAGTCTTAGCTTAGCCGTTTCGATGCCGCTCGCCTGGCGCTCCCTTTCTATCTCAGCTTCGATCTTGGGCCGTTCCGCCTGCCATTCGCGCCGCGCGCGTTCGACCTGCTGGCTGAGTTCCTTCGCGCAGGAGTCCCAGCTCGCGCACGAATCCGCCACCTGAGCCGCACCAGCCGGCGACGCAGGCGCCGCTGCGACTTTCGCGGGCACAGAATCCTGGGCCAACGCGGCTGGATTCGCTCCAAGGGCAAAGCCGGCCGCCACAACGGCCGACAAGATGACCGATACCGAATATCTGGACAGGCTCATAGACGTTCTCCTCGAAGCTCTATCTTCAAATCCCCGGGTGCTCGCGAACCAAGCGAATGCCGCCGTTGATCGTCCGCAGCGAAATTTCCCCGCCGCCCGCGCCGAGCTTCACACGAAGGCCCCGCAGCGGCAAGCGAGCCGAGGCCGACACCGGCAAGTCAGAATGAAAATCACCGTTCATGCTCAAAATCCGCAGGTCTGCGCGCGCATTTGCCGGCAGGCCAAGCACCACCGATCCATTCACGGTTTCTATGTCCATTGGGGCGCCATCCAGTAGCTTCCGCAGCTCGAGGCGCAGATTGCCGTTTGTAGTCCTGGCGCTAAACCGACCCGCGCTGTCGAGTACCTCGACGTTGCCATTGACCGAGCGCAACTCCCCTCGCCCTTCGATGCCGCGCACGCGGACGCTGCCGTTCACTGTTTGGACGCTGCCCAACAGGATTCGATAGGGCACGTAAATGTGGTACTCGACGGCAATCTCCGCGCCCTCGCTGCTCGGATAGAGCGTGCGCACCGCGATTGTTCCTGGGCGGCTCTGGACGTCAATGCGCACGCGATCGAGCTCCGATTGCGCCGCGGCCGAGGTCTTCACTGCGCGCACCTGCACTTCATTGCGCGCCCAGCCTTCCACCTGCACGGAGCCGTTCACGTTTTGGAGCTGAAAGGTGCCGCCGCGCGCGAAGGCATAGGTGCGCTGAAAGGTTTCGCTCGTTGCGCGAGCGGGGCAAGGAGAGACCGCTATGGCCACGAGCAGCGCCGTACCCGCGACAACCGTCCTGAGAACAAGCGGCCGGTTTACGATCCGTCGCGCATTCGTGGAACCTATGCGACGCGCGATTTGGCCGCGAATATTTGTTACGCTCACGGTTTGCCTCCCGACCAGCCTTCCCGATATCGGCCTTCTACGTCTCTTCGCGGCGGCGCGTTTAGTTTGGCTGCGCCGGGTTGCGCTGCTGTGGCGGCGGCCCGTGGTGCTCGAAAAGGCGCATCTGCAATTGAAACTGTTGCTGCATCCGCTTGATCTGCTCCTGCATTTGGTTCATCTGCTGGCGATAGAGCTGCACCTGCCTGGTTGCGTCGCTGAGCGCCACGCGGATGTTTCCGGAAACGGTGCGCAAGTGCAGCACTTCGCCCCCGCCGTTGAGGGCGCCCTGTGCGCGGATCGAACGATCACCGCCAGACGTGTCGTAGCTCACCTTCAGAGGGAACGCGGGATCGAAGATCACCCGATGGTCGTCGCCCAATTGAATTCGCGCGTCTATCGTCACTGGAAATTCGCGCGGCAGGTACACCACAATATCGCCATCTTTCGATTGCAACTGGCATGGCGCAACAGATTTTCCCGATCCGCTGAACCATGCCGTAATTCCGCCGGCCCCGGTGGAAGCGTGCACCGGACCATTCACTTGCGTCAGATAGATGCTGCCGCTGGGCGTTTCCAGATTCGTGGGACCGGAGGCGCTGACCACGCGGATTCCGCCGCCGCCGGTCGAGGCATGAACCAAACCCGTCGCATCGCCAACTTCAATTTCGCCGCCGAGCGTCTGCGCGTCGAGCCCGGCGCCTGAATGCTCAAGGGTGACGTTTCCGCCGCCGGTATCGAAATGCGCCGTGCCGCCCACCGAAGTGACGCGAATGTGGCCGCCAGCCGTCCGAAGCACGGCGTTGCCTTGCACCGAGTCCGCAGTGATGTGCCCGCCGGCCGTCGAGGCCGTTAGGTCTCCCGCGACGCTGCGAATTGTGATGTGCCCCCCGCTTGCCGAGGTAAGGCGGGCCGAACCGGCAACGTTTCCAACCGTGATATTTCCGCCCGCTGTGGCGAGAACTGCCCCGCCGCCCAAATCTCCCGCGTCAATATTTCCGCCGCCGGTGGATACATCGAGGCTGCTGGCCTTCGGGATGCTGAGATCGAGCGTAACCCACAGTCGGCCGCGACAATCGCAGCGCGCCGCTTCGCCGCGCACAAGCACGCCCCCGGGAACCGGTGACGCAACCACGCGGAAGCTCTTCACCAGCGCGGCGCGATCTTTCTTCGGCGCGTCGGTTTCGATGTGAACCCTGTACACCACTTGATTGGCAGCGTCGGCGCGGATCACGACGTTGCCGATATCAGTGATCACGTGGACGCGGGCGCTATTTGTCGCAGCGATCGCGCCGTGCAGGTCCGATGGCGCGCCGGGCTGCCCGGCAGCGGGCATAGAGAACACCGCGAACGCAGCGAGCAAGTAGATCGGCGATGGACGGATTGAAAGGCTGAATCTGCGGCGGGAGGGGGCCGGCTTCCGAAGATGCGAAGCGCGAAAAGGCATATCAGAAGTTCTGGGCATATCAGAAGTTCGGGTGCGACCCGAGGTCGCGAATCGCGGCGGCGCTCTGCATCCGGATATAGGCGTTGGGGTCTTTTTCCATGCGGTTGCGCAACACGGTCGCTACCCGCCCCTGCGTGGGGCATTCGCCCCGGGCAGCCATCTGGCGAATCGCATTGATTGCCTCGACGCGCACGCCGGGATTTTGGTCGTCCACAAGGGCGTCCAGCATGGTCTCGCGGATCATCGCCTGCGGCTCCGCGCCGTTAAGCCCTTCCAGCGCCTTCAGCCGCACGGCTGCATTATGATCGGTTCGCACGGCGCGGCACAAAGCCGAACGGACCTCGGGATCGTTCTTGCGGGCGCAGAGCAGGTCCACGGCGTCCAGCCGCACGTCGGGATCGAAGCGCTGATTGTGCTGCAGCACGTACAGCAGCACTCGCTTCACGTCGGTGCTATTTACCGTGCCCTGCACCGTGACCGGCTGCTGGGCCTTCAGGCGCAATTGCACCTGCGGGATGCCATCCGCCGCGGAAGGCAGGATGCTTATACCGGCCACATCCGCCGTGTGCAGATCGAGCGCGCCGAGGGGCGAATCGGGAGACGGAAGCGAGTTCACTTCAGGGGCTTGCTCTTGCGTGACCGGCGGCGCGTCTGCGGCGGCGAGCGGCTGGCGCGCGGAAGGTTGGACCGGCATTCGATGCTGCAAAAGCCGCGGGCCAAATGCGCCGACTGCGAATCCCGTAAGGATCAGCAGCGCGGCGCTCCATGCAGGCCGCGGAGAAGTCCACCCCGCGGGAATCACGCCGGCAAAAATCCGGCCGAGCCAGCCGCGTTCCTCTTCGCGGTCGAGCGCATCTTCGAGGCTCGCGCGGCAACCGCCCAGCAATGCGGCGTCCGCCTCGATCCGCTGCTCCGCCAAAAGCGATAGGAGGGATCGTTCGCGGGCAAGGGCCGCGGAGCACGCTGCGCAGGACGTCAAATGCTCCGCCAGATCGGCTTTCTCAGCCGCGTCCAGCTCATTTCCGGCGGCGGACAAGATCAGCAGCGGCTCGAAGCGATTGCAGCTATCTCCGCGCTGCGCCGCACTATCCTGGTCTTGCTGCGAATTCATCTGCGTCAATCCCCTTAGCGCACCGGGCTGAGCGTCTCGCGCAGCTTGCGCGTCGCTCGAAACAGCGAGTTCTTCACCGTTTCCTCGGAGGTTCCAAGCAGATCGCCGATCGCCCGAAGCCTCAGCCCCTGATAATGCTTCATCTCGAAAACCATGCGTTCGCGGGGCGAAAGCCGCTTCATCGCCGACGCGATTTGCACGCCCAGTTCCTGCCCGAGCAGCCGCTTTTCCGGATTAGCCACCGCGCTCGTTTCCGGTTGGCGATCAAAAAAGTCGCGCGTGCCGCCCTCGCAATCCTCCGGCACCGGGGCCTGATCCTCGCGGCGCGTGGTGCGGCGGCGAAGATGATCCAATCCGACGTTGGTTACGATTCGGTAGAGCCAGGTGTAGAAGGCGCACTCGAAGCGGAAGCGATGCAGGTTCCGGTAGACGCGCAGGAAGCTTTCCTGGTAGACGTCCCGCGCCTCCTCGGCACTGCGAACCAGATTCAGCGCCAGCCGCAGGACATCCCGGTCGTATTTGCGGACTAATTCGTCGAAGGCAAGCCGGTCGCCTGCCTGGGCCCGGCGGACTAAGGCGTGCTCCTCGGCCATCTTCGCGGCCGCTGCCTGGCGCGCATCTCCGTCGAGTGCGAAGCTGATTGCCATGGTGTTCTTGTCCGGTTCGCTGCCCAAAGCCGACACCACCGCCGCGTCACGAGGCATGGCCCCGGCCACGGCTGGAGCGCCTTCCGCCGCCCCTGGCACAATAGACGGCTCAGGTGACCGCTGGTGAGCAGCCGGAAGCCCTAATTTCCCATTATCGGACACCTTCTTCAAGGCCAATCCCTCTTCCATGAATACGCATGGGCCCGGGAATTAGTTCTCGGGGCGGGACTTGCATGCCAGCCCGCCCCAAGCTGGGTGGTTCAGCTATGTGACTCTATGAGCATAGTGGATGCAACGGGCCAGCCAATTCGCGCGGTGCAACCCCGGGCATGGCTTTTTGCCGCGACTTTTGTAAGATGGGTGCCCCATGACGCACGCGTTACACCCTGCCTCAGCACCCGATCCGACGAGTTACACGCCATTTTTCCGTTACCGCCCCTCGGGCTCGCGCCACTGCGGAAATCAGCGGCTATTCTGCGAAGGCGTGGCGCTCGACGCGCTCGCGCAATCGGTCGGAACCCCGACATACGTATATAGCCGCGCGAGCATTGAGGCGGCGTACCGCAACCTTGATCGCGCCTTGGGAAACCTGCCGCACAGCCTGTGCTACGCCGTAAAGGCCAATTCAAATCTCGCCATCCTGCGGCTGCTTGCTCGGCTCGGCAGCGGATTCGATATTGTTTCCGGCGGTGAACTCGAAAGGCTGGGGCGCATTGGCGTGAGCGGCGAGCGAATCGTCTTTTCAGGGGTTGGCAAAACGGGAGACGAAATCCGCGCCGCTCTTTCTTACAACCCATCGCGCAGCGGGGCTGCCAGGCGCCGCGGGATTCTGCTCTTCAACATCGAATCGGAAGCGGAAATGGAGGCGCTGCTTGGCGAGGCAGCGCGTCACGTAGCGCGAGGCGGCGCGCGGCCGGGAGTGGCCATACGCGTGAATCCGGACGTGCTGGCGGGCGGCCATCCGCATATTTCCACCGGACATCGCCACCACAAATTCGGCGTGGATTGGCGCGAGGCTCGCAAGCTGTACCTGGCCCACAAATCCTCTCGCTGGATCGCCTGGCGCGGCATCAGCGCGCATATCGGATCGCAAATTCTTACCGTGCCGCCGTTTCGACGCGCCGTCGAGCGGCTCGCTTCTTACGTGCGCGAATTGGCTGCCCAAGGGATCGCGCTCGACCTGCTCGATATCGGCGGCGGGCTGGGCATTCGCTACACGGAAAAGCAATCGCTCGACGTTACCGCGTACGCCCGCACGCTCGCCGAAATCGTGCGCCCGCTGGGCTGCCGCCTGCTCGTCGAGCCGGGCCGCACGATAGCGGGGCCATCGGGCGTGCTGCTTACGCGCGTTCTTTACACGAAGCAGAGCCGCGGCAAGACCTTCGTCATTGTGGACGCCGGGATGAACGACCTGATACGCCCGGCCCTCTATGGGGCTACGCACCCGATCACCACGGCTGTCCGTGGCGATGGTACCAGGGGAGCAAATCGCGTGGTGGATGTGGTCGGGCCGGTCTGCGAAACGGGTGATTTTCTGGCGCGCGATTGGCCGCTTGGCGCCGCGAGCGCAGGCGACCTGCTCGTGATTTGGGCGGCCGGGGCCTACGGCTTCGCGCAATCCTCGAATTACAATTCCCGGCCCCGCGCGGCCGAAGTGCTGGTGGCGAGCAAACGATTCCGCACGATTCGGCGGCGCGAAAACTTTGACGATTTGGTCCGTCTGGAAACCGCCTGACCTGCTTAAGGGGTCATTCGATCGAGCGTAAGATAATCCTGCGAAGGCACGCCAAAGGCGTCCGCCACGCGGTTAAAAAATGCGAAGATCGCCGTCACATAGACCGCCTCGGCAATCTGATCTTCCGTCCAACCGACGTCGCGCAGCTTCTGCACATCAGCGGGTGTCGAACGATGCGCCGCAGTGGTGATCAGGCCGGCGTAATCGAGCAGCGCGCGCTCGGCCGGGGTCAACCCGGCATCGTCCAGCTTGCCCGCGAGGATTGCCGCAATGCACTTTTCACTCGCTCCCTGAACACGCAGGAAGTATGCATGGCTGTCCAGTCAATACGGGCACCGGTTGAGGTATGAAACCCAGCTTGCAATCATCTCCTTGTGGCGGCGTGAAAGATGCCCTTCGGAAAAGTGGACTGTGTCGGAGAACTCGACGACTTGCCGCAGGAAATCGGGGCGTGCCCCGAAGCACTTGATGATTCCGGGCAACTGCTTCCTGCCAGATCGCGAACGCCAGAAATCGTATGCGGCGGCAACCTCGCCGGTCGCTTCGGCGTCTTCGGTGATTCGAATTTTTATTGATTGGCCCAATTGCGAGAGGGGGGACTGCTCTGCCGCATCGCCCTGATTGCCCTCGCGTGGTTCCTGATCGTTCATGGATTTCCCCCGATTAGAAAGCGGCCACGGTGCAAACCATATGGGATGGCACTTTCCCGGGTCCGACTGGGGTGCCGGACCCGGGAATTCGACTGAACGATCCAGTCGCCGGGGTGGAGTGCCAAACTCGCCCGTGCAGGGCGAAACCAATGGCGCGAATCTATGCGTTCCGCGCATTTGCGGCAATAGTGCAAAAATATTAGCCGGCTAGAACTTCTGCTCCTCGCGAATTCCCTGCCCTTCGGTGCATACGTACGCGTGGCCCACCGCAAGGTTCTTATATTCCTCCGTGCGACCGCCTGGCCAGCAAATCACGGCCCGTTCCGCGCGGTCGCGCCACCCAAGCCCGAAGGTGACCGGCAACTCCGATTGTGAGAGGTAGCTCGACCCCGTCTTCACCATGCGTTGCTGCGATGCGCCGCCAGCCTCGATTGTTACGGTTGCACCGATGGCGTCACGGTTCGATTTCGTCCCAATCAGCCGGAAGCGAATTCCGCGGTTGCCGGTGCGATTGTCATTTCGAAACAGGTACGCTGGCCCGTTGTTCGTCGTCATCAAAAGATCCAGATTGCCGTCGCGATTGAAATCACCGTAGGCAAGCCCGCGGCCAACCTTCGGACTCGCAAACTCCCGGCCCATCGCCGCGGCTACATCGTGGAAATGCGCGCGACCATCGTTGAGGAAAAGCTGCGGCGGCTGCGCATAGCCAACGTTGCCCCGAATATTGCGCACGGTTTCGTCTATGTGGCCATTGGCTACAGCGAGATCGAGCGAGCCATCCAAATTCAGATCCGCGAAGACGCAACCGAAACCCAGCGTGTTCATCGAGGGCAGCCCGATGCCGGCGGCCGTGGCGATATCCTGGTAATAACCGCCGGCGACCGGGCGATACAGGCCGATCATTTCGTTATCGAAATTCGTGATCGCCAAGCCGGGCCTGCCGGAGCCATCAAAATCGCCTGCATCCACGCCCATACCGGCGCGGGCGCGGCCTTCGCTGCTGAAGGCGATCCCGGCATGCACCGCCACATCCTGGAATTTCCCATTGCGCAGATTCCGATACAACTTGTTGGGCTGAGTATCGTTGGCGACGAAGAGGTCCGGCCAGCCATCCTGGTCATAGTCCAGCATCGCCACGCCAAGCGACTTCGAGGTCGTATCGAAAATTCCGCTCGTCGCCGTCACATCCTCGAAGGTTCCGTTGCCGCGATTGCGAAAAAGCCAGCATGTCTCACCGCGATATGCTTCCGGCGTGCAGTACGACTTGTGCTTTCCGTCCAGGCTGCAAAAGACGTCCTGGCCGGGGGACCACCTGACGTAATTGCAAACGAACAGGTCGAGCAGGCCATCCCGGTCGTAATCGAACCATAGGGCCGACGTGCTGAAGCTTTTCCTTCCCCCAAGGCCGCTCGCCCGCGTTACGTCCACAAACGAGCCCTTCCCCGTGTTGCGAAATAGGCGGTTTTCGCCCACGCAGGTGATGAAAACGTCGGGAAAGCCGTCGTTATCGTAATCTCCGACGGCAACGCCCATGCCGTACATCTCGAGGTCGAGACCGGCGCGGCGCGTCACATCTGAAAACGTCCCATTGCGATTATTGCGGTATAGCTTCAGGGTTGTCCGGCTGCGCTTATGCCCCGCCCAATCCATGCCGTTGATGAGGAGTATGTCCTGCCATCCGTCGCCGTCGTAATCGAGAAATGCGCAGCCGGAACCGAGGGTTTCCGGCAGTAGCTTCCCTCCGTACGCGCCACTGTTGTGGCTGAAGTTGATCCCCGCCTGGGGAGCGACGTTGACCATGCGAAATCCGGGCGCGGGGGACTTCGTCTCTCCCTCGTCCAGAAATGGCGCCGCTCCGAGGGAACGCGAGACCAGCGGAGGGATTGCGCAGCCCGATAAGCTAAGAAGAAAAGAGCGGCGATTCACGAGATGCTCACCAGACCGTGCCGAATCGCATAGACCACCAGATCCGCCGCCTTGTGGATGCCCAGCGTCTCCATGATGTTCGCCCTGTGGACGGACACGGTGTTGACGCTGAGTCCAAGATAGTCGGCGATTTCTTTATTCGATTTTCCGTTCACGATCAATTCCAGGATTTCGAGTTCGCGCTGCGTGAGCCCGGCCGCTCGCTCGCCTTTTAATGTCGAGGGGCGGGTGAGCTGAGGCGCCAGCACGATTTCTCCGGCCACGGCGCGGCGAATGGCGGCTGCAAGGTCCAGGTCTGCTGCGTTCTTGAGGATAAATCCGCGAGCGCCCGCGTCGAGCGCCCGGCGCACCAGCGTCTCCTCCGAATGCATGCTGAGCATCAGGATCATCTGCTCGGGGCGCGCATCCAGAATTTTGCGGCTCGCGGCGATGCCTCCCAGCCCGGGCAGCGCGCAATCCATCAGAATGATTTTCGGGTGCAACTCGCGCGCCAGCCGGACGGCCTGCTCGCCGTCGCCCGCTTCGCCCGCGACGACCATATCGGCTTCGTCTTCGAGCAAGCGGCGGAAACCACGGCGCACCAGATGATGATCATCCACGAGGAGAATCGAAATTTTAGGCGCCGCCATGAGATTCTCCCCCGCGCGGCACGCGCAGCCGCACCAGCGTACCCCCCCCCTGCGGCCGTACGAATTCGATTGCGCCGCCCAGCAATTCGGCGCGTTCGCGCATCGCAACCATTCCGATCCCGGATCGAGGCGGTTGTTCCTCGATACCTTTTCCGTGGTCCTCCACTTCCATCTCGATGCGCTCATCGAGAGAGTGCAGCCTGACCCACGCCTCGGTTGCGCCCGAATGCCGCACCGCGTTATTCAGCGCCTCCTGCACAATGCGATAGATGTGGATCGCGCCCGTTCCGTTGACCGCAAGGGGCGCGCCGGACTTGCTGTAATGAATCGCCATGCCCGTCTGCTTGGCCAGATTTGCGATGTACCAATCGAGTGTCGCCTCAAGCCCCGCCTCCTCGAGCATGACGGGGTGCAGGGATTGCGAAAGACTGCGAACGTTCTCGAGCGTGTTTTGCGCGATGTCTCTCACCTCGCGCAGTTCGGCGCGCACCGTATCGGGGTCCGCGGCATGGCGCTCCGCGCGGCCGAGCATTGAGCCCACGGCGGTGAGGATCTGCCCGAATTCATCATGCAACTCGCGGGAAATGTGGCGCAGCGCCAATTCCTGCGCGGAGATGAGCTTCTGAGCGAGCTCGCTCCGCTGGCTCGAAAGCGCCGCAAGCCGCGCGAAAAGCCTTCGGTTGGAATAAATCAGGTACACGCTGGTGAGCACAATCGCGAGCAGTGACGCAATCAGAAACAGATAGGCGCGGTGCTGCACCCGGTCGTAGATCGCGCTGGCCTGCTCCGCGGCGCGCTGTTCCCCGGCATTATTTTCGAGCAACAGCCGGGCCACGGCGGTGCTGAGCGACGCCTGCCGAGCCTGCAGCGTGATGCGGATTTCGCTCCGCGCCTCCGCATCTTTTCCGGATTGCGCCAGCGCGAGCATCCGATCCGCGGCGTTCCAGAATTGCGCGAAGGAACGCGCCAGATATTCCCTCTGCGCCGGCGTGCTGCGGGCTATGGCCACGCCGGCCTCGGTGCGCAGCGCGTCGTCCAAATCCCGGTGAATGCGCTGGAATTCCGCCGACCACGCGGTGAGGGGATACGGTTCCTCGTTATCGAGCATGTCGCGCATCGAAAGGGCCAGCTGGTTCAGGTCGCCCTGAATGCGAAGAAGCTGCAACGAATCCTTGCGGCTGCGGTCGGCCAGGTTATTCTGCAAGGCGCGCAGGCCGTCAATCTGTCGCGTCACATACCACGAATACGCCACGACGACGCCCAGCGTGATAATCAGCCCAAAGATCAGCGCGGGTGCCGGCGAGCGTCCGGAAGAAAGCATTTGGCGAGAGGATATAACGCGGCCGCTCGAAGTTCCACGCGAAACCTGAACGCCCGCTGCCGCGCCGCCGCGTAGTGTAAAATACCGCGCGAAAGGATTCTCGAATGCCCGATTACACCGCCGCCCACGCGCGCGCCGGCATTGATGCAAAGCTGCCGCCGCTCGATACCTGGCCGAATCACTTCCGCGGCTACGAAATCACCATTCGCTTCCCGGAGTACACCTCCGTGTGCCCGAAGACCGGCTTGCCGGACTACGGCACCATCACAATTCAGTACGAGCCAGCAAAGCTCTGTCTGGAATTGAAGGCATTAAAGATGTACCTGCTGGCGTATCGCAGCCTTGGGATTTTTTATGAAAACGCCGTCAATCGCATGTTGCGCGACATTGTGGCGGCGATCCATCCTGTCTCTTGCCGCGTCCTTGGCGAATTCACCCCGCGCGGCGGTCTGACGACCGCCGTCGAGGCGCGGTCCGCGCGCTCCGCGAGGGCCTCGCGGCGTGGGTAAAGCCACGATCGTGCGGGACTCGCATCGGAAGTTTTCACAGCGCGGTTTTATCTTGCGGCGTTTTTTAGTATAAAAGTTAGCTCGCCGGAACCAGCCATCCACGCGTACGCGGCGGCGGGCAGGCCGGCGCGCTCCGCCCCGCAGATCTTAACGAGACGAGTTGGGATCGCGCCCCGGGCCGGGCGCAGCCATCCCGTGCGCACAAAATCGAATCTCACGAAAATGCCGGGATGGCTCCCCCGGCCGCGCTGCAAGCTCATTTTCTATTTGGAGGCGGAATGATCGAGGTCGAATCTCTTACTAAAAAATACGGCTCAACGACGGCGGTAGACGCGGTTTCTTTCAGCGTTAAAAAAGGCGAAATCCTAGGCTTCCTGGGCCCGAATGGCGCGGGCAAGACGACCACCATGCGCATTCTGACGGGCTACATGCCGGCGACTTCCGGCACGGCGCGAGTCGCGGGCTGCGACGTGGCGAACCAGTCTCTCGAGGTTCGCAGGCACATCGGCTATCTTCCGGAAGCGCCTCCCGTCTATCCCGACATGACCGTGGCGGCATATCTGGATTTTGTGGCCCGGATAAAAAATGTTCCCGCCGAACGCCGCGCCTCGTGCGTGTCAGACGCAATGCACAAGACGAATCTCGATGATAAGCGCGACGAACTGATCAAGCATCTCTCGCGCGGTTACAAGCAGCGCGTCGGGCTCGCCCAGGCCGTGGTCCACGACCCCGACGTGATTATTCTCGACGAGCCGACCGTGGGGCTTGATCCGAAGCAGATCATCGAAGTGCGCCATCTGATCAAAGGGCTCGCGGGAAATCACACAATCATCCTTTCGACGCACATCCTGCCGGAAGTGAGCATGACGTGTGACCGCGTGGTGATCATCAATAAAGGCAAAATCGCGGCCGTCGACACGCCGCAGAACCTAACCACGCAATTGCGCGGCGGGCAGCGCGTTCGGATCGAGGCGCGAGCCCCGGAGGCCGCGCTGCGCGAAGCACTCACGCACGTCGAAGGCGCGGCGCGTATCCAGACCGAATCCGCCAGCGATGGGCGCGTGCTCGCCACCGTGGAGGCGGCCGAAGGGCAGGATATCCGCGGCCGGCTCGCCTCCGCCATCGTGGAAAAGGGCTGGCCGCTTTTTGAATTGCGAGGCGTGAGCCTGAGTCTCGAGGATATTTTCCTCGAACTCACTACGGACGATTCCGCGCACGCGCAGCCGGCAGCTTAAAAGGCTCGCACTCGGCGCGCCGCTTTGCCACATGCGCACGGAAAGCGGCCAAACGAATTCCACCACTTTCAAGGGAAGTGAGGACCCTGATGCGAAGCTTTTACGCCGTCTATCGCAAGGAAATGGGCCACTATTTTGTCTCGCCCGTCGCGTACGTTGTGATTGGCGTCTTCGTATTCGTCACCGGCTTCTTTTTTACGTCTTATATTGGCCAGGCCATTCTCGCGGGACTGCAAGGCATGCAGATGGGAATGACGCAGCAGGACCTGCCCGGCGAGGTGATGCGCGCCTTTTTCGGGATCATTTCCCTGCTCATACTCTTTTTTCTTCCCATGCTCACCATGGGCGTCTACGCCGAGGAGCGCAAGCGCGGCACGATGGAACTGCTGATGACCTCGCCGATCACGGAGACCCAGATCGTGCTCGGCAAGTTTTTTGCCTCCCTCAGCCTGTATGCGATCATGCTGGTCCCCACCGCCGGGTATTTAACCTACATGTATTTCCACAGCGACCCGATTCCTCCCTGGCGCATGATGCTGGCCGGATATGTGGGCGTGCTGCTCTTCGGCGGCGCCCTTTTGGCCTTGGGAACGTTTCTTTCGTCGCTCACGGAAAACCAGATCATTGCAGCGATTTTGACGTTTACCGCTTTCCTGATGCTTTGGGTGCTGAACCTCGGGGCGAACGCGTCGAGCAGCGTCGGCGCGGTGCTGGGCTATCTTTCGGTGATCGCTCATTACAATGATTTCACCAAAGGCGTGGTGGATACATCGAGCCTGATTTATTACCTTAGCTTTATTTTTCTGTTCTTATTTCTCACCGTGCGCGCGGTGGATTCGTTGCGCTGGCGGCGCGCATGAGTTCGGCCCGGCGTTTTCATACAGGGGAGGGGGAGTCATAGGATGAAGGCTTCTCGGTACGAATGGACTAAGCTCACCGCGGGCATCGGCGTGGTGCTGCTGATCGCGGGCGGTTTGCGCTACGCGATCGAAGGAGAGTTGCTGAAATTCAGCGAAGGGCTGCTGATCGGCGGGGCCGTGCTGGTGATCGCCTCCATCGCCCTTGGATTTCGAGGCATTTGGGGCTATTTCTCCCGGCGCTCGTCGCAGCTCGGAACCAACGCCATCGTGCTCGTCGTCGCGGTCCTGGCGATTCTGTGCGCGGTGAACTACCTGGGCTATCAGCACCATAAGCAGTTCGACTTTACCAGCGAGGGGCTTTTCACGCTCTCCGGTCAGACACGCAAGATTCTCTCTGGCCTTCATCAGGATATAGATGTGGTGAGATTCGTTCGCCTGCCGATTCAGCGGACTCCCGATCGACAGTTCGACGATCTTATGTCCGAATACACACAGGCGAGCCACCGGATCACCTTTAAGGACGTGGATCCCGTGGAAAAGCCCGAGGTGGCTCAGGAGTACGGCGCAAAGCAAGTGGGCGACGTGATCCTGCGATCCGGCACGCGCACGCAGCACCTCGACTCCAGCGGCGGCAGCCCCTCCGAAAGCGACGTGACCAGCGCGATTCTGAAGCTCACGCAGAACACGGTAAAAACGGTCTGCTTCGTCACGGGCCACGGCGAAAAGTCCCTCACCGACACGCAGCAGCACGGCTACAGCCAGATGGACCAGTCGCTGAAAACCGAAGGCTTCGCCACTCAATCCGTAAACCTGGTAACGCAGAACGGCGTTCCTTCCGACTGCGCGGTTTTGGTCATCGCGGGGCCCACCGAATCCTACTTCCCGCAAGAAACGGCGCTGATTGCCAAATACTTGGATGGCGGCGGCAAGGCACTGATCGAGGTGGATCCAGGAACCGATCCGAAGCTCAATGGCGTATTCCAATCCTGGAATGTGAACGTCGGGACAAATTTCGCCCTCGACGCCAGCGGAGTGGGCCGATTCTTCGGCATGGGCCCGGCCGCCCCGCTCGTCACCGATTACGGCGATAGTCCCATCACAAAGGACCTGCAACAGGGCATGACGTTCTTTCCGCTGGCCCGCACGGTTGCCGTCGCGAATGCCTCGAACGCGGCCTTCACCAGCGTTGAACTCCTCAAAACCCGGCCACAAGGTTTCACGGTTCCCAACCTAAACCAAAAAGAAATCAAGGTTGATCCGAAGACCGCCGGCTCCCTTTCACTCGGGGTGGCAGTCAGCAAGACGGAAGGATCGAAGACCGGGCGCATGGTGGTGATTGGCGACTCCGATTTTGCCTCGAACCAGTACGCCGGAATGCAGCACAATGGCGACCTTTTCATGAACAGCGTGGATTGGCTCGCCCAGGATGAGAACCTGATCTCCATCCGTCCAAAGAGCGCCACGAATCGCCAGATCGTCCTCACGGAAGCCCAGGAACGCACGCTCTGGTGGTTTGATCTGATCTGCCTTCCGGGAATCATCATCTTCTCCGGCGTCTACATCTGGTGGAGGCGCCGCTAGCGCGGGCGACGGATCATGATTAAAAAACCGACCCTAATCGTGCTCGCCTGCGCCATCGTTATCGTTGCGGGCGTTTATTACTACAGCCAGCGAAGCAGCAAGAACCCGAATTCATCGGCTGGGGCCACAAAGCCGGCCTTTTCCCTATCGGCGGCGGATATCAGATCGCTCACGCTCACGCATCCAGGCAAGTCCGGTACATCGCCCATCCAGTTGGAGGAAAAGAATGGCGGCTGGCAAATCGTTCAGCCGCTGCAGACCGGAGCAGATGACGCGTCAGTGAACGCCATCACGGACGGCATCGCCAATGCCCAAGTCTCGCAGACCGAGCCGGGCGCGCCGGATCGCCTGAAGGTCTACGGCCTTGCTGCGCCGCGATTCACGATCCACTTTCAAACGAGCAACGGCGCCAAGCACACGCTCGATTTCGGCAATAAGGATTTCACCGGCAGCTCCGTATACGCTCGGATTGACGGCAGCGCAAGCGTCGCCGTTCTTCCCGCGAGCCTTCTCGAAAGCGCCGATAAATCCGTGAGCGATCTTCGCGATAAGGCGGTGCTTCACCTCGCGTCAGCGGACGTGCAGTCCTTCGATCTGCGCAACGCCTCCGGTGAGATCGCCGCATCACGTGCAAAGTCCGGCTGGAAGCTCACCAAGCCCTCCGCCGAACCGGCCGACGAACAGACCATCAACGATCTGCTTACAGCCGTTTCCGGCGCCAAGATGGTTGACGTAGCCAGCGAACAGCCCAAGGACCTCGCCAGGTACGGCCTCGGCCATCCGGCGATCTCCTTCTCGGCGAAAGACAAGGCTGGAAAAACATCCATCCTTCTGCTCGGTACCAAGCACGGAGGCGATTTTTACGCGCGCGACGCCTCCCGCCCCATAATCTTTACCGTCGATGCCGCGCTCGAGGAAAAGCTCGCCGCCAAATATCCGGCGCTGCGCGACAAGAAGATCACCGAGCTTCAGCAGGGCGACGTGAAGGAAATCGCGCTGCATGATCCCAATGGAGAGATCGCGATCGGACACAGCGGCGACAAATGGACCTTTGAAACGCCTGCCGATCAAAAGGGAAAGCAGGCGGAGACATGGAAGGTCTTCAGCGCCATCATGGACGCGCGCGCCACCGCGATCATAGATCATCCATCGAAGGAAATTGATGCGAAGCTCGCGAAGCCCGCGGTCGAGCTGACGCTGACGCAAAACGACGGCACAAAGTGGACGCTACAGCTTTCACCAGCGCTTGGAAGCGATACCTACGCGCGCGTGAGCGACCGCAAACCCGTGTACAAATTGCCCAAGGATGTGATTCAGAGTTTAAGTCTGAAGCCGGCGGATCTCGCCTTTTAGCGGAGCGCAGAACCGCGGGTTAGCGATAACACGTCTCAGCCGAAGCGGTGTCGTTTGCGTCGGCAGCGCCGGCTTGGCCCGCGCTGGTGGGCCAGGTGGCCAGCAGCATCACGCGGCCGCTGGACGGCACAACGTGGATCCAGTAAATGAGGGAGTCGCCTTCGACCTCGTAGAAGCCGGGACGCTTCAGATCGGGTGTGATCTTCCCGCCGCCGGCCAGAATGCTGCGTAGAGTCAGGATGGTTTCGGCCGAATGACCCCTCAAATCCTCGATTTGCATTTCGCGCCCGGTTCGGATCCCCATGATTTCCTCGTTGAAGCTGTGGCCCCTTTCTACTGATATAAACGCATCGCAGAACCAAAAAGTTGCGTTCGCCGTCCAAATCATGCTGACACAGATTAGATGCGCCCGGAGCGAATACGTTTGCAAAAGTCTTGCATATTGATGCTAACCTTTAACTAGTTACTTGCGCGGCGGTCGCGAATTTGCGATAGTCCTGCCACCGAGGGCTCAGCACACGTGAAAAAAGAGACAGCCAAGCAGTCAAACCGATTCGCCGGTGATCGCCGGCGGAAGCATCATCACTGGCAGGTCACCGTCTATTATCACGACGGTGAGAAATTCGCGCGCGTCTACGTGGATCGCGATCGCGCAGAGCGATTCGCCTCGCGTCAGAAGAAGTCGCCGGTGGTGAAAGCAACCCGCATCATGGAAGTGGATTAGCGTCCACGATTCGCGGGCTTCGGGTGACAATATGCGTCCGCCAGAAAAATCTCCGGCCGGATTGCACGGACGTGTATCTCCCCAGCACGCATGGCTGCCCGCGCTTGCCGCGCGTTGGGTGCCATGATACGGTAAGGGCGGCGGTTTTCCCCGAGCGGGATTCGTATAGTGGTAGTACGCGACCTTGCCAAGGTCGAGGCGAGGGTTCGATTCCCTTATCCCGCTCCAGACTCCGGTCTCTCACATCTCAATGGGACAAGCGCCTCCCGAAGGTTCACACCAGGTACAAACGATTCTGGTTGCTGTGGGAACTACTCGCCGCCCAAAGTTGAATTCCGTGTGGGAAGCCCTGAACGTCATCGGCCCGGCGCTCGATCCAGACGCTCGGTTTGAAATCGTATCCGTGGACGTTGCAAGCGGCGTGCGGCACACTCCCCTTTCCTCCGCCGAAACCATCGCGGGCGCGAGAAACCGCACCGAAGCCATGGTCCGAATCGCGTTGGAAGGCGGCCAAGCATGGCGCTATTTTGTGGGACTCGAAGGCGGGCTCAGCGTGACGAATGAGTCCGGCGCGCGGCGGGTATTCTTGGAAAACTGGGCATACGTGACAGACCGAAGCGCCAGAATCGGTCTCGGGCAATCTGGGGCGCTGCTTCTTCCGGAATCGCTCGCCAGGCGCGTGCTGGACGAGGGAATCGAGTTGGGCGATGCGATTGACGGCTTTGCGAACCAGCAGGGCGTGCGCGAGTCGCAGGGGGCGTGGGGCGTGCTGACGCGCAATATGATCACGCGACAGGATGCCTTCCGCACTGCTGTGATCAACGCCTTTGCACCGTTCTACAATTCGGCGATGTACGGCGGCCAGCGTTAGCTTTTTATATTAGACTCATCACCGGGAGTGGGGGCCCGGCACACCAAAGCATGGCTCGGATTGTCATTTCGGCGCTTCTGTTTTTATTCTTGCTCCCTCAAGCTCACCCGCCCGCCGCATTCCTCAGCTATCGTGCGGCCAAGGATCACAAGCTGAATGCCGACCCCAATTCAAAATTTTGGCGCGACGCGCGTGGCATCGAACTGGACCGGAGCATTTTGGGGCAGCCGGATCCGTCTGTTGCATCGCACGCGCGCTCGCGGTGGACGAAGCGTTATCTTTATTTCCTCTTCTGGGGCCCGTACGACAAGCTCCACCTGAACCCGCACCCGCAGACGCAGCACGATACGCAGCGGCTGTGGGTCCACGATGATTTCGAGCTATACCTCGGCTCGAATTTTCAGAACATCAACTTGTATGACGAGTTCGAAATCTCGCCGCAAGACGAGTTCCTGGACATGGCGATTGACGCCACTCGCGCGCGGCCCGGATGGAATGACGAATATTTGTGGAATTCCGGGATGACGGTGAAATCGCGAATAGATACGGAGAAAAAGATTTGGTATGGCGAGATGCGCGTCCCCCTCACGGCCGTTGACCGCAGGCCAGCGGCTGTCGGAAACGAATTTCGAGTTAACGTCTACCGGCTGCAGCATGCGGACAGGGGTCGCGGCCATTTTCTCGCCTGGCAGCCCACAGGCGAATGGATGCCTCACCACCCCGAAAAATTTGGCATTTTGAAGCTGGTTCGAAAACCGTGAGTTCGCGCGTAATCTTCACCAGCCGAACGGAGGCGCAAGCGGCGGGAGACCCAATCATGCTCCGCGCTCTCAACAAGCGATGAATTATCGGTTTCGCTGCCGTGCTCTTCGGTGGAGCACTGGTGCTATCGGTGCCTGCTGGCGGCTTGGCGAACACCGCACAAGACACTGAGACCATGTCAGCCGCTAAAAACGCCGTGGCCGACGTCTTCCTCATGGACCAGTCCCGCGGTTGGGCCACTTATGACGCGGATAAAGCGGCTCACTTAGCGAGAACGCTGGACGGCGGCAGAACCTGGACCACGATCCGCCCCGCTCCTCTACCGGTATCTGGCATGTACTCCCTCACTCCGAAGGTGGGGTGGGCGTTTCACGTCAAATTCAAAAATAGCAGCCAATCTGCGTCGTGCGAGGTTTCCCTCTATTCGGCCAAAAACAACGGCCATTCGTGGGCCCGTCTGGGCGCCGATGGGTTTGCCGGCAAACAGCCCTTTGTTCCGATCGCTGTCCTTTTCATAGATCTGTCGCATGGATGGATCATCGGCGAAAGTCGAATTGGCCACTCTTGGATTTATCAAACCGCGGACGGCGGGGCTACATTCCACAAAGTGCGCGCTGTGACCCGCGCAGAAGTTATCAGAGGGATAGCGTCAGATCGAAAGAAGCACATTTGGATTTACGGCGACGATGCGCTCTTTTACAGCCCTGATCTTGGGAAATCCTGGATCCGGCAGATCGGGCCGGATAGCCCGATCGAATACAGGTCGCTATCCTTCAGCAAGGTGCGTTTTTCCCGGCACGGTGGGTCGTGGACGAAGGCGGATACCTGTAGGGAACAACGGATGGCGGTAACTCGTGGCGATCTCTGGATCCCGAGAGCACGTTCGACAGTTGGTAACGGATGGACGGCCGCACAGCAGGCGCGAGCGGCGTACGAACTCGCTCATTTGATTCCGGGGTGAGCGGCGGGTATTATGGCTGGCTATGCGGCCGGCCCTTGGTACACGGCGGTTCCCTGCCCTTGCTGTGAATTTCCCTGCGATTTTCTTATTCTCGCTTCTATTTCTATTGGTGTTCCCTTTTATCTCAGCGCGCTCGTGCCGCGCGGCGGAGGCCGATAGCCCCGCTGTGTTTCCTTTGGACCAAGTGAAGCCCGGGATGAAGGGCGTGGCGTACACAATATTTTCGGGCGACGCCGTCGAGCCGGTGAATCTGGAGATTATCGGCGTGCTGCGGAACGCCCTCGGGCCGAAGGAGGACGTGATCCTCGTCCGGTTGCTGGGCCAGAAGGCCGAGGAGACGGGCGTCGTGGCTGGAATGAGCGGAAGCCCCGTCTATGTGGACGGAAAACTTCTCGGTGCGCTGTCGTTGAAGCTCGGGACGTTCACGAAGGAGGCCATCGGGGGCGTAACGCCGATCGAAGAGATGCTCGATGTAGAACGCGATTCGGCGCAGGTGCCGTCGCATGCCGCCGCCGTGCGCACGAATACGCCCGGCGATTTAGCGCAGCGCGTTGCTCTTCCCCAGCAGTTTGCCGTGCCGGCCGACGCGGGCGGCGGGCAATATCTCGAGCCCATCGCCACACCGCTGATTACCACGGGACTTTATCCAGACACCCTCGCACGATTCGGCAAGCAGCTGTCGCAATGGGGCATGGCGGTCATGGCAGGCGGCACCGCCCCGGCGACGCCGCAGGACCAGAACGTAAAGCCCGGCGACATGGTGAGCGTGGATTTGATCCGCGGAGACCTTTCGGCGAGCGCGGGATGCACAATCACCACGGTCCAGGCGGACCGGATACTAGCGTGCGGGCACCCGATCTATGGATTTGGGTCGGTGGCGATGCCGATCTCGCGCGCGCACGTGCTGCTGACGCTGGCTTCCGCGATGTCGTCCACCAAGGTGATCAGCACCGGCGGCTTAATCGGCACTCTGACGCAGGATCGCTCGACCGCGATCATGGGGCGACTCGGCGCCGGGCCCGCGATGATCCCGATGGAAGTGACGCTGACGACTCCTTCGGCCCAGAAGGCGTTTCATTTCCAGGTCGTCGAAAGCCCGCAGCTCACGCCGCTGCTAGTGGCGCTCGCGGCATATAACGGAATTTCCGGAAGCCCGGCCTATGGCGAGGGCTCGACCCTGCAACTCGACGGTGACATCGAACTGAAGGGGCACACGCCGGTGCATCTGGAGGACCTCTTCGCGCCCACTGACACTCCGACGCCGAATGGCCTGCTGGTGGCATTGAGCGTGCAAAACGCCTTCACGAGCATCTTTTCGAATCCCTACGAGCAGCCGAAAATCGAACGGATTCGGCTGAACGTGAAGGCCGTCTCCGAGCGGCGCTGGGCCGTGATTGACAGCGCGTGGGCCGAAAAGAGCGAGGTGCGGCCCGGAGAAACGATTGCAGTGAAGGTTCTGCTGCGCCCGTATCGCGGCGCGCCCTTCATTCAGGAGATTCCGGTGACGGTTCCGCCGCAAGCGCAGCGCGGCACGCTGCAATTGCTGGTGAGCGACGCCGAAACGCTGAACCGCAACGTGCAGTTCCTGGCCGCCAACTCCGCGGCCCAACTGCCCGGACTCGAAGAGTTGATCCGGCTGATCAATCGCGAACGGCACAATGACCGCCTGTACGCGACCCTGCTGCAACCCACGCCCACGCTGCTGGTGCAGGACAAGGAAATGCCAAACGTGCCGGTCTCCGAAATCAGCGTGCTCGACCAGCGGCGCAGCCCGGAAGGGGCGCGCGTGCTGTATCAGTCCACGGCCGGGGAATGGTCCGTGGAAATGCACCAGGTGATTGCGGGCGAGGACACCCTCACGCTTACCGTCCAGTGAAGGCTCGGCAAAGGAGCTCCTACGGAATGAAACGGCGAACCATGATTGTGTGCCTTCTGGCAACAGGGATTCTCGCGTCGCCGGCGGCGCGCGCCGAGCACACGCATTACTGGCGTCAGTCGGATCTGAGCGAATTCAGCAAGGGCACGGCGCACGGAGTGGCTGTTCGCAGCGACGGAAAACTCGCGCCGGCGCCGAAATTCTCCGCGTTTGCGGATCCGAATCTGGCCTATCTGTGGGCGCTGCAACTCGATTCGCACAAAAGGCTCTACGCGGCGGGCGGATCGGATGCCAAGGTGCTTCGCTTCGATAGCGCCGGCAAAGCGACAACGGTCTTCGAATCCACGGAGCTGTCGGCACAGGCCATCGCGTTCGATGCAAAGGACAATCTGTACGTCGCCACTTCGCCGGACGGAAAAGTTTACAAGGTAACGCCCGAAGCGCAGAAGAGCGTCTTCTTCGAGCCAAAGACGAAGTACATCTGGGCGCTGGCGATGGACGCACGCGGAAACCTATTTGTCGCAACCGGGGACAAAGGTCAGGTGTTCGTGGTCAGCCCGGATGGAAAGGGCCAGATTTTCTATCAAAGCGATGAACGCCACGCGCGCTGCCTTGCATTCGATTCGAAGGGCGACCTGCTGATCGGCACCGATCCCGATGGCGAAATCCTTCGCGTGAAGGTGAATCGCGAAAAGGATGGCCTGCCAAAGGCTGGCGAGTCGTTCGTGATCTACCAGACGGACCGGGCCGAAGTGACCTCGCTGACCGAGGACCCGCACGGAAATCTCTACGCCGCGTCGGTGGGCCAGGAGCCCCACGCGCCGCGAATCACGGTTTCGCCAGCGCCGACCGCAACCCCACAACCGCAGGCGCGCGTCTCCGCGGCGCCTCCGCAGCAGCAAGGAATCCTGATCACGCAGGCGCCGCAGCCGCAGCGGCTCGTGCCTTATCCTGTGCTGCCGCCGACCGGCGGAGGCGCCGAGGTGGTGAAGATTTCGCCGGATGGCTCACCCCAAACGCTGTGGACATCGCGCGAAGACATCGTGTTCGCAACGGCGTTTTCCCCGGCATCGCACAACTTGCTCCTCGGCACGGGCGATAAGGGCGAGGTACTCGAACTCAACCGACAGGGAGTTTACTCCAACATCGCGCATACGGAATCGGCGCAGGTAACGGCCCTCCTACCCGCCTCGGACGGACGGATTTTTGCCGCCACGGCAAATCCCGGGAAAATCTTTTCGCTGGGGCCGGGATATGGAACCGGCGGTAGCTTCGAATCCGATGCATTCGACGCGAAGATATTTTCGCATTGGGGCCGCTTGACGTGGTGGGGCGAAAACGGCGCGACCGGCGGCAAGGTGGAATTCTACGTGCGCTCGGGAAATACATCGAGCCCGGAGAAGAACTGGAGCGCGTGGTCGGGACCATACAAAAGCCCGAACGGCAAAGGCATCGAATGCCCGCCCGCGCGCTTCGCGCAATGGAAAGCCGTGTTTTTGGATACCGATGGCGGAGGCGAGCCAAGCATTTCATGGGTCGAGCTCGCCTATCAGCCGAAAAATGTCGCTCCTGAGATAGACGACATCGCAATTCAGGATCCCGGCATTCGCTTGCAGGAAATTGCGGTGCCGGCAGCGCAGCGCGGCAATCGGCCCGTTCCGCTGCGAATGCCGCGGCGAACCAAGGGCGCGCTCTCCGGCCCGCCGGCGGAAGCGGAAGCCGCCGAGAACCGGAAGATCGAGATTCCGCCTCAGGGCTTCGAGGATGAAGGCTATCAAAGCGCGATCTGGTCGGCGCACGATGAAAACGGCGACGATCTGGCGTACACGGTCTATTACCGCGGTGAAGGCGAGAAAACTTGGCGGCTACTGAAGGATAAGCTCACGCAGCCTTACTACTCTTGGGACACGACGACGATGCCCGACGGCGCGTATTATTTGAAAATCGTGGCCTCCGACGCGGAGTCCAATCCGCCGGACCAGGCGTTGACGACCGAGCGCACGAGCGATCGCTTCGAAATCGCGAATGCCCCGCCCCGCGTGGAAAATCTGCGCGTCACAACAACCGCAAACGGAGCGAAAATCACGTTCGACGCCGCGAGCACGTCTGGCGCAATCGCGCGTGCACAATACAGCGTGGACGCGGGCGACTGGAAGGTCGTCTTCCCCGCCGGCCTGCTCTCCGACGCGCCGCACGAATCCTACGAGTTGGATTTGAAGGGCCTCGCGGCCGGCGAGCACACGGTCGCCGTGCAAGTCACTGACCGCTTCGAGAACGCCGCAGCGGCGAAAATAACCTTCAGCGTGCCGGGTGGTTCTTCGCACTGAGCCGCACGAAGCAGCTATCGCAACCGCGAGGAGTCAATTATCCCAATCGCGAAGCGATTGAAGCGGCTCAAACCGCTCCACGGCCGCGCCTACGCAAACGCCGCCGCCCTCCATCTGCTGATCTATGTGGACCACGCGTGCATTGCAGCGGACGCGCTCCGGGCTGCGCCCGGTTAGTTCACGTGGAAGCGTGAAATACACCTCGATCGGCTCGCCCACCTGCAGCGGCATGGGGGCCCTAAAATAAATTCCCCGCTCGGAAAGATTGATCGTTTCCCCTTCGATCGTTCCCACCAGCAGCGGGCTGCGCTCGGGCTGAATGCCGCTATTACGCGCCAGCGCCGCCGCGCTGCCAACTTTTATCCCTTCCGCGATTTGAAATTGCAGCGGCATGCTAACGGACTTCCTTGGCGAAACACGACGCTCTCTTCCGGACATGGTTTCCTCCCGGCAATTGTGCCGTCGTCAGTTTGGATTGATCGCAGGAAGGGGTGCCGCGAGCATGCCGCCGCGGGATAGGTGAGTCAAGCTTTCTAATGTGGCTGAGTAAGTAATCGTGCAGCACCCCGCAGCAGGCGCGGAACGAGCTGTGCCATAATGCAACGCGATATGAGGGCGCAGGCACAATCTCCCGTCGAAGCTCCAGGCTTCGAAGCGATCCGAGAGGCCCACCGGCGAATCGCGCCGCGGATCCATCGTACGCCCGTCGTGACCAGCGCGACGATTGACGAGATTGCTGGTGCGCGCGTCTTTTTCAAATGCGAAAACCTCCAGAAAACCGGCTCGTTCAAAATTCGCGGCGCCACGAATGCCGTGTTCTCGCTGTCAGACGAAGAGGCGCGGCGCGGCGTCGTTGCGCCGTCGTCGGGCAATCACGCGGCCGCACTGGCGCAGGCGGCGCGCTGGCGCGGCATTCCGGCGTGGCTGGTGATGCCGTCGAATTCATCGCCCGTGAAAAAGCGTGCGGTGCAAGCCTACGGCGGCGTGGTGACTGAATGCGAGCCCACGGTCGAATCGCGCGAGGCCACGGCCGCGACCGTGATGGGGAAGACCGGCGCGCACATGGTTCATCCCTATAACGACGTCCGCGTGCTCGCGGGCCAGGGAACCGCCGCACTGGAATTGATTGAAGATATGCCGGACCTGGACTATATTCTCGCTCCGGTAAGCGGAGGGGGGCTACTGGGCGGCACCGCAATCGCAGCGAAGCACATGCGGCCGCAGATACGCGTGGTTGGGGCGGAGCCTCTCAATGCCGACGACGCGAGCCGCTCGCTGAAATCAGGCGCGATTGCCGCCGCTGCCACGACGCACACGATTGCGGACGGCCTGCGAGCGACGCTCTGCCCGCTCACATTCGGCGTGCTGCGAAAGCACGTGGACCAAGTCTCGCTAATCAGCGAAGAGGAGATCGTGTCGACGATGTTGCTTCTGTGGGAGCGGCTGAAGCTAATCGTGGAACCCTCGGGCGCGATTGCCGCCGCCCCTGCGCTGCTGCGGAGGATCGGGGCAGAGGGTCGGAAGATAGGGGTAATCTTGTCGGGGGGCAATCTCGATCTGAATGCGCTGCCCTTCGGCGCGGCGAAGCGCGAGTAAGCGTCGGCATCGCGGCGCGCCCTCCTCAGTCGTCGCCGGCGCGCCAATCCGAAGGCGGAAACGCTATCTTCCAGAATTCCGGCGAGGGCGAATCGAATTCAATCGCCGTATGGTAGCCCTCCGGGGTCGCGCGCGCGGGCCGCGACACTTTGCAGGCAATTTTTTCTCTCGTATTGGAATTTTCCAGCACCAGGCGCGCATCCACTGGCACATTGCGATCCAGCACAACAATAGCTCCGCGGTCGTGAACGCTCAGCGTGATTCCCGTCAGCGTGGTGACCTTCCCCTTGATTGCCAGATGAACGCTCGTTCGCACGCGCAGCAGGACGCGCCGCTCCCGGCGCGAGTCCTCGCCGCCAACCAATGGCGCGACCACATTGATCGACGCGGCCTCGGCGCGCATTACCTCCGTTGCAAATCCCGAGGAGGATACGATCCGCTTCCCGGCGTGCGCAGACCCGGTCCGCCGGCTTTTCGACGCTTCAACTTTCAAGGCAATCCCCCATCCTACAAATCAACGCCCCAAAAATCGGTATTCCCTGAAGACAATTCCACTCCCAGGTCCCATCCGTCGGGACGCTGCGTTCCTTTCCAGACGACGGTTGCATCGCTCGAAAGCCGCGTGGCCAAATTCGTGAGGCGAAGCTTCTGCTGAGGATTCATTTCCGCCGGGCTCACAAGCAGGCATCCATACGGATTCACCACGCGCGTGTAACCGGATTCAAAGCGCAGCGGCCCGCTCCCGCCGTTCCATTCAATGCTCACCGGCACGCGGGAATTCATGCGGTTGCCGCGCCGCTTCGGCCTGGTCCGAATATCCCTGGGAAGGTCTTGCGTCAAAGGCATGCTGAATGACTCTCCGGTACGACTTGAAGCGACATTGAAACGCTCGGCCCCGAAGTAAGCGCGATCGAGCCGAACGAAAGCGATGCTACGAGCGCGCGGTGAGCGGGTCAATGGTACCAACCGACAGGAACGCGACTGTACCGGGGGACAGCGGCGTACAGTTCGCCAGATGTTCGTGCGGCGAAATTCCCGCGAAGCTAACCCGCCGCCTCGCGATCCAGAAACCAGCGGACCTCGCCAGAGAGCTTGATCCGTGCGGCGGGATAATCACTTTTCTCCGGCGAGGATTCCGCACGGAGCGCGGCCACGATGGCGCGCTTCCCCGCACCCGAGACGAGAAAGATCGTCTTGCGGCCGCAATTGAGAACCGCGGGCGTGAGCGTTAACCGCCGCCGAGGGTTCGCCGGGGCTTCCACCGCCATCACCCATCGGCTGCGCTCCTCTAGCGCGGGCGATCCGGGGAAAATCGAGGCCGTATGGCCCTCGGCGCCAAGGCCCTGAAGCTGTACATCAAACGCAGGCGCGCCTGCGGAGAAAAAATCGTGCAGTTCCCTTTCGTAGGCGGCAGCTGCATCCTCCGGGCGCGGCAGTTGGACTGGAAACGGATGCACATTCGCGTCCGGAATCGGCACGCGGGTGATTAAGGCCTCCCGCACCAGCCGATAATTGCTGAGCGGATCATCGAGCGGCACAAATCGCTCGTCGCCCCAGAATAAATGCATGCGATCCCACGGCGTGCGATCGCGGAAGGGAGCCGCCGCCCACAGGGCGTAGAGCCGCGCGGGGGTGTGGCCGCCAGAAAGCGCCACGGCGAATCGCCCGCGTTCTTGGATCGCAGGCCCTATCGCGGAAAGGAGCGCCTCCAGTGCGGCGCCACTAAGTGCGTCGAGATCAGGGTAGACGCCGATGTTCATCTGCATGGATATAAGTCCGACTCGCCACGCGATCGGAGAACGAAGTTATTCCTTCGACGCCGTTTTCACCGCGTGACCGCCGAATTCATGGCGCATCATGGCAAGCAGCTTATTCGCGAAGGGCTCCGGGTCCTGAGAGCGGAAGCGCACATCCAGCGCCGAGGAAATCACGGGCAGCGCGACGCCGAGGTCCACGCCTTCGACCACGGTCCAGCGGCCCTCGCCCGAATCCGTCACATACGCGCCGATGTTTTCGAGCGACGGATTTTTCGAAAGCGCGTCCACCGTAAGATCGAGCAGCCACGAACGAACCACGCTGCCGAATTGCCAAATTTTGGAAACTTGCAGCAGGTCAATGCCGAACTCTTTCTTATGCCGCAGCAGATCCAGCCCTTCGGCGTACGCCTGCATGATGCCGTATTCGATTCCGTTGTGGACCATCTTCACGAAGTGCCCCGCCCCCGCCGGGCCCACGCGTCCCCAGCCTTTATCGGCCGCGGGCGCGAGGGTGCGAAAGATCGGCGCCAGGCGCTCCACCACGGCGGCATCGCCTCCGATCATCATGCTGTATCCTTCGGCCAAACCCCACACGCCACCGCTCGTGCCGCAGTCTATAAAATTTATCTTTTTCGGAGCCAGTTCGGCGGCGCGGCGAACGGAATCCTTGTAATACGAGTTGCCGCCGTCAATGATCGTATCGCCCGCGGCAAGGCCAGGCAGCAGCAGGCGAATTGTTTCGTCCACCGGCGCTCCGGCGGGAACCATCAGCCAGACGGCGCGCGGCGCCTTCAACTGCCCGAGCATCGCATCGAGCGACGAACTGCCCGCCGCGCCCTTTTCGGTCACGCGCTGCACGGCCGCGGCGTCGCGGTCGAAGCCCACCACGCGGTGGCCGCCGCGGACGAGCCGCTCCGTCATGAACGCGCCCATTTTCCCCAATCCGATCATGCCAAGTTCCATCGCACTCTCCTTATGAAAGCCCCGGACGATTCTGCTACACCGCGACGCCGAGCTTACCCAAATCTTCCTGAAGCTGGCGCACGTTTTGAAACTGAATCGTGTGCATACCCAGTTCGCGCGCGCATTCCAGGTTCAAGCCGCGGTCATCCACCAGAACGCATTCGGCTGGCGCGCGCTGCGCGATCTCCAGCGCCAGGGCGTAAATCTTCACCCCCGGCTTGCGAACGCCCAGATAGCATGAGCTAAAAAACGCCTGAAAATAGTCGCGCAAGTGAAATTCACGGATTCTGTATTCGTTGATCTCGCGGGATTCATTATTGAGCGAAGCCAGCAGATAGCGGCGCCCGCGCGCCAGGCGTGCGAGAAACTCGAGCGACTCCGGGAAGGGGCGTGATTGCGCGAACATGAACGCCTTGAATGCCCCGGGCGTGAACGACCTTTCACGGTAGAACACAGTGCGCCGCAAGTAGTCGTCCAACGTGATCTGATCCGTCTCGAAGGCGTTGAGCATCAGCTCATGGCGATCCTCGAACTCGGCCCAGTCCAGTTGGAATTTGTCGACGGCGGCGCGACGGGCATCGCGATCCCATCCATTCGTCAGGATCACACCACCGTTATCCCAAAAAAGAGTGGTGACTTCCGCTTGTGCCATAGGACTATTATCCGCCGCCCGGCGCCGCAGCGGCTCGGCGAATCTTCATTATCCGAGTTCCGCGGCACCAGCACAAATCGGATTCGGCCGCGCGACCGCGCCGTTCGCGGGACGAGTATGATGGGAACAGATGAAGAAAGCGGCAGCCGCGGAGGGCGCGAACGTGTTCACCGTGGGCCATTCCACGCGGCCCATTGAGGAATTCATCGCACTGCTGCGGCGAAGCGGCGTCCAGCGCGTAATTGATATTCGGACGATTCCGAAATCGCGGCACAATCCGCAGTACAACCGCGAAGAACTCGCGCAATCCCTGCGCCGCGCGAAAATCGCTTACACGCACGTGCCGGCGCTAGGCGGTCTGCGCCGCGCGCGAAAGGATTCCGTGAACACCGGCTGGCGCAGCGCAAGTTTCCGCGGCTTCGCGGACTACATGCAAACGCCCGAATTCGAGAAAGGCCTCGCTCGCGCCCTCAAGTTGATGAAGACAAAATGCTGCGCGCTGATGTGCGCCGAATCGGTGCCCTGGCGGTGCCATCGGTCGCTGGTCGCCGATGCATTGGTTGCGCGGGGGCTCCGCGTGAAGGAGATCATCGGCAACACAGCGCCGCGGGACCACCGAATCACGCCCTTCGCCCGCGTCCGCGGCACGCGAGTCACTTATCCGGAGTCCGCAACAACGAGGAAAGCCGGCTAATCGTTTCTCGCCTCGATCGAAAGCACGTGAATCACCTTGGTTTTTGGATCCAGCACGCCCTTGATCTCGACCTTCTCGCCCGCAAACTGCTCGCCCTTCGCCTGATCATCTATTTTGTACACCGTATCGCCTTTTTGCAGCACGTATTGCCCGCCGCTCCGCTTGACGCAGGAGATCGAGCAGTCACGCGCGGTTTTTCCCATGCGCCGCGATTTGAGCATCTCCTTATGCGAGCGAGTGAGCGAATGAACGTTCATGGCGCACTGCGAATCCGCGATTTCGCCCCTGAAAACCTCTTCCGATCCCGTCCGCGCGCTGAGAGTCAGACCGCACAGCACGAACGCGCATAAACAGAACATTACGATTGCCTTTGCAATTCGCATTGCGTATTCCTTTCCTTTACTCGACTCGCTGCTTTAATCCACCTTGGGCAATACGACCACCTTCATCGTCATGCCCTCGTGGTTCCCGCCGCAAATCACGGTGCAAATTGCCTCGTACTCGCCCGGCTCGTCCGGCGCGGTGACCTTGAATTCCTGCACGCCCGGCTTCAAAAGAAAGTCCCACCCCGAAACCCGCGTGTGTCCTTTCACTCGCAATAGCGTGAATCCATGGATCGAGCCGTCGCGATTTCGCGTATGCGCTTTCTTTGCGGTGATTCGAAGTACGAGGGATTCTCCCGCCGTCAGCGACAAAACCGGCGTCGCCTGCCCCGGCAGTTTAAACCGGCTGTCGTGATCTGCCAGGATTTCGATTACCCGCGGAGAGGATTGCGCGGCGGCGCTATGCGAAGCAATCAGCGCCATCGCAGCAACACCGCACGCAATTCGGAGCGCGCGCCACAGCGATCGTTTTGTTCTCATGGTGCCTTTACTCCGTCATGTACCGCAGGATGAGCTTCACGTCTCGATCGGTAAGCGTGGCCCGCACCCGCATGTGCCTCACGATGGTGGCCATCATGCGCGGAGGAAACTTATGCGGCGCCATGTGGCAGCGGCCGCAGTTCGCGCGAAACCGTTTCTCTCCCTCGATGCGCATCATCGGAGGATCGTCCTGCTTCGAACTCGCCGGCGCGCGATCGGAGGCCTTTGCCCTTTGCTGTTGCTGCGCGGCGGCGCCGAAAACAGCGACCGAAAGCGCCGCCGCGAGCAGGCACACTGCTAATTTGCGAGTCATTGCGTTTCCCCCCGCCCCAAGGGCAGCACGAAGCGATAGGTGAACCCCATGGTCCACACGTTCTCGTTGCCTGCGGAGCTAAACTCGCGGCCATAGTTGCTCGTGAAGCGCAGATCGTCTCGAAAATAGTAATTGAGTCCAAATTCCGCCTGCCGCGTATTCACCGACGGCACATCGTCATCCGCCAACTCTCCAGGAAGGAACTGCTGCGCCCTGGCGACTAATTGCACACGGCGAAGCGCCCCGCCCCAGAGTGATACGCCCGAAAGGCGGAACGCGGGCTCGATCCAATAGCCGCTCCCCCGCGCGGAGCGTGCATATTCGGCGCGAACATCCAGCGGGACGGCGGAAGGCTGCCAGGCGAAGTGAAATCCGAAATTATTCGAGCGCTCGTCCTGCAGAAGATGCTGGAACGATCCTCCGATTTCCAGCCGCAGGCTCGGGATAAAGGCCCCGAGCCGTCCGCCGGCCATGCGGGCCGAATCGAATCGCTCCGTCGAGCTGAGCGTCGAAAAATATGCGGCATAATTCAAATTCAGCTGGTCATTCACGGCGAACCCGCCGCGCAGCATCCCTCCAGTTCCCGCACCGCTTGGTCCCGTGCCGATCGGCAGAATCAGGGGATCGGATTGCAAATCGCGAATCCAGATCGGATAGAGGCGCTCGTTATATATTCCGAATGGCGTTAGGAACCTTCCGACCGTGACGGTCACATACCGATTCGCGATGAAATCCACTTGCGCGTAGTCCAGTTCCTTTTCGACCACCCCATGGAACGAGTTGCTGCCCGGCGGCGTCGCCAGATCGGACTCAAATGTCGCCCGAGATTCAAAGAGCCAGCGGCTGCCGATCGGAACCAGGAGGACCGGCGCAACAAGCGGGCCAAGATGCGGTTCGCCGCCCTCGAAGCTAGTGATAAATCCCATCCCGGCGCTGAAAATGGGAACGGGGCGAGGGGAATCGAGCGTCGCAGCGGCCGTGCCCAGTGGATATGGCGCTTGCTCCGGCGCGGGGTCGGATTGAGCGTGAAGCGAGGGGCTGGCCGCGAATAGAAACGCCAGGAGCGTGGTCGCAACCGCAGCTCGCGATCCGAAATGCCCTCTTCGAGAGCCTTTGCGCTGGATTTGGTCCTTCACTCGCCCATCCTCTGGCGCGGCGGGTTTGGTGCCGCGCAACCCAATGATCCGGGTAGAGGTTGGCGGATGTCATCAACGGAATGTCACAGGATTGTCATAGGGGTTTCGGATTTGCAGGGTTCATCCAATGGCGATGGTAACGTAACGTACTGCATCTGCTAGACTTGCATCCCATTGGCGCGTCTGAACCACCGCTTTCCTGTGCCGCAAATGCAAATAGCAAAGGGAGTGAAAAGTGCCTCAAAGTTCGGGGGTTAGCGGCCGACCGGCGGGTCCGCGGCGGTGCTGGTGCTGACGGGCCGCGAGGTTGCGGCGCGAGGGCCGGTGGAAAGGCTGTGCGCCCCGCTCCACATGAGCTGCAAACCGGCAAAAATGGCGATCAGGGCGATCACCGTCTTCAATTTTCGTGCCGGGACACGGCTCGCAAAGGCGCAACCCAGCAGCACGCCTGGTACCCCGCCCAGAAGGAGGCTGGCCAGGGCCGCCCCGCTGATCGAGCCCCATTCCCAATGGAATCCGCTTCCTATCACCGCTAGCACCAACCCGAAAAGCAGGTCCGTGCCGACCACCTGCGGCGCGCTCATCTCCGAATAGTTCAGCAGGAGCACCGTCCCCAGCGCCCCCGCGCCGGCGGACGAAAAGCCCGCCTCGACTCCGATCGGCATCGCAAGCCAGGGCAGCCACTTCGAATTCTTTTTGACGAACTGCTGGTTCTGCAGCGGTCGGGCAAACGTGATGCTGGACGACGCCGCGAGCAGCGCGCCCAGGACGATAACCACTACCGGCCCATACTCGTCTCCGCGAAACAGCCGAAGAAGGAAGGTCCCTATCAACAGGCCCGGCACGGCGCCCTGCAACAAAAGCCACAGATAGCGCAGGTGAACGTGATTCCCGGCCAGGTAGAAGGGCGAGGCGATCAGTCGCAGGATACCGGCGAACACGAAAGCCGTGCCCACCGCGACGCCCGCCGGAAGCCCCGAGAGCAAGATCAGCGCCGGGACCGTGAAACTGCCGCCGCCAATGCCCGTCAGGCCCACGGCCAGCGCGATCAAAAATCCGACCAGGACCTGCATCAATCTTCTCGCTTGGAGAAGGTGTGAATCCCACACTCGAGCTTTTTGCCGCCCCAGCGCCCGCTGCGCGGATCGGCGCCGGCCGCAGGCAATGCCGTGCACGGCTCGCAGCCGATGCTGCGGTATCCGGCGTCGTAGAGCGGCAGGTACTCGATTTTGTTCCCGGCCGTGTAGCTCCACACCTGCCCCCACGTCCAACCAGCCAGGGGACTGACTTTGAGGAGCGTGGTGCCCGTGGGCAGCTGATGATGCTCGACCAGCTTCAGGTTCTTGCGCGTGGGCGATTGTTCGCGGCGCAGGCCGGTGAACCAGATGCTGTAATCCTCAAGCGCGGCGAAAAGCGGTTCCACCTTTCGCAGATGGCAGCAGCGGCCGGGGTCCGTACGATTGAGGATGCCGAATTCGGCCTCCTGCTGCGCGACGGACTGCTTCGCCGCCAGGTTCACAAGGTTCAAGCCCCAGAGCTTCGCCATCTGGTCGCGATAAGCGTAGGTTTCCGCGAAATGATATCCAGTATCGAGGAAGAGAACCGGAATATCCGGAACGCGCCGGCGCAGCAGGTCGAGAACGATCATATCCTCCGCCTGAAAGCTGCACGTGATGCAGGCGGGCCCGGCATTTTCGGCAAGCGTGCGCTCGATCAGGGATTCCGGCGAGGGTTCCGCGGCTTCCCGAGGCGCTGATTCGCTTAGCTGCTCGCTCATTCCTCTTCCCTCCATAGGCCTTCCTGGGCATCGCGCCATTGCCGGACCTGCGCCAGAATGCGCGCGGCGGCCTGTTTATCGTTCTCGTTCGCCGGTTCCAGGGTGAAGAAAGCCTCTCGGCCGAAAATGGCGCGAACAGCCTGCTGTTGGTTGCCGGTGTCGCTGGCCGGCGAAAAGATCGCCACGGTACCCGCCATGCGGAACGCCTTCGCGACAGCGGCAAGCTCGTCGGTGCGAAAATCCGAGGGACCGGCAAGCTGCACCTGCCATCCTTCGTCGAAGAGCACGCGCTCAACCAGTTCCGCCACTCCCAGTCGCCCGCCGAGCCAGACGGCCGCGGGCGGATGCCCGAATCGCCGCGTACGCTCGATGCCTTCCACACGCCCCTTGGATTTCAAGCCGTGCAGCGGCCCGCCCACGTCCGCGCTGCTGGCGATGATTCCCGCGGCGACGGTGGCGTTGGAGATCGGGTCCATCAGGATAAAACTGCCCGTGGCGTGATTTTCCTGGTAGGCGTCGAAATAGAGCGGCAGCGCGCTGCGAATATCCACCACACCGATGTCGTTCATTTCGAGGCTCGCGGCAGGGGCGTGATCGAGCGTATTCACGTCCACGCGGTGGCGAACCTGGCGAATGCGCGCGCGCACGGTGCGCGTGGTGTGCTTCAGCAGATAATCCTTGTGCAGATCGAGCCGGTCGCCGTGCATCCAGACGAGCGTGGCGCGAAATTCGGCGGACACGGCCGGCAGTTCGCTTTCGACGGCGAGCATATCGCCCCGGCTCAGATCAATCTCGTCCTCGAGCGTAACAGTGACCGAGCTCTGCGGGCCTGCTGCCTGCAGATCGCCGTCGAATGTGGCGATGGACTTCACGCGGGTTTTGACGCGCGATGGCAGCGCCATCACCTCGGCGCCAGGCCGGAGCACGCCGGAGGCAACCTGCCCGGAAAATCCGCGAAACGCCGAATCGGGCCGGATCACGTACTGCACCGGAAAGCGCAGGGGGCTGGATTCACTTTTCTCCTGCACCGCAACTTCCTCGAGATATTCGAGCAGCGACGGCCCGCTGAACCATGGCATCCGCGCGCTGCGATGCACCACGTTGTCGCCTTCGAGCGCGCTCACCGGCACGGCATACACCGTGGCCGGGCCGAGCCGCTCCGCAAGCTGGCGGAACTCCGCCACGATGCGCTCGAACACCTCCTGCGAGTACGCCACCAGGTCCATTTTGTTTACGGCAGCGATGATGTGCTGCACGCCGAGCAGGCTCGCGATATAGGCATGGCGGCGGGACTGGCGCAGCACGCCCTTCCCCGCGTCTATCAGAACCACGGCTGCATCCGCCGTGGAGGCGCCGGTGGCCATGTTGCGCGTGTACTGCTCGTGGCCGGGCGTATCGGCGATGATGAATTTGCGGCGCGGCGTGGAGAAATAGCGGTAGGCGACGTCAATCGTAATGCCCTGTTCGCGCTCGGCGCGGAGGCCGTCGGTAAGCAGCGAAAAATCAATCGGCCCGCTCGACCGATTGATCTTGCTCTTTGCGACAGACGCCATCTGGTCTTCGTAGACCGATCGGCTGTCGTAGAGCAGCCGTCCGATCAGGGTGGATTTCCCGTCGTCCACACTGCCGGCGGTGCTGAATCGCAGCAGCCCTTTGCGAACGGAGCTGTCGTTGCCGCTGGCGGGCGCGGCAGCGGGTTCTGGGGCCACGGTGGTCATTAGAAATAGCCCTCGCGCTTCTTCAACTCCATCGAGCCTTCTTCGTCGTGGTCAATCACGCGGTTTTCGCGCTCCGAGCGGCGGAACGAAAACATTTCGTCAATGATCTTCGGCAGCGTGTCCGCGTCGGAGAGGATCGCCCCCGTGCACGGAACGCATCCCAGCGAACGCATCCGGCACTGCACCATCCGCGGCTTTTCGCCGGGCAGCAATTGCGTGCCGTGCTGCAGAAGCAGCACCGAATTGCCGCGCACCACCGCCTCGCGCTCTTTCGCGAAATAGAGCGGCACGATGGGAATCTCCTCCGCCTGGATGTAGAGCCACACGTCCAGCTCGGTCCAATTCGACAGCGGGAAAATCCGAATGCTCTCCCCCTGATGGTGCCGGCCGTTATAAAGGTTCCAGAGTTCCGGACGCTGATTTTTGGGGTCCCACTGGCCCATCGCGTCGCGGAAGGAATAGACGCGCTCCTTGGCGCGGGATTTCTCCTCGTCGCGGCGCGCGCCGCCAAACGCGGCGTCGAAGCCGCCTTCTTCGAGGCCATCGAGCAGCGAACGCGTTTTCAGCAGGCCGCAGCATTTCTGCGTCCCCAAGGTGTACGGGTTCGCGCCTTCGTCGAGGGCCTTGCGGTTGGTGTGGACGATCAGCTCGGCGCCGATATGCCGTGCGTACCAATCGCGGAACTGAATCATTTCCGGAAATTTATAGCTGGTATCAATGTGCAGCAGGGGGAACGGAATCTTGCCGGGATAAAAGGCCTTCTGCGCGAGGCGCAGCATCACCGAGGAATCCTTGCCGATGGAATAAAGCATCACGGGGCGGGCAAACTCCGCCGCCGCTTCTCGAAGGATATAAATGCTTTCGGCTTCGAGTGCCTTCAGGTGATCGGTTGAGGTGTCAACGGCCAAGGGCTTCTCCCAAAAAAAAACCCGCCAGCGGATTGCCTCCGGTGGCGGGTTGAAATTAAGTCCAATTATGTCAGGAACTTAGTTCACTCTACCCGGCGCCCCCGAAGGCATAGACATTGGGCGGCTGGTACAACAGATGCAACAACACGCCTTCGGAGAGCAAGAATTCATCTCGCGATAAGCGTAGTCGAGATAAAGCGACGTGTCAACGGGATAGCGCGGGCGCATTTCGGAAGTTGGGATAAATCGCGAAGCCCCTTTACCGTAGATTAGAATCGAATTTGCGTTGCAAGCAGGAGGGTTAAGGGTATTTCTAATCCCCGTACCGTAGATTAGAAATGGCGCGGGCGGAGATTGGCGGGGTTCGCTTCTCTGCTTGCGCCGGCGATGAATTAGCGTGAACATGCAGCCGCAGGTTATCATATGGTGATCTATTTGTCAAGGTATAGTACTAGATAAAATTGTGAGACGTGACTGGTGATTTGTGGAACACCGGCCCTGCGCCGGCGGGCGCGCGACCCAGCAGGATGGGTCGCGCTGCCGCGCTTGCTGGGGATCAGGCTACGCGGCGGCTGACGGCGGGGGCAATGACGCGAACTTCCGCCATGAGCTGCTCGAACTGGTCCGGGTAGAGCGACTGAACGCCATCGGAAAGGGCGCGCTCGGGATCGGGATGGACTTCGATGATGAGGCCGTCGGCGCCGGCGGCGACCGCTGCGCGAGCCATGGGAGCGACCTTGTCGCGGCGGCCGGTGCCGTGCGAAGGATCGGCCATAACCGGCAGGTGCGAAAGCTGCTTCAACACGGGAATGGCGGCGATATCGAGGGTGTTGCGCAGCGTGGTATCGAACGTGCGGATGCCGCGCTCGCAGAGGATCACGTTGTAATTGCCGCCGGCCATGATGTATTCGGCGCTGAGCAGCAATTCCTCGATGGTGGCGGAGAGGCCGCGCTTCAGCAGAATGGCTTTCGTGGTTTCGCCGAGTGCGCGGAGCAGATGGTAATTCTGCATATTGCGCGCGCCGACTTGCAGGATATCCACATAGGGCAGCATGACCTGGATCTGCGACGGGTCCATCACTTCGCTGACGACGAGCAGGTTGTGCTTATCCGCGGCTTCGCGCATGAGCTTGAGGCCCTCTTCGCCGAGGCCCTGGAAGGAATACGGCGAGGTGCGGGGCTTGAAGGCGCCGCCGCGCAGGACGCGGGCGCCGGCTTCGGCCACGCGCTTGGCGCTTGCCTGAATCTGCTCGCGCGATTCGACGGCGCAGGGGCCGGCCATCACCACCACGTCGTTGCCGCCGATGGAGACACCCTTTCCGAGGTTCAGGACCGAGCCTTCCGGCCGGCAGCTTCGCGCGGCCAGCTTGAAGGGGTGCGAGATGTAAACGATTTCCTCGACGCCGGGCGCGGCGCGCAAGGCCTCGAGTTCGCTGCGATGCTTATTGCTATTGCCCACGACTCCGATCACGGTTCGCTCCTCCCCGCGAATCAAGTGCGCCTGAAAGCCGCACTCCTTGATGCGGGCCACTACGTGGCCGATCTGGTCTTCGGTTGCATCACCCAGCATATTGACGATCATTTTTTCGTTTCCTCGCTTCGAAGATGTCGTTGCTTTTATGACGTGGCGCCGGCCGTCCGCTGCGCCGAGCGATACGAGCCCAGGATGCAGAGTTCGACAGCCAACTTTTCCAGTTCGGCAATCGCGGCGCGCGCTTCCGGATCGCGCAGCGAAGCCTGCAAGTCCAAATAAAACCGGTATTGCCACGGGCTGCCATGCACCGGGCGGCTTTCGATCTTCATCATGTTGATGCCGCGGCGGGAGAAGGGCTCGAGGGCATGGTGCAAGGCGCCGGGGCGATGATCCAATTGAAAGGCGAGCGACAGCTTATCGGCGTCCTGCTCGCCTTCGGCGGAGGCTTCGGGCGAAAGCAGCAGGAAGCGCGTGTAATTTTCGGAATTATCCTCGAGATGCTCGCGCAGAATCTGGCCGCCATAGATTTGGGCGGCGCGGCGCCCGGCGATGGCGGCGCGCGCGGGATCGCCCGCCTGCATCACATGGTGGACGCTGCCGGCGGTATCTTCGGCGACGACGCGCTTGAGGCGCGGATGCTGGGTGAAAAAACGTTCGCACTGGGCAAGGGCGACGGGATGCGATTCGACGATGGCGATCTGGTCGAAGCGCGAGCCGGGCAGCGCGATCAAATTGTGAATGATCGGGATGATCACCTCGGCGATCACGTGCAGCTTGCTTTCGATCAGCAGGTCGTAGGAACGGTAGACCGATCCGGCGAGGCTATTTTCGATGGGGGCGAGGACGTAATCGGCGACGCGGTCGTTTACCGCGGAGAACATGGCGTCGAAGGTGGGGCGCGGGACGAGCGAAATATCCTCGCCGAGCAGCTTTACGGCGGCTTCCTCGCTGAAGGCGCCGCGTTCGCCCTGAAAAGCGACGCGCGATTTGGGCGCGATCTTCACGAACGCCTCGCGGCGGCGCCGGAGCGGCGCGGCGGACGATTCGCGGCCGGTTCCTCGATCGTGCCGCAGCCGTGGCGCACCTGGGTACGAATGGATTCGTCCAAAATCACCTGATAGATTTTCTCGACGGCGTCCTTATCGAGCGGCCCGGGATTGAGGCCGGCCATGCGGGTGAGGATTTCGCGTTCGCGGGCAGGGACGCGGAGCGCGACGCCTTGATCGCCCTTCAGCTTGCCGACCTCGATGGCCAGTTCGGTGCGCAGGTTCAAGAGGTGCAGCAGCGCGGTATCAATCGCATCAATTTTCCTGCGCCAATCGTCGATTCTCATGTCGCTTGCGCCTCCGCGCGCAGGCATGGCCCGCGCGCAACAAAAAAGGCCGCGTCACCTGTTAGGTTCGCGGCCCGGAAGATCGAAACCTGCTGCGGATTTTAGCTTGGCTTACGTTTGATCCGCGCGCGTCTCGCCGGCCCGCTCCCCCGCGCAGAGGAAGCGGTACGTAAAGGCGAAGGTGTAATACAGATGCATCGCGCGATCCAAGTACCCTTTCACGCCGGCTTGCTGACTGAGCGGCAAATATACGCAATCAGGCGGGGGGCGTCAAGAATATTTGAGGGAATATTTGAGGGATGGCATGCGGAAGCGGCTACGGAGGTTAGCATGCCTGGCCTTTATTTAATCCGCGGGGCGGCCGGAACGGGCAGGTCCTCTTCGGCGGACGAGGCGGCGAAGGCGATGGCGGCCTGAACGTCGCCCGGCGCCAAGCTGGGGAAATCAGCGAGGATTTGCTCGATGGAATCTCCATCGGCAAGGCTGGCGAGCACCGTTCGCAGGGCGACGCGCGTTCCTTTGAATACAGGCTCCCCGCCGCAGATTTGCTGGCCGCGGACGATGCGTTCCTGAAATTTATTCGGGTGGACAGCATTGTTAGGCAAGGCGACGACCTCAAATCGTTCCCTTCTACTATCACCAGCACGGGTCCGTGACGTTCTCCGGGGCCCTTTACAGGAAATTTCGGCGGGGCAGGACGCTGGCCCAATCGCCGGGGGCGATCTTCAGATGCGGCTCCTGCAGGACGAGGAAGCAATTGGCTTGGGCGACGGCGCGAAGGTCGCCGGAGCCTTGCCATGGGAGGGCTTCGACGAGCGGACCTTCCTTTGAGAACGTGACGCGCGCGGGGAGGAAATGCGCGAGGCCGGGCTTTTCCTCAGCACCGCAGAGCAGGCGGGCGTGAAAAAGCGGCAGCGGGCCCGGCCGGGCGCCCGCAAGCGCCTCGATGGCGGGCGCGGCGAGAATTTCGAACGTGACCATGGTCGAAACCGGGTTTCCGGGGAGGCCGAAGACGGGCTTGCCGCCGCAGATGCCGAAGACGGCGGGCTTGCCGGGCCGGATCGCCACCTGATCGAACAAAAATTCCGCGCCGAGTTCGCGCAACACCGGCTCGACGAGATCGTACTTCCCTACCGAGACGCCGCCGGTGAGTATGAGCGCGTCTGCGGCGAGGCCCTGGGCGATGCGGGCGTGCAGGTCGTCGCGCTGGTCGCCGGAATTGCCGAGCAACAGCGGCTCGCCACCGGCGGCGGCAACCTGCGCGGCGAGCGAGACGCTATTGCTATCGCGAATCTGGAAGGGGCCGGCCTGCGCGTCCACCGGAACGACTTCGTCGCCGGTTGAGAGGATTGCGACGCGCGGGCGGCGATTGACGCGCATGCGGGCGTGGCCCAGTTGCGCCGCGAGGCCCAGCTCCGCATAACCCAGGCGCGCGCCCGCGGGCAGGGCGATTTCGCCGCCGCGCAGCTCCGCACCCGCGCGAACGATGTGCTGGCCTGGGCGCGCCTCCGCGCTGAGGAAGACCTGGCCGGCTTCGCTGCGCGCGTATTCCTGCATCACCACCGCGTCCGCACCCGCGGGAACCGCCGCGCCGGTGAATATCTGGACGCAGGCGCCCGGCACGACTTCGCCTGCGAACGGCGCGCCCGCGCGGCTTTCTCCGAGCAGGCGCAGGCGCGCGCCGGGGGCGGGCGCGTCCGAGGCGCGGCAGGCGAAGCCATCGCGAATCGAGCGGTGGAATGGAGGGTAGTCGCGGTCAGCGATGAGATTTTCGGCGAGGATGCGATTTACGGCGGCGACGGGGTCGGCGGCGAGGTCGACCGGCTCCGTCGAGCGCGGCGGCAGATTGCGGCTGACGACTTCGATGACGACGGCGCGCGCGGCTTCGTGGGAGAGCATGGGGAGCGTGAAAACGTCGTGCGATTACGGATGCGATTTTAGCAGACCTGGGACTACGCGGCGGGATGGCATGCGGACGGGCGCGGGCGGCGGTAGTGGGATTCGTGCGGGCGGGAGCGCGAGTTGAGATTCTTCGTCGCGATGCTCCGCAGAACGACGGCCAAAAGCAGGCGGCCGTCAGTAGGCGGCGAGGCGTTCGATGCCAGCGACAACCTGGTCCACGCCTACGATCCAGGCCTTTTGCAGCGGCGGCGTGAAAGCGACGGCCGGGGCATCGGGACCAGTGATGCGCAGGATCGGGCCATCGAGGTCCTCGAAGGCTTCTTCGCTGAGGATGGCGGAGAGCTCGCCGCCGACGCCCATGGTGCGCTTATCTTCGTGGACGATCATGCATTTGCTGGTCTTGCGGACGGAGCTGAGAACCGTGTCCTTATCGAGCGGGGCGAGGGTGCGCAAGTCAACGACTTCGGCTTCGACACCCTTTTTGGACATATCGCCGGCGGCCTGCATGGAGACGGGCACCATGGCGCCATAGGTGAGGATCGTGAGGTCGCGGCCTTCGCGGCGCACGGCGGCCTTGCCGATGGGCACGGTGTAATCGCCTTCGGGCACTTCGTCCTTCACATTGCGATAGAGGCGCTTGTGCTCGAAATAGAGAACGGGATCAGGATCGCGAATCGCGGCGAGGAGGAGGCCCTTCGCGTCGTAGGCTGTGGCTGGCATGACGACCTTCAGGCCGGGCTCGTGCATGAACCAGGCCGTATTCTCCTGCGAGTGATAGAGGCCGCCGCCACCGCTGGCGCCGCAGCAGACGCGGACCGTGATGGGGCAATTGAATCCGCCGGCGCTGCGATAGCGCAGCTTCGCGGCCTGCTGAATGATCTGGTCCACGGCGGGCGTGATGAAATCCGCGAACTGAATTTCCGGCACGGGGCGCAGGCCAACCATCGAGGAGCCGATGGCGGCGGAGATGATCGCGCCTTCGGCGAGCGGCGTATCGAGCACGCGCTCTTCTCCGAATTTTTCCCACAGGCCCGCGGTGGCGCCGAAGACGCCGCCCGAAGGGCCAATATCCTCGCCGAGCAGGAATACGCGGTCGTCGCGTTCGAGTTCCTGACCGAGAGCCTCAGTAATCGCACCGATATACGTAAGCGTTCTAGCCATGTGAGGCGAATCCCCTATCGGCCCGCGCGGGCCGTTTCTCAAGCCCAGATGTGGTCCATCAGTTCGGACGCGTCCGGATATGGGCTCTGCTCGGCGAAATCCACCGCTTCGTTGATTTCGCGGGTGATCTCGTCGGTGACTTCCTTCTTTTTGGCGTCCGTCAAGGTTTTCTTTTCGAAGAGGGCCTTTTCGAAGCGCTGGACCGGGCACTTCTTTTTCCACGCCTCGACCTCTTCCTTCATGCGGTAGCGGGCGGGATCAATTTCGGAATGGCCGTACCAGCGATAGGTCTTGCACTCGATGAGGGTAGGGCCTTCGCCGGAACGCGCGCGGGCAATCGCGGTCTGCGCCACGTCGTAGACGGCGAGCACGTCGTTGCCATCCACGCTGACGCCGGGGAAACCGTACGCAACGGCTCGCTGCGAAAGGTCGGTGAGCGCGGTCTGCAGGCGGAGGGGCACGGATTCGGCCCACAGATTATTCTGGCAGACGTAAATGATCGGGAGCCGGTGGACGCCGGCGAGATTCAGGGCCTCATGGAAGCCGCCGATGCTGGTGGCGCCATCGCCGAAATACGCGACCACGACGGTATCCCTGCCAAGGCGCTTCAGGCCGAGGGCGACGCCGGTGCCGACGTTCAACTGGCCGGCGATGCTGCTGGCGGGGGTGATGATATTGAGCGGCGGGTAGCCCATGTGCGCCGGCGAGGAGCGGCCTCGGTCGGGGCTGGTGGCCTTCGCATACAGCTGCGCGAAACAGAACTTCAGGGGCACGCCCTTGATGATGTTAGCCGTCCAATCGCGATGGGAGGGCGCGACCCAATCGTCGGCGCGAAGGCTGATCGCGGTGCCGACTTCGGTGGCTTCCTGTCCCACGGCGGAATAAAAGTTGCCGCCCGCGAACTTATTCTGCTTGAAAAGGACGCGCGCCTTTTCGTCGCACATACGGCATTTCATCAGCATGCGGTACAGCGACAGCTGGAGCTCGGTGGAATGCCCGTTCTTCTCGATTTCAGGCTCCAGGACCGCCCGGTTGCTCTTCGATGCCATCCCCACTCCTTGCGCGGGCTCCGCCCGTCAATTTTTTCAATCCGACTATAACACAATTTTATGCCGGGAGAGGCCAAGGCGGCGAGGACTTTTTGCGAGCGCGGTACTGGGACCGGAGAGGGAGATGCTCGCGCGCTCACGCGATCGCGCGAGGCGCGACTCACGCGCGCGGCGCGGGGCTTTCCAGGCGGATGGCGCCGGTGGCGAGCCGCTCGATCAATTCGCGATCGGCCGGAAGAAAATCCAGTTGCGGCAGTTCGGCCGGGGCGCGCCATTCGATGCGCTCGAAGACGCAATTGCGCAGGCCGGTTACGTCCGCACGCGCATGGAAGAAGACGATTTCGATTGGCTCGCGCATTTCGGCGTAGTGATGGCGCGCGCGGTGGATTTCGGGGCCGATTGCGGCGGAGATGGCGAGTTCCTCGGCAAGCTCGCGCGCCAGGGCCGACTCGAGCGACTCGCCCGGCTGCACCTTTCCGCCGGGAAATTCCCATTGCAGCTCGAATTTCGCACCGCGGCGGCGTTGGCAGGCGAGGATTTTGCCCTGGCTTTCGATGAGGGCGGCGACGACGGTTAGCATGCGCGGGTCAGTATTCAATATATAGGGATAAGTACGGCCGCGATGCGAGGGATCGCGTCGCGCCGAATGTGTGGCTCCGGGGCCTGGACTCGAACCAGGATAACCAGCTCCAAAGGCTGGCGTGCTACCAATTGCACTACCCCGGAACAGCGAAGGAAAGTGTAGCAGAGATGGGCGCGGGGCGTCGCGGCGGGCTGGCGGCGGCGACCCCGGCGCGAAATATATGCGGAAAAAGGACGCGCTGAATTTCAATCTCGACGAAGCCCGATATGAGGAGCTTCTAAAAGAGGGCGCGTCCTATAGCAAGATGATCCCGGTCCCGGCGGGAGCCATGGAAATCAGCGTGGTGCTGCGCGATAAGCCGAACGGCAATCTGGGGTCAGTGGCTATCCCGCTGAGCAAATATTTTCCGCAGGCGAGCGCCCGGAAACTGCCCTAGCACGCTTACCAGCATGGCGTCCAAATCGCCGCGGGCGGCTTCGTTTGCGGGCAGGAGCGGCTCGCGAACCGGGCCGCCGTAGTAGCCGAGATGGTCCATCGCGTATTTCAGTCCTGAAATCCCATACTGCGGGCCAAGCATTTTGCCCGGAGCGACCATCGCCTGGGCCAGCTTGCGGGCCCGATCCGAATCGCCCGCGCGCGACGCTTCATAGATTTCGACAATAACTTCCGGGAACGCATTGGCGATGGCCAGCACGGCGCCCACCGCGCCCTTCGCGAGCGATTCGTACAGCGTGGCGGCCGAGCCGACCAGCACCTGAAAACCGTTCGGCGCGGCCGCGATGATCTCGCCGATGCCGTTCACGTCGCCGGAACTGTCCTTCATGCCGATGATGTTCGGATGCGTGGCGAGGCGCGCGACGAGCGGCGCCTTCACGGTGACCGTGGTGAAAATCGGCACGGAGTAGAGCAGCACGGGGATGCGCGCCGCGTCCGCCACGCGCAGATAGTGCGCGGCAAGCGCGTCGTCAGACATGGCGGGCTTGTAGAAGCTCGGCGTGCGAACGAGCGCGGCGTCGTAGCCAAGCGCAGCGGCGCGGTTGGTGTGCTCGATCGTCTCCGCGGTGGATTCAGCGCCGGTTCCGGCGATCAGCACCTTGCCCGCGGCGGCGTGCTTCTTCACCTCGGCCCACACGCGCGCCACCTCTTCCCACGTCAGCAGGACGGATTCGCTGGTCGAGCCATTGACGACGTAGCCCGCCAGCCCCATGCGGTTGTAGATCGCGAGATTGTCGCGCAGGCGGTCGAGCGCAAGCGTGCCGTCCGCGGCAAAGGGCGTGGCCAGCGGGGGAAATATTCCGTGGAGGTTCATGGCGATATTCTACACGACTCGCGCCGCGGCGGCAGCGGCTGGCGGCGTGCCAGGCGGCTCGCTCATATCTTTTCCCCCCCGGCGGGCGCGGGGATGGTGGCGGCAGCGGCGAATTTTCGGCGGTGCAAATCCTGCAGCGCGGCCACGTCCGCGCGGTGTCCCGCCATGGCTCGAATGCCGCGTGCGGCGGCCAGTGCGGCCGAAAGCGTGGTGATACACGGCACGTTGTAGCGAATGGCCGCGCGGCGAATGGATTTCTCGTCGTAGAAGGATTCGCGCCCGAGCGGCGTATTGATCACGAGATTTACCTTCCCCGTCTTGACCAGGTCCACGATATTCGGGCGGCCTTCGTTCACCTTATAGACGGCGGCGATTTCGATGCCCGCTTCGCGCAGCGCCGCGGCCGTGCCGCGCGTGGCGATAATCTTCAGCCCGGCGGCGGTCAAATCCTGCGCCAGCGCCAGCACCTGCCGCTTATCGCGGTCGTTCACGCTGATAAAGACCGTTCCTTCGAGCGGCAGCCGCTGCCCCGCGGCAAGCTGCGCCTTGGCAAACGCGAGCCCGAAGGTGGACGACGTGCCCATCACTTCGCCCGTCGAGCGCATTTCCGGCCCGAGGATCGTATCCACGCCGCGAAACTTATTGAAAGGAAATACCGGCGATTTCACGGCGTAGAAATCGTGGACCGCCAACTCCTGCACGCCGTCTACTTCCACCGACGGAAGATGCATCTCGCGCAACTTGCGCCCGGTCATCAACCGCGCCGCCACCTTCGCCAGCGGCACGCCCGTCGCCTTGCTCACGTACGGAATCGTGCGCGAGGCGCGCGGATTCACTTCGAGCACGTACACCGTGTCGCGCTGAATCGCGTACTGCACGTTCATCAGCCCCACCACGTGCAGCGCTTTCGCCAGCCGCGCCGTGTAGTCGCGGATGCGCTCGAGCACCGCCGGCTTCAGCGAGACGGACGGAAGCACGCACGACGAATCGCCCGAATGAATTCCCGCCTCCTCGATGTGCTCCATGATTCCGGCGATCACCACGTCTTCGCCGTCCGAAAGGGCGTCCACGTCAACTTCGGTGGCATCTTCGAGGAACTGGTCAATCAGAATCGGCTTCTTCGCGCTGGATGCGGACCCGATCAGCGCCGCCTGCCCCGCGTATTCCTCCACGGTTTTCAGGTCGTAGGCGATCACCATGGCACGGCCGCCCAGCACGTAGCTTGGCCGGACCAGCACGGGCAGTCCAATCTCCTCCGCCACATGAACGGCCTCTTCGGCGGTCATCGCGGTCGCATGCCGCGGCTGCGGGATTTTCAATTTGTGCAGCAGCGCGCCGAAGCGGCCGCGATCCTCGGCCAGGTCAATGGACTCGGGATCGGTGCCGATGATCTTCGCGCCATTGCGCTTCAATTCGAGCGCCAGGTTCAGCGGCGTCTGGCCGCCGAACTGCACGATCACTCCCTGCGGCTTTTCGCGGTCCAGAACCGCGAGCACGTCCTCGAGCGTGAGCGGCTCGAAATAGAGGCGGTCCGCGGTGTCGTAGTCGGTGGAGACCGTCTCCGGATTGCAATTTACCATCACGGTTTCGTAGCCGTCTTCTTTCAGCGCGAAGGCGGCATGGCAGCAGCAATAATCGAACTCGATTCCCTGCCCGATGCGATTCGGCCCGCTGCCCAGGATCGCCACCTTCGGCCGGTCGACGGCGCCGGACTCGTCCTCTTCCTCATAGGTCGAGTACATGTACGGCGTGAACGATTCGAATTCCGCGGCGCAGGTATCCACGCGCTTGAAGACGGGCAAAATGCCGAGCTCGCGGCGGCGCGCGCGCACCTGCGCGGCAGAGGCGTTCCAGCGCTTCGCGATCTCCTCATCGCTCGCGCCCGAGCGCTTCGACGCCAGCAGCAATTCGCGCGGCACGTCCGGCAGCGACGAGGCGGCGATGCGCCGGTCGAGCGCCACCATCTCCTCCATCTGGCGGATGAACCACGGATCAATCCTGGTGACCGAGCAAACTTCCTCGCGCGACATTCCCCGCTCGAGCGCCTCGAAGAGCCAGTGCAGGCGGTCCGGGCCGGGCACATGAAGCTTTTCGCGCAGCAGCGCGGTGGTGACTTCGGCGGGCGGCCGCCACGCGCTGCTCGGCTCGAGCGAGCGAATGCCCTTGCAGAGCGCTTCCTGGAAGGTGCGCCCGATGGCCATCACCTCGCCCACCGATTTCATCTGCGTGGTGAGTGTCGTATCGCTGCCCGGAAATTTCTCGAACTGCCATTTCGGAATTTTCGCCACCACGTAATCAATCGTCGGCTCGAAACAGGAAGGCGTCTTGCGCGTAATATCGTTCGGGATTTCGTCGAGAGTCATGCCGACGGCCAGCTTGGCCGCGATTTTAGCGATGGGAAACCCGGTGGCCTTGCTCGCCAGCGCCGAACTGCGCGAGACGCGCGGGTTCATCTCGATCACCACCATCCTGCCCGTCTCCGGATCAATCCCGAATTGAATATTCGAGCCGCCGGTTTCGACGCCCACTTCGCGAATGATCGCCGCCGCCGCATCGCGCATGCGCTGATACTCCTTGTCGGTCAGCGTCTGCGCCGGGGCCACGGTGATGGAATCGCCGGTGTGAATCCCCATCGGGTCGAAATTCTCGATCGAGCAGATCACCACGAAGTTGTCGCGGAAATCGCGCATCACCTCGAGCTCGAATTCCTTCCATCCGAGCACCGATTCCTCGATCAGCGCCTGGTGGACCGGGCTTGCATCGAGCGCGCGCGCGATGGCATCGCCGAATTCCTCGTGGTTATACGCAATCGAGCCGCCGGTGCCGCCCAGCGTGAACGACGGGCGAATCACCACCGGATACCCGAGCTGGTCGGCGAATTCGATGGCCTCCGGAATCGCCGTGACCACCGCCGAGGCGGGCACTTCGAGCCCCACCTTGCGGCACGCGTCCTTGAAAAGCAGCCTGTCTTCGGCAATCCGAATGGCGCGCAGCGAGGCGCCGATCAGCTGCACTCCGTATTTTTCCAGAATGCCGGCTTCGGCCAGGTCCACCGCGGTGTTCAAGCCGGTTTGGCCGCCCACGGTCGGCAGCAGCGCATCGGGACGTTCCGCGGCGATGATCGCTTCAAGATATTCACGCGAAAGGGGCTCGATGTAGGTTCGGTCCGCGATTTCCGGGTCCGTCATGATCGTCGCCGGATTCGAATTCACCAGCACGACCTGATAGCCTTCGGCGCGCAGCGCCTTGCACGCTTGCGTGCCCGAGTAGTCGAACTCGCAGGCCTGCCCGATGATGATCGGCCCGGAGCCAATAATCAGAATTTTTTTGATGTCGGTGCGCTTCGGCATTTCTTAGATAGGACAGGTCATCAGCCGTGCCGTCACGGTTTCTATCTTAGTGAAGAAATGGCGGAGTGCAAGAGCAAACGCAGTTGGCCTGCCGGGCCGTCCAGGTGGAATTCCCTTTCGCCCGCTTGGACGCGCCGCAGCGCATCCATAGGATCCACCCGAATCCACGGCATCGCGGATATCCATGCTCGCTCGATGTGGTACGATCAACGGTCGGGCTGCTTCCATGCCGCGCCATTATTAACCTCCCGAAGCTGCGGAGAGAAAATCGGAAGATACCATTGAGCCAACCATCCCTTTGGGCCATACCGCTGGGCGGCCTGGGCGAGTTCGGAATGAACATGCTCGCTCTGCGCTGCGGCGACGACATCATTGTGATTGACGCCGGGCTGATGTTCCCCGAGCAGGAGCTGCTCGGCGTGGATATCGTGATCCCAGACATCGCCTACCTGAAGCAGAACAAGCGCATGGTGAAGGCCATCATCCTCACGCACGCCCACGAGGACCACATCGGCGCCATCCCTTACATTCTGCGCGACCTGAACGTGCCGGTGTATGGTACGCAGTTCACGCTCGCCATCCTGCGCAAGAAACTCGAAGAGCATGCGCTGCTCGATTCCGCCGTGCTTCGCGAAATCGCCGCGGGACAGATCACGCGCATCGAACCCTTTCAGATCGAATACCTCCACGTGACGCACAGCACGATTGATTGCGTCGCGCTCGCGATTCGCACGCCCGTCGGCGTGATCATCCACACCGGCGATTTCAAAATTGATCCCACGCCGGTGGACGGCAAGCCCTTCGACCTGCACGCCTTCGCGCGCTACGGCCAGGAAGGCGTGCTCGCGCTTTTCAGCGACAGCACCAACGTCGAACGCCCCGGCTTCACGCCTTCCGAGCGCGCCGTGGTGGTGCGGCTCGAAGAGCTTTTCCGCGCCGCGCCCGAAAAGGTGGTCGTCTCCTGCTTCTCCAGTTCGGTGCACCGCATCCAGCAGGTGATTGATATCGCCTGCTCCACCGGCCGCAAGATCGGCTTCGTCGGCCGCAGCATGGAAGGAAATATCGAAATCGCGCACGGGCTTGGCAAGCTGCGCATCCCAGACGGCAGCGTGGTGCGCCCGCAGGATATTCGCACCTTCGACCCCAAGCGGCTGGCGGTTCTCGTCAGCGGCACGCAAGCCGAGCCGATGTCCGCGCTCTCGCGCATCGCCGTGGATAATCACCGCATGCTGAGCCTGCGCGAAAACGACACCGTGATCCTTTCCTCGCGCATCATCCCCGGCAACGAGAAGGCGATCTTTCGCATGATTGATCACCTCTTCCGCCGGCGGGTGCTCGTCTATTACGAAGGCGGGCGCGCCGCGCCGATTCACGTCTCCGGGCACGCCAGCCAGGAGGAAATGAAAATCCTGCTGCAGCTTGTGCGGCCGAAGTACTTCATTCCGCTGCACGGTGAATATCGCCAGCTCTTCCGCCACGCCGCGCTAGCCGAGCAGGTGGGCGCCGTCTCCGGCGAAATTTTTCTACTCGAAAGCGGCAATCCCGTTGAATTCACCGCGGACGGCCGCGCGCAGCGCCGCGAGCCCGTGCAGGCAGGCCGTATCTGCGTGGATTCGGGCTCGCTCGAGGAACTCGAGGAGTTCGTCATTCGCGACCGGCGCCACCTGGGCGAAGATGGCGTCGTGGTTCCCATCATCGCGATTGACAAGCACACCGGACGCATGGAAATTTCGCCCGAAATCGTCACCCGCGGCTTCCTGCCCAGCGAGGACGGCCAGGAAATTATCAGCCACGCGCGCGAAGTGATCCTCCGCACCATCGAGCAATCCAATTCCGAGGAAAAAACCGATTGGGGCGTGATGAAGGAAAAAATCCGCGTGGATTTGAAGCGCTTCCTCGGCAAGCAGACCGCCAAGCGTCCGCTGATCCTGCCGGTGATTCTGGAAGTCTGACCCCGGGCGAATTCCGGCCGTGAAGACCCATTTTCGCCCGTACGCACCGGCTGATTTCGAGACGCTCTACTCGATTGACCAGCGCTGCTACGCCCCGCGGATCGCCTACTCCCGCCCTGAGCTGCGCCAATACTTGCAGCTTCCCGGCGCCGATTGCATCCTGGCGGAAATTCGCCCGGCGAAGCGGCCCGCGCGCCCCCCGCGCGATTCAGCCGCGCCTGCCGGCCCGTGCGTGATCGGATTTTGCCTCACGGAGCATTCCGGCGCGCGCGGCCACATCATCACCATGGACGTGCTCGAAGCCTTTCGCCGCCGCGGCATCGGCTCGCAGCTTCTGGCCGAAGCCGAACGCCGGCTCGTCGAATATGGCGTGCGCGAAGCGATGCTCGAAGCCGCCGTCAATAACCAGCCCGCAATTGCATTCTGGCAAGGGCATGGATATCGTACTCGCGCGATTTTGAAGAGCTATTATCCCGGCGGACGCAACGCCCTTTCGATGTCGAAGCCCCTCGCCGGGAACGGCCCGAAGCGAACGCGGACGAAGCCCGCGTCGCGCAACAGGCGTCTCGATAGACTCGATAAATCCGATGATTGATGCGCGCGGCACGGATACCCCCTGGGAGGCGGTGTGAACGCATACGTGATCTCGGTGATTCTAGGCATCATCGAAGGCCTGACGGAGTTTCTGCCCGTCAGTTCGACGGCGCATCTTCGCATCGCCGAAGCCCTGATGCACATCGGCCTCGCCGACCCCTACTGGAAGATGTACACGATCGTGATCCAGCTCGGCGCGATTCTCTCCCTGTTCTTTTACTTCGGCCCGCGCATTGCAAAGTTTCTCTCCACCTTTCCGCGCGGCGAGCGCGGCGACCGCACCGCGCTCACGCATCCGCTCAGCCTGGTGATCGTCGCCTTCGTCGTCACGGCGATTCCGTCCTTGTTCCTGGTCAAAGTCATCGGCAAGCATCTCGAAAGCCTCGAGGTGATGGGCATCTCCCTGATCGCCGGCGGCGTGGTGATGTGGATCGTAGACGCCATCAACGCCAAATCCGAAGCCGCGGGCCCCGGCGCCCCCGGCAGCCGCATTCGCACCTGGCATATGGAGGAAATGACGTTCGGCCAGGCCGTGTGGATCGGCCTCTGCCAGATTTGCTCCGGCGTCTTCCCCGGCACGTCGCGCTCGATGTCCACCATCAGCGGCGGCCAGATCGTCGCCATGTCGCGCGCCTCGGCCCTCGAGTTCTCCTTCTTCGTTTCAATTCCGGTGATGATCGCCGCCACCGGTTACGACCTGCTGAAATCCGCGGTCGGCAAGGGACCGAACCCCGTCGGCGTCTCCGGCATCAACGCCCACGGCTGGGGCGTGCTGGCGGTCGGCTTCGTCGTTTCGTTTATCGTCGCCTACGCCGCCGTGGCGTGGTTCATGGCCTGGGTGCGGCGTCACGGATTCGTCCCGTTTGCGATGTACCGCATCGTTGCGGGCGCGCTCGTCCTCATCTATATGTCGCGCCTCGCGGGCTGACGCTTTTCCGCGTTCGCATGCCCCGTGCAATCTGTGCAACACACTCGCCGAAGTTGCTTGTCCATTGCCGCGCACCATTTGGTATATTCATCGGGTACTCGCGTTCCTCCCAACGGCCCGGCGCGACAGCGCCCGCGCGGGCCCGAGCCTGCGAGGGTATGCAGGCATTGTGTCCCGGCACAGCCGGGATGTTGCAACGGCCTTCCCCGCCGATTAACCATGTACCGCCCGCGTGCGGCTTTTTCCGCCCGCGGGCACGGGAGACATTGTGCGCATCCTTACGCCGACCGAAAATAAGCGCTTCAACGAGCTGATCGGATTCGTGGGCCTCAGCCTCGCGCTTCTGCTCGCGCTGAGCCTCCTCTCCTATTCGCCGCACGATAGCTCCTTCAACGTCTCCGCCTCGGCGCCGCTTTCCGCACCCGCGCGCAACTGGATTGGCCCCGTCGGCGCGCATCTCTCCGACCTCTTCTTCCAGGGATTCGGATTCGCCGCTTTCCTCTTCCCGATTGGCCTGTTCGCCGCGGCGATGCGCTGGTTTCGCAGCATCGAAATCGAATCCCCGCTCGCCAAGGCCTGCGGCTCGGTGATGCTGCTCGCCTCGCTTTCCGCCGAACTGGCGCTGGCGCACGCCCCGGACATTCGCGGCGCGCTCCCCGCCGGCGGCCTGCTCGGCAGCGTCATTGCAGGCGGAATGCGCGCGGCATTCGGCCCGCTCGGCGCGAATCTCGTCAGCATCGCCACGCTCATCACCGCCCTGTTTCTCGCCACCAGCTTTTCTTTCCGCGCCACTGCGCAATGGGCGAGGAAATCCGCCGCTCCATCCGGCGTGATCGGAAAAATGGCGGCGCGCGTGAAGGATTGGCGCGAGGCCCGCGAATCCGACCGCCTGCGCAAGCGCGTCGAGCAAATCAAGATCGCCGGCCGCCCGCCGGTCGCGCCGCAGCGCGTCTCGAAAAAAGCCCTCGTCGCGGCAGACGAAGAGGACGAAGCCGCCGAGCAAGCCGGCGAAGCCGCGAAACGCAAAGCCGCGTCCCGCGAGCCTGCCGTAATCAAATTCCATGAAGAAGAACCGTCCCCGCCCCGCCGCGCGCCCGAATCGAAGCCCGACCCGAAGATCGCGCGCAATAAGACCGCCTTCCGCCTGCCGCCGCCTTCCCTGCTTCATGCCGCCGAGCGCAGCGAAAAAATGGACGAAAGCGAGCTGAAGGAATACGCCCGCGCCATCGAACAGAAATGCGCCGAATTCGACGTCGGCGGCCACATCACGCAGATCAATCCCGGCCCCGTCGTCACCACGTTCGAATTCAAGCCAGAGGCCGGCATCAAATACAGCCGGATCACGGGCCTTGCCGAAGACCTCTGCCTCGCCCTGCGCGCCGAATCCATCCTCATCGAGCGCATCCCCGGCAAATCCACGGTCGGCATCGAAGTCCCCAATCCGCACCGCGAGACGATCGCCCTGCGCGACGTAATCGAATCGCCCGAATTTTCGCATTCGCCCTCGAAGCTCGCCGTTCCCCTGGGCAAGGACCTGATCGGCCGCATTCGCGCCGCGGACCTCACCCAGATGCCGCATCTTCTGATCGCCGGCTCCACGGGCACCGGCAAGAGCGTCTTCATCAATTCCCTGCTGATGGGCATGCTCTATAAATCCACGCCGGACGAAATGAAGCTCGTCCTCGTTGACCCGAAGCGCCTCGAGCTCGGCCTCTATTCCGATATTCCGCATCTTTTCACGCCCGTCGTCACCGACCCGAAGGTCGCCGCCAACGTCCTGCGCAACGCCACGCGCGAAATGGAGCGCCGCCTGAAGCTGCTCGCCTCGCGCGGCGTGCGCAATATCGAGCAATACAATCGCACCTTCGAGAAGGCCCATTCCCTCTCGCTCTTCGAAAATGTCGAGGACGAGCAGCAGCGCCCGCTTCCCTACCTCGTCATCGTGATTGACGAATTGGCGGACCTGATGATGGTGGATACCAATGGCGTCGAGGAATCCATCACGCGCCTCGCCCAGATGGCCCGCGCCGTCGGCATTCACCTCATCCTCGCCACCCAGCGCCCCTCGGTCGACGTGATCACCGGCCTCATCAAGGCCAATTTCCCGGCGCGCATTTCCTTCCGCGTCGCCAGCAAAGTGGATTCGCGCACCATTCTCGATTCCAACGGCTCGGAATCCCTGCTCGGCAAGGGCGACATGCTCTATCTCCCCGCCGGTTCGTCGCGCCTCCATCGCATCCACGGCCCCTACGTCCACGAAGCCGAAGTCGGCGCCGTCTGCGATTTCTGGCGCGAACAAGCCAAGGCCATTTACAACGAGGAATTGCTCAAGCCGCCCCGCGATGAGAACGCCTCCTCCGGCGGCGGCGATGATGAACCCGGCGAGGATGTGGACGACGATCTCTATCAGGACGCCGTCCGCGTCGTCTGCGAAATGGGCCGCGCCTCCACCTCTACGCTCCAGCGCAGGCTCCGCGTCGGCTATGGTCGCGCCGCCCGCCTGATTGACCTCATGGAAAAGGATGGCATCGTCGGCCCGCCCGACGGCTCAAAGCCGCGCGAAGTCCTCAAGAAAAAAGATTGGATGCGCGAATTCGACGACTCCGCCAAATAGCGCCGCCGCGCGAATCCGCGCGCCCAGTTTTCCCTTTCGCGCGCCCCTCGTTTTCCGTAAAATCCTTGTTTGTCCCGTGCCGAGGTAGCTCACCGGTAGAGCGCGGCCCTGAAAAGGCCGGCGTAGGCAGTTCAACTCTGCCCCTCGGCACCATCCCAAGCGTTAACCCAAGCACCGCTCCGCCAGGCTGCAAGGCTTGACCCGTCGCTTTTCTCGCGATATAGATTCGGGCGAAGTCAGCGCAGGCATGCTCGCCCGACAGGCTGCCCGCGCGGAGCTGCCAGGGATTGCAAACTCTGATCCGTCCAGCCACAATCAACGCCCGATGCGCCGCACTTTTTGTCATCCTCGCTATTTTCGTCTCACCTGTGTGTCTCGATGCGACCAAGGCGGATTCCACTTCGCCTGTAATAAGCCAGCGACAACTCAGCCCCGCGCTCCGAGGCGAGATTCGCCAGGTTCGGTTCAGCCCCGACCGCAGTCGCATCCTCGTGCAGGACGCGGCTGGTATTTACGTCCTAACTCGCCGGCCGCTCGCGGAGGTACTGTGGATTCCCGCTGACGGAGTGCTGCCGGCCGCCTTCACTCCCGATTCACTGCATCTTGTCATCGCGAGCCCTCAGCTCCAGTATGTGGAAGTTAGCGCCCTTGGCCCGCAACGTTTTGCCCCGCAGAGCATTGCCAATCCGGACGGCTGCCTGGCCGCCGCCCTCTCCGCAAACGGAGCGATGCTCGGCTGCATCAGCTCCGATGGAATGCTTAAGGTCTATTCCATGCCCGGCGCGAAGCAAATCTTCTCCACGCAGGTGCCTTTCGCTATAGATGGCATCGCAAGGCCGCTCAACCTCAATATCATCGCGCCAATCGGAACAGCATCCGCCTTTTCCGAACCCGTCGGAGACTTTCGCGCGACACACCTCGCGGCATTGGCCGGACTCGATAATCCTGCGCGAATCCTCTTTTCCCCTGATGGCCATTACGTGATTGCCGGGCTAAATGGCCGCGACGCACCCGTGGTCGGAGCCGATCTCAGCACTCTTCACAAGATCAGTGTGCCGGGCGAACTGGCCCTGCACTTACGTTCCGACCCCGCATTCATAAGCGATAGTGAATTTGCTTTTCATGATCCCGCCAAGCCTGAATCTTCCGCCATCCTCTCCTTCCCCGAAGGAAAGACCCTCCAACAGTTGCCTGCGTTCACCCGCGTGACTGCCTCAACCGATGGCGAAGATCTTTTCCTTGCCAACGCCGAGGACAGCAATCTGCGGATATTCGATTTGCGCACTGCAAGGATCGAAGCCACCATCGCCGCGCAGCAAGCCGACATAGCAGGGGGCGAGATAGCTTCCTGTGACGCCCAGGGAAACCTTGTCCTTTCCATGCCCGGCGGAGCACCCCGAAATCACATCACGCTCTCGGCGGGGTCCATATCTTCGCTTCGAATCGCGTCCCCATCACCCAATCTCTCAGTTCTTGCAGTTGGCGTCGGCGCGGGGGCTGCCATCTTCAGCACCTCCACCGGCGAAAGACTCGCAATATTCCCTTCGGCAAGGGCGGCATGGTGCTCTGCGGAAGACTCCTGCTACATCGGAGAGTTGGCACCCGCCCCCAAAATGCTCCGAATCGAGCGATGGTCCCGGAATGCGGCGGAAGAAAAAGCGCATTCCGCACCGTTCCTTCAAGCTATGGATTTTCGTGATCCATTCCGGATCGAGCAAATAATTCCCTCAGGTCCGGTCGTACTCGAATATGCTGCGCGAATTTCGGCGGCAATGCCGAGCGTAATACTCATGGGACCGGGCGGGATCAGCACCTTCCGCTCGCAATCTCGGCCGGACCTCGGAATCCACCTCAGAGCTTTGAGCATGACCGACGGAATGCAGGCCTGGCGCCGAGAACGCGACTCAGACGCCCCTATTCCCTTCTCGGATCCCCAGGGGGACCGACTGGTTCTGGGATGGTCCGCGAAGTCGCATTCCGGCCGCGATGCCGCCAAGCGCTACCCCGCAGCCTACGAGCGGCTGAAGCGGGCGAAGCTTTCGCCGCACGACACATTTTTTGAGGCTATTGACGACCGGACCGGAAATCCCGTGGCTGGCACCCTCGTTCAGCTCGGAAGCGGCGCCATTGCCTTCGATTCAGCTTTCTCCGAGGGCAATTGGCTGGTGTTGTCTAAGGACGGTCAACGAATTTTCGTCATTTCCTTGAAAACCGGAGAGACGAAACTCACCGTGTTCGGTGATCATCCGGCGCTTTCCTCTGCCGGTGACTCGTTAAGTTTTGTTTCCGCTCCCGGCCAAATCACCATCTATGATCTGACGACACTCGCGAAATCGGCCGTCTACAATTTCACTGCGCCGGTGGCCTATGCCCACTTCTCGGCGGATGGCAAGCGCCTCCTCGTGCTCACGAGCAACCAAACGGTCTGCGTGGTAAGCACTGCGGCCGGAACCACGCGAGCACCGGCCGGAGCGCGATCGCTATAACCCGAATCTCGTGAACGACTCGCCGCCAATCGAATCACGGCGGCACTCACCCCACCTTCGGATGCTCCAAATGCCACTTCGTATGCCGCTGGTATTCCGCCCCAATCTGAATCAGCAGCAAATCCTCGAACGGCCTGCCGGCCACATGCAGCGCCACCGGCAGATGCGTATCCGTCGTGAAGCCGCACGGCAGCGTAATTCCCGGCAGTCCCAATAAGTTCGACATCGCCATCAAATCCGTGTTTCCCGGCGGCGAAGGAGGCGGATTCGACCCCGCGCCCCCGCGCGCCCCGGCAGGACGCGCAGGCGCTTCGCTATCCAGCCGCGGCGCCGAGCCGCGCTCCGTGAAGCACACGATCACGTCCACGCGCGTCATAAACTCCTTGATCTGCTGCTGAATCAGCCGCCGCGCGCGCGTCGCCTGCAAATATTCCGTCGCGCGGATATCGAGCCCTGATTTCAGCCCGGCCTTCTGCGTCGGGTCCGTGATCTGGTTGAACCGCGCCTCGTCCTCGATCATCGGCTTGAACACCGTCGAGCACTCGCTTCCCGCGATCACGCCGCTCACCTGCCGGTACGGATTCGGCGGCATTTTAATCTCCACCATTTGCAGCCCCATCTCGCGGAACGCCTGCAACGCCGCCGCAAACGCCGGCCGCGCATTCGCCGTCGCCGATTCGCTGAAATCCGCGGGCCAGTATCCGGCGCGAATTTCGCGCATCGGCCGCGCCGCGCCGCCGGGATACGCAAAACCCTTCCCCGAAGAACTCGGATCCTTCGGATCGTTCCCCGCAATCCCCGCCAGCACCATCCCGCAATCCTCCGCCGAATGGCACATCGGCCCGAGCTTATCGAGCGTCCACGAAAGCGCCATCGCCCCGTGCCGGCTCACCAGCCCGTAGGTCGGCCGCACCGCCGTAATTCCCGTATACGCCGCCGCCACCACAATCGAGCCGCCCGTCTCCGAGCCAATTGCAAACGGCGCCAGCCCCGCGGACACCGCCGCCGTCGGCCCGCTCGACGATCCCCCCGCCCAGTATTCGACGTTCCACGGATTCTTGCATTCCCCGAAAAGATGCGGACTCGAGTAGCGATAGCCGCCGCCACCGGCCAGCGGAATCATCGCCAGCTTCGCCGCCAGCACGGCGCCGGCGCCGCGCAGCTTTTCGATCACCGTCGCGTCGTAGTCGAACACCTGATGGCGATATGGCTCCGAGCCCCACGTCGTCCGAATGCCTTTCGTGGCCAGCAGGTCCTTCACGCCAAATGGAATTCCCTGCAACGGGCTCGCGATTTCGCCCCGCCGGAATTTTTCGTCCGCCGCGGCCGCCTGCCGCTCGCCCAGCGAACGCGTAAGCGTCGCCACCGCGTTGTATTTCGGCCCGAGCCTCTCCAGCCGGTCCAGATACTCCTTTGTCAGCTCCGCCGACGAAATCTTCCGCCCGCGCAGCATCGCCCCCAGCTCCGCCAGGCTCGCGAAAATCGTATCCCCGCCAATCGCATCCATCGTATTCACCGCCTCGATAGCGTTCATGGCCGTTATGGCCGAAAGACAAAATCCGGCTCGGTCTCCACTGGCACCGGAAATTGCTCCACGATTTCAATCGAACGCCGCCGCGGCGAAGGGGTCGGCGTCGCAGCCTTCTGCGGCGCCTTCGTCTCTTGCCCTTCCGCCGGCGCGACCAGCAGCGCGGGTGCCGCGGCCGCAACCGCTGAACCCGCCGCCGCCTTGCGCGCAAATTCCCTGCGCGACATTTTCGTAGACTCTTTACGCTCGCTCACGCCGCCTCCTATTTCCCGCGGATTGCAGCTCACCGCCGCCAAAATGGTCTCGCCGCCGGCCAAACGCCGCCGATGGTAGCACGACTCCGCCTTGCGCGGACGTCAAGCCCGGCGCAGCCAAGCCGA
>DATNDJ010000027.1:0-23890 GCA_035553255.1 Candidatus Acidiferrales bacterium | reverse complement strand
CCGTGACGGCGCCGCTGTCGCTGCCGCCAACGGCCCACGTAAAGGACGTGTTCGATGGCTGGCTGGGAAGATAGGCGCTGAAATCAACCGTTCCGCCAATCGGCACCGAAACCGTGGAAGGATAGACGACCACAGGGCCATTAATTCTAATCATCCGCGGGGCGGCTGAACCTCCGCCGGGTCCAGGATTGATTACGGAGACCTGGGCGCCACCGGCAGTACGCACGTCATCGGCCGAGAGAGTGAATTGAATCTCAGTTGAGCTCACGTATGAGGACGTCTGGATCGCTCCATTCCAGGTTACCGACGAACTCGAAACAAAGTTGCTGCCCATGATCTTTACTTGCAGATTCGCATCGGATGTCTCCACGGTGTTTGGCGAGAGGCTTGAGATCTGCGGTATCGGATTGTCGATCGTAAAAGTTTCGGCGCTGGATGTTCCTCCGCCGGGGCTGGGATTCACGACCACAACCTGCGCCGTCCCTCCCAGCGCCAAGTCGGCTATCGTCAGCGTCGCTTGAATTTGCGTCGCGCTGACGTAAATCGTGGCCCGATCGCTTCCGTTCCACTCAACTACCGACGTTGAAATAAAGCCACTGCCGTTCACCGTAAGAGTCGCGGCGGCGGATCCGGCCGTGATATTGGTCGGAGCGATCGAATTTACCAACGGACTCGGATTGGACATAGTCGTGGAGCCCCCGGAGCCACCCGAGCCGGCGGATCCCGCCCCGCCCCCGCCGCATGACCACAGCAGCACTATTGAGGCAAAAAGGAGAAGTGAATTCCTCGCAAGCTTGTACACAAACTCGCAATTTGCAGGCCGCATGCGCAGTCCTCACCGCCTAGGATTGGGGACAGATAAACAGCATCTATATAAAGGGGGAGCTATTCAGGTGTCAATAGAAAGATAGCATTTAAGATACTAGACGAGTTCTTCGTAGCCATCCGCCGATCTCGTATGGGGACTAAGCCCAATTCGCCGGCAACTGCGGAACCGCTTTCTTCGCGACAAGCCTGCCCTAGCTCGCCAGCTGCGACGTGCAGAACGCGCACCGCCGCGCGTCAATCGGAATATCGCTGCGGCACTCGGGGCATTTTTTCGTCGTCGGATCGAGCGGCGGCGCCGTCTTCATCCGCGCCACCAGCGCGTTCACCGGCAGCACCACGAAGAAATACACCGCCGCGGCGATAATCAGAAATGAGAGCAGCGCGTTGATGAAATCGCCGTACAGAAATTTGCTCCCGTGGATCATAAACGTAAGCTTCGAAAAATCCGGCTGCTTGATGATCGCGGCGATGAACGGCGTCAGCAGGTCCTTCACCAGCCCCGTGACCACCGCGCCAAACGCGGCCCCGATCACAATCCCCACCGCCATATCCACCACGTTGCCCCTCAGCAGGAACTGCTTGAACCCTTTCATCATTGTCGTCCCCCTTCCTCTTCCGCGATTCGCTCCAACCCGCGCGCACCCTGGTCAAATTTCAACGGCTCGCGCGCGCCGTGCTTTCCTGTTCGTGGGCCTGATTATTGTTCCCAAGGCAGCAATTCGCGCACTGTCTTGAGCGCCTGCTCTTCGGCTGTCATGGGAACCTCTCGGGCGAACTTTCCCAAGTATACGCCAGCCCCCAGCCGTTCCGCGCCGCGCAGTCACATAAGCCCCGCCGTAAGCTTCTCCGCCGGTCTGCGACACCTGGTAGTAGAGAATCGCTCCCGCTACATTGCCTCACGCCGCAGCCGAAGGAACTCGCGCAAAAATGAGCCCAAGCCCCAATCCCGCGCCGTCGCACTCGATTCGCCCGCGCGCCTCCTAAGCATCCCCGCTAAATGCATCACCCTCGATTCTCCCCGCGCCGGCCGCCGTTTCGTTCCAGCTCCAGCAATCGCGCCTTCGTCTCAAGCCCGCCGGCAAACCCAGTCAGCTTCCCGGTCGAACCGATCACGCGATGGCACGGCGCAATAATTGACACGGGATTTTTCCCGCTCGCCGCCCCCACGGCGCGAACCGCCTCCGGCTGCCGAATCTGCCTCGCAATGTCCCCGTAACTGCGCGTCTCGCCAAATGGAATTTCCAGCAGCGCCGCCCACACGCGTTTCTGAAATTCGGTGCCTTTCACATCCAGCTTCACGGAAAAGGATTGCCGCTTGCCCGAAAAATAATCGTTCAGTTGCCGCTCCGCCTCCAGCAGCACCGGATGGTGCTCGTCCGGCGCAAGAGGCGCGAGGCGAATCCGCATCGGCCTGTCGTTTTCCCACAGGACCCCGGCCAGTCCCTTGTCGCTCGCGATCAGCTTCAGTTTGCCGATCGGCGATTTCATCGTCTTGTAAAAGTACGTCATCTTTTTTCCTCCGTTACGAACCGATAGCAATTCTGCGGGCCGATTCCACAGATGAAGCACCGCATACGACCGCCACGGCCGCCAATGCTGCGAAATCCCTTCGGCCTGTTTCGCCGTAATCCCGCCCAGCCGATTCAGCAGCGCGCCGTCTTCCTTCGGAAAGGCGTCCGGCCAGCGCAGCGCGCGCATCGCCAGGTATTGCGCCGTCCAGGGACCAACGCCCGGCAATTCGCCGAGCGCAGCGATCGTTGCGCCGGGATTTCGCGGACCGCCGCCATCCAGGCACAGCCCGCCGCGCACATGCGCCTTCGATAGCGCGATCACGCCCTCGCAGCGCCCCCGAACGATGCCGAGCCGCGCGAGTTGCCCCGCGCCGGCCCTCGCGAGCCGCGCGGGCGATGGAGTCAGAAAGTTTAATTCCGGATACGGAGTGGCAATCCCTTCGGAGAACGATTCCACCACGCGCCGCGCAATCGTCGTCGCGCCCTTCACCGTCACTTGCTGCCCCAGAATCGCGCGCCACCCCATCTCGAAGCCGTCGAACGCCCCAGGCACGCGCAGCCCGGGATTGCCACTCACCAGCGGGCGAAGCAGCTTGTCCTTCCGCAAATGCCGGTGAATCACGTCCGGCCGCGCGTCCAAATCAAAAAGATCGCGAATGCGATTCAATAGCGAGGGCAGCGCCGGGCTAAGGCTGTGCGCGAATTCCACCAGCAGTGCGTTCTTTTCGCCCTGCCTAATCTTGATCCAGCCCTTCGCGTCGCCCAGTCGCACCGTCCGCGCGTAGAAGGTGTCCGTCACCAACTCCACGCCTTTCAATTCGCGCGCCTTCAAGAACGCCAGAATCCCCGCCCAGTCGTAAGGCGGCCGATAGGCGAGTTGCAACGTGGAGGTCTCTCCGGCATTCGCGCCGCGCCCTCCCTCCGCCGCGGATTTGCGCAGGCGCGAAGGCGGCATCCGATACCTCCCGGCGAAAGCGTCATTGAACCGGCGCAGGCTCGCAAACCCGCTGGCAAACGCAATCCGCGTCACCGGCAGCCTGGTTTCCGTCAGCAAGCGCTTCGCGAGCAGCAGCCGGCGCGTCAGGATCAGCTGTATGGGGGAGACTCCCAATTCCTTGCGGATGATTCGCCGGATTTGGCGCGAGCTTAATTCGAATTGCGCCGCGATGGCCTCGATCCCGCGTTCGTCATCGGCGGCGTTCTCTTCGATCCGCCGCACGATCGTCTGCGCGATTCGCTGCGCATCGTCAATCGGCGCGCTGCCCGGGGCTAGTTCCGGCCGGCACCGCAGGCAAGGACGAAATCCCTCGCCCTCCGCCTCCTGCGGGCTGCGAAAAAATCGGCAATTCGCTTCCTTCGGTGTTCGCACCGGGCAAATCGGCCGGCAATACACCCCCGTCGAGGTGACGCCCACAAAAAAGATGCCGTCGAATCGCCGGTCGCGAGCCGCAAGCGCTCGATAAAGGGGATGGCTTCCGCGCCTCATGCCCCCATCCTAGCGGCCCGACCTCGCCAGACGCTAGCCATTTCCGGACGCATCCCTCAGCGCCAATCCCACGTCCGAAAACAGCCATCCCCGCCCGATGCAGGCGCGGGTGTCCCACCACGAATCACCAGTCGCTAATCACCAGCCACGAATCACAGACCACACAAAATCCCCGCAAAATCCTTGACAAATACGTTATCTTATGATAACCTGCGGCTGCATGTTTATCTCAATTCACCCCCGCCCCACCCGAACTACAGACGCCCCGCCAATTCCCCCCTCGCAAGCCCGCCGCCACTTTCTAATCTACGGTACGGGGATTAGAAATGAGGTTAACCCCCGTATCTGCAACACAAAATCCGTTCTAATCTACGGTAAACGCCTCGCCACGCCATCCCCTCCGGCTTGGCATTCCGGTGGAGTACTGGTAGATTCATGTTCTGGATGGCCCCCGAAACTCAATCCTTGCAGCGCATCCTCATTGTCGAGGACGAAGAGAACGCCCGAAAGGGCTATGAGGCTTTGCTGCGCAAGTGGAATTGCGAGGTACTGGGCGTTGGCAGCGGCGAAGAAGCCCTCGCCCGCTTCCCGGAGTTTCACCCCAACGTCATGCTCGCGGATGTGGAGCTGCCCGGCATGAACGGCCTCGATCTGCTCCGCCACCTCGGCGACGAAATTCTGCGCATCCCCGTAATAATCATCACCGGCCGCGGCAGCGACGAGCGCGTGGTGCAGGCAATTGACGCCGGCGCCTTTTGGTACATCGAAAAGCCCCTGAAGCCCCCCGTGCTGCGCGCGCTGCTGGATCGGGCTCTAGGCCGCGCCCGCGATCAGCAGGCCGTGGCGGCGCTGACCCGGCAACTGCGCGACGCTGGGCGGTTGGGCGTGCTCGTGGGCGGCTCGGGCCCGATGCAGGACGTGATGCGCCAGGTGGAAATGGCGGCGCCGTCTGTCGCGTCGGTGCTGATCACCGGAGAGACGGGCTCGGGCAAGGAGATGGTGGCGCGCTCGATTCACATGCTTTCCCCCCGCGCCGAGCGCCCCTTTGTGGCGATCAACTGCTCCGCGATTCCCGAGTCGCTGATGGAGAGCGAAATTTTCGGCCATGAAAAAGGCGCCTTTACGGGCGCGGCGGAGCGGCGCATCGGCTGCTTCGAACTGGCGGATGGCGGCACGCTGATGCTCGACGAAATCGGCGAGATGCCGCCGCCCACGCAGGCGAAGCTGCTGCGCGTGCTCGAGGATGGAAAGATTCGCCGGCTCGGCAGCAAGGTGGAAACCCCGGTGGACGTGAGAGTCGTGGCCGCGACCAACAAAAATCCCGAAATGGCCGTGGCCGATGGCCACTTGCGGCAGGACCTCTACTTCCGATTGAACGTATTTCACATTCATCTTCCGCCGCTGCGAGAGCACAAGCAGGATTTGCCGCTCCTGGTGGATCACCTGCTCGCGGAAATCTCGCAGAAACACGGGAAGAAAGTCTCCGGCGTGGGATCGGACGTGATGGACCTCTTCCGATCGTATCCTTGGCCCGGGAACGTGCGGGAATTGCGCAACGTGCTCGAACGCGCCGCCATCGCCACCGACCGCGGCTCGATCGGGCGGCAGCATCTGCCATCGGAATTCGGGCATGCGCCCGCGATGGCCGGCGCGGGCCTGGGCGGATTGCGGTTCCCGGTAGGGACCACGGTGGACGACGCTGAGCGCGAACTGATTGTGCAAACGCTGGCGGCGACAAATCAAAATAAAACGCGGGCGGCGGAATTGCTTGGCATCAGCCTCAAGACTCTCCACAATAAGCTGAAGGAATACGAGGCGGGGCGGAAAAATGCGTCTCAGCCTGAAAACTAAGCTAACGCTTGCCATTTCGCTGCTGGTGCTCGCCCTGGTGGCGGCCGGTTCCACGCTTTATCTGGCGCGGCTCACGCGCCAAACCCTGAATGAAGCCGAAGAGCGGGTGAAAATCCTTTCCGGACAGATCCTGCACGAATGCCAGAGCGCGCTTTCCGAGGAAGCGGAGCGCGATGACGCGCCGGTCTCGGCCAACCCCATGGATGTGCGCGAGTACGTGCGGCGCGCCTTTGATAACGATAGCTCCCTCAACTCTTTGATCGAGTCTGATATGGGCTACGCCAAAGCGATTGATGAGATCAGTATCACGGATAGCAACGGCGTGGTGCTCGCTTCGAGCGAGGCTTCGCTGCGCGATCAGAAAATACCCGTGCGCCCGGGCATCGAATCGCTGAGGGATGCTGGATTCTTCGAGCAGCTGCGCGCGATTTACGGATCGCCGCAGACCTACGAATTTGCGCAAACGTTGACGGTGGGAAGCAGCCAATTTGGCTACATTCCGGTCTATATCCGCATCGGCCTTTCTTCGACGCTGATGCAGAGCGAAATTTCTCCGGAGCTTGTGCCGGCGGGAGCCTCGGCGCTCGCTTTCGTGGTGATTTCCACGTTTCTGGCGGCGCTGCTGAGCCATTTGGCACTCGCGCCAATCGAGCGGATTTCGGCGCAACTCGACCGGATATCGGCGGGGGAATTCGACGTCGAGCCCGCCGTCGAGCGCCAGGACGAACTGGGCGCGGTCAGCACGAAAATCGTGGGCATCGGCCGCCAATTGCGGGATGTGCGCGAGGTATTCAGCACGCTTCGAGAAAATCTCGATCAGGTGATGAGCGGGCTCGAGGACGGGCTGCTGCTTTTCGGCGCGGATGGCCGGGCCGTGCTGGTGAGCCCTTCGGTGGAAAAGTTTCTGGGTGGCCGGCCTGAGGAATTGCGCGGGCGCAGCGCGGGGGAAATTTTCCCGGCGAATCATCCCTTCCGCAGCGTGCTGCACGTCGAGGGCGACGAGATTGAGCCGGTCGAGGGTGCTGAAGTCACGGTCCAGACTCACGGCGGACCGCAGCGGGTCGGACTGAGCGTGCAGGTGATCCGGGAGCACGGCACGCGCATGGGAACGCTCGTCACGATGCGCGACGTGGAATCCCTCGAGCGCATCGGCAATCAGCTCGAGGTTTCCGAGCGGCTCGCTGCGCTGGGCCGGGTGACGGCCGGAGTCGCCCACGAGGTGAAGAATCCGCTGAATTCGATGCGCCTGTGGCTCGAGGTGCTGAAGGTAAATATGCCTGTGGAACAGGAAGCGCAGCAGGCGGTGAAAATGCTGGATAGCGAGATTGACCGCCTGGACCGCGCGGTGAAGACTTTTCTGAACTTCACGAAGCCGGTTGAACTGCGCCTGGAAGAGGCCGATCTGCGCGGAATCCTCGAAGAGGTGGTGGACGCGGCGCGCCCCTCGATCCGGAAGGGCGGGCTGAGCGTGCAGCTGGAGCTTCCGCCGGAATTTCCCCCCGTTCTGCTGGACCGGCAGCTAATGCATCAGGCCCTGCTGAACTTGGTGCTGAACGCCTGCGATTTTACCGATTCGGGCGGGCACATTGGCCTGGTGCTCGCGCGTAACGGGGAATCGGCGGTGATTTCGGTGAGCGATTCGGGGCGGGGCATTTCGCCGGAGAATCAGAAGAAGATTTTTCAGCTCTTCTTCACCACGCGCCCCGGCGGCACCGGCATCGGCCTGGCCAACACCTTCCGATTTGTGCAACTGCACAATGGTCGGATAGAATTTGAATCGCAGGCGGGTCGCGGAACAACCTTCCGCGTGGAATTGCCGCTGGCGCGTCCCGCCGAGATACCAGCAGGGAAGCAGGAGTACAGCCAGCCTGTAGCCGAGGAACAGATATAAATGCCCAGCCTCGCCATCGCCGGGCGGATCGCGATGATCGCCGTCTCGTGTGCCTTGCCGTTGGCGCTCTGCGGTTGTCCCGAGCGCGCCACAAACGCAGCCGCGCCTGCGCCAACCCCGGCCGTTCAACCCAGCAATGAAACGATAATGAACGTAGCGCCAGACACGACGGCATTGCCGCCGGCGAAACCCGCGGCGAAGCCGCCGCAGGTGCCGGTGGCCGCCGGAACCGCTCCCGTCCTCAATTTGCCTGCCGAAAAGCCCGAACCGCCGCGGCCGCGGCGCCCTGCGGAAGCCGCCGCAAAGCCGGACGATGAGCCTGCGGTGCGTCCGCAGCCGCCGCAGATATTTCCGCAGCTATCGCCGACGGAGTTGGCCGATCTCAAGCGTTCCACTAACAACGATCTCGTGACCGCCGAACGAAATCTCAGTCAAGCGAATGGAAGACGACTGGACGCCGAGCAGCAGGACTTGGTCGACAAAATCCGCAGCGCTGTGAAGGAGTCGCGGCAGGCCAGCAGCGGCGGTGATTGGCGAAGCGCATCCAATCTCGCGAAGAAGGCGCTCTTGCAATCGCGCGATCTAATCAAGTTGCTCTAGCGCCCGGACGCGCGGCGCATTGCTGATACAATCGAAAAATGGATTCGTTTGACGTAGCGGTGATCGGTGGGGGGCTGATCGGCGGCTCCATCGCCTTCGAGCTGAGCGCCGCCGGCCAGCGCGTGGTCGTCTTCGACCGCGGGCAACCGGGCCAGGAAGCGTCCTGGGCAGCTGCGGGGATGCTGTCCCCGGCGGCGGACGAACCCGCTGCCGCGCCATTGGTTCCACTGGCCAAGGAAAGCCTCAGTCTCTATCCTGATTTTATTTCCGCGGTCGAAAGTGCGTCCAGGCGCAAGACCGGCTTCGCCCGCGAGGGCACGATTGAGATATTCGCGTCGGACGAGGGAGAGGCCGCGCGCGACAAAGCCGTGGCGGAACATCGCGCGCTGGGGCTGCCGTCCGAAGCTATGCCGCTCGCGGAGGCCCGGCGAATGGAGCCGGGGCTTGCCGAGTCCGCCGGCGCCGCGATGTGGCTACCCTACGAGGCGACGGTTGAGCCGCGATTGCTGACGGAAGCCGTGATCGAAGCGGCGCGAAATCGGGGCGCCACGATCCGGGCGGAAACGGCGGTGGAGAGCTTGCTTTGCGGGGAAGGCCGCTGCACGGGCGTCCGAGCCGGCGGGGAAGCGATACGCGCTGAATGCACCGTGCTGGCCGCCGGCTGCTTTTCTGGCAAGATCGGCGCGGACGCATGTGCAGACGTGGCCTTGCCTCCGCGGGTTCATCCTGTGCGCGGCCAGATGATCGCGTTGCGCACACATGGCGTCGGCCTGCAGCGGGTGCTGCGCTCCGCGCGCGGCTATTTGGTTCCGCGCCACGATGGGCGCATCGTAGCCGGCAGCACGCTTGAAAATGCCGGATTCGAGAAGCGAGTTACCGCCGGCGGCCTGCGGAAGATTTTGGATGCTGCCGAAGAAATCTTCCCGGCAATCCGCGATGCCGAGATTCTTGACACTTGGGCCGGCCTGCGCCCCGCGACGCCGGATTCGCTGCCGCTGCTCGGTCCGAGCGGGCTTGGCGGCCTGCTGATCGCCACAGGGCACTATCGCAATGGGATTCTGCTTGCGCCGGTGACGGCAAAGCTCATCGGCGAATGGATCGCGCGGGGCGCGACGCGCTTCGATGCGGCGGCGTTTTCACCGGCCCGCTTTGTGAGGACGAAATCTGGCGCGGAGCCCCGTGCGCCGCTCACGCGGGCGGGCTGACTCCGCCGCCGGCGCGGTTCAGCGCGCCGCGAATCGCTCCGATCGCGTGTGCTATGATGCCGCCTGATTAGCGTCGAACCTTGCGAGGATTTCCTTGGCTGCGCGGATATTGAACGGCAACGCGATTCGAGACGAGATTTATGGCGAGCTGGCGGCGGAGATTTCCGCGCTCGCGGCGGCTGGCATTCGCCCGGGCCTCGCGGCCGTGCTGGTGGGAGAAAATCCGGCCTCGAAACTGTACGTCAATAGCAAGATCGCGGCGTGCGGAAAGCTGGGGCTGGCGAGCTTTTTACTCACGCCGCCCGCTTCCATTGCCACCGACCAACTATTGCAAATCGTGGACGAATTGAATCGCCGCGATGATGTGGATGGCATTCTTGTGCAGATGCCGCTGCCGCCGCAGGTGAACGCGAAGAGAATTCTGGACGCGGTGGCACCCGCGAAGGATGTGGACGGATTTCATCCCGTAAACGTGGGCAAGCTCGTGGCGGGCCAGCCGAGCCTGGTGGCGTGCACACCCGCGGGCGTGATGGAAATTCTGCGGCGCAGCGGAATCGCGATTGAAGGCGCAAATGCCGCAGTGATGGGGCGCAGCGATATCGTCGGCAAGCCGATGGCGCTGCTGCTGCTCCACGCGAACGCCACCGTCACGATCTGCCATTCGAAGACGCGCGAGTTGAAGGAGACGGTTCGGCGGGCAGACATCGTTGTAGCCGCGATGGGTCGCGCGGCCATGGTCACGCCGGACTACATCCGGCCCGGTGCAACGGTGATTGACGTCGGGCAGAACGTGATTAAGGATCGCGGCGAGGCCGAACGCATTTTCGCAGGCTTCCCGGAGAAGATCGAAGCGTTCCGCGCCAAGGGATCGGTGCTTGTGGGGGACGTTCACCCGGACGTGGTTCAGACGGCGGGCGCGCTTACTCCGGTGCCTGGCGGCGTGGGCCCGCTGACGATTGCCATGCTGATGAGCAACACGGTTCGCGCGGCGCGCCTGCGCCGAGGCTCTGCCGCTTCCTCGAATTCCGTTGCGGCTACGCAGCGATAATCCATGAAAATGCTCCGCGTGGGACTGACCGGCGGAATTGCCTCGGGCAAGTCCACCGTGGCGGATTTGCTGCGCGCGCGCGATATTCCCGTGCTCGAAATGGACCCGCTCGGGCATGAACTTTTAGAGCCTGGGCAGGCGGCCTACGAGGAAACAGTGCGCGAATTCGGGCGCGAGATTCTCGCACCCGGGGGGGCGGTGGACCGCGCGAAGCTGGGCGCCATTGTGTTCGCGGATGCGACGCGGCGCGAGCGGCTCAACGGAATTCTGCATCCGCGCATTATTAAAGTTGTCGAGGATTGGTTCGCGGCGCTCGACCGTCCCGGCAAGCCGCCGCTCGCCGTGGTCGAAGCGGCCCTCATCGTTGAGGCCGGATATCACAAGAGTCTGGACCGGCTGATCGTCTGCTGGTCGCAGCCAGGGCAGCAATTGGCGCGGCTGCAGGAGCGCGGGTTCACGAGCGAGCAGGCGGCGCTGCGCATCGCAGCGCAAATGCCGATGGACGAAAAGCGCAAGCTCGCCGATTTTGCGCTCGATTGCTCCGGGCCCTTTGCGGAAACGGAGCGCCAGTTGGACGCGGCGCTGAAGATATTGGAAGGGGAATCCGCCGCCCGGTAAATGTTCATTCGCGTCCGCGCCTCGCGGGCGGGCAATTGGGGGAGCATACGAAAATGCCAGGCACGAAATTCCGAGCGCCACGCGCGCGGTCGCTGCGACTGCTGGCCGCGGGCCTGATTGTTGGGCTGTGCGCCTACTGGGCCGGTTCGCGCTGGGGCGAGCACACGCCGCCGAACGTTCGCGCGATTGCCCCCGCGACGCGCGACGCTGCTGCCGACGCTGCCGCAGCGGCCAAACTTGGCCCTACCGAAGCGGAAAACGTCCGCATCTATAAGCAAGCCGCGCCATCCGTGGCCAACATCATCACGCAAAGCGTGCAGTACGACTTTTTCTTCGATCCGGTGCCCGTGCAGGGAGCGGGCTCCGGATTCGTGATAGACGCAAGCGGGCACATTCTGACGAATTATCACGTGGTGGAGGGCGCGCAGACGATCGAGGTGATGCTGGGTGATCAGCCGGACGATGGCGCGCACAGCCAGTCGCGCTACAAGGCGAAACTGGTCGGCGCGGACACGCGGAACGATATTGCGCTGATCCAAATTGATGCGCACGGCCGCAAGCTCACGCCGCTGCCGCTGGGCGAATCCAATAATTTATTGGTCGGGCAGCGAGTGCTCGCGATTGGGAATCCCTTTGGGTTTCAGAGCACGCTCACGACGGGAATCATCAGCTCGCTGGGACGTACGGTTCGCACCGGCGAGAACACGTTTATAGACGAGGCCATTCAGACCGACGCCGCTATCAATCCCGGCAATTCCGGCGGGCCACTGCTCGATTCGCGAGGCGAAGTGATTGGGATTAACACCGCGCTTTCCTCGCCGACGGGGGCCGCCGCGGGGATAGGATTCGCGATTCCGGTGGATACGGCTAAGCGTGTGGCGCAGCAATTGATTAAATATGGCCATGTGACGCGGGCCACGCTGGGTGCGCAGGGATACCCACTCGACGCGGGGCTGGCGCAGGCGCTGGGGCTGCCGGTGAGCCAGGGGATCCTGGTGGACCGCGTTAAGCCGGGCGGCCCCGCGGCACAGGCGGGTATTCGCGGCGGGAATCGCGTGGTGCTGGCGGGCTTGCAGGAACTCCGGATTGGCGGTGACGTGCTGATCGCTATCAATGGCGTTGCGGTCGGGAGCCAGTCCGATCTCGACCTGTTGCTGAATCGCGCGCATCCCGGCGACACCGTCACGCTCACGATCGTTCGCAACGGGAAAAAGATGAACGTGCGTGTGAAGCTGGCATCGAGCTAGGGCGCACTTCCTGCGCATTTTGCGTGCGTCGGTTCAGCGGGCGCCCGGTTCGCGCCATTCGTCGCGGAGGCGATCGCGTTCGAGTTCGGTCAATCCGAACCACGACTCCGCAAGGTCGCGAACGCGCTCGAGTGCGGCCTGAATCTCGGACTGCTTATCGTGGACCGTTTGGCTGTCGGCGTCGGTCGGAACGTGAATCGGCGGAGCGACGAACATTACCGCACGCGAGAAGGGCAGCGGGAGTTGGAACAGGTCCCACGATTTCCGGAAGGTGTGCGCCCACTGCAGGCCGATGTGGAACGCGGAGACCGGCCGTCCGGTCCGCCGCGCGAGGATTACGGCGCCCGGTTTCGCGACGTAGCGGGGGCCGTGCGGCCCATCAATCGTCAGGGCGACGTGACGTCCTTCCTCGATTCGCTGCGCGAGCACCGTGAGGCCTTCGATGGCACCGCGGGTTGAGCTGCCCTGCGCCGTGCCGAAGCCGAGCCGCTCGATGACGCGGCGCGTCCACTGGCCATCAAAATTGACCGTGTTCAGCACCACGATATCGCGGCCGCGCCAGATCCAGATCGCGGGGAAAATGCAGCGGTGCCAGAAAGCACCAATGGCCTGCTCGCCGTGCCTGCGAATTTGCACGGCATTGTGCACGCCCACGAATTCGACGCGCAGCGTGGGGCCGATCAGCCGAACGAGCCAATAGGCCACCGCAGCGATCACAGGAATCTGCATCCTGCGCCAGCGCGATAGCCGCGGCATTTCGGCCTGAAACTTTCCTGGGGATTCGCGCGCCCGCTCGGTCGCGCCCCCTGCGATGGAATTCGCCATTGCGCTATAGTATAGGCGAACTTTTCGGACGTAGCCGTGCGCAGCTTGCCGCAAAATCCGGCATCGCAACGAATGCGGCGGATTCCCGCGCGCGTGCTGCTCGGGGCCGCGATGCTGCTTGGTTCACCGGCTCTGCTGCGCGCGCAAGCAATACCCGCTGGTATCGTCGGTGAGATCCAGGGAGCGGACGTTTCCGTGTCGGGTGGCGTCGCGGCCGGCGGCGTGGCAGCGGGGAGCACGGCGGGAATTTTCGTCGCGAATGGGAGCGAGGTGACCGTACATTCCGGCACGGCGCGGATGACACTTTTTGCCGGGGGCGAAGTGGCGATTTGCGGCCCGGCGAAGTTCACGCCGCTGCAGTCGGGCGGCGCCGTCACGCTGGCCCTGAATTTCGGTGAAATGCACATTCGTGCGGCGGCTGGAATCGCGCTGCGAATTTTCACGCCGACGATCATTGCCGCGCCGATCAGCATTAACGGTGGCGAGCGCGATGCGACTTTCGGATTGAAGCTGGACGATTCGCTCTGCGTACGCGCGGCGAGCGGCGCGATTCAGCTCGAAGACCAATTCAGCGGCGAGAAACTCGTCGTGCCGCAGGCCGGGGATTTTTTTATGGCACGGGGCAAATTGACGCCAGTCGCCGCCATGCCGGGTAGTTGCGCGTGCTCCGCAGTTCCCAGGAATTCGCCTGGGGCGGCTCCCCCTTCGCCGGAAGTGGCAGAGGGAGCTGGAACCGCGCCGGCCCCTGCAGGCGCCCCTCGCGCGAATCCTCCGGCTGGGCCGGAGCCTGCCATCGAATTCAGCGTTCCCGCGGGCGCGAATGAAGGGCATCCCGTGGCGCCGCCGCCGAAGAGCGCGTATGCCGAAGCCCCGGCGGTTTCGACGCCCATCTACAAAGTGATCATGCCGCCGCTCGAATTTTCCGCTGCGGATCCCGTTCCTGTGCGAGACGCGGGCCCGCAGATGATGCTGCTCGTCCGCGAAGCGCAGGTGCAGCCGCAGTGGCAATTCGAGGGGCGCGTCGACGCTCCCCCGCTTGACGCCGCGCGCACGAACGGCGCTGGACCGCCGGAAACACCGGCTCCAAGGCACGGCTTCTGGCACGCACTGAAACGCTTTTTCTTGTTCTAAGCAGCGGCCGCCAGGTCCTGGATAAAATTCGCCCAGTCCTAGTACGCCCCAATTCGCCTCCTTGACATTCAGTGCTGCTGGACGGATATTCTCCGCGTCCTGCTTCCCAGGATACTTGGGAACTCAATCAACACCCGCAGTCGGTTGGCCGCCCAACTGGGAGGGATGCGCCTATCCAGCGCAGGGGCCCGAATGAAAAGAAAACGGTACTGGCTTGTTCTTTTGGCGGCGTGCGGCGCACTCCTGGTGTTTGCCTCTCCGCGAAATCTGATCGCTGCGTTCCGCCCTATGGGTCGGGCGCTGCGTCGGTCGAAGGCGCTCGCACGCGCAATCGGGCGCTCGCCGGAAGCCGTGCGACAGGCAGCAAAGGAGAAGGCCCTCACTCCATTTTTCGCCGCTGTGAATTTCGAGCCTGCGGTGGCGCCTAACGTGCAATTTATCGGTCGCGGGCGGGGCCTGGTGACGCTGCTAACCCGCGAAGGCATTTCGGTGCGCGTGCCGGAAGTGCGCGGACGCCGCGAAGCAGATGCGATGTCGCAATTGCACTTCGCGACGCTCACGCTTCGCGCGACAGAAGGGAATCGGACACCGCCCGCCATCGGGGCAAGGCTCCGTTGGCGCGGGGAACGGCGCCTTCGGGGAGTTTCGAATTATTTCATCGGCAGGGATTCGCGGGGGTGGCGCTTGCGGGTGCCGCACTTCGCGGCAGCCTCTTCGGACGTCTCGCCGGGCGTGAAGCTGCGCGTCTATGGCAACGACCGAGGCATCGAGTACGACGTGCGGCTTGACGCCGGGGTTGATTTAGCCGCCCTGCGGTTCTCCTTCGGCGGAGCGCAAAGTGTTCGCATGAATGGCAATGGCGATCTGCTGCTGAACGTGTCAGGTACGCAGCTAACGATGAAGAAGCCGCAGATTTATCAGGACTCGCGCTCAGGACAACGCGAGGGCGCAGGGCTTTCCTCGCGCGGCACCGGCATAGCGAATCGCAGGCACATCGCCGGGGGCTACATTCTCTATTCTGACGGCAGCATTGGGTTTCGTGCAGGGCCGTACGATGCTAGCGAGCCACTGGTGATTGATCCCTCCGTGTCGCTAGCCTACGCGACGTTTCTGGGCGGCGCGGGAACGGATACAGTGGGCGGCGTAGCTGTAGATTCGAGCGGCGATATCTACGTCGGTGGGACGACTACGTCGCCGGCAACGTTTACCGAGCCATTGCCATATTCAATTGGATCGAGCGGCGATGCGGCATTCTTCATTGCGAAGTTCGATCCGACGCAGAGCGGTGCGAATTCGCTGGAATATCTGACGTTCATCGGGGGGAATGGCGATGAGTCCGGCGGCAAGATCGCTGTGGATGCAAGCGGCGACGCAGCGATTGCCGGGACTACGACATCCTCGAATTATCCCGTGAGCGATAGCAGCGCGCGGACGGCTGGGGCGAACGATACGGTCGTGACGGAGATTGGGCCTTCGGGGAGCAACCTCATATTCTCCACGCTTTTCGGCGGCAACGGCGCTGAGGACACGCAAGGAAGCGGCGGCATCGCCGTGGACGGCTCTGGGCAACTCCTTGTGGCAGCTGATACCACGTCCACCGACTTGCCGGTGACCGCAGGCGCATTTCAGCCGATCTACGGCGGCGGGGGGAGCGACGGTTTCCTCGCGATCTTTCAGCCGGCCGCGAACCCGGCGCTTCAGTACTGCACCTATTTTGGAATTGACGCGCAAGTTTCCATCGGCGGGATTGCGGTGGACGCGGGCGGCAAGGCGTATGTCACGGGATCCACCTCCGATCCGAACGGAAGCTTTCCCGTCACGGCGAGCGCGATTCAGTCCGTCTATGGCGGCGATCCCTCGGACGCCTTCCTGATGAAGATAATTCCCGCGGCCAAGGGTAGCAACGATCTCGAGTACGCCACGCTGCTTGGCGGCGGAGGGATGGACGGCGCCTTCGGCGTGGCTGTGGACGCAAATAATCCGCCGAATGCGTATGTGACCGGCGCGACGCGTTCATCCGATTTTCCGATTGCGGGAATGTACGCGGCGTATCAATCCAAGCTGATGGGGCAAGCGAATGCCTTTCTCTCCGTGATCGCGGAAACCGCGGCGAACGGGGGCACATCGTTGGCGTACTCTACATATCTGGGGGGAACGCAATCCGATCAAGGACAGGCCGTCGCTATCGTGCCCCCCGCAGCGGGCTCGGCAACGCCTTCGGACGAGGTGTACGTTGTGGGCGCCGCAACCTCTTGGGATCTACCCTGGCGCGACAATTTCCAGCCGTTTAACGGCGAGACCGATGCGTTTGTAGCCAAGTTCGATCCGGCCGCGGGGGGAAACGCATCGCTCGTATACGCCACGCCAATGGGAGGCATAGCGCCCGAGGGAATTTCGTCGTTGAGCGGTGCGACGGCGATCGCGCTCGATCCCAGCGGCAATGCGATCATCGCCGGCTCGACCAATGCTGCTGACTTTCCGCTGACGGCGAATCCCGGAAACGGCGTGCAGCTTCTCTGCGCAAGCTGCACGGAGAGCACTCCCCTGCCGGACGCGTTTCTTCTGAAGCTGTCGGAATCGGCGCTGGCGCCGGCCGGCATCCGGTTTAATGCGGCCACCGTTCGGTTCGCAAGCGCGCCGGTTGGCGGCGGTAGCGGGTCTGTGCTTCCTGTAGGCGTAATAAATTCGGGCGAGGCGCCGCTCGTTATTTCCACGATTCAGATCAGCGGGCCCAATGCCTTGGATTTCTCGCTGATGGGGTCGTTGGGATGCACGTCCGGGGCAATTGCGCCGGGAGACCCGTGCTCGTTCAATGTTAGCTTTGCTCCCACTTCGGTGGGTCCTGAGAGCGCCTTCGTCAGCTTCCAGGATAATGCCCCAGGCAATCCCCAAGTGCTCGCACTCGAGGGAACCGGCGAGGGCGCCCTGGCCGTAGTCTCGCCCGCATCGGTGGATTTCGGCAGCGAGCCGGAGAACGTGCCGAGCCCGGCGCAAACAATCACGCTGAAGAATGCGGGCAATCAGGACCTGACGATTGCGAGCGTCGCGCTCAGCGGGCCGGACGTGGCGGAGTTCACGCCGGGGCAGGGAAGCACCTGCTTCACCGCCCTTAAGCTCACGCCAGGCGAGACCTGCGCGATGGAAATTACGTTTGAATCGGGCGCGCCGGGAACATTTCACGCCGAAATAGACGCGACGGACAACTCGGGCGGGGTAGCAAGCGCCACGCAGATCATCCCGCTGACCGGCGCGGCTGTGCTGCCGGCGCCGATTGCGGAAGTAGCCCCCGTTACGCTGTCGTTCGGCGCGCAGACGGTTGGCTCATCGAGCGGGTATCAGACCGCTACGATTAGCAATACGGGCAGCGCCTCGCTGACGCTCAGCAGCGTCTCGATTTCCGGGGCTGACGCTGCGGAGTTCGCGATTTCGCAACAGGGTACGGCGCCATGTCCGGTTCAGGGCGGCACGGTGGCCGCCGCGGGAAATTGCACGGTGGCAGTGCGATTTGCGCCGCAGTCCGGCGGCGCGAAGAGCGCCACGCTTGCGTTCACGGATAATGCGACGGGCAGCCCGCAGATCGTGGCGCTCAGCGGGACAGGGCTTGCGCCGGCGATCCAGATCTCGCCGCTCGACCTGACCTTTGCCGGCCAGAGCGTCGGGACGCCGAGCAAATCGCAGGCGATCACGATTAAAGATACGGGCAGCAGCCCTCTGGCGATCAATGGAATCGCAGTCGCCGGTGCAGACGCCGCCGATTATGCGGAGGCGAACAATTGCCCGCTCAGCCTGGCCGCGAATGCCAGCTGTACGGTCAGCGTCACATTCCAGCCGACGGCGGCCGGTAGCCGCGCGGCGCAGATCGTCGTCGCGGATGATGGGGCCTCTAGCCCGCAGATTGTCGCGCTCTCCGGCACCGGGATTCAGACTGCCGCGACTGTGGCGCCGTCGAGCATCGGCTTCGGCGGGCAGGCCCTGAACACGGCAGGCACAGCGGTACCAGTGATTGTGACGAACACGGGCTCAGCCGCGCTTGTCGTGAGCGGGATTTCGTTCACGGGGCCCGATGCCGGGGATTTCATTGAGGCCGACACGTGCACCTCGAATCTCACCCTCAGCATCGCGCCGGGCCTTTCTTGCTCGATACAGGTGAATTTTCAGCCGGTGGTCGCCGGACCGCGCGCCGCTTCGCTGGTCATAGCGGACAACGCACCCGGGAGCCCACAGATGATCCCGCTTTCCGGCACGGGAATGGATTTCAACGTCACCGATCCGCCGGACATGGGCACGCGTATCACCGTGGCCGCCGGGCAAAGGGCGCGTTATACGCTGCAGGTGAATTCGCTCTACGGATTTACAGGCCCCGTGGCGGTTGCCTGCTCAGGCGCGCCGCCCGCAGGGGCGTGTTATCTGGATCCGATGACGGTGGCGGTGCCGGCCAACGGCTCCGCATCGTTTCAGGTGAGCGTCACCTCGCAGGCGAGCTCGTTAATCTTAGGGCCGACTCGGGCGCCAGGATCGCCGAATTGGAACGGTGGAAATTGGCGGGGGGTCGCCTGTGCGTTCGCGTTAGCCCTTATTGCGGCGGGGTTGCTCGGCGCGTTCGGCGAGGGGCGCGAGGGCAGCCGAAAGCGATTCGTCCGCTTGGCGCCGCTGGCGACATTGGCTGTGCTCGCGGCATTCGCGGCGGTTGCTTGCGGCAGCCACAGCAATGCTTCCCGCGATTCAGGTACGCCGCCGGGAACTTATTCGGTTGTAGTGACCGCAACTTCGGGCAAGACCTCTCGTATGATCTCGCTCACGCTGATCGTCCAGTGAAGCCGCGTCCTTCCGCTCCTGCGGAGGCATTCGTTGTTTGTCGAAGCTGGTCTTTCGAGCCTCGGCGGGGCAAGTCGTTGTAAAATTCCAGACCCGGCTCCTTGGAATATGAGGCGCGGCTGGAAAACCCAAAATGGCATACGAAAACCTCCTCTTCAGCGTGAGCGACCGGATCGCGCGGATCACATTCCATCGCCCCCAGGTGCTGAATGCGCTGAATCGCAAGACGATGGAAGAACTTGCTGACTGCTTGGATGCCGCCGGACGCGACGATCAGGTCCGCGTGTTGATCCTGATGGGTGCCGGCGACAAGGCGTTTGTCGCAGGTGCGGATATCAACGAACTCGCGCGCCAAACCCCTGTGGACGGCAAGGAGACGTCGCTGTTTGGCCAGCGCGTTCTGCGGCGGCTGGAAACCCTTGGCAAACCTTCGATCGCGGCGATCAATGGGTTCGCTCTGGGCGGGGGCTGCGAACTGGCGCTCGCTTGCACGATTCGGATCGCCAGCCGCACAGCGAAACTCGGGCAGCCCGAAGTGAAGCTCGGAATCATTCCCGGTTACGGCGGCTCGCAGCGGCTGGCGCGGCTCTGCGGGAAGGGCGTAGCGCATGAGATGATCCTTACCGGAGAGACAATCTCGGCGGACGAGGCGCTGCGTATCGGGCTCGTGAACCGCGTCACGGAACCCGGCGAGTTGCTCGCCGTCGCGGAAGGCATTGCACGGAAGATTGCGGCAAATGCGCCGCTGGCGGTGAAATACGCAATGGAAGCCGCCGAACGCGGAGCCGAGATGCCGCAAGAAGAAGGGCTTTTTCTGGAAGCCACGCTTTTCGGCCTGTGCTGTGCAACTGAAGACATGCGCGAGGGTACGCGCGCGTTTCTGGAAAAAAGGCCGGCGAAATTCCAAGGGCGCTGACGATGACGAATACGTTCAAACCGGGGGTTGTGCGCGGCGGGCTGAATGCCGCGGGGCTTCGCTTTGGAATTGTGACCGCGCAATTCAATAGTTTCATCACCGAGCGGCTGCTTTCGGGCGCGCTCGCGGCGCTCGAAAGCGCGGGCGCGGCGGAAACGCAGATTGAAATCGTGCGCGTACCCGGATCCTTCGAGATTCCGATCGTGGCAAAGAAGATGGCGCTCACTGGCCGCTTCGATTCCGTCGTCTGCATCGGCTGCATCTTGCGGGGGGAAACGTCGCATTACGATTACGTCGCATCGGAAACGGCGCGCGGCATTCAACTCGCGCAGCTCGACGCGGGCGTTCCGATGATTTTTTGCATCCTCACCTGCGACACTCTTGAGCAAGCGGTTGACCGGGCGGGGCTCAAAGGCGGGAATAAGGGGCACGAAGCGGGCCTGGCAGCGGTCGAAATGGCGCATCTTTCGCGCCGGTTTTCCCCAAGCACGCCGCGCGGCGACAAAGCGCCTCCGCGGAAGCGGCGCGCGGGATGACGCTGCGGCGCAAATCGCGAGAGTTCGCACTCCAAATGCTTTTCCAGTGGGAAATGGGTCGCCAAAAGCCCGCTGCCATCGAACAGCACTTTTGGAAATCGGCCCGTGCCGCCGCGGAAACTCGGACTTTCGCGAATCAGCTTTTCGAAGGCGCCGCGTCCCAGGTCGAGTCGTGCGACGCACTCATTGGCGAGCTTTCCGAAAACTGGAAGCTCGAACGGCTGGCGGCTGTGGACCGTAGCATCCTGCGGCTCGCGGTGTATGAGTTGCGCTCGGGGACCGCTCCAGCAAAGGTCGTAATTGACGAGGCTATTGAACTCGCAAAGAAATTCTCGTCGGCCGAAGCGCCTGCGTTCTTGAATGGCATTCTGGACGCTATCCACAAGAGAACCAGGGAGTAGCTTAGCGCCGCGATGTTACTGTGCGCCGGCTGTGGACGCGCGATCTTTCAGCGGCGTCGCAGGGGTAGGTGCGGAGCGGGTCCCGATCTCGATCGTCATCGCCGTGTCCTTCGGAAACACAACCTCGCGTCCTTTTTTGATGAAATTAGAATAGACGGACATCCCACCGCCATACGCACCCATCGCCATGCCAAATGGCTGCGAGTGCACTGCTAATCCGAGAGCAATGCCTACGAGCCGGAATCCGTTGACCCCGCCCGCCGCGCGATTCAGCGAATTTCCGGAGTCTCCGCCCACTGCGTCCGGATCGCTCTGGAAGGAAGCGGCAGCCAGCAGCATGGAGACGCCGGACGAAAAATAGCGCGTTTTAGAATCGGTTGATTTTGCCCCGCCTTCCGAGTCCAGGCGGACGCGATCCTGCCGGTTTGCCTGCACGGCATTCAGATTGGCGTCCACATCGTGTCGCGCCCCCCGGGGCGGAATCAATCGGCGAAAAACCAGCCGCATTTGTCCGTTCCTGTGCAGCGTCCGGGCTGGATGAACTTGCAGCACAACGCCCTGCAGCCGGCTGCCTTCCGGAAGAATCAGGTGATGCTCACCGTCAAATAGCGGCTGCGACAAGACCGCCTCGACCTGCGCGTCCTTTTTCGTGCTGGCTGAATCCAAGGGCGTGATCAGTAGCGCATGAACGACGCTGCCTGGCGGGATCTTCCCGATGAAATGCTCCGCGCCACTGTCGGATGGCTCGCTGCCAAAATCGAGAGCCTCGCGCAATTCAACGAAGTAGACCGTTCCCGCGTTGATGTACCGCGGCCGCACCGGCAGTTCCGCCAGCGCGTAACGCAGCAGGCGATGAATCTTGCCTGGATTCCGGATTTTCTCCATCGCTGCGTGGAGTTCCTGCTGCCCCTGCTTTTCCTCCGCCGCTGCTTTCTGGCCGATTTTGGCTCTCCTGCCGGCCTTGGCGTGATCCGCGGAGACAAACTGCATGACTTGGCCCGATCCAGGCGCCGTGTCGCCCGATATAGGTATGCGCTTCCCGTTGGGCAAAACAATTTCGTTGAACTGCACCGTCACCTTGCGGCTCGGAGTGAAATCCGCATCTAGTGCCGCGAGCGTTCGCTTGCCTGCGGGTACACTGCCGATCGCCGATATCCGGCCGATGGCCTCGGACCCAGCGGGGATCACCAGCTTGTCGAAGGCGTAGACCGGCTCGACCACATGCCCGCGGATTTCCTGGTCGGCCTTATGGATGCGCGTATCGCGCTCGACCGAAATCTCAATCGGTGTTCCTTTGGGAATGCGAAGGGCCACCACGGAAGGATGTGACGCGGGCTTTTGCGTCTGCGTTGAAGGGCGGCGCTCAAGCTTGGGGACGGGCGGCGCATTTTGACCGCCCGCTGTTTCGATCAATGGGCCGAATGCCAGCAGCACCAGCAGCGCGACAATGGCCCTTCGGGGGGTATGCGCAATCCATCCTGCTAGCCTTCGGCTGGGGTCGCTAAATCGGAATACATGAGAGTGCCACATCAGAAAGCCTTGGCACCGAGCCGCCGCGCCCAGCCGGCCCCGGAGCATTCGCGGGTAGAACGATCTGCTGGAAAATCGCACGCGGCCCTCGTGCTCGAAACATTTTATCGCGTTGCGGCTAGCGCCGATAGGCACGCCTTTCGAGAACATCGTGGCGCCGATTCGAAGGAGGCGAGAGAAGGCTCAGGCGTATGCCTGCCGGCAGGATTCATGCTCGCGGCACGATGGCGGGCAATTCGTCTTATCAATCAGCACGTAATTGTGGCACGCGGCGCAGATTACTCCGTAGATCGTTTCGCTGAATTGATCGTGTCCCGTGTGAGCGGTGTGCTCTTCGCGGGCGCGTTCCCGACTGATAGCCATGGTGAATTCCCCCCGGTATGGTGGTTCCAAAAAAAGAGAAGGCCCGCGCGGAAACGTCGTAGGAGAGAAAATGGCGTTGCGCGGGCCTGTATAGAGTATTTGCAGCTTCTAGGGAAATTTTTAATCCAAGGGGGCGCCCGGCGCAAGCCAAAAATGGCGGTTTTCCTCTGCGCCGCCGGCCGGGGACACTGGTACCTTCGTAACATTGACCGTGTTCGGGTCAAAAGGTATCTTGTGGGCTGGAAAGTTCAAAAAGCTCTGGCCCGTCCAGGGAAGTATGGGTGTGTACTCATAGGGCACACGCTCGTAAATTTAGTCCTTGACGGCATCAGACCGCTTGTAGACTCCTCCGCGCAGGTTCCCGACTCGGAGGCGTTCGATGAACAAGTGGCTGATGGGGTTGTTTTCGGCGTTGGTGATTTTGACCAGCTCGATGGGTCTGAAGGGCGTTACGACCCACTCGGTGGCAACAAACGGTTCGTTTATGGCGTGCTGCGGTTCGCCGGTACCGCCGCTTCCGCCGCCACCGCCGCCCGGAACTGATGGGCTTTCCAGCGCGCCGGTTGCTGCGTCCGTAAGGTAGTTTTCGATCGAACTCGTGATCGGACGGGCCGGCGGTCGGGGCAGGAGCCGCTACCGAAGATGCTTGGTCCGTTCGACTACGCGTTGTGGGCCGCCGCTTTTATAGCGGATATCGCCGTTATTGTGTGCGCCCTGTATCACAGGGCCTTCCTGCGTTATCTTGCTCTAAACGTATACGTTCTGGCCGGGATGGCTGTGGAATTAGGCCGGTACGCCTGCCTTCACAGGTTTGGCCTCGAATCGTCAGTCTACTTTTATTACTACTACTACTCGGATGCGATGATCGGAATATTGATGTATCTCGTCATCATCCATCTTTACCAGCACGTGTTCTCCGAAATGGGGGTCGGCAAGCTGATTCGACTCACGGCCGGCTTTCTCCTGGCGGTTACCGCCATTTTCTCGTATTTGGTGGTATATCGCAATCAGGACCATTTGACGGCGCGGTTCGTCCTCGAATTCGAGCAGAACCTGAATTTTGTCGGGCTTGTCCTAGTGTACCTGCT
>DATNDJ010000026.1:0-60967 GCA_035553255.1 Candidatus Acidiferrales bacterium | reverse complement strand
GCCATCCGCCACCTTCAGCCTCTCGTACTACGTCATTGACGCTAATACGGCCTTGCTGCTCGAGACCGATGGCTCTCGCGTGATGACCGGAACCATCTCCAGGCAGTTCTAGCTTTCCCGGGCGGCGCGCCTTCCCGCGCGAAAAATTCGCCGTGCGACGCAAAAAAGCCGCTGCCACACCGGGGAAGAAGCTGGGTGTTGGCCCCGGATACAGAGCAATTCACCCACGCCCGCTCTTTCCTTTCGACTGGTCTATGTTATCTTTTTTGCGAGGTGGAGGATTGCTACGCCCGTTTCGCGGGAAATTGCCGCTGATCGCCGATAGCGCGTACGTTGATGCGCAAGCGGTGGTGATCGGGGATGTGGCGATCGGCGAGCATTCGAGCGTGTGGCCGTGCGTGGTGATTCGCGGCGACGTGCATTTCATTCGCATCGGCGCGCGGACGAACGTGCAGGATGGGTCGGTGCTGCACGTGATGCGCGACGAGTATCCGCTGATTCTGGGCGACGGAGTGACGGTAGGCCACGGCGTGGTGCTGCATGGCTGCACAATCGAATCGCGATGCCTGATCGGCATGGGCAGCATCATTTTGAACGGCGCGAAGATCGGCGCAGGCTCGATCATCGCCGCGGGCACGCTGGTTCCCGAGCGCACGCAAGTGCCGCCCGCGAGCCTGTTCCTGGGGCATCCCGGCAAGCTGCGGCGGTCGCTCGGCCCCGGCGAACAGAAGGTGATTGACGATTACGCCGAGCGCTACGTCGGGTACAAGGAAATCTACAAATCCGAGATGCGCTCCCAGGCCGGGGCCCCTTCGTATTGATCGCTTAGCTCGATGTTTCGGGCTCCGCTGCCGCCCTGTTACAATCAACGCTCGCTGAAAACAAAGGAGAGCGCTGCGTCAATACAGGGTGAGCCGTGGTTTTCCGCAGCGCTGGAGCCGAATCACAGCCTAATTTCATGAGTGAAAAACGCCAATTTCGCGCGATTAAGGGTACTCGCGACATCCTGCCGCCCGATTCCGCGCTGTGGAATTGGGTGGAGCAATCCGCGCGCGAGGTTTTTTCGCGCTACGGGTTTCGCGATATTCGCACGCCGATTTTTGAGGAGACCGATCTTTTCGCGCGCTCAATTGGCGCGGAGACCGACGTGGTTTCGAAGGAAATGTTTACGTTCGCGGCGAATCCGAATTCGATGGAGCAGGACTCGAGCGATCAGATTACGCTTCGGCCGGAAGCTACCGCTTCCGTGTGCCGCGCGTATATTGAGCACGGGATGCAAACGCTGCCGGGCAACGTGAAGCTCTATTACACCGGGCCGATGTTTCGGCGGGAGCGGCCGCAGAAGGGGCGGTATCGGCAGTTTTATCAGATTGGCGCGGAGGTGCTGGGGCAATCGGACGCGCCGGGGCTGGACGCCGAGGTGATCGAGATGCTGCTCGCGTTTTTCAGCCGTGTGGGGCTTGCGAGCACCACGCTCCACATTAATTCGATTGGCGACAAGAACTGCCGGCCGCGGTACGTGGAACATCTCCGCGCGGAGCTGCAAAAAGTGAAGGACCGGCTCGGCGCCGATTCCCAGCGCCGCATCGAGACGAACCCGCTGCGGGTGCTCGATTCGAAGCTGCCCGAAGAGCAGCCGGTGATCGAAGGGCTGCCGCGCATTGCGGATCACCTGTGCGACGATTGCCGCGCGCATTTCGCCAAATTGAAAGATGAACTGAAGCTGCGCGGCATCGCGTATCAGGAAAACTGGCGGCTCGTTCGCGGGCTCGATTACTACACGCGCACCACGTTTGAGGTTACGGCCGCCGGGCTTGGCTCGCAGAACGCGGTCTGCGGGGGCGGGCGTTACGATGGGCTGGTGGAACTGCTCGGCGGGCCGCCCGTGAAGGGCATCGGGTTCGCGATCGGCACGGATCGCGTGATTCTTTCGATCGAGGAAAGCGGGGAGCGGCCAAAGTTGCCGGCGCTCGACGTGTTTATCGCGTGGATGGGCGCGGAAGCTTATCCCGCCGCCGTCGCGATTGCGCAGAGGCTGCGCGCGGCCGGATTCGCCGCCGAATTGCCGCCGGAGGAAATGAAATTCAAAAAGTCGCTCGGCCTGGCGGATAAGCTCGGCGCACGCTATGCGCTGATTCTCGGCGGCGATGAAGTTGCGTCGGCGACGTATACGCTTAAGCGCCTCTCCGACGCGCGGCAGCAGAAGCTCTCGGAGGCTGAGCTTCTCGAATTCCTGGCGGCCGAAACAAACGAGGAAGCAAAGGACGAAACACGTGCTCGATAGCCTTGGGGGCCTGAAGCGCACGCAATATGCCGGGGAGTTGCGCGCCTCGGACGCCGATCGCGACGTGGTGCTGATGGGATGGGTCCATCGCCGCCGCGACCTTGGGCAATTGATTTTTATTGATCTGCGCGACCGGGCCGGCATTGCCCAGATCGTGTTCAATAAAGAGATGCACCCCGAGGCGCATGGGAAGGCGGAAGAGCTGCGCTCCGAGTACGTGGTGGCCGTGGAAGGGCGCGTGGTGCGCCGCCAAAAGTCGAATCCGGAAATCGCGACGGGCGAGGTGGAAGTGATCGCCGCGCGCCTGCACATACTGAACACGGCGAAAACGCCGCCCTTTCAAATTGAGGACGAAGTGAGCGCGAGCGAGGAAACGCGGCTGCGCCATCGTTATCTGGACCTGCGCCGCCCGCGGCCGCACCGCAATATCGAATTGCGGCACCGCATTCTTTTCGAGATTCGCAAGACGCTCGATGAGCTTGGCTTCTTCGAGATCGAAACGCCGATGCTTACCCGCTCGACCCCCGAAGGCGCGCGCGACTATCTGGTTCCCAGCCGCGTGCATCACGGGCAATTCTATGCGCTGCCGCAATCGCCGCAAATCTTCAAGCAGATCCTGATGATTTCGGGCATGGACCGCTACTTCCAGATCGTCAAATGCTTTCGTGACGAGGACCTGCGGGCGGATCGGCAGCCGGAATTCACGCAGCTCGATCTGGAAATGTCGTTCCCGCGCGAGCAGGACATTTTCGAGGTGATCGAGCGCGTGATGGAGCGGGCGATGGGCGTGGTGGGCATTCGCGTGGCGAGGCCATTTCGGCATCTGGATTATAAAGAAGCGCTGCGGCGCTACGGCTCCGACAAGCCCGACCTGCGCTTCGGGATGGAGCTGCACGACGCGACCGCGCATTTCGAGGCCGCGCGCGCGACGATTCGCTTCGAGGGCAACGTGCAAGCGATAGTTGCGCCGGGAGCGGCGGGGTGGTCGCGGAAGCAGCTCGACGAATTGGGCGAGGCGGCGAAGCCGGCAGGGGCGCGCGGCGTCTACACCGCGAAGGTGACGGCGGAAGGCATTTCGTCGGCGCTCGAAAAATCGGTGGGCGCGGAGGGATTGAAAAAGCTGGCGGAGGAACTCGGCGCGAAGGCGGGCGATTTGATTGTGGCCGTCGCCGCGAAGGAACAGATCGCGCATCATGATACTTCGCTGGACGTGGCCGGGCACGTGCGGCTCTATCTGGGCGATAAGCTGGGCGTGATTGATCGCACGAAGTGGGAGTTCGCATGGATCACCGGCTTCGCGCTTTTCGAATGGAGCGAAAACGAAAAGCGATGGGTCAGCGCGCAGCATCCCTTCACGGGCATCGTGGAAGAAGATTTGGACAAGCTCGAAACGGCGCCGTGGGAATGCCGCTCGAAGGGCTACGACCTGGTGCTCAACGGAGTGGAGCTCGGCTCGGGCAGCATTCGGATTCATCGCCAGGACGTGCAGGCGCGTATGTTCAAGGCGCTCGGGTTGAGCGACGAACAGGCGCGGCAGCGCTTCGGCTTTTTCCTTGACGCGCTCACCTACGGGACGCCGCCGCATGGCGGGATCGCGCTGGGGCTCGACCGCGTGACCATGCTGCTGGCGGGGGAAAAATCCATACGCGAGGTGATCGCGTTTCCGAAGACCACGGCGGCGCAGGACCTGATGGCCGATTCGCCCTCGACGGTGGATACCTCTCAACTCGACGACCTCGGCATCGCAATCAAGCCCCCGGAGCGAAAGTAATCGAGTTTCGGATGCGGTGGCGTCGTGGCGCCGGAGCTAGCGCGCGAGGGCAGTGACGACCAGGTAGGCGCGCATGCGAGGGTCCATCCAATCGCGCAAGGCATCGCCGAGCAGGTTGAAGGCGAGCACGGCGGTCATCACGGCGAGGGCGGGGAAAATAACGAGATGCGGCGCGTCGAACAGGTGATTGCGCGCGTCATTGAGCATCGCGCCCCAGCTGGGCATCGGCGCGAGCACGCCCACGCCGAGGAAGCTGAGCGTGGATTCCGCCAGGATTGCGCCCGCCATGGCGATGGTCCCTTGCACCAGGATCGGCTGCAGGATATTCGGCAGCAGATGCCGCAGCAAAATCCGCGCGTGCGAGGCGCCGAGCGACCGCGCGGCCAGCACGTATTCAAATTCCTTCGCCTGGAGCACCTGGGCGCGCGCCAGCCGCGCGTAGCCGGCCCAGCCGGTGATGATGAGCGCCAGGATCACCTTGCCCAGGCCCGGGCCCATGAAGGCGGCGAAGGCAATCGCCAGCAAAATTCCCGGGAACGAGAGAAACGCGTTGATCAGAATGATGTTCACGAAGCGATCGAACCAGCCGCCGAAATATCCCGCCAACGCTCCGATCGCGAGGCCAATCGCGCCGCCGCCGAAGACGACGCACACGCTGACCAGCATGGAAACGCGCGTGCCGAAGATGATGCGCGAAAGGATGTCGCGCCCGAGGGCGTCCGTGCCCATCCAATGCGCGGCGCTGGGCGCGGCAAGGCGCGCGGCGAGATTTTGAGCGGTGGGGTCGGCCGGCGCAATCCATGGCGCGAGGATTGCGACGCACACCAGCAGCACCGATAGGGCGAAGCCCCATCGCCCCGGCCCGCTATGGCGGATAAATTCCCACAAGGCTTTCATTCGAATCGCACCCGAGGATCCACAAAGGCGTAGAGCACGTCCGTCAACAAGTTCACGAGCACATACGAAACCGCGATGACGAGAATGCAGCCCTGCAATAAAGGATAGTCGCGGGCTTCAATCGCCTGCACCGCGAGGCGGCCAATGCCGGGCCAGGAAAAGATCGTCTCGGTGACAATGGCGCCGGCCAGCAGCGTTCCAAATTGCAGGCCGAGAATGGTGAGGATGGGAATCAGGGCGTTGCGGAAGGCGTGGCGAAATAGCACGGTTCGCTCGGAAAGGCCCTTGGCGCGCGCCGTGCGCACGTAATCTGCGGAAAGCTCTTCGATCACGGATGTGCGCACCATGCGCGTCAAAATAGCGGCGAGCGCGGCGCCCAGCGTGATAGCGGGTAAGATGAGGTGCGACACGCCTCCGCGACCGGAAACCGGCAGCCAACCGATCAGCACGGAAAAAACGAGGATCAACACAGGCCCGAGGGCGAAATTCGGCACGGAAAGCCCGAAGAGCGTGAGCACGCCGATGGAATGATCGGTTCCCGTGCCGCGCCTTTGCGCCGCGAGCATTCCGGCGGGGATCGCGATGGCTCCGCAGACCAGCAGCGCGACAATGGCGAGCTCGAGCGTTGCCGGATAGTGCTCGAGCACAACGCCCGTGACGGGCCGCTGATAGCGAAACGATTCGCCGAGGTTTCCGCGCACGGCGCCGGAAAGATAACGTTCGTACTGCACCAGAACGGGCAGATCGAGCCCGAGCGAATGGCGAAGATGCTGCACGTCCTCAAGCGTGGCGCCGGCGCCGAGCATCTGCTGCACCGGATCGCCGGGAACAACGTGCGCGAGGAGGAAGACCATGGTGGCGATCAGCCAGAGGGCGGGAATGGCGATCAGCAGCCGCAAAGAAATGTAGCGGACCATTATCCCTGCCGCGAGCGTGCCGCCGCGCGGTCATGCACGTCCGCGGAAAGGCGCTCGGCGCCTTCGGCAGGGCTCGGCTCGGGTTTCTGCCGCTGCGCGTCCGGAGGAGAGGGCGGCGCGGTGTGAAGCGGCTTGATTTTCACTCGGGAGACGCGGCGGCGATCCATTTCCATCACGGTGAACCGGAAATGATTCCATTCGAAGCTTTCGCCGCCGCGCGGAATGAATCCCAGGCGGCTGAGGACGAAGCCGCCAAGCGTCTCAAAGGATGAGTCCTCGGGCAGCGCGATATTGTGCTGCGCGGCGAGATCGCGGACGTTGATGGAAGCGTCGAAAATAATGCCGCCGTCGGGAAGAACGAGCGGCTTTTCGATGACGTCGAATTCGTCGTGAATTTCGCCCACCATCTGCTCGAGGACGTCCTCGAGCGTCACAAGGCCCAGGATGCTGCCGAATTCATCCACGACCATGGCGAGCCCGGTGCGGCGCGAACGAAATTCGAGCAGCAGTTCGCTGGCGGGCTTTGTTTCCGGAACGATCAGCGCGTCGCGGACCAGATGCCGCAAATGGAAATCGGCGGCGGGCGAACGCCGGTCGGCGCGATGCGCCCATTCCAGCAGCAGCCAGATCATATCCTTGATGTGAACAAAACCGAGCACGTGATCGAGCGTGCCTTCGTAGACGGGCAGGCGCGAACGCTGGGTGGTGGCGAACATGCGCATCACTTCCTCAATGCCGGCGCTTTCCGCAAGGGCGTGAATATCCGGGCGCGGCACCATCACCTCGCGCACCTGCATGCCGCTCAGCTCCATCGCGTTCTGCATGAATTTGGCTTCGGCGGCGGGCAGAAGGCCGCGATCGCGCGCCTGCTGGAGCATGATCTGGAGCTCTTCGGCTGAACGAACGAGCGTGTGGCTATGAGGCGAAACGATGCCGAGCCCGCGAACGAGCCTTTCCGCGAGGCCGTCGAGCAGATCAATGGCAAAGCGGAACGTCTTCAGGAACCACGAGAAAGGGCGCGCGACCAGAAGGGCGACGCGCTCGGCGCGCGCGAGGCTGAGGCTTTTGGGAACGAGTTCGCCGAGGACGACCTCGAGAAGCGTCAGCAAGGCGAAGGCAAGAACTACGGCGGCGGCGTGGGCCGCGATCGCCGCCCAGGGCCGCGGAATCTTGGCCACGGCGGGGGCGATGACACCGACGAGCGTCGTCTCGCCAAGATAGCCGAGCAAAAGGCCGGCAATCGTGATGCCGACCTGCACGCCGGAAACGACGCGGCCCATATCGGCGAGGAGCGTTTCCACAATGCGGGCGCGCGGGTCGCCGCGCTGGACGAGCTGGCGCACGCGCGAGAGCCGCACCGCCACGAGCGAAAACTCGGTGGCCGAAAAAAAGGCGTTGATGCCGACCAGCAGGAGAACCGCGAAAAGTTGCAGCGCGATCATGATTCCAGCAAGGGTGATGAAGTGGAAAGCGCGAGGCCCATCAGCGGCATTTTAGCAAGCCTCCACTTTCCGTGCGGGAAAACCGCGGGCCAGTGCCCTCTTCGCAAATGCGGCAGCCGCAGGGGGCCGCGACGCCGCTGCGCGAAGGGCGTTGGCGCGCTTCCCGCCGGTGCGATAGAATGCAGCATCGAACCCCAAGACGAGCCGAGGCGAGATGAACTCCACAGCCGGAAAACCCAGCGAACCGCAGCGCAAAGGCGAATTCGAGAAGTCGCTCGCGCGCCTCGATGAAGTGGTGAAGCGGCTCGAAAGCGCGGACCTCTCGCTCGACGAGGCGATGAAACTCTTCGAGGAGGGCGTGAAGCTTTCGCGCGAATGCCAGAAGCAACTCGAAGAGGCCGAAGGAAAAGTGGAGATCCTGCTGAAGAAGGCCGACGGGAAAATCGCGGCGGAGCCTTTCCATCCGGAGGACGAGTCTGCCTAAGCCGCAACGATTTGACCGCGCATGCTTCGCGGGGCAGCGCGCGCGGCGGCGCGCCGCATGAAACTGCCGGATTTTTTTGAGCAGGACCGGGCCTTAATCGAGGAGGCGCTCGGGCGGCTGCTGCCGGAAGAACACGTTGCGCCGGCTACGATACATCGCGCGATGCGATATAGCGTTCTGGGCGGCGGCAAGCGGCTGCGGCCCATCCTGTGCCTTGAAGCCGCGCGCCTTTTCAACGATGACGCCACGGCGGGAATTGCGATCGGCTGCGCGCTCGAATTTATCCACACCTATTCGCTGATTCACGATGATCTGCCCGCGCTCGATAATGACGATCTGCGCCGCGGGCGGGCCACGTGCCACAAAGTGTTCGGCGACGCGATGGCTATTCTTGCGGGAGACGCGCTGCTGACGCTTGCGTTCGATACCCTGGCGAATGCGCCGGTGGAACCGCAGCGGCTGATTCGCGTGATCGCCGAAATCGGCGCAGCCGCGGGGACGGTGGGCGGAATGGTGGGCGGCCAGGTGGCCGATATCGAGGCCGAGCGCAACAGCGTGAATCAAGAAGGGCTCGAATATATCCACCGCTCGAAGACGGCGGCGCTGATCCGCGCGTCGGTGGTGGCCGGGGCGATTTCCAGCGGCGCCGGGGACGAAGAGGTCGAATGCCTGCGGCAGTTCGGCGAAAATGTCGGGCTCGCGTTCCAGATTGTGGACGATATTCTGGACGTTGAAGAATCGTCGGAGGCGCTCGGCAAGACCGCCGGCAAAGATGAAGCGCAGCAGAAGGCGACGTATCCGGCGCTCTTCGGCCTGGAAAAATCGCGCGAGATCGCCGCGGACCTGGGCGGCAACGCACTGAAAGCGCTCGATCAGTATGGCGAACGCGGCGCGCGCCTGCGCCAGCTAGGCGAATTGCTCGTCGCGCGGCGTTCCTGAACCGCGCGATCCGGCGAGAATTTGCGATGAAGAAGAGCCATCATTCGCCGGATGATGCTTTCCACCCGAAAAAAGAGCGCAAGCCCGGCAAGTCGCGGCTCGACGTGCTGCTGGTGGAGCGGGGCCTGGCGCCTTCGCGCGAACGGGCGCAGGCGCTGCTGTTGGCCGGCCAGGTGCGTGTGGACGGGGCGCCAGCGGGAAAACCGGGAGCGCTTGTCTCGAACGCGGCGCAGATTGAAATTATCGGCGAGCCGCGGCGGTACGCGAGCCGCGCGGGACAAAAACTCGAAGGCGCGCTGGAAGATTTTGGCGTCTTGCCCGCGAATTGCGTCTGCCTGGACGTGGGAAGCTCGACGGGCGGCTTTACGGATTGCCTGCTGCAGCATGGCGCGAGCAGGGTCTACGCGGTGGACGTGACCATCAGCCAGCTTGCCTGGGAATTGCAGCGAGATGCGCGCGTGGTTCCCGTGCGGCGCAATGCTCGCTATCTGCGCACCGGCGACATTCCCGAGCGCGCTGGGTTCGTGACGATGGACGTGTCGTTTATTTCGGCGACGAAGGTGCTGCCCGCGATTGTGCCGCTTGCGGCCGCGGACGCCGATTTCGTGATCCTGATCAAGCCGCAATTCGAACTGGCGAAGAATCAGGTGGGCAAGGGCGGAATCGTCCGCGACCCGGCACTGCACGGAGAAGCCATTGAACGGGTGAGCGCGGCTGCTGCCGCGAGCGGGCTTATCGTGGTGGGCGTGCGGCCAAGCCGAATCGCCGGCGCGGAGGGCAATCAGGAGTTTTTTCTCCACGCGACGCTCCGGCCGCTGGAGTAAACTCCTGAATCCGACCATGATTCGAAGCGCCGGCATTTTGTGCAAGCCGATCCGAACGACGGTAGCCACGGTGGTGCCGCCGCTGATCGAATGGCTTCGCGCGCGCGGCATTTCCGCGTTCGTGGACCCGGAGACGCTGGCCTGCATGGGCGGCAGCCAGCCCGTGCGAGATCGCGACGCGCTCACGGAACAGTCAGACCTTCTGATTGTGCTCGGCGGCGACGGCACGCTGCTGGCCGCGGCGCGCGCGCTTCGCGGGCGGCCAGTCCCCATTCTTGCCGTCAATCTGGGCGGATTGGGATTTCTGACGAGCGTCACGCTGGATGAGCTGTATCCGATGCTCGAGCAAGTGCTCGCTGGGCAACATCGCACGATCGAGCGCATGATGCTCGAAGCGCAGATCCTCCGCGACGGGAAGACGGCCGAGCGCCAGTCCGCGCTGAACGACGCCGTGATGAATAAGGCGGCACTCGCGCGAATGCTCGATTTCGATGTGTATGTGGATAAGGATCACGTGGGGCGCTACCGGGCCGACGGCCTTATCGTTGCCACTCCCACCGGCTCGACGGCCTATTCGCTCGCGGCGGGCGGGCCGGTGGTTCATCCGGACCTCGATGCGCTTGTGATCACGCCTATCTGCCCGCACATGCTGACGAATCGGCCGCTGGTGGTGCCGGATACCGCATGCGTGGAGATTGATTTTTCAGAAGCGGAGGAGCCGGTCTATCTGACGCTGGATGGACAAGTTGGTTTACAGCTTCGGTTGAACGATCGCGTGGCGATCACGAAATCCGCGAGCCGGGTGCGATTTGTCCGCCCGGCGCAGAAGACGTATTTCGAGGTTCTACGCAGCAAGCTGCGCTGGGGCGAGCGTTAGCGCGGCGCAAGATCTATTTTACCTTCAGGACGACAAGGGCGCGGTCGTCCGCCGGATGCGCGCCGCCGGAAAAGCGGTCCACTTCTTCCAGGATGCGATCGGCGATTCCGTCCGAGGAAAGCTTGTGCGATTCGGCGATGATCCGGGCGACGCGCTCGTGGCCGAAAAATTCGCCTTTTTCACCCTGCGCGTCGCCCAAGCCGTCGGAATGAAACACGATCACGTCGCCGGGATCGAGAATGAAGCTGCGCTCCTCATAGGTGGCGTCCTCAAATATTCCTAAGGGGAAACCCGCGATTCGTATTTTTTCGCTGTAGCCTGCGTGCAGCAGAATCGGCTGTTCCTGCCCGGCATTCGCCAGGCGCAGCCGGCGGCGGCCGCGATGCCATGTGGCGAAGCAGATCGTCATAAAGCGGCCTTCGATCATGCGCTCCGTCATAAATCCGTTCACCGAACGAAGCATATTGGCCGGGCGAGGCTTTTGCGTGCCCAAGCTGCGCAGCGTGCCCACGGCGACGGCGCCGTAAAGGGCTGCCGCGCTTCCCTTCCCGCTCACGTCGCCGAGCGCGATGCCCAATTCCTGCGGGCCATAGCGGAGGAAGTCATAGAGATCGCCGCTCAACTCGCGGGAGGAAACCACTCGCGCGGCAATCTCCAGACCGTATTCGGGGCCCGGCAACCGCGGCAGAAGCGCACCTTGGATGCGGCGCGCGGCGTTGAGATCGCGCTCCATGCGCGCCTCGTCCACGGCAACTTTTTCGTACAGCCGGGCGTTTTCGATAGAGACGGCGAGATGGGCCGCGAGAATCGAAAGCACCTGGACGTGCTCCGGGGTGAAATAGTTCACCTGCGGGCTTTCGAGGTCCATCACGCCCACCACATTGCCCTTCGAGATCATCGGGACCACGAGTTCGGAGCGCGTCTCCGGATTCACCATCAGATAGCGCGGGTCGAGCGTCACGTCTGGAACCACCACCGGACGCCGCAGCGATGCCGCGGCCCCAACCAGCCCCTCGTGCGGGGCGATGGAATAGCGCTCCGCCACCTGCTGTCCGAATTTGACGGTGACGCGCCGCCGGAAGGTCTTAGCGGCTTCGTCGTAGAGCAAAATTCCGAAAATCTGATAATCAATGAGCCGCTTGGTCAGCTCGGCGGCGCGGCGCAGGATTTCCTCGACCTCGAGGGTGGAATTCGCCTCGCGGCCGATTTCATTGAGCAGGAGCAAGGTTTCCGCCTGCTTCTGCGCGTTCTCGTAGAGGCGGGCGTTTTCGATGGCCGGGCCGATGCGGCTGGCGACGAGCATCAGAATGTTCTGCTGATCGCGCGTGAAATAATCCGGCTGGCGGCTCTCGATATCGAGCACGCCGATCACCCGGCCTCGAACCACGAGGGGAACCGCCAGCTCGGAGCGGACGCCATCGAGGGCGTTCAGGTAGCGCGAATCCTTTCGCACGTCGCCGACGCGGACCGGCTGGCCCGTGGTTGCGGCAGAGCCGATGATGCCGTCCGCGATGGGAATGCGCCAGTGCTCGACCACGTCCAGTTTGTGGCCAATCGCAAAGCGAAAATAGAGCTGGTTGGTGTTCTCGTCCGGCAGGAGGACGGCGAAGATCTCGAAATCAATCAGCCGCTTGATCTGCGCGGCGGCTTTGCGCAGCACCTCATCCACGTCCAAGGACGTATTGATTTCGTGGCTGATTTCCGCGAGTACGGAAATCGTCTCGGTGGAAACCTCGACCTTCGAATTCAGCTCGATAGAATCCATGGTGCAGTGCTGCCTTCGCCGCGAAGCGGCTGCATTCGCCGCCAGGGAGCAGAGGCGCGTATTCGTCCGAAGCGTTCCATTATAGCAGGCGCGGCGCGGAACTCCGGGAGGGCCGGGAAGGCTAGTCGCTCGGAAGGCTCAGCACGCAGACGTCCTTCAAATTGCGATAGCGCTCGGAATAATCGAGCCCGTAGCCTACGACGAAGCTATTGGGGATGCGGAAGCCAACATAATCGCCGCGGACATCCTTCTTCAGGCGGCGCGAGGGCTTATCGAGCAGCGCGGCGACGCGCAGCGCCTTGGGCTTGCGCTGCCTCAGAACGCGCAGCAAATAGCTTAGCGTAAAGCCGGTGTCGAGGATGTCCTCGACGACGATCACGTTCAATCCCGCGATGCTGCTATCGAGGTCCTTCAGGACGCGGACCTGGCCGGATGATTCTTTCCGCTTCCCGTAACTCGAGACGGCGATGAAATCAATCGAGGTTTCGAGGTCAATCTCCCGCACTAAATCGGAAAGGAAGATGCAGGCGCCCTTCAACACGCCGACCAGATGAACGCGCTCGCCGCGAAAGTCGCGCCCGATCTGGCGCGCTACCTCCTGTACGCGGCGGCGAATAGCCGCCCGGCGGATCAGAAGCTTCAATTGTGGATTGCGATCGGATTTCACCGGCATAGCCGCGGAAAGCGGCGGCATTATAGCAGGCGCACACGAAAACGAGTGCCCATGGGCGTACACCCACACACTCGCAGCTTCAAACCCAAGGCCCAAAATAGAGCGCCGATTTCTTCGCCGTACTTATACGGCAGCGGGCGAATAAATCCAATCGAAGGGGACGATCTGGCGCAGCTTGAGCTTGGATACCTTTCCATGCCAGCCGCAGCGCGGCGCGGTGCACGCCACTTCTTCCTGCGAGAAGAGCTTCATCGCCTCCGGCTCAGAGAGCGTCCTTTTGGTGGACTTCCGCTGTAAGCTGATGGTATGAGGGCCGTTAGGGCACTCGAAGATTACCTTATATGCTTGGCTCATAGGCAATTATAGCGCAAATTCCTCCAGGAACCAAATCGGCGCCTATGGGCGCCGGGGCGGCCGCCAAAACGATTTTTATTGACAGAGTTGAACAATTGCGGTAGGTTCGAGCTGCGTTTGTTGCCCTTGTACAACCTTTGGATTTCTGAAGGGACTCCAAGCCCAAACTTGCGGTCCTTTTTTTGTGCCCTGGGAGCTAGAAGAGGCAACGGAACAGCCTATAAACAGAAAAGAGAAGCACAGTTGAAAGAACAAGGAACAGTGAAGTGGTTTAACGCCAGCAAGGGCTACGGGTTCATCCAGCGCCAGTCCGGCGAGGACGTGTTTGTCCACTTCTCCGCGATTCAGGCGGAGGGGTACAAGTCCCTGAACGAAGGGCAAGCGGTTGAATTCGAAGTAACCTCTGGCCCCAAGGGCCTGCAGGCAGCTAACGTAGCTGCCCTGTAAGAACGAAGCGAGCCCGCCGTCAAGGCGGGCTCGCTCATTCTCTCCGCAAAAAACCAACACGGACGGTCCTTGCGGTTCGGTCCGCGTGTTACTTCCCGTCTATTCGCCTCCCTGGAAGCTAATCACCCCAAAGAGCCCGTTCGCATAGTCGCTGGGGCCTGCGGTGAAAAAGAGCTGGTTGGTCTGCCCGTTGGCGCCCGCGCCTTGCCCGAACTGAATCGCCCAAATTCCATCAATTTCGATGGGCTTATTGCCGGCGTCGCGGAGCGGACCCAGGTATGCGCCGGAGTTCGGATCGAAGGCTTCGATTCGCCCGCGCGAGATATTGTTAGTGATCAGAATGGCGTTGCTCATCGGGCCGAAATTTGCCGGCGCCAGCGCGATGCCCCATGGTGAATGCAGCGGGCCGCGAAGCGCGAAGTGCCGAAGCAATTTTCCATCGGTAGCGAAAAGGTCCACGAAGCCGCTTTCGGCCTTGTCGAGCGCCGTGTAGGTGACCCAAATCTGGCAATCAGCACCCTGGCAAATCGTCTGAATCCCATACGGCGCGAATTTCTTGGGAATGCCCGCATCCTCGAACGCCTGCGGATCGAGGCCATCGGTTCCAGGCTGGACGAGCTGAAAGTGGCCGTCAAAAACGTCCACGCGGCGGTTCGGGCCGTTATCCGGGGCATAGAGGAAATTCCGGATCACGCCGCCATCGTTCACGCTGCCGACGGCCAAGCCGGAGTATTCCGCGCCGACGTCGGAGCGATTTGCCGCGATCGTAGCGGTGTTGCCTCCTGGCCCGACGGCTGGATTCCAGCCGCTAATCGTGCCATCGAGGGTTGAGAAGATGAACAGTGCCTTGGCGGATTTTGCCGTCGTCGGATCGGTGACCACGAAATCGCCGGTCCCGTTGAAGACAACTCCTGTCGGCGATCCCGTGCCGCTCGATGCCGCGGGAATGGTCACCACGAGCCCAAGCTTGCTGGCGGTGACGCCCTGGGCGGTGTTGCTGATGGAATAGAGCGTGGATTTCCCCGTGTTGTTGTCGGAAACCCAGAAGGGGCTGGTGGGGCTCGAAACCAGGCCCCAGCCGTTTACCAGGTTCGAGTCCATTACGGCGCCGTCCGTGCCGGTGTCAGAGACGAGATTCGTCTGCTTGTACTGGCCGAAGGCTACGGCGGGAAGCAACAACGCGGCAACGCAAATTGCCGCGAGGCATTGCAAAATCTTAGCGCGTGCTTTGCTCATGCGTATTCTCCTCGTTTGTGATCCGTGCTGAAGCTCGGCTCTGCCCAAACCGAGGAAGTGCTACGACAAGAATCCGGAAAATCTGGAATGCCGCGGGGAAGAGTGCGGCAGTAAACGCGGGCGATTGCCAGCGGGGTGTCTGCGGCGTGTCAACAACTTGTAAAACTAGGCGGCGCGGGGTTTGAACCTCCTAGTACCTGAAGACGCAGCGCGCTGGAAATCGCCCGGCGGCTTGCGATTCAGCGGTTCGGTTCGGGGAAAGCGCCGCGCGCAGGGCGCTCGGCCGCAACTGTACCTTCGACAGGGCGAGCGGCGGGCGCCGAATCTAGTGCTGGCGCAGCGGCGGGCGGCGCGGCCGCAACGGGCCGCGGGCCTTGCTCAGCCCGTTCATCGAAACGGCCGAAAATCATCTTTCCGGCAGTCGTCTGATGAACAGAAGTGACGGTGATGTCCACCGTCTTGTTGATCATTTTGCGCGCGCCATCCACCACAACCATGGTCCCATCATCGAGATAGGCGACGCCCTGATTATATTCTTTGCCCTCGCGGAGAATAAAAACGCGCATCGCCTCCCCGGGCAGAACCACCGGCTTCAGGGCGTTGGCGAGCTGATTCACGTTCATAATCTCGATGCCTTGCAGGGTGGCGACCTTATTCAGATTGAAGTCGTTGGTGACAATTTTCGCGTCGTAACGCTTCGCGAGCTCGATGAGCTTCAGGTCCACGTCCGCAAATTGCGCGAAGTCGTCTTCGGCGATTTCCACGTCCAGATGCGGCATTTTCTGGATGCGCTGCAGCACTTCGAGGCCGCGGCGTCCGCGCTGGCGCTTCAGCGGATCGGCCGAATCGGCCACGAGCTGCAATTCGTGCAACACGAATTGCGGAATTACCACCGTGCCATCCAGAAAGAGCGTGTCCGCGATATCCGCCACCCGGCCATCAATAATCACACTGGTGTCGAGCAGCTTGAAGCTGCGCGTAGCGCTGCGTTCGGTGCCGAAAACCCCGCCGAACGCCTGCAAATTCAGCATGTCGCCTTTATTCGCGCCCAGGACCAAGCCGATGTAGGTCATCACCAGGAAAAGGGCCAGGCTGAAGAATGAGCGGGTGCTTTCGGGCATCGTCGTGTGCGTCAGAATCAGCGACGAAAGATACGCGCCTAGAATGCCGAGAATTGAGCCCACCGACGCCCCGATCAAGCGCCGAAGGCTCGCCCGGCGCAAGCGCACCTCGAACAGGATCACGGCCGTCGCAAACCCGATGCCCGCCAGCGTCCCATAGGGCCTCGAAAGGCTGAACGGGCGGAAGTGATAGCCTGCCGCCGCGCAGATCACGAGAAAGATCGCGCGGACTACCAGCATGTCTAAAAACGTTCCCGCGCTATCTCGCGGATGGCGGGCCAAACCTACCGGGCGGGGCGAAGGCGATTCCGAAGGCGTAACGGCGGAAGCACTGCGGGGCGCATTTGAAGTCCGCTGCATGACACACCTCTCGAATGAGACATAAAAGTATGAATCGGTATCAAGCGAATGCTGCGCAGAAGAGTACTCCTGGTTTGCGTTGCGGCCCTATGAGCCTTGCGTTTCTCCGGGCGAAATAAATGGACCCCGTATAAACGAGTACGATTCGCGTAGTATAGCATCGGCCCGGCGGCGAAAGCCAATAAGCAGCCCTGCAAGCGAGCAGCGCGAAAATGCAGCCGGCGCGGAGCCGCTTTGCGCCGTGGGGAGGCTGTACTAGGATGAGTGCGCCGATGGACGACGCCAAGCCGAGCAGCGCCAGCGCCGAGATGCTGTGGGGATTCTGGTACCCCGCCCTGCGGAGCGAACGGCTGAGGGCACGCAAGCTGGCCCGGACGGTCCTGCTGGACGTGCCGCTCGTCATCGGGCGCGACCGCGGAGGAAAGCCATTTGCGCTGCGAGATGTATGCCCGCATCGCGCGTTTCCGCTCTCCTTCGGGCGGTTCGATGGCTCGAATCTCGAGTGCGCCTATCATGGCTGGCAGTTTGACGCGCACACCGGGCAATGCCGCCACATACCCTCTCTCGCGGCAGACTCGAAATTAAAATGCGAGCGTATCTTTGCCGGGGCATTCCCCTGCGCCGAACGCGATGGCTACATCTGGGCGTACATGGCGAATCCGGAGGGGCGCGCCGCGGCGGACCCACCGCCTGCGCCCGAATTACCCGTATTCAGCCCGCGCTACCAGATCGCGCGCCTCGAGGCAGACCTGCCGTGCAACGTGGACCACGGAATCATCGGGCTGATGGACCCGGCGCACGGGCCCTTTGTGCATCAGGCCTGGTGGTGGAGAACGCGGCGCAGCATCCGCGCAAAATCGAAGCAGTTCGAGCCCATTCCAAGCGGCTTTCGCATGAGCCCGCACACGCCCTCCGCCAATAGTGCACCCTACAAGATTCTGAAGCTGATCACCGGCGAACCGGCCACGACGACGATTGATTTCGTCCTGCCAAATCAGCGATTCGAGCAGATTCGCGCCGGGCGCTACTGGCTTTCAAGCCGCACCACGGTTACGCCAATTCGCGCCGATCTCTGCCGGCTCGATTTCGTGGCTGCGTGGAATATTCTGCCGTGGTTCCCGGTGGTTGCGCTGATGCTTCATGTGCTCGGGCCGCGGTTCATTCGCCAGGATACGGAAGTGATTCGCAAGCAGGGGCTCGGGCTTCGCTACGAAAATCGCATGATGCTGGTGGACGACGCAGATCGGCAGGCACGCTGGTATTTCGAGTTGAAGGCCGCGTATCTGGAGTCACAGCGCACCGGGGAGCCGCTGCGGCATCCCATGGCGGAGCCAGTGACGCTGCACTGGCGCTCGTAAGTTCCGCGCGGCTGCCCGGCCGCCCGGCGTACCCGCTCGGCGGGAATTCAGCGCCGTGCCGTCCCCACAGCTTGCGCGTCCGCCACACGAGCACGGCCACGATCCCGCCGAACAGAAATCGCGGGGTGAACTCGCTCCACCTTGCCTGCCGCAGCGCCGACCGATTCAGCATGATTCGCGCCATAGGCCTTAGCGAAAGAGCCCCAGTGAAATCGCTACGGCGAACCACAGCAGGAGCAGCAGCGCGCTGCACGCGAAGCCCGCAACCCGCGCTTCATCAAGATCCTGCTCAAAATCAGCGCGTAGATCAGGAACGCAATCGCCCCGAAAATCATCGAATGCGCCTCGGCGGCGGCGTAGATCGGCCCCTGGCTCTTCACCGTCAGCGCGATTGTGGCGAGCGCCACCGACGGGGCCGCACCGAAAAGGCCGGCAAAACTCTTCGGCTTAAAGAGATCGCCCAGGAAAGCGAAGAGTGAGACGACAATCCCGCCCCGCCCACGATGAAGCGAAACGGAATCTCCGTCGTGCTAACGAACCATCCCGCCGAGAAACGGATAGTGCTCGGCGGCCGCCATGAAGAACAGCATGGGAAACGATAGCCAGAAGGCCGTGCGAGAGGCCATCAGCGACCAGCGCGCGAGCCGGTCCGCCTCGGCGGGCATCGGGGCAGCCTGCGCGGCTGCGGCGCGCGTCCACACGATCAGGCGCTTCTGCACGCGCCACACCACCCCCCAGGCGTTGAACAGCATCACCAAGCCGAGTCCCCCGCCGATGCTGATCGAAAGGTGAGCGTTCGAGGAATGCGGTCCAGTGCCCAGTCGCAGCACACTCCAGGATGCGGCCACGGCAATCGCGGCGATCCCGCTCGCGCGAACCCACCCGCTTCCAAGCATTCCGCCCCCGGGGAGCTGAAGCGCATAAATCAGCGCATAGGCGATGATCCACACCACAAACCATCCGGCCAGCCAGCGCCAGGCGAGGGCCGGATTGCCGGCGTTCTGCGCATCTACCGAAAGGATGTCGTAAAAATAGCGCAGGCCCGCAAGCACCGTGACGAGCGCCGACCAGCGAAACCACCACATCGCCCGGCTCATCAAAATCGGGAAAATCCCGGCGCGAACGCGCGGATCGGCCTCCTTCATCGCTGGAAAACCGATCAAGTTGAAGAAATAGAGCAGGCCGATCCAGGTGATTCCCGCGACGAAGTGAATCCAGCGCAGGGCAATCTGCTCATTCGCCAGCATCCCCTGCGGGAAGCTGAACTGCGTTTGCAGGCCGTGAATCGCCACAAGCGGAAGAAGGTGGGGCATCGGTTAAGCCTGGTGTAATCAGGGCGTCGCGCTTACGCTATCGGAATTGCAAGCGGCAAGTCAACGCCGGCCTTGGCAGCCGTGCACCGGGCGCGCGCCACGCGCCGCCAAAAGCGCGCGAAGCGGCCCTGCAGATCAGCCCCGGAGCGCGATATAATGCCCGGGAGGAGAATGTCGCTTTGTCTCGCATTGTGAGAAGGATCGGATCGCTGGTGCTGGCCGGAATGGGCTGCGGCCTGATCGCAGCCGGCGCCGCGGCGCAAACCGCGCGCCATCCCAACGCGCCGAAAACGACCGACGCGGCGACGCTGGAACACGGCCTTGATCTCTCGACCAAGGGACAATGCACGCAAGCCCTGTCAATATTGCGCGCGATCCAGCCTCGGCTGAAAGATAAGCAGGACGTCTACAGCGCGGCGATGGCGACGGCCCGCTGCGCTATGAGCCTGCATGAAACGGATACGGCCGTCCGCGCGTTGCTGGTGCTGAACCGCGATTTCCCGCGCGAGCCCGAAGTGCTGTACATCACCACGCACTATTATTCGGAACTCGCCGGCGATGCCGCTCAATTGCTCGCCGCCACCTCGCCCCTCTCCTACCAGGCGCACGAGCTGAACGCGGAAGCGTACGAATCGCATGAGCAGTGGGATCAGGCGCAGGCAGAGTACGAAAAAATCTTGCAGCAGAACCCGACATTGCCCGGAATCCACTACCGGCTCGGGCGCGTGCTTCTTTCAAAGTCGCTCACCCCATCCCCTGAAGACATCGCCAAGGGCAAGGAGCAGATGGAAGAGGAGTTGAAGATTAATCCGGCGAATGCCTCGGCGGAATTTATGCTGGGCGAAATCGCGCGGCGCGGCGCGCAATTAAACGAAGCCATCGAGCATTTTTCCCGAGCCACTCATCTCGATGAAGGATTCTCCGAGGCGTATCTGGCCCTCGGAATTTCTCTGAATGGCGCCGGGAAATACGCCGAAGCGATTCCGCCGCTGCTGAAGTACGAAAAGATGCTTCCCGCGGATCCCAGCGCGCACTATCAACTGGCCCTCGCCTACGCCCGCACCGGCCGAAAGCAGGATTCCGATCGTGAAATGGCGCTGCAGCGCGAAGCCAGCGAGAAGCTCTCGAAAGCCCCCGAAGCCGCGCGAAAGCTGGCTGCGCCGCGCTAGAAGACGCCGCAAGAAAAGCGGCTATCGCGGTTCGGTAATCGTGAGCGTCTGATTCACGCGCCGCACGTCACTCAGAACCTGCTTCCGCCCAGACGGCCAGTCCACTTCCACGCTCGAAATGCTCGCCGCATCGCCAATGCCGAAATAGAGAGGCAACGCGCTCTGCGAAAGATATCCCGATTTCCCGTCGTTGTACTTGGTATAGACCTGGTCGCCGGAGCGAACGCGCACAGTGGCGCCGAGCCCCTCGCGATTTGAGACCGTGCCAACCAGCACAACCTTAATCCAGTGGATGTCTTTCACCTGCGCCATGTCGCTGACGAATACCTGGGGTGCGGAGTTGAAATTATTGGTGACGATATCCAGATCGCCGTCGTCATCCAGATCAAACATTACCGACGACCGGCTGGAAGGTGTCCCCGTAACCTGTATCGTGCCCGTGCGTCCGAAGCACACCTGCTGCTGAAGCCGAGTGAGGTCAACCACGCGGGAACAATCGAGCGTGAAGTACGGAATTTGAGTGGCGCTGCGCGGCTCGATCCCGGTGAGGAACTCGGCATCCAGAAACTTCTCCCCGCGATTATTCAGGAGCAGCGAATTGATGCCGTACCGGAAGGGATAGCCCATGCCGGATGAGATGAAGACGTCGTCCCAACCGTCGGCGTTCAGATCGCCGACACTTAAGCCCCAGGGCCAGTAGTTCTCCACGCCCATCTGATCGGACACCTCTTCGAATTTCCCGCCCCCTAGATTGTGATAAAGCGCGTTGCCGAAGACGAACTTGTCCGCGGGAGCCCCCAGCATCTCCGGCCCGGGATGATACTGGGCCTTTTGTTTTTCCTCGCTAGGATCCATCTCGCGAAACATATCGGAATGCATGTCGGTAAGCATCAAATCCATGCGCCCGTCATTGTCATAATCGAAAAACTTAATGCCCATGGTGCCCCACGGCGTCTTGGGAAAATACTCGTCGGTTTTTTCGACGAACCGCCGGCCGCCCTCGTTCTCGAAGAAATGATCCTGCCCCATCATGTTCAGAAGGTAGATGCTGGGATAGCCGGTTCCATTGAAATCCACGAAGCTCGCGTCGCCGCTCCATCCACGGGGCCGCAACGCCACCTCCGCAGTCACGTCCTTGAACTTGTCGTGGCCCAGGTTCTCGTAAAGCACAGGGTATTCGAACCGATCGGGATGCATATGGCCCTCAAAGGCATCGCGGAGCCCCACATATTCTCCATCCGGGCCCTTCTGGTCGCCGGTATAGCGGCCCACGTTGCAAACCAGGAGATCGAGCAAACCATCGCGGTTATAGTCCAGAAAAACGGCGCCGGATGAATGCGAAGCGAGCTGCAAACCGGCTTCCCTGGTGATGTCCTTGAAATGCCCGTGCCCGTCGTTCTTAAACAGCACGTTTCCTTCACGAACCGTCGTGACGTACAGGTCCTCAACGCCCGAATTGTCAATGTCCGCAAAGGACGCCGTCACGCTGATTCGGCCGGGCAATCCGACGCCCGCTACCGCGGTGATGTTGCGGAACTGCCCCCCGCCCAGGTTCTTCCACAATTCGTTGCCGCCCGCCTGGTTTGTGAAATAGATGTCATAGAGGCCGTCGCCATCCACATCGGCCACGGCAATGCCGTTGCCGTGATCATAGTGGACAGCCATGTAGTTCTTGCTCGAATCGTCTACCACATGATTGACGAACGTGATGCCGCTTTCCTTCAGCCGATCCGCGAAGTGGAACTGATAAAAGACCCGGAACTGGCTGACCGTATCCCACTGCGCCTGCTGGCGCGCCGCAAGCGAGTCGGCTCCGGCATCCGGATCGGGATAAGTGCGGACCGGCACGCGGGAATTCGTGCCGGCGTGAACCAAACCAAGAGACAACACCCCAAAAATTGCGATGGCAACAACGTACCTGAGAACCCCACGATCTGACACCCAGTCGCTCCCTCCGCCCCAAACTTTCGATTCACACCTTGTTTAGTCATGCCTCCACCATGCCACTCGCTCAGGGGTTCGCCCCTCAGAGCGAAGAACTCATGCACAATCCGTCAAAACACATGAGTAATTGTCACGCGGGCGTAAATTTTAAGTAATCTCTCGGGGCGGCGGGACTCCGTTGTGGAAAAATCGGTCCTCCCGCTAACAAACTGTTCGAGCGGCGCTGCATAACCACGAGAATTCGGGTTTTCTTTCAGACCGGCTGCGTCTATTCTTGATTCTTTGCGGAAAAGGGAGTCCCCGGCGCGGCGCTGGCGTCTAAAGGCGACAAATGCGGAGTCGCGCGCCGCAGAATTCGGCCGAGGAATACGTCAGGAGTCTACCGGATGCCCGGCAAGGGGCACAAAATCGAAGGGCTTTCACGCCGCGGATTTCTCCGCTTTATGGGATATTCGGGGCTGTCCGGCATGTGGGGCCTTCCCGCCATCCTCGGCGGGCATGGCGACCTGCAGCAGCACACTCAAAAGACGCCTGCCCTTCCCTCTTTTGAGGAAATTCCCGCGTCTCGCACTGGCATTTCCTGGTCTCACGTGGCCGGCCTTTCTTCCGAAATGTATATCCCGGAGACCGTCGGCGCCGGTTGCGGCTTCCTTGACTACGACAACGACGGCTGGATGGACATTTATCTGGTCAATAGCGGGCCCTGCGATTTTTATCATCCGCCGAAGCCGCTGCGCAACGCACTCTACCGCAACAACCGGGATGGCACGTTTACCGACGTGACCGCCAAAGCCGGCGTGCCCGGCAACGCCTACGGAATGGGCGTGGCCGTCGGCGACTACGATGGCGACGGCCTGCCGGACCTCTTCGTCACGCAATATCCCAACAGCATCCTCTATCACAACAATGGCGACGGCACCTTCACCGACGTTACGGCGAAGGCCGGCGTCGCCGCGCCGGGCTGGAGCACCAGCGCCGCGTGGTTCGATTACGACAACGATGGGCGCCTCGATCTGTTCGTCTGCCAATTTATCGAGTACAGCAAGGAGAAGAACATCTTCTGCGGAAACCGCGTCACGGGCTTGCACTACTACTGCAAACCCAGCGTCTACAATCCGCGCCCCTGCTGGCTTTTCCACAACAATGGCGACGGCACCTTTACCGACGTCAGCAAGGAAACGGGAATCTCGCGCGAATTGGCGAAGGCCTGGGGCGTGGTCGCTGCGGACATCAACAACGACGGATGGATGGACCTTTTCGTCGCCAACGACACGGTGCCGAATTTCCTCTTTGCCAATCGTAAGGGAAAATTCGAGGATATTGCGCTCCTGGCCGGCGTCGGTTACAGCCCGTTTGGAATCGCGCGCTCCGGAATGGGAGTGGATGCCGCAGACTACAACGAGGACGGCTGGCTGGACCTCTTCGTCGCCAACGTCAATCACGAAAGTTTCGCCCTCTATCGCAACAACAAGAACGAAACCTTCACGGACGAGTCCATCCCCACCGGGATCGAAGCCGCCACCGTCCTGCTCAGCGGCTGGGGGCTGAAGTTCCTCGACTACGACAACGATGGCTCGCTTGATCTGCTGATCGCCGATGGCCATCCCGACTTGATGTTTGAGAAGTGGGGCCCCCCGGGCGAAACCTACCTGCAATCCATGCTTCTATTCCGTAATACCGGCAAAACATTTGAAAACGTCAGCGCCTCCAGCGGCCCAATTTTCGCGAAGAAACTCGCCGCACGCGGCCTGGCTCTCGGAGATTTCGATAACGACGGCTCGGTGGACGCCCTGGTCGGAATCAATAACGGCGCCCCGATTCTGCTTCGCAACAACGCGGGCAGGCAAAATCACTGGCTCGGCGTCCGTCTGATCGGCCGAAAGTGCAATATAGACGCGATCGGCGCAAGGATCACCTATCGCTCCGGCGATTTCGAGCGCCATCGCACAAAAGTCGGCGGCGGCAGCTATCTGGCCGCGCATGATCCGCGCATCGTTCTCGGTCTCGGCTCGCGAAACAAGGTGGATTGGGTGGAAGTGAAATGGCCGCAGCCGAGCGGCGCCGTCCAGCGGTTCGCAAATCCTCCCGTGGACCGCTACATCACGATCACGGAAGGCGAGGACAAATGGAAGTAGCCGCGCAGCCGCTTATTTCCCGGCGGCCGTTTCGGCCGGATCGCTGCTGTATCCCGCCCCGCGCGCCGCGGCCGGGCGCCGCCGCGGATCAATGCCCAGCCGCTTAATTTTCTGATTCAAGGTCGAAAGCGGCACCTGAAAACGCTCCGCGGCCTCCGTCTGATTCCAATTCGTCCGCTCGAGCATATCCACAATGATCCGCCGCTCGATCTCCTCGAGAATTTCGAAGAGCGAGGGCATCGCCATGCTTCCCGTTCCGCCGGACTGCCCCGGCAGCGGCGGCAAAAAATCCGCGAGTTCCAACCGCACGCCTTTCACGATCTCCCGCGTGCGAATGCTTTCGGGCAGCAATTCGATATCGAGGCTCTCGCGCGTGGAAAGAACCACGGCTCGCTCGACGGTATTTTCGAGCTCCCTCACGTTGCCGGGCCAATCGTAGTCCATCAGCAGCTTCATCGCGGCGTTCGTGAACGAGCGCGCCGGCTTTCCGTTGTCGCGGCAGAATCGGTCCAGAAACCGCTCGATCAGCAGCGGCACGTCCTCTTTACGATCGCGCAGCGGCGGAATCCGCAGCGAAATCACGTTTAATCGGTGATACAAATCCTCGCGAAAGCGGCCATCGCGCACCAGCTTCAGCAGGTCTTCGTTGGACGCGGCGAGAATGCGCACGTCCACCTTGATCGTCTCCGTGCCGCCCAGGCGCATGAACTCCCGCTCCTGAATCACGCGCAGCAGCTTGGCCTGCGTCTCATGGCTGATCGTGGAAATCTCGTCGAAGAAGATCGTGCCCTGATCGGCGACCTCGAAGAGCCCCTTTTTCGACGCGATGGCGCTGGTGAACGCACCTTTCACGTGCCCGAAAAGCTGCGACTCGAGCAGGTCCACGGGAATCGAGCCGGTATTGATCGGGATGAACGGCTTATCCGCGCGAGCGGAGGCGGAATGAATCGCCTTGGCAATCAGTTCCTTCCCGGTGCCGCTCTCGCCGGAGATCAGCACGGTGGACCGCGAGGGCGCCACCTGCGCCACCAGGTCCAATATCGCGTGAATTTTCTCGCTTTTCCCGATGATGTTCGGGAAGTTATAGCGCTCCTTCAGCGCCCGCTTCAGTTGCACATTCTCTTCGCGAAGCCGCCGCCCTTCGATGGCCAGGGAAATTTGCGCGATCAGCTCTTCGTTGGACCACGGCTTGGTGATGTAGTCCTGCGCGCCTCCCTTGAAGGCCTGCCGCGCCATGTCTATCGAGCCGTACGCGGTGATCAGAATGATGGAAAGATGGGGATCGCGGCTGCGGATTTCCCGCAGCATCTCGATGCCATTGCGATCCGGCAGGCTCACGTCCAGCAACATCAGGTCAAACGGCCGGCTTTCGAGCTTCTTCAGCCCAGCTTCACCCGTCTCGGCGAGCGTCACCTCGAAGCTTTCCGAGGTCAGAAGCGCTTCGAGTCCTTCGCGAATTTCCGCCTCGTCGTCTACGACGAGGATTGACCCTTTAGGCATGCACTGCTTTCCTGGCCGCGGGGAATTCGACCCGGAAGGAGGTTCCCTTGCCTGGCGTGGAGCGCACGTCCACCTTGCCCGCGTGCTCTTTAATAATGCCATAGCTCACGGAAAGGCCGAGGCCGGTGCCGCGGCCGGTGGTTTTTGTGGTGAAGAAGGGATCGAAGATTCGCCGCAAATGCTCCGGCGGGATTCCCATGCCCGTGTCGGTCACTTCCACCTCGACCGAACCGTTGCGCGCACCGGTCCGCACCTCGAGCATCCCGCCGCCAGGCATGGCGTCTCGCGCGTTCAGGAAGAGATTCAGAAACACCTGCTGGAGCCTCGTCGTCGAGCCGAGCACGGCCGGAAGTTCGTGCGTGTAGCTCTTCACGATGCTCACCTGCGCCGTCTTGAAGGGATGCTGCACCAGCGTCAGCGTCTCTTCTAGAATGGCGTTCAGGTCCAGTTCGCGGAATTCCGCGCCGCCGACGCGTGAAAAATTCAGCAGATTATTGACGATCTCGCTCGCGCGAAACGTCTGCTTCACGATCTTCTCGATCGTCTTCTGCCGCGGATCTTCCAGCGGCATCTGCTTCGCAAGCATTTGAATGTAGTTTGAGATCACGGCCAGCGGCGTGTTTACCTCGTGCGCCACGCCTGCCGCGAGCAGCCCCAGCGACGCAAGCTTTTCGGTTTGCACCGTCTGTTCTTCCAGCCGAATCCGCTGGGTGATGTCGTCCAGCAGAATCAGGCGGCCCAGCCGCGCTCCGCTCTTCCCCACCAGCGGCGCCACCGACGCGTTCAGCACCAGGTGATGTCCCTCGCGCGTGCTCAGATGGAATCTGTAGATACCCGAAACATGATCGCTCGTCGAACGCGATGCAATTTCGGCGGCCAGCTCCGCAGGCAGCACGCTTTCCAATCCGCGGCCCACCGCTTCGCTGCGCGGAATATCCAGCAGGCTTTCGATCTGCGGATTCCAGGATTCGATGCGGTTCTCGAGGTCAACCGTGGCCACGCCGATGCGCAGCGATTCCACAATGTTCTCGCTGAAATCCTTCAGCCGCTCCACCTGCACCGCTTTTTGCTCCAGGGATTGATAAAGCCGCGCATTTTCAATCGCAATCGCCAGATAGCCCGCGATGGTCGAAAGCAGCTCCACGTCTTCGCTCGATAGATAATCGCCATCGGCTGTTTTCCCCAAGCCGAGAATCGCCACGGTGCGCTCGCGGAAGCGGCAGGCAATGAAATAATTCAAGCCAAGCTCTTCGATCGTATTCCGCACCGAATCAGACTCCGTCGCGGCCGCTCGTGCCGATTCGAAGAACAAGCAGCCGCGCAGCAGAGCGGCGCGGTTCGGATCCAGAAAACTCAAATCCAGCGGACCCTCCGGGTGCAGCCCCAAGGAGCGCGAAAGCGCGAATTGATCCGGCGCCGATGGCGATTCCAGGAACACGGCAAGCCGGTCAACCAGCAGCGTCTGCGAGATGCGGTTCAGCACCAGGCTCAGCAGCCTTTCCAGCCGCACTTCGTTCGTCAGCGCCGTGCCAAATTCGATCAGCGTGCGGCGATAGTCCAGCCGGTCGCGATAGAAAAACTTGTCGAGCCGCACCTGCGCCCAATCCCGAAACGGCTGGAACAAAAACGCCGCAACCACGATGGCGACCACACCGCCCGCCGGTCCCGTGGGCCATTTCGTGTGGAACGTTTCTCCGATCACGGCCACGCCGGAGAAATAAATAACCACGACGCCGGCGGTCGCAAACGTATACGCCAGCCCGCGCTTGAAAATGATGTCCACGTCCATCAGCCGATAGCGGATGATCGCGTAGCCAAAACACAGCGGGATCAGTCCCAGCGAAAACACCGAGAGCTTCATCCACTGCCCCGGCACCACGTTCGCGGATCGCGGAATCACGTACAGCAGAAAGAACGGCAGCACGCCCGCCAGCGTTCCCCCGGTCGCCCATTTCAATTGCTGCCGCAGCAAACCCTTCGGCGCACGCAGATAACTCGATAGGAAAATCGCGGCGGCCCCGAAGAAGTAGGCAGCCATGTACAGCAGGTCAAGCGTGTCCAGAAAATCCCGGCTGCTGATCGAAGGAACGAAATCCAGCGTCGCCGTGGCAACGAATATCTGCAGCACCAGCAGCGCCAGCGGGATGCTGTACACCGCCGCCAGCTTCGGCCACAATCGCCCGCGGCGCTCCGGGAAGACCAGCGCGAAATGCGCCAGCAGCGCCGGTTGCAGCAGCAAAGCCACCGAATTCGCCCAGTAAACCGTCCAGTCGAACGAGTTCAGCTTCCCCGTGTAATGAAAGCTGTACAGCACGAACGATACGAGGCAGAAGACGTAGAAGTGCGCGGCGCGCGGCGCGGTCCACCGGCGCACAAAAATAAATAGCCCGATAAAAAGATATAGCAGCGCCGTCAGCCGCAGGTAATTCTCGATCGAGGAAGGATTCTGCTCCGGCGCCGTGATCAGCGGAACCTTCAGCGCTTCCCCGTTCCGCTCGATCTTGTACTGCACCTCTGCCCACGGCCCCACCCGCCAGAGCTCGCGCTGCACGTCCGTGGCTTTGGTGATCGTTGCCCCGCGAATGGATTCCAGCCGATCCCCCGGCTGGATGCCCGCTTTCGCGGCCGGAGAGCCCGCCACCACGTGCAAGGCCACCACGCCTTGGCCGCCGTCCATCCAGGCCACGCCGTCATCCGGCATGGCGAAAAGCGACCGCTGCTGGAAGTTCAGGATTGCGAATACGATAGCCGCCAGCGTCACCAGCGCCAGCAACACTGCCCCAAGCCGCATTTGGAGGCTATAGTTCATCGGGGTGTACTACCCCACCCGTATGCTTGTACACCGAGCACGTTCGTTTCCAGCGCGCCACGCATGAACGCGCATCAACTGCCCTGATTTCATACAGATCACGGCAGCTCCGCCCTCTCGCTATCCGCGAATACCATTCATGGTAGGCCTGTTACCAATTCTCGTAGGGCCGCGGCGGATGGGCGCGTGGAAATTAGAACTGGAAACTCAGCCCGCCCTTAAAGAACCGGTAGGACGGGATCAGCAAAACTCGCCCGTCGCTGGTCTTCAGCGGGACGTATCCCTGGGCCAGCAGGTTACCCATATCCGCCGTCACTTCCATGTGGCATGGGAACCGTTCCGGAAGGGGCTGGCGAACTTCCATGCTGAGGTAGGGATCGAGATGGTAGACGGATTCGCCATACGCATCCTGGCGGGAAACGACGGGCCCGCTGAGCCATTTGTAGCCGGAGATGATGCGCGTGTGCAGGTGCGGAACGGTGGTCGAAACTCGGCCGGCTACGCTGTGCCGGTACTGCGTCGAAAAATCATCGCGCAAATCGGCCGCGGACGCCCCATTCGGCGCGAGTGCCCCGGCGTAGTCGTAGACCAACGTCACCTTCACGTCCCCGCCCAGCTTCTTCCGATAGGCCACGCGCACGCCCATCGAATCGGAGTCGCCGCCGTCGTACGCGAATGCATCCGAAAAGTAGTCCTGCAGGAAGTCCGGGCCGGTCACCGAGCCGCTGCCGACCAAGCCGGTGTGAGTTGAGCGGTCGTGGAACACAGCCGCCGTCACCGAATCGCCGCGCTTATTCAAATGCCGCTCCACCGCCACTTCCTCGTGCAAGCCATTGGCAAGCACAGGTGAACCGTTGCGCCGCAACACCATTGGGAAATCGTCCAGCGTCCCGATCGTCGCATCCATCGGTCCGGTCGAGAGCGGGTCCTCATTCCACGCGCGCGAGGCGACCACAGCCGAAGCCGTCCATCCGTCCGCCAGCTCCACGGCCACTTCGGCGCGCGGCCGGAGCGCCGAGGTATTTCCGGAAAATCCCGCTGCAACGTACTCGGCGCCATAGCGCAAGCTCACACGCTGCCCAATCGCGAGCTCATCATCCTGCGAAATCCTCATCGCATGGAACTCCGGCCCCTGCGGCCCCATGCGCGCTTCCCGGACCGCCACGGTCGAAACCGGCCCCGCGCCGTCCTTGCCCGAAGGCAGCCATTCCGCCGCGAATCCCCCCGCTGGCGCCAGCCCGCCATAACTGAATTGCCCGGCCATCAAAAGCCGCGCCTTTGGCCCGACCCCAACGTCGTAGCCGAAAGCGGTGGAAGGTGAATCGGCCACGTTCGCAATCGAGCCCGGATGGTCCGCGCCCGTGCTCAACACAAGTAGCCCATGATCGGCCCCCGCTTCCGCGGAGTCATTCCCCAGGCTGGTGCTGTAGACCCGGCCATTATCCCAGCGCAATACCGACCGCGTTGCCGCCGAACTTCGCAGCGCCCATGTCCAATCGTCGCTCGATACCTTCTCACCGGGCTGCCGCCGCAGGCTTTCGAACGATGAAAATGCGGACCCCAGCACGATTTCCAGCAGTGTAGGCTGTCCGCCGTCCACGCGAACGTGCTCCTCCATAGCTGGCAGGAACCCCGCGAGCGTCACTTGGATCGAATAAGCCCCGGCGGGCAGCGCCGACGTGGCAAACCGCCCACGCGCGTTCGTCAGCAGGTGAATGGGCGATCCAGAAAGCAACTGCTCAGTGGATACGAGGACGGAAGCGCCCATTCGCGGCGTTCCGGAGGAGTCTACCACCAAGCCCGCGATCTTCCCGCCTCGCGGCGCCGCCATCAACGGGAACGCAGCCAGGCAGAGCAGGCATCCGAGTCCCGCGGGATACATCGCTCGAAGCTTCAATTTGGCTTACCTCCCCTGCGCGGTTTGCGTCCCTTGCGCAGGCGCGGCCTTCACTGTGAACTGCGCGGATGGCGTCACCACCCGCTTTGTCACGTTGTCGGTTACCGCGACTTCAACCTTGTACTTCCCCGGAGGAACGGAACCCAGCGCGATCGAGTTTTCGATGGTCAGCTCTTCACCATGCTCGTCCAACTGGTTCCGCGGCAGGTCGTATTTCAGCACCTGCGAGCCCTTGTCATTGAACACGCGGTATTCCACCGATGCATCCGCGTGATGCGTCTTGTCGTCTACCTTCAGGTTGTAGACCTGCAGGTAGACCTTCACGCTGTCGTTCTGTGCAAACGTGGCGCCCAGCTTCGGGCGAACCTTCACGTCCCCGATCACGAACTGCCCCAGCCCGATGCTGCTCGAAGAAATTCGCTCGATGTCGTCCGCCAGGATCAGCGTGCTCGCGCTCAGTTGGTCGTCCTCGAATCGCGGCACCGGCAGCGCCGTGTTCACCACCCCGATATTCCCGCTGTTCACGTCCTTGATCACAATATCGAGCCGGTAGAGCCCCGAGGCCAGCGGCAGCGTCTTCCCGTAGATTTCCGAGCCGCTCAGCGATTGCTGCAGCAGCGAAGCGGGCAAGCTCGCCGTCACGGGATCCTCGAAGGTTGTCACCCTGCGCCCGCTCACCGTGGTGATCCGGCCGAAGATTTCCAGCTTGGCCGTATCCACCCCGTCTTTCTCGTGGAAGCTCATCTGCCGCCGCGGAATCTGTATGGCGATCGGCACCAGCACCTCGTCCGAAGTTAGCCTCAGAAACGCCCATTGATATTGGAAATGGACTTGGTCCTTCACGATCCGCGACGTCACAACCGCCTCAAGGTCCTTGTACTGAACCGGCGGGGCCTGCCAGATCTTCGCGTATCTCTCAAGGCGCGAAAATTCGTCCATGTCATCCGGCATGCCGCAATTATTACCATCCCCGTTGCTCTTGGAGCAGCCGATAGGCGCGGCATCATGCGTTCCATCGCTATTCGTGAAGCGATCAGCCTTGCTCGCCAGCCCCATCGCCTCCATATCGGTTAACCCGGCCCCGGGGACATAGAGCAGCGCGTCCTTTTCGCTCGGATCCATCGTTAGGTGGTATTCGCCCGTGCCCGAAGGATCCACAAACTCGAGAATCACGTTTTCGCCGATTCCCGGCAGATAGCGATAGCGCCAGTCTTCGAAAGGATAGGTGGACGTGGTACCGCCGCCCTCATCCGCAGGGCGCTGATACGTGCCGCCGCTCGGGTGCGGGTCCACTTCGTCCGCCGGGCCCCACGTGATGTAAATTCTCCCCCGATCGGTCTTCCACCCGGGCACGCCCGACGCGAAATGCTCGTCCGCATACGCAATCCGGCGGTAATGCTCTTCCTTCACCGTGTTATCCACCGAATCCGGGTCCGGATTGCGCCGCTGCCAGAAAGACTCGATGAAGTTCTCGCGGGCTTCGTTGGTCTGCAAGTGCAGGAACGCGCTCCGCTCCTCGGGCGTGATGATGTAGACGACATCCTTATCCAGCCAGTCCTTATATTGCGAATCGAGCTCTTTATAGAGCGCCTTGTCCTTCTTCTTTTCGTCGTTGGCTCGCTGCTTGGCCGCCTTCACCTGATTGATCTGCTGCGGAGTTTGTTCTTGCGGTGGGTTCTTGGGGTACACGGCGGCGGCAAAAATCAGTCCGCCTGCCACTCCCAGGTAAAGCAGCTTCTTTGCAGAACGGCCCATCATTAAAACGCCTCTTGCCCCATTTGTGCCTGAATCTTAGCCTGTCCTAATGGACAGGTCAACGAGACTTTCCCTCGTAACCTGTTGGCTCACACGCCGCCCCAGCCTGACACTATGAATCTGCCGTACCCCCGCCGGGTTGCCCGCCGCGCCCTAGCGGAGATCGTCCGCTAAGGCGAACTCGAAATTCAAGCTGACCCACTCCCCCAGCCTGCACAATGATTGACTTACCCCGGCGACTTCTCTAACCTCATTTCTTTACCGGCCGCGCGCAATTTTCCGCCGTGTGGCACCGCACCCGCGTCTCGAAAGAAGGAGAACCCGCGTCGAATGACGGACTTGAAGCTTCCCACCCGAGCCGAAGACTTTTCCGAATGGTACAACCAGCTCGTCCTCCGCGCCGAACTGGCCGATTACGCGCCCGTCCGCGGCTGCATGATCGTCCGCCCCTACGGCTGGTCCCTCTGGGAGAACATCACCGCCGCGCTCGACCAGCGCTTCAAAGCCACCGGCCACGTCAATGCCGCCTTTCCGCTCCTGATTCCCCGCAGCTTCATCGAGAAGGAGCAGAGCCACGTCGCCGGCTTTTCGCCCGAATTGGCCGTCGTCACCCACGGCGGCGGCGAAAAGCTCGAAGAGCCCCTCGTGATCCGCCCCACCTCGGAAACGATCATCGGCCACGCCTACGCCAAATGGATCCAGTCCTATCGCGACCTGCCGGTCCTCATCAATCAATGGAATAGCGTCGTCCGCTGGGAACTCAGGACCAAGCTCTTTCTGCGCACCCTCGAATTCTTCTGGCAGGAGGGCCACACCGCCCACGCCACCGCCGGCGAAGCCGAGGCCGAAACCCGCCAAATGCTCGACGTCTACACCGATTTCGCCGTCAACGAGGCCGCCATCCCCGTCATTCCCGGCCGAAAATCCGCCGCCGAGCGCTTCGCCGGCGCCGATCAGACGTACTCCATCGAGGCAATGATGGGCGACGGCAAGGCGCTGCAATCCGGCACATCCCACAATCTCGGCCAGAATTTCGCCAAAGCCTTCGAAATTCGCTATCTCGATAAATCCGGCGTCCTGCAGCACTGCTGGACCACTTCATGGGGCCTGTCAACGCGCTTTGTCGGCGCCATCATCATGGTTCATGGAGACGATCAAGGCCTGATTCTTCCGCCGCGCCTCGCCCCTTATCAAATCGTTCTCATTCCCATCTTCAAAACGGATGAGGAGAAGGCCAGCGTCCTCGAAAATGCCCGCAAGCTGCGCGCCGAGCTCGCCGCCGCGGGCATCCGCGTCAAAATGGACGAGCGCGAAGGATCGAGCCCCGGTTTCAAGTTCAACGATTGGGAAATGCGCGGCGTCCCCCTCCGCCTCGAACTCGGCCCCAAGGACGTAGCCAAAGGCTCCGTCGTCTTTGCCCGCCGCGACCGTCCCGGCAAGGAAGGCAAATCCTTCGTGCCGCAGCAAGGCATCGCATCCGCCGCCGCCGCAATGCTGCACGAAATTCAGAAGTCGCTCTACGAGCGCGCCCTCCAATTCCGCGAAGCGAATACATCCGAACCTGCCTCCTACGCCGATTTCAAGCTGGCGGTCGAAAAAGCCTTCGCCTATTCCTGGTGGTGCGGCACCTCCGCCTGCGAGGAAAAAATTAAGGAGGAAACCAAGGCCACTATGCGCTGCATCCCGCTCGACCAGACCCTCGGCGGCCGCCGCCCGGCTTCCTCATCCAGCGGCAAATGCATCTATTGCTCCCAGCCCGCCGCCGAAAGGGCCATCTTCGCCCGCGCCTACTGACGCCCGTCCGTTTGAATTTTCTTGAACTGACTCACAAGCCCCGCCGCCGCTCGTTGCACCGCCCACCGCGATACGCTAGAGTTTCCCGCGCATGGAGTTTCCCGCACTCACCACCTGCTTCCTCGAAGCCATGGATCGGTACGCAAATCCGCGCGCCCAGATGTGGCGTGCCGCAGACGGTTGGAAATCCATATCCGCCGCCGAAATGCTGCGTCGCGTCGCGGGCCTCTCGAAAGTGTTCTTCGAGTTGGGGGTGCGCCCCGGCGACCGCGTCGCCATCTTCGCCCCCAATTGCCCCGAATGGCACGTCGCGGACTTCGCCGCCCAAGGCATCGGCGCCGCCAGCGTCCCGATTTACTTCAACGAATCGCCCGACCGCCTCGTCTACATCCTGAATGACTCGGGCGCGCGCGTCGTCTTCGCCGCGGGCGAATCGCAGGCGCGCAAAATCGCCGAATGCCGCGAACGCCTCTCGGCAGTCGAACATGTAATCTCCACCCTGCCGCCCGGTGGCCCCGGCGACGACGTGCTCCGCTACGATGCCCTGATCGCGGCCTCCGGCGAACCCGCCGTCGCCGAATATCGCCGCCGCGCCGCCGAAGTCGCTCCGAGCGACCTCGCCACGATCATCTATACCTCCGGCACCACCGGCGAGCCCAAGGGCGTGATGCTCAGCCACGCGAATCTCAGCTCCAACGCCACCGACTCTCTTTTTCAGTACGATTTCCGCCCCGATGATCTCGCGCTCTCTTTTCTTCCGCTCGCGCACGTCTACGAACGCACCGTCGCCTATGGCTGCCTCTTTCGCGGCGTCAGCGTCGCATACGTCGAGCAAATGGAAACCGTGCCGCAGGCCCTTCTCGAGCTTCATCCCACCATCGCTGCCGCCGTGCCCCGATTTTTCGAAAAGATTTACGCAGGCATTCTTGAAAAAGGACGCCGCGAAGCCGGCCTTAAGCGCGCGATCTTCGAATGGGCCCTCCGCGTCGCCTCCGCATCTGCGCCCTGGCGCGCCCGCGGCAAGCCTGCATCCCTGCTCGCACGGCTCCGCTGGCGCATCGCGGATGCCATCGTCTTCTCGAAAATTCGCGCCGGGCTCGGCGGCAAAATCCGCTCGTTCATTTCCGGCGGCGCGCCTCTCGCGCGCGAGCTCGCGGAATTTTTCTGGTGCGTCGGAATCGAGGTCTATCAGGGATACGGCCTCACGGAGACTTCGCCCGTCATCGCCGTCAATCTGCCCCGCATAAACAAGGTTGGCACCGTCGGCCGCCCCATTCGCCACGTCGAAGTCAAAATAGCCGAAGACGGCGAAATCCTGGTCAGGGGCGCCTGCGTCATGCAGGGCTACTACCACAAACCGGAGCAAACCCGCGATGCCTTCGACGCCGAAGGCTGGTTCCGCACCGGCGATATCGGCCACCTTGATGAGGACGGCTACCTCGTCATCACCGATCGCAAGAAGGAGTTGCTGAAAACCGCCGCCGGAAAGATCATCGCCCCAGCCCCCATCGAAAATCTGCTGAAGACCAGTCCTTACATCTCCGCCTGCATCGTCGTCGGCGACCGCCGCAAATTCGTCTCCGTTCTCGTCGTGCCAGACTTCACTGCCATCGAAATGGAGGGCCGCAAGGGCGGCCACGATTGTCCGGCGTCAGCCCATCTCGTCAACGATCCCTGGCTCCGCGCCCTTCTGGCCGCCGAAATCGAGCGTCTCACCGCCCCGCTCGCGCAGTACGAGCGCCCCAAGCGTTTCGCCCTGCTCGACCAGGATTTTTCCTACGCGCGCGGCGAACTCACCTTCACGCTCAAGCTCAAGCGCCGCGTCATCGAAGAGCGGTATCAGGATGTAATCGCCCGCCTCTACGCGGACGTCGAAGAGCCGCGCCCTCAGCGCTCGGCCTGACCTTCTCTGTGGGAATTATTGGCGGACGCACCGCAATCCTGCGCTTCCGTCGCGGGTGCAATCACGGTCTTATAGTGTGCGATTTCCATGCATAGCAGCAGGATTTCACGCTCGATCGCGTTCGCTTCCTGCCTCGTTCGGGTATGCATTAGCATTTCGTTGAGCGTCACTCTGCGGTTTTCCATCTGCTCGATCTGGCCGCGCGTTTCCAGCCCGGCGCGCATCGTCTGCCCTCCTCAAAAAAATTTCACGCTCCTTTTAGCACTTCCTTCTTAAAGATGCGCGCCCGCCCTTATTGGTTTGATTTTTTCTGGGCTCGCTCCATTGGCGCCCGGCGCCCCGCTTCGGTAATATGGATGTCGGACACCTGGGACCCGCATGGCGCGCATCGAGGAAAAAATCACGAAGGCCGCGGATAGACGTGCCGTGGAGCCGCGCCCGCGCGACCCCTTTCACGAAGAACTCGATCTCGTCGCCTCCGGCGGGCATTCGGACCCGTTTCACGTCCTCGGCCCTCACTGGATCGAACGCTCGGGCGCGCAATCCCTCGCCATTCGCGTCCTTCGCCCCGGCGCCACGGAGGCTTCCGTCATTTGGCTGTCGCCGCGCCAGGAGTTTCCCGCCGCGCGCATTCATCCCGGCGGCATTTTTGAAGCCGTGCTTCCGGCGACGCTCGCCGCCCCCGGCGCCCCCATCTCTCCCGGCGCCTATCGCATCCACTTTCGCTTTGCCGACGGCAACACCCTCGAAATGTACGATCCCTACGCCTTTCCGCCGATCCTCACCGATTACGATATCCACCTCTGCGGCGAAGGCACGCACTACCAAAGTTACGAAAAGCTCGGTGCCCACCCGCGGGAATCGGCCGGAATTCGCGGCGTGCAGTTCGGCGTCTGGGCCCCCAACGCGCAGCGCGTTAGCGTCGTCGGCGATTTCAATTCCTGGGACGGCCGCGTGCACGCCATGCGCTCCCGCGGCTCCAGCGGCATCTGGGAGATCTTCATGCCCGATCTTGCCGAAGGCGCGCTCTATAAATTCGAAATTCTCTCCCGCGCGGGCGGCCACCTCGGATTGAAATCCGATCCCTACGCCTTCGCCTCCGAAATGCGCCCCAACACGGCCTCACGCGTCTACGACATCCATAACTATGAATGGAACGATGCCGCGTGGCTCGCCGCGCGCACCTCGCGCGATTGGCTGCACGCCCCGATGAGCATTTACGAAATTCACCCCGGCGCCTGGCGTCGCGATGCCGGTGAAGGCCACCGCTGGCTCACCTATCGCGAGCTTGCCGCCGAACTCGTGCCCTACATCAAAAAAATGGGCTACACCCACATCGAATTGATGCCCGTGATGGAGCATCCCTTCGACGCCTCCTGGGGCTACCAAACCACCGGCTACTTCGCCGTCACCAGCCGCTACGGCTCTCCCGCCGACTTCATGTATTTTGTGGATCGCGCCCACCAGGAGGGCCTCGGCATCATTCTCGATTGGACCCCCGCGCACTTCCCGCGCGACGCCCACGGCCTCGCCTTCTTCGATGGCACGCACCTCTACGAGCACGAAGACCCGCGCCGCGGCGCGCATCCGGATTGGGGCACCCTCGTCTTCAACTATGGCCGCAACGAAGTCCGCAATTTCCTGCTCTCCAACGCGCTCTTCTGGATTGACAAGTACCACATTGACGGCCTCCGCGTGGACGCCGTCGCCTCCATGCTCTATCTCGATTATTCCCGCCCCGCCGGCGAATGGATTCCCAACCAGTTCGGCGGCCGCGAAAATCTGGAAGCCATCGCCTTCTTGAAAAATCTGAATGAAGTCCTCCACCAGCGCCATCCCGGCGCCCTCACCATCGCCGAAGAATCCACCTCATGGCCCGCCGTTTCCCGCCCCACTTACATCGGCGGCCTCGGCTTTGATCTGAAATGGAACATGGGCTGGATGAACGACACGCTGCGCTACTTCGCCCTCGATCCCATTCACCGCCAGTATCATCACAACGAGCTCACCTTCTCGATGATCTACGCCTTCCACGAAAATTTCGTCCTGCCGCTTTCCCACGACGAAGTGGTCCACGGCAAGCGCTCCCTCCTCGAAAAAATGCCCGGCGACGATTTCCAGAAATTCGCCAATCTGCGCCTCCTCTTCGGCTACATGTTCGCGCACCCCGGCAAGAAGCTGCTCTTCATGGGCAGCGACCTCGCCCAGCGCGGCGAGTTTTGGGAAGAAAGCTCCGTGGATTGGACGCTCGAAAAATCCCCGTGGCACGCGGGAATCCAGCGCCTCGTGGCCGACCTTAATCGCCTGCACTCGGCCGAAGCCGCCCTGCATCAAGTGGATTTTGAATGGTCCGGATTCGAGTGGATCGAACCCGCCGACGCCGCCGCCAGCATCCTCTCCTTCCTCCGCAAGGGAAAGGACTCCAAGGACGCAATCGTCGCCGTCTGTAATTTCACGCCGGTCGTCCGCCCCAGCTATCGCGTCGGCGTTCCCCGCCCCGGCTATTACACTGAAATCCTCAACACCGATTCCGCCTATTACGCCGGCACTGACGTCGGAAATTCCGGCGGCGTCCAGGCCGAACCCATCCCATGGAACGACCGCCCCTACTCCCTGAAACTCCGCATCCCCCCGCTCTCGGTCATGCTCTTCAAGCACCGCACCTGACGATCCGACGAGCCTGCCCGCCGTGGCAGGGTCCTCCTGTTTACCCTGACGACCGAAGAGACGCGAGCGGTGTGAGCTCGCCGAAGGCTCCCGATCCGACGAGCCTGCCCCGCGCCCGCGGACCCGCACCCCTGCTCCCCAACATTCTCTGGAACATTTTCCCGGCCACCCGCGTATTACCATGCAGGAAGAAGAGGCGAGGAGGCCTCCCCGAATGCGACACAAGCCCTATTCCATCGCGGCCATTTTTCTGTTGGCCGTCGCGGCCCTCATCTGCACCGGCCTCGCGGCCTCGCGCGCCTCTGCCGCCCCGCCCGAACGCTATATCCACGTTCGCGTCAACAACGGCAATCCGAGCGAGAGCGTCAACGTCAACGTTCCGCTCTCCATCGCGGAAACCATCCTGCCCGCCGTCAACCGCGGCCCCTTGCACAACGGCATCGTCTCCGTTCCCGCGCACCAGCTGAATGGCGTGGACGTGCGCGCCATTCTCGATGCCCTGCGCGCCGCGCCAGACAATAATTTCGTCACCGTGAAATCCAAGAGCCAGAACGTGCGCGTCGCAAAATCCAACGGCAATATCGTCGTGCACGTCAGCAGCACCGAAGGCAATCGGCAGAATGTCGACGTGAGCGTCCCCCTCAAAGTGGTGGACGCGCTCTTTTCCACCGCCCATCAGGATCAGGTGGACGTCGCCGCCGCCCTTCGCGCCCTCGCCCAAAGCGGCGATTCCCTGCTCGTCACCGTCCAGAGCGCGTCGCAGCAGGTCCGCGTCTGGGTAGACTCGAATGCCTCATCCAATTAGGTTCGTCACCGCGCTCAACCGCGCCCTGCCATTCCGAGCCTGCCCGCCGCGGCGGGCCTGCCGCGCCGAAGCGGTTTCTCGCGAAGGCGGGAATCTGCTGTCCGCCGTTGCCGTTGGCGGCGCTCACGGAGATAACCCATGATCCTGCTCGCTAAAATCGCCCTCGGTATAGCCGCCGCGGGCGCGCTCGGCGCCGCCGTCCTCTGCAGCGAAGGCTTCGTCAACATCAGCGTCGTGCAGACGAAGCCCGAAAGCCATCACGTTCACATCATCGCCCCGGCGATGATCGCCCCAGTCGCAATGCGCTTCATCCCGCGCGACCGCCTCCGCGACCCGTCCGGCCAGCTCCAGGCATCCATGCCCGAAATTCGCGCCGCACTCGATAGCCTCCGCCACGCCCCGGATATGGCCCTCGTCGAGGTCACCGATCCCACCGAGCACGTCCGCATCAGCAAGAGCGGCGGCTCCATCGTCGTGGACGTTCGCGATCCGGACGACACCGTCCATGTCTCCGTACCCCTGCGCACCATCTCGAGCGTCCTCGAGGAAATCGCCGCCCGCGCCACCTCCCGCTAAATTCACGTCGCGGAAATATCGGTAATCTGAAAGGCGCGTGCAAGCTGATCGCAGGTACGACGCGTGCGGAAACGGCTTTTGCGGCCGGCTCGGTGCCGCACACCAACTTAATGAACCCTTAAGCCGCTCCCGGATTTTATATCCACGGCATTTTGTAAAATCCGTTCGCACAGCGCCGCCGCCGTGGCAACCGCAATCGCGCCGAAGATGAAAAGGGCGCCCATAAAAACCCCGCCCGCGCGATCGTCTGAGTTGCCAAGCAAGATGAAAATTTCTCCCGCCGCGACGAAACCAACGGTAGCTATCGCGCAATATTTTATGGTCCGCAAAGCCTTTACGGCCTCTTGCGAGAACGCCTTATTTCGTCCGGCATATCCCAGCACCTTGAATGCTTGATAGAGCGCCATGAAAAATGGAATGGACGCGATATACGCATACGCCAGAAAGGGATCTTTGAAATAGATCGCAAAAAGCGTGGCGTGCGCGTTTCTGCCCTCAATGTGAGGCTCCCAAAGCAGGAGAGCGGCAGCGACCGCGCCCAAAAGCACGATCACCGCTTGGAGAAATATCGAGCTGCGTTTCATGCGGCGATCAAAGGGCTCATTCACCCGCATTCGCTCCGATGCGGAAACGCCCCGCCCGCAATGGCCCCGATAATGAAGAGCGGCTCCGCCCCCGAAGCCACGGCCGCGGGCAGAGGCGCGTCCGGCGGATCGTGCGAAAGGTCGCCTTCGCACGCGAAATAGCGGAGAAAGGGGCGCCGCTGATGCGTCACCTGATCGCGTATCGTCCCGCAAAGCGCCGGGTATCGCGCCTCAAGCGCGTCGAGCACCGAATTCGTCGTCGGCGGCCCGGCCACCTCGATTTCGATGTCCCCGGTCACGCCCGCGAGCGTCCGCAGGTGCCCCGGCAGCACGACTTTAACCATCGCAGCGTCTCACGCCAGGGTTTGCACTTCTACAGACAGCACCGCCGGCAGGTCGCGCACAATCGGCGCCCACGAATCGCCCGCGTCGGCCGAAGCGTACACCTGCCCGCCCGTGGTCCCGAAATAGACGCCGCACTTATCCAGCGAATCCACGGCCATCGCGTCTCGCAGCACGTTCACGTAACAATCCCGCTGCGGCAATCCCTTCGTCAGCGCCTCCCATTCGTTTCCGCCCTTGCGGCTGCGGTAGACGCGCAATTGCCCGTCCAGCGGAAAATGCTCGCCGTCGCTTTTAATCGGCACCACGTAAATCGTCTCCGGCTCGTGCGCATGCACCTCAATCACAAATCCGAAATCCGTGGGCAGGTTGCCGCTCACCTCCGTCCACAGATCGCCCGCATTATCGCTGCGCATCACGTCCCAATGCTTCTGCATAAAAAGCACGCCGGGGCGCGCAGGGTGCATCGCCATGTGGTGAACGCAATGCCCCACCTCGGCATTCGGATCGGGAATGTACTGCGAGCGCAGCCCCTGGTTAATCGGCTTCCAGTTCGTGCCTCCGTCGTCGGTGCGAAAAGCGCCCGCCGCCGAGATCGCAATGAAAATCCGCTTCGGATTGTCTTTGTCGAGCACGATGGTGTGCAGGCACAACCCCCCCGCGCCCGGCTGCCACTTCGGGCCGGTGCCGTGGCCGCGCAGCCCTGCCATTTCCTGCCAGGAATGCCCGCCGTCGGTCGTGCGGAAAAGCGCCGCGTCCTCCACGCCCGCGTAGACCGTCTCCGGGTCCGTCAGCGAAGGCTCGAGATGCCAAACCCGCTTGAATTCCCAGGGATGCTGCGTGCCGTCGTACCACTGATGCGTCGTCAGCGGCTTGCCCGTCTGGGCGCTCGTGTCATAGACGTATTTGTTGCTCTCGCCCACCGGCATCCCGTCCGGTGTTTTTGTAACGCCGCCGCCCGGCGTCTCCCACGTCTTGCCGCCGTCATTCGAGCGCTGAATCACCTGGCCAAACCAGTCGCTGCTCTGCGACGCATAGATGCGATTCGGATCCACCGGAGAACCTTTCGCGTGGTAAACAGGCCAGCCGGCGAAATGCGGGCCGCTCACCTCCCAGTGCTGCCGCTTGCCGTCCGACGAAAGTATGAACGCGCCCTTGCGCGTGCCCACCAGAACTCGAACCCTGCTCATGGCCTCCCCTTGAGTGGAATTGATCGGAATCCGCGCTGAGCCCAATCCTACCACCCCTCGCCAGCCGGACAAAAATTCGCCGCCCCCGCATTCGCCTTTCCCGCCTGCCCACAATCCCGCCTCGGTGTAGCGTAAATATTCTTGTCTAAATTTGGGTTTAGACCTGCGCGCTAGCGATCCACGCCGTCGGCGGCGGATTGCCGGCAGTTGTCAGCTAAGGGGCCGCTCACGCAACTTCTTTTCAGCTCACCTTGTATCGCCTCTTCCAGTCGGTATTTGACCACATCATCCCTGCTCTTCATGGCTTCTCTGCGCAGGGCAGCGAAGCCGCGGGCCTCCTTTCCGTGAATACCATAGATGAGTATCCAGGCCCGCGTTGCGTTTGTCCGCCAGAGGTCCACGGCCGAGGTCTCGATCTCAGTAAGCAGTGCCGGAAGAGCCGGATTCCCGATTTCCGTGAGCGCCTCGACTGCGGGATAAAACGATCCAGGCAAGTGGTTCCACGTCATCTGAATATCTGGACGGCGGAACCCCAGCAGGGTAATGAGCTTCGGAATTCCTGGCTCGTACTGGTTGTCGCCCACGACGTAAATCGCCCAAGTTTCGCAGATGGCGTTGACTGGAGTGGGAGGATTGTCGTTCAGGAATTTCAGCGCGTCCGGCGCGGTCAGGTTGGCCTCGCTCGGGCACGCTGTCTTGTAGACTTCGTGATTTGTGTCCCGCTTCTGGCCGTATGCCTGACAGGCAAGGCTAAGAAGCAGCGCTATCATGACCGCAGGTATCTTAGTTTTTTTCATCGCCTCACCTCTCAGTTAAGATTCCACGTTAGCGCGGTACTGCCGTAGCGCCGGCCAACCAAGTGATAGCCACCCAATTTTCGGCGTGGAGTCAGAGTCTCGCCGGGCGCGCCCCCGGCAGGCGAGCGGACAAAACAAAACGGGGGCCGCGAAGCCCCCGTTGCCTCGTGCTCGCTACCTATCTACGCCGTCCTGTGCGGACTGCACGCAAGCGGCGTGCTCGGAGGTGATTTCCGAACACCAACGCCGTAGGCCGTCTTGGATGTTGGCTTCCAGTTGCGTCTTGATTTTAGCGTCGCTCGTCGTGTTGATTTCGCGGCGCAATGCAGCGAAGGCGTTGGCTGTGCTGCCACCTAGGGTGTGTCCATAAATCTCGGTCCACGCCTCGACGGCACTGCTTTGTGCTACCGCCGACGTCTTGGTGTCCTTCATGGCCGCGAGAAGGGCCGGCAATGCCGGTCGCCCAATGTCTTCAAGCGCCTCTACCGCCGGATACGCGGAGCCCGGCAAATGATCCCAGGTTTTTAAGCCCGGAAGCACAGGGGGCTTGAAGTCGAGCAGCCCGACTAGGGCCGGGATCGCTGGATCATACTTGGCGTCGCCCACGCCGTAGATGGCCCAGGTGACGCAGATTGCGTTCCGCGGTGTGGGTTTATTTTCGTTGAGGTACTGCAGCAGTGTCGCGGGATCCGCCGAATGCAGCGCGGGGCACTTCTCGCCGTAGGCTTCGTGGTTGCTGTCTTTTGCTTTCGCGTTCGCCTGGCATAGAGTGCAGGGCGCGAGAGCTAGCAAGAGCAGGAGTGGAATCGCAAAACATGTCGTTTTCATTTCTTCTCCTTTCACTGTAAGTTCCAGGTGAGGGACGTAGTTCCATATCCGGCCTGGTTATCGCCGGATACGTCGTTCCAGAGCGTGTATCCGCCTATAAGTCGGCATGATGATCTGGTGTAAAAAGATATGGGGTTGGAAATTACGAAGTGATTGTAATCGCCACCAGTGGCGATGGCGAAAAAGTTGATCCGCCTGCGCTGAATGTCGCCGGACGGAGGCGGGGTGCCACCGGGTGCGTCGGAGGGATGCGACCGAACGGAATTCACAAGCATCGCTTTGCCCCCAAACTGACTTCTCCAAACCTGGCCTGGATTTCGCTTCCGACTGGGAAAACCGCCTCGATAAGCGCACAATACCAGCCCTCGCCTCGAAAACGGATGCCAAGTACATTATCAGTATCCGACTGCATTCGATGCAACATATGAAGTATATAAAATACAATTTACGCCAGGTCCCCTCGATCAAGTCCTCAGTGACCTGCCGGAATCATCCCAGCACTATGGTTCGGAATTCCCTTGACTTTCGACGTTTACTATGCTATACAGCAATGTATCCAATAACAATTGGATAGCACGTGGGCGAACCGGGCGTTCCCGGCCGCGCTCGAAGGCGCTGAAGGTGTGCCTGGTGACGGTGAAAGCGATGCGAACCGAAATACTGAACACCAAAACAGCGGACGCGGCGCCCCAATCGCCCTTTCTAATCTACGGTACGGGGATTAGAAATGCACCTAACCCCTGTATTTACAACGCAAATTCAATTCTAATCTACGGTAACCACCCCCACAAGCCACTCTCCGTTGCTGCCGGCAGCGCCCGATGGTACGATATGCGGTTTATGAGCCGCTCCGAGGACCGTCCCGTGCGGGTCGGTCTCCCTTTTCGTACCAGAAACGAGGAACTCCACGGGGAACGCGCGAAGATCGAACCCTATCTTCGCGCCCTGCGCGATGCCGGCGCGCAGCCGGTGGAAATCTCGCTCGGGCTGAGCGACCGGGAACTCCGCGCCACCGCCGAGGCCGTGGATGCGATTTTGCTGCCGGGCAGCCCGGCGGATGTGGATCCGGCCCGCTATCGTGCCGGCAAGCATGAAAGCTGCGGCCCGATAGACCGGGATCGCGACCGAACCGATTTCGCGCTGCTGGGGCACGCGCTGGCCGAAAAAAAGCCGGTGCTCGCGATCTGCTACGGGATTCAAAGTCTCAACGTTTTTCTGGGTGGAACGCTGGTGCAGGATATTGCAGCCGAAAAGCCCTCCGCGATCCGGCATAAATGGGATCGCGTGAGCGGCGCCCCGGAGCCGTTTCATGCCGTGGAAATCGAGCCGGATACGCGGACGGCCTCGATGTGGAGCCCCGGCGAAGCACGCGTGAATAGCTCGCATCACCAGTGCATCCGCGATCTCGGCCGGGGCCTCCGAATCGCCGCACGGGCGGAGGATGGGGTGATCGAGGCCGTTGAAGGCACAGGGCCGGGCTGGACGGTCGGCGTACAGTGGCATCCCGAGCGAATGGTGGAAACCGACGCGGCCGCGCAATCGCTGTTCCGTGAATTTTGCCGGGCGGTGGCGAGCCATCGCGCCTCGCATTCACCGGCTGGGGCGAACCGCACTCCATAATTTCGAATCGTAAAATTCCCTCCTGGGGGGTACATGATCTCTTTGGCAGGCAAGGCGGCACTGGTGACGGGAGGCTCGCGGGGCATTGGGGCCGCAACCGTGAAGCTCTTTGCGCAGGCCGGCGCCGACGTCGTGTTCAGCTATCATCGCAGCCGCGAAGCAGCGGCGCAGGTCGAAACCGAGGCGCGAAAGGGCGGCACGCGCGTGGAAGCCCTGAAAGCGGACCTGGGGAAGACCGCCGACGCCAAGAAGCTCGTGGATTTCGCGCACGAGCGCCTGGGCCGGCTTGACGTTCTGGTCGCCAACGCCGGCATATGGAACGAGACCGAAGCGCCCATCGAGAAGCTCACCGAGCGCGAATGGGATGAAATGATGCGCGTCAATGTGAAGAGCGTTTATGCCGTGATCCATTTCGCCGTGCCGGCCATGATCGCCCAGAAGAGCGGCCGCATCGTCGCGATCAGTTCCACCGCCGGGCAGCGAGGCGAGGCATTCCATACCCACTATGGTGCCGCCAAGGGCGCGATCATCAGCCTGGTAAAAGGTCTTTCCACGGAGCTTGGGCCCCACAATATTCTGGTCAATTGCGTGGCGCCCGGTTGGGTGGATACGGATATGTCCGCTTCCGTACTGAGAAAGAAGGAGGGCCTGAAGGGCGCAATCGTTCCAATTCCTCTGAAGCGCGTCGCCACGGCCGAGGAAATCGCCGGCCCGATTCTTTTTGCCGCATCCGACCTGGCAACCTTCATCACGGGAGAAGTAATCAATGTGAACGGAGGTTCGGTGCTATGCGGATAGGCGTTCGCGGCGTTCTGGCGGGAATGGCCCTGGCGGGATTCCTTTGCGCCGGCTCTGCATTGCCCGCGAACGCGCAGGACGAAACGCTGATGCCCGAGCAAAGCGCCGCGAAAGCCAAGCAGTTGATTCAGGCGGCCATTCAGGCGCAAGGCGGCAACGCATACCTGAACGTGCGCGACGTGACTTGCACGGCCCAGGTGAGCCAGTTCGACCACGGCGGCAACCTGAGCGGATACGATAAGGAAATTGAATATCTGATCCCGCCCGATAAAGAGCGTGACGAGAATCTGCCCAAGCGCAACATCATTACCGTGTTCAACGGGGATAAGGGCTGGTCGCTCGACCGTGGAGGAGTATCGGAAGTACCCGCGGCCGAATTAGCCGATCACGAAAACGAGGTGAAGACCAGTCTCGATTATATTTTCCGCCATCGCTTGCAGGAACCTGGGATGATTTTCCAGTATGGCGGCCCGGACATCATAGACCTGCATCAAGTGGATTGGGTCGTCCTGATGGACAAGGACAATCGCAGCATCCGCATCGCGCTTTCCCAAGCAACGCATCTGCCGATCCGCCAAGTGGTGGAAACCACCGACCCCTCGACGCATCTGAAAGGCCAGCAAACCTACATTTTTTCGAATTACCATCCGATTTCCGGGCTCCAAACGGCTTTCAACGTCACCGAAGACCGCAACGGCATCAAGATCTCCCAATATTTTCTGAAGGACTGCCAGTACAACACCAACGTCTCGCCGGCAATCTTCACCAAGCAGTCGCTCGACGAGCGCTGGGCCAAAATCGGCAAGAAAGAAAAGAAGAAAAAGAAGTAGCCGCCTATTTCCGAATCTCGCGGATCAGCCGCACAACGGAATACACGATTCCCACCGCCAGCATCGGCAGCAACAACGGACACGTGAACGAAAGCTCCGGCGTGTGCCAGAATTTTCCGGCCAGGCAAACCGTAAAACCATAAACGAACGCGAGCATGAACAGAAGCACCTGCGCCAGTTTCCAGCCGATCCGGCCGGCGCGGGCCAGCGATTCACGAAAATGTTCTTCGTCCCACATTTCGCCGCCTCAGAATCCCCCGCCCGCCAGGCTATAGACCAGCAGACCCAGCACGATCAGCGTGATCACCACGTATTTGCCGTCGCGCTCGAGCGCGAAGGCGAGCACGGAAAAAGCGACGCGCGCCACAGGCGTGGCGATCAGGAGCAGCAATCCGAATTGGATCAACCCGCGCGAATGCCACCGCAACATATCGCCCCCGATGCCGCGCACGTTGCGCAAATCGCCCGGCTCGCCATGGAAGTGCCGGTAATCGGCGGCGATCGCTCCATAGTGGACCAGATAGAGGATGCCGCCGGCGAGCACCACCAGCGCCGACAGAATCACGCCGCTTCGCAGCAGGATTCCGATGGTTTGCTCCGAGCGTTCGTCGGTCCAAACGTGCGCGCCCTTGGGCAATTAGAGTCTCCTCGTCAAACCATTGAAAATCATCTCGACAGCCAGCACCGCAATCACCGCGCTGAACACAATGCGCAAGACTCGAACCTTTGCCCCGGCGAGCAGCCGCGCGCCCGCCATGGATCCCGCCAAGACTCCCAGCATCACGGGCATCGCCAGCCCGGGATCAATGTACCCGCGATTGAGATAAATACCCGCGCTGGCGGCCGCCGTGACGCCGATCATGAAGTTGCTGGTCGTGGTCGAAACCTTGAAGGGCAGCCGCATGGCCTGATCCATCGCGAGTACCTTTACCGCCCCCGACCCAATGCCAAGCAGCCCCGAAAGCACTCCCGCCACATACATCAGCCCGAAGCCAAGCGGCACGTTGCGAACATGATAACGAACCGGCCCGGCAGCGCCGGGATAGCTTCCCTCCATCCGCAGCCAGGTGGCCATGCGGCCCGAACGCTCCGCGGCAGACGCCTCGGGCGGCGGGCGCAGCGAGACGAACGCGGAATATCCCAGCACCACGCCAAAAATCACGGCAATCCACGACGTCGCAAGCCACACCGCGAGATACGCCCCACCTAAGGCGCCGAGCGTAGTGGCGATTTCGAGAAACATGCCCACACGGATATTCGAAAACCCCTCGCGCACATACGCCGCGGCCGCGCCGGAGGAGGTTGCGATCACCGATACCAGGGAGGCGCCGATCGCGTACCGAATATCCACGCCAAAGGCCAACGTCAGCAGCGGCACGATCACCACCCCGCCGCCCAAACCGGTCAGCGCACCCAGGAAACCCGCGAAGAGAGAGCCTGCAAAAATCAGCATGGTGAGTTCGTTCGTACTCACCCGCGTATCCTGGCGGTGGAAATGAGGCCCTCAGTCGCTACCGAAGGAGCGAACATCACGGCGAACCCGCCGCTTGCAGGGCTTCGGCATACAGGGCGCCTTCCGGCGCTTCTTCATGCTTGAAATAGACAAATACGTCGCCGATTTTGAGCCGCGCCGCAACTTCCTTCGCAAGCTGCTTCCGCCGCGCGGCCGAATAGCTGGGCTTTCGTAATCGAAGATACGCGAATCCGGCAGTCTGCACCGCGGGCGTGGCTATCCGATCGCTTTCCGCTTCGCACAAGGCTGCATTCGCCGAACGCAGCGCCGCAAACACCGGCTCGCAGAACCAGGAATCGTCCCGAAATTCAAACGCAATGCGAATTCCCTTTGGAAGGATCGCCAGAAAATCCGTCAGCAACACGAGGTCGCACTTCAGGAACGGCGGCAACTGAAAAAGAACCGGACCGAGCTTGCCTGCGGATGCGAGCGGCTGCAGCGAAACGATGAACCGGTCGAGGGACTCCTGGGTGTCGCGCAGGCGCTTGATGTGGGTGATCGTCTGATGCGCTTTGGCGGCGAATTGGAAATGCGCGGGCGTGACTTCGATCCAGCCGGCAAGCAGCTTCTCCGCCGGGAAGCGGCGAAACGTATAGTTCACCTCGACCGAATTCAGCCGCGTTGCGTAATACTTCAGGAACCCTCTTGAAGCGAGCTTCGCGGGATAGAAGCGCGGCTTCCAGCTCGCATAGGACCAACCGGATGTTCCTGCGTATAGATCGCTCACGATAAGAAGGTTCCGGAGCCGGCTGCGGCTCCTTCGCCATTCTACTTGGTGAGCTGCTGGAACTGCACGCGATACTGATCGAGCAGTGTGCCCGTAGCGTGCTGGACCGAGGTGACCGCGATCTGATAATTGACCTGTGCTTGCAACAAGCCCAGTTCGGACTGCGCCACTTGTGTCTGATCGTCCAGGACGAAGAACACGTCTCCCGCGCCGAGATCGTACTTGTGTTGGTCAGACTGCAACGTCTGCCGCGCAAAATTCAGCGCGGCCTTCGCCGCATCCATCGAGGCCTTCGACTCCTCGAGCTGGTGCACGGCATTCGTAACATCGAGCGTCACCACTTCACGCTCGTTCCGCTCCGTATAAAGATCGCGCCTTTTCGCGACGAGCGCGTCGCCAAGGTTCGCCTCTGCCGCGTGATTTTTTATCGGCACGCTGAGCGACACCGTGAAGCCATAGGTTGGAAAGCCGAACCCGAGCATCTGGTCCACCGCATCGCCAAATGAACCGGGAGAAGTAACTCCGCCCGCGGCGATTGCGTTCAACCCGTTGGTTGTGTAGTCGCCTCGGACGGAAAGGTCCGGCTCGAGGCTATTATGCGCAAGCTTTACGCTTGTGTCGTCGTTCAAAAGCTGCAGCCGAATGGATTCCATCTCGGGCCGGTACGAAAGCGCCTTTTGAATGGAAGCCTGCAAGTCCGCCGTGGTGAGCGTGCCGATCGGCTCCGGCATTTCCGCGAGGTCCAGATCAAGGGCCCGGATGGCCGGGTCCACATCGGCGCCGATGAATCGCCGGAACTGATCTTCCATTTGCGTCAACGAATATTGCGTTTGAATCACGGAAAGCTTTCGCGCGGCCACCTGCGCCTCCGAGCGATGAATATCCGGCGGGGCCAGCGCGCCGAGGTCAAGCGAATGCTTGTCGTGCTCGTAGGTCCGCTGCGCCTGGTCGAGCGATTCGCGCTGTACAACGAGGTTCTGCCGAGCCTCCACAACGGCCCAATATTGCTCGATGACCTGCAACACCGTATCGTTGACCTCCGCCTCGAAATTTGCGCGCGACTCGCCCAGGGTGCGCTGCGCGATTACGATGGGCGCGCGATTGACGAACCATCCGGCATTGCGCAGCAGCGGCTGCGTAAGCTGAAAACTCAAGCCGGTGGAAATGGCGGGATTGAAAATGTTGAAGGCGTTGTTCGAAGAATACTTGTTGGCGCTGAAAGAGACGTCGTAGATCGTGCCGGTCTCGAGGGTTTCGCCGATGCTCGCCAAGGTTGTCTGCGTGAGCGAATTCGAGGAATTGAGCTGCGAATATTGCGGCGAAACGGTGCGCTGATCGCTGAACTGCGAACTGAGCAGCACGTCGAAGGGCGAATGCGCGCGCCGCACCGAATCTTTTGCGATGTCAACTTGCGATTGGTCCATCAGGATCTGCGTGTTGTTTGCAAGCGCGAGCCGGATGGCATCTTCGAGCGTCAACCGCAGCTTGCCGCTCGATACATAATTCTCGAAGCCGTGCGTATTCGGAAGCTGCGACGCAGCCTTCTGATGAGCGCCGAAGATAAACCGCGGCCGCAACTGGGCCAGCGACTGCGCGCGAGCCCCAACGAGCGCCGCCAAAAGCAAAACCAAACACACAGCCGCACGCCGCACAAATCTCATCGGTCCCCCCCCTCGATCATTGCGATGGCCGCCTTCGCGCGAGCTATTCGAACCGGATCGCTTCGACAGGATTCAGCCGGGCGGCTTTCACGGCCGGATAGATTCCGAAAATCAGACCCACGGAAATCGAAACCAGAAAGGCAAGTAGGATTGAGCCGGCGGTGACAATCGTGGACCAACCCGCTAGCAGGGCGATCAGGCGCGACATGCCAAAGCCAAAAACAACGCCGAGTGCGCCGCCCGCAAATGAAATCAGCACCGCCTCAATGACGAACTGGCGCACGATGTCCATCTGGCGCGCCCCCACGGCCCGCCGCACGCCGATTTCCCGCGTCCGCTCGAGGATGCTGGCGAGCATGATGTTCATAATTCCGATTCCGCCCACCAGGAGCGAAATCGAGGCGATTGCCACCATCACGGTGCTGAACAACTGCTCGGTCCGCCGCTGCTCGGCCAGGAGCTGCGCGGGAACGATCATCGAGAAGTCGCCGGCGTTATGGTGGGACATGTTCAAGGCGCCGCGCACCACTTCGGCCACGCTCGGTATATCCGCCGCGGAGGCGAGATTCAGGTAGATGCCGTCAATTTCGTCGTGCATATAGCTGGTGGTGCTCTGCAACCGATAAATTACGGAATTCAGCGGGGCGTAGATAATGTTGTTCAAGTCTTGGGCCGGCACGCCTGCCACGTCGCCGCCTGGCGTGAGCTGCGGCGCGGCCACTCCGATCACGTGGAGCCATTGATCGTCTATCTTCACGTATTGGCCGACGGCCGGCGCCGTGCCAAACAGGCTGAACTTTGCCGCGGTACCCAGCACGCACACAGGCTGGGCTGCGGCCGCCTCCCCGGCGTTGAAAAATCGGCCGTCGCTCACGCGCATGCCTTCGATCTGCTGATAGCTGGGCTCGACGCCATAGACGATTGGCGCGTCCTGCAGCGGCTTCGGAAAGATTTTGGCCGGCGTGAACCGCTTGCGCGGCGTGGAGGCGGCAATCTCGGTCAATTCGCCGCGGAGCATGTGGTAATCCGCGAAGGTGAGGCCCGGCGAAATCGCTCTCAACTTCTGCAGCGCCTGATCATTGGGAGCCTCCTTGGCTTCGATAATCAGGTTGCGCACACCCAATTGCTCGATGAACGCCATCACGCGCTGCTGCGCGCCCGCGCCAATCGAAAGCATCGAGACGACCGCCGCGACGCCGAAAATCATGCCGAGCATGGTGAGCAGCGACCGCAGCTTGTGGATCAGGAGATTATCCAACCCAAGCCGCAGATCCGGAATCCACCGGCGCAGGGCCTGTGCGTAGGAAAGCCTTGTGGCTGGGGCGAGGCTTTGCTCCATTTTTAGAGGGCACCGCCTATGGCCGGGCCGCTGGCGGAAGGCTTTGCGCTTCCGCCGCCGCTCTTCGCCTCGGGGTTAACCAGCGCCACCTGCGTGCCTGGCCTTAGGCCGTCAATCACTGCCTGGCCGGCCATCAGGTAGCGGACCTTGATTTCGCGCTGATCGAAGCCCCCATCCGTCCGGACGTAAACGGTGGGCTTGCCATCGCGATCAAACAGGGCTTGCCGAGGGATGGACAGCGCATCGGGAACCTTATCGCCCAAGATCACCAGATGCGCGCTGAACCCGGGACGCAGCCGGTCGTCCGGGTGATCCAGTTGGATCGTGGCGTCAAACATCCGCGCCGGGCCGGAGAAGAAGAAGTTGCTGCCCGCGACGCCCGCGACCGACTTCACTTTCCCGGAGAAAGTCTCTTCCGGCAAAGCGTCAATGGTAACTCGCACGTTCTCTCCGGCTTTGACGTTCGCTCGATCCGTATCGTGAATCTGAGTTCCGATCTCCATTTGGCTGATGTCCACCACCTGCGCCACCACCGTCCCCGGATTCACCTGGTCGCCCGGCTGATATTCGGGATAAGTCATCCCATAAATGATCATTCCGCCCAGCGCGGAGTAATTCTGCCGCACCACGATCAGGCCGCTGATCGGGGATCGCACCTGCATATTGCCGATGTTCTGCTGCGCCTGTTTCATGGCCATCCTGGCTTTGTTCTGCTTCTCCATCGCAACGGCAATGCCCGCCTGGTTGGAGGCGGCATGGGACTGAATATCCTGCTGCAATTGCGCCAGTGCGCGCTTCGCTTCGTCGAGCGCGAGCAAATTCTTTTTCGCGTCAATCGCGCTGAGGATATCGTTCTTGCTCACGTCCAGTTCCGCCTGCCGCACCGCGAATTTGTCCTTGAGCAGCGCCGTCTGGTCCTCGGCCACCTGAACCGCGGCGTTGTCCTTCGCCGCAGTAATTTCTTCGGCGGCCTGCTGAAGGTCGGATTGGCTCTGTTCGCTGGCATATTGCTGCGCGCTCGGGTCGAACTCCATGGCCACTTCTCCGGCCTTCACCGGCGTACCTGTCTTCGAGAGACTGACAATTTGTAAGCTGCCACCCGCAATTGGCGGCGCGCTCAAGAGTGCGGTGTGGGTGGCTCGCAAATCGCCCGTCGCGTTCACCTCGAGCTGCAGATCCATTTGCTTGACGGCCGCCACGGGAACATCATCGGGCGTTGGGCGCGTCCCTCCGCGAGCGGTGCAGGACGAGAGGCACGCAATCGCCGCGCATATCGCGACGAGGAGCACATTTGAAATCCTATGCGGGCGGGCCATGGCTTATTCCTGCAGCGTGGGATCCTTTAGCGTTACACGCTCGCCCACTTGCAGTCCTTTCGTAACGAGCACCTGCCCACCGCTTCGCCCCGCCACTTCGATAGGTCGGGCCTCGAATTTCGATCCTCGGGCCAGGTACACGACGCTGCTGCCCCCCTTCTGGAACACGGCTTCGGATGGAATCAGGATGGCGTCCGCGACTTCTTCGCTTGCAACGCGAATATTCGCCGTCATGCCGGGGCGCAGCCTGGGATCGCGGGCCTGCAAGGCGAGCGTCATCGTGAAATTTTTCGGGAAGGGATAGGGTGCGGAAAAATCCACGCTGGCCATATCGCTGATTCGGGAAACCGTCGCTTTAAACTCGCGGTCCGGAATCCCGTCCACGCGAATCGAAGCCTTCTGCCCGGGCTTCAAATTGCCTCTTTCGGCCTCATCCACGCGCGTGGAAATATACAGCGTCGAAAGATCGGGCAATTCCGCCAGCGCCGCCCCGGCCCACACACGGTCGCCGGGCTTGAAAGGGGCGCCATTGCCAAAAGGGCCGCCGGAGCTCCTGTTCAGATCAATGGTGACCACGCCTGCGGAGGGCGCCTTCAGCACAAGAAGCTTCAGGCCCTCTTGGGCCTGGTGGACCTGAAAAATGGCCTGCTCACTCTTCTGCTGCTTGCTTTTCAGGTCGGCAGCGTCCGATTCCTGGTCACTTTTCAGCTTCGTCTCAAGCTCTTTCAGTTTCTGTTGCGCGTCGGCAACCACCAATTCTGCTTCCTGGCCGTCAATCTTCGATTCGATGGTGCTTTTGCTCGCGTCAAGCTGCGCGGACTGCACGTCAAAGCGCGCCTTCATCACGTCGGTGAGGTCCTGCTCTTCCTTGATTCGCGATTGCGCACGTGATTGTTCGATTTCGGCTTCGGCGGATTTGAGTGCGGACTCGTCCTGGGCAAGCGTTTGTTTCAGAGCCGTAGTGTCGAACTCGACCACCTCGTCGCCCGGCTTCACCTGCTTTCCATTGGGCGCGATCTTCAGGATTTGGAGATTGTCCGGCTGCGGGGGCGCCTCGAGGGTGACGGACCTGCCCGCTTTTGTTTCCCCCCGGACCGCCACGTAGTTCACGAAAGTGCCCCGCTGAACCGTCGCGATCGGAATTCGCGGCACCGCCCTGGCAAAACGGAAAGCACCAATGCCGATAGTGGCCACCGCGGCCCCGCCGATGATGAGCAGTAGCACCACTTTGCGGGCCCAGAATTTGCGCCCTGCGGTCATTTCGTCTTCATCGCAGCGCTGCTTGCGCGCTTTGCGCACCCGCAGCGCCAGCGGCCTGCTGCGAGCCATCTTTTAGAACGATATCGCCCTCGCGAAGCCCCGACACGATCACCGCATCCAGATCGTTCGCCAGCCCTTCTTGCACGGCACGCTTTTCAAATCCGAGCCCCGTCTTCACCCACACGTATTCGTGCCCATCTTCGTTCACCGCGCTCTGCACGGGAATTACCAGGGCGTTGTTCGCGCGCGCGAGTTCCACGTCTACAAATGCCGTGAGGTCCGGCATTAGCTTCGGGCTGGCCCCTTCGATGGTAAATATGGCCGCGAAGGTTCGCACCTTGTCCGAAAATTCGTTCGACTCTCCCATGGGAGCCAGCTCTTCGAGTGTTCCCGGAAACGAAAGGTCGGGATACGCATCCAAATGAATGCGCGCGTGCTGCCCCACGTGAAGATGCGGCAAGTCTTCTTCATTCACCATGGCGCTGACGGCCATCGTCGAGGGGTCAACCACCTTCATGAACGCCATGCCGGGCCAAATCTGGTCGCCTTGCTGCGGCTCCGCAAACCCGCGACCACCCAGCCAGGTGGAATTCAGAACGGCGACGCCGTCCATCGGGGCGCGGACCACCATGCGCTGCGAATTTTGCTGGGCATAATCCATTGTGGCTCGCGCGCGGTCGCGCTGAATTGCCAGCGTCCGGATTCCGGCTGCAGCCGCTTCGCGCTTCAGCTTGAATGTTTCCTGAAGCTGTTTGAGCGTCACCTCGGCTTCCTGCAAGGTTTCCGTGTTTTTTTCGGCGTCAATGCGTGAAAGGATGTCGTTCTTCGAGACCTCCAGGCGCGCTTTCGCCAGGCTGTCGGTGGCCTGTTGCAGTTCCGTCTGATCCTTGGCGCTGGCCACGTCCTCGGCGGCTTGTTTTTCGATCACTTGATTGGCGAAATCTTCGTAGGAGGCCTTTTTGTCGAGATAATCCTTCCTCTGCGCCTGGCGGTCGAATTCGGCCAGCAGATCGCCTTTCTTCACGCGAGTCCCCGCCGGGATTAGCGAGGTGAGGATCATTGACCCCAATTGCGCGCCTGCCAGCCGCGGCGCGATCACCGGGTGCGACTGCACCGCTTCCACCGTACCGGCCAGCCGCAACACGCTGAGGAAGTCTTCGTGCCGCGCCACGGCTGTATCAGCCACGCCGACGGTCGCGGAACGCACCCCTCTGCGGATGAACGTGACAGCTATAATCGCGGCAACAACCACGATCGCCGCGATGGCGATCCAGAGCTTTCGCGACTTCCGGGGCGCAGGCGCGGGAGCCGCCGGAGGGTCGATGATAGGCGCAATCTCTGCGGGTTGGGCCGGCGCCTCGACGGGAATAGGCTGCTGAAATAGGGGATCGGCGGGCGGTATGGTGCTGGGCGGCATAGCGCGCGGCTCCGCCGTGGTTCGAGTCTGCGTCGGGTACTTCACTTGATTCTGCCCCGGAACGTCCATACCTGGAACCTGATATTAATTGAGTAGTGACCTATACCCTTAAGATGGGCCGAGCGTCTCATCTACCGTTACGGTGGCGCCTATCCCGCTACTTAGACGCCGTGTTTGGGATTCCGTTTCGAGCGGATTTGGATGCCTGCTCCGGTCGGCATAAGGCGAAAAAACGGGACGCCCTCCCATAGACGCGGCGATCCAAGACGCCGGGAGTTGCCGCGCATTGTCAATTGCGCGTCACGCCTCGCGCTGCGCGTTGGCCTGACGCGCAGCCTATGCTATAAGTTATCGGCTGCCTACTCTGAGGAACTCGTGCCTTTTATCAATTTTCCCGCGCGCGAAATTAACTGCAAGCTTGTCTACTACGGACCGGGCCTCGGCGGCAAAACCGCGAATCTGCAATGGATTTATGATCATACCGGCACGACGCAGAAGGGCAAGATGGTTTCGCTCGCCACCGAAACCGACCGCACCCTATTCTTCGATTTCCTTCCCTTAGACCTGGGCACGGTACGCGGTTTTCGCACCCGCTTTCACCTCTATACGGTCCCCGGTCAGGTGTTCTATGAAGCGAGCCGACGCTTGATCCTGAAGGGCGCTGATGGCGTGGTTTTCGTGGCGGATTCGCAGGAGGAGCGGCTCGACGCAAATCTGGAAACCCTTGATAACCTGCGCGAGCATCTGAAGGACCACAACCTCGACTTCAAGACGATCCCTTACGTCCTTCAGCTCAATAAGCGCGACCTGCCCAATATTCTTTCCGTCGAAGAGCTTACCAAGCAGCTAACGACCCGCGGAGAGCCCGCGCTCGAAGCCGTCGCCATCACCGGCCAGGGCGTCTTCGATACGCTGAAGGAAGTCGCCAAATTGGTTCTAGCCGAGCTGAAAAAGAACGCGTAATCGGCCAGCGATCAAAATCAAATCTAATCCGGATAGATAACTGTACCGCCGCTCGTTTGCCGTCCGGCCCCACTGCTGAACTCAGCTTCCATTTCTCCGCCGCGCCGTTCATCTGAACTTGTCGTCCGGGAGTAGGCGTATCTGCAACCAACGCGGCAACGCCGATCATCACGCCGATGTAGAAGCTCCGACGAAAATGCTTCCGCACTGATTGCAGCGTTGTCATAGACGCGCTATGGTTCAAGAGAGATCAAGATCGTCTTTCGAAGCGGCAGAATATAACGGTGAGGTAAGCGGCGTACACGCGCGATTCGCCCAAATGAGCGGAAACTTACACTTCGCTAGCAGGGTCGCCTTGGTGGCTGCGCTCGCCATTGCCGGCTGGGGCGCTACACTCGCACAGGGCGCGGTACAAAATTCCGCACCGTCGCAGCAAAGCACCTCGGCTACGCCGGCCTCTCTTCCGAATGGCACAAAGCTCGTATTGAAGGACGGCAGCTTTCAGCTCGTTCGTGAATATCACATTGACGGCAACCGGGTCCGCTACTACAGCCTGGACACTCACGAGTGGGAGGAAATTCCTCAGGCGCTGGTGGATTGGGACGCCACGAAAAAGGTCGCGGCCGCCGACGCAAAGGCCCATGCCGCCGCGCTGGCGGAGGTAAAGCGCCAGGAAGAAGAGCGGAATCCGCAGATCCTCGATGTGGATGCAAGCGTGCAAGTGGCCCCTGGGGTGTTTCTGCCGGGCGGCGACGGCCTCTTCGTATTCGACGGCACGCGCGTTCTGCCGGTGGAACAGGCGGCAACGACGACGAATACGAGCAAGACGAAAATGATCGAAAAGGTGTTGGTGCCCGTTCCGATCATACCTTCCCGCCAAAGCATCTCAATCCAGGGTGCGCACGCAAAGCTGCGGCTAATGAATGGTCAGCCCGAGTTCTACCTGCGCACTGCCGATAAGCGCGAGCCGAATATCGAACTGCTCCGCACCGAAATCCACGGAAAAACGCGGCACATTGCAAATATAGATCAGCTTTTCGACCAGCAAGCGGCATCCGCGCACGTTATGCCGCTGCAACGCTGGCAGGTCGCTATCGGGCTCTATCGCTTTACCCTGGGCCAGGCGCTTCCCCCCGGCGAGTACGCCATCGCCGAACTGGTGCCAGGCGAAGGTCTGAGCCTCTACGTGTGGGATTTTGCGGTTGATCCTAATGCCGCGGATTCCGCGAAGAAATGAAGAGGTAAGGGGTAGCTGCGTCGCCTGCTATTTCAGCGCCGCTTGAAACAATTCCGCCAGCAAGCTTGCCAGCGCCGCCATCGTGAATGGCTTGTGCAGCACCGAAATCCCCTGGCTTGTGAAGCCCGCGATAGTTCCGGAATCAAGCAGCTCGCCCGTAATGAAGACGCAGCGCGGCGCTTGAGCCCCGAGTTCGGTCTGAATTTGTTTGTATAACTCCGGGCCTCGCATCCCTGGCAGATTGAAATCGCAAAGAATCGCGTCGTAGGCGCCGGCTGCGAGTTGCGCCAACGCTTGCTGCGCATCGCCGGCGCATTCGACGCGCACGCCGCGCGCGGAAAGCGTCTCGGAAATCACGTCGCGAATTCCTTCCTCGTCGTCCACCACGAGCACCGAGCGATTCTCGCCCAGCCCGCCGCACTTTTCCGCCACGCGCGCCGCGCCCGCCTGCGAGATCGCCGGCCCGGCCGCAGGCAGGAACACCCGGACGGTGGACCCGCGCCCTGGCGCTGAATCTACCTCGATGGTCCCCCCGTGATCTTTCACCACCGCGAGACAGATCGTGAGCCCCAGGCCGGAGCCTCCGCCCGGGCGCTTCGTGGAGAAAAAGGGATCGAAGATTTTGTCGAGATGGTCTGCGGAAATCCCGGCGCCGCTATCCGTGGTTGCCACGCAAATCTTGCCACCGCTGGCCGAGAGCTTCACGGTCAACGAGCCGCCATTCACGCCAGGCGCGATGGCCTGCTCGGCATTCGCAAAAATATTCAGAAAGACTTGCGAGAGCTGCTTGGCATCCCCTTCGACTGGCGGCAGACCCGCCGCGACCTCGAGTTTCAGCGCGATCTTCTTTTCGCACAGCGAGGGTTCGAGGGTATGCAGCAACCCGCGGACCACGTCGTCCATGGAAATGATCGAGCGCGCTGCCGAGGGCGGGCGCGAAAGCGCCATCAAGTCTTGAACGATTGCGGCGGCACGCCGCGCTTGCTGCGAAATTAAATCCAGATGACGCCGCATGGCGTCGTCCGTCGCACGCTCGCGCAACAGGTCGCTCACGCCGAGGATCGCCGTCAGCGGATTGTTCAGCTCGTGGGCGGCGCCCCCCATCATCTGGCCAATCGCGGCGAAGCGCTCGCTATGGGCAAGCTGCTGCTCGATCTGCTTCACCTGGGTAATGTCGCGTGCCCATCCGATCACCGCACCCGCTGCGGGAGGGGCTCCGGCCGCGTTCGGCGCCTCCGCAATCGCCTGCAACCAGCACTCGAACTGACGCATAAGCCTTTCGCCTTTTAGCCGAACGAGCGCACGCCCGCTCCACGAGCCCTTTTTCAGGAACCCCAGGATTGCCTGCTGTAAGGGGTCGGCTCGCGGCTCTTCCACAAACTCCCTCAGGTTGTGACCAATCAGTCCCTGAAACGAAACGCCGAGAATCTCGCAGCAGCGCCGATTGGCAACGCGCACGTCGCCATTCAGCGCAATCGTAAACACCGCCTGATCGAGATTGTCTATCAGCTCGCGATAATTGTGCTGCGAGCGCGAAATGACCTCGATCAGCTTCTCGAACTGCTTGGCTGCGGCAGCCGTCTCCGCCTGATCCGTGTGTTCGTTCGAAGGTGCTCTGGACATAGGTTCGTTTTTCGCCGCCGTTGCTGCATTTGGATGGCGAATTTCGATTTTAATAGGGACGCCGCCGCGAACGGCAAAAGAAAGTGAAGCCCTGCGCGAGGTGTTCAACAGCCGACGGCACAAATAAAAAGGCCGAACCGAAAGACTCGGCTCGGCCTTGCAAACCTTAATCCTGGCGGTGACCTACGTTCCCGCGCAGTTACCCGCGCAGTATCATCGGCCCTGCGAGGCTTAACTTCCGTGTTCGGGATGGGAACGGGTGTGACCCTCGCGGTAAGACCACCAGGAAATCCTGGAAGCCGGAAAAACCAGCTTCACAATCTTCAGAAGAATATTTGACAACGAAGGAAGCAGCGAACCGCAATTTTTGCGCCACAGCAGCGCGAATGCAAAAGGCAACTTGACCTTCCGAGGTGGCGAGCGAGACGGATAAAACAAAGCTCCTTCGTCGCTGCGTTCCTCAGGACGGCCACCCTCATCGGATGGCGCGTTAGGAAAGTTTTATGGTCAAGCCGAACGGCCGATTAGTACGGGTAAGCTACACGCGTTACCGCGCTTCCACCTCCCGCCTATCAAAGTCGTAGTCTTCGACTGGCCTTCTTACCCCCCCGCAGGAGGGTTGGGAAACCTTATCTCGAGGCGAGCTTCTCGCTTAGATGCTTTCAGCGATTATCTCTTCCCGACTTCGCTACCGAGCTATGCCACGGGCGTGACAACTCGATCACAAGAGGTCGGTCCATCCCGGTCCTCTCGTACTAGGGACAGCTCCTCTCAAGTTTCCTGCGCCCACACCAGATAGGGACCGAACTGTCTCGCGACGTTCTGAACCCAGCTCACGTACCGCTTTAATAGGCGAACAGCCTAACCCTTGGGACCTTCTACAGCCCCAGGATGCGATGAGCCGAC